>NZ_CP095413.1:3981250-4597500 GCF_023016285.1 Muricauda sp. SCSIO 64092
CTTTCCTTTAGAAAAGGGAGGTGGTCACAGCTTGACGGAGGGATTGTTTTTCCACCCTTTCCGGCGTTCCGCTGTAACGCCACCTTTCCCTGTCTAGGGAAAGGAGTTTTTGTTTTTGCTAGTTTTGGTCCAACCATGAAAAAGCATAACAAACCTGAATTGTGTCAGCATCGGAAAGATTTAAGGCAAAACCTGACCACGGCGGAAGCATTTCTTTGGAAACAGTTGCAGCATAAGAAGCTGGACGGGAGAAAATTCAGGCGACAACACAGTATAAACCATTTCATTGTTGGTGATGCCTGTTTGGACATATCAAACAGTTCTTTCCTTTAGAAAAGGGAGGTGGTCACAGCTTGGCTGTGAGCGGAGGGATTGTTTTTCCACCCTTTCCGGCGTTCCGCTGTAACGTCATCTTTCCCTGTCTAGGGAAAGGAGTTTTTTGTTTTTGCTAGTTTTGGTCCAACCATGAAAAAGCATAACAAACCTGAATTGCGTCAGCATCGGAAAGATTTAAGGCAAAACCTGACCACGGCGGAAGCATTTCTTTGGAAACAGTTGCAGCATAAGAAGCTGGACGGGAGAAAATTCAGGCGACAACACAGTATAGACCATGTTCATTATTGGTGATGCCTGTTTGGACATATCAAACAGTTCCTTCCCTTGGTCAAGGGAAGGTGGATTGCTGCTGGGCAGCAAGACGGAAGGGATTGTTTTTCCACCCTTTCCGGCGTTCCACTGTAACGCCACCTTTCCCTGTCTAGGGAAAGGAGTTTTTTGTTTTTGCTAGTTTTGGTCCAACCATGAAAAAGCATAACAAACCTGAATTGCGTCAGCATCGGAAAGATTTAAGGCAAAACCTGACCACGGCGGAAGCATTTCTTTGGAAACAGTTGCAGCATAAGAAGCTGGACGGGAGAAAATTCAGGCGACAACACAGTATAGACCATTTCATTGTTGACTTTTACTGTGCTTCGGAAAAACTGATTATTGAATTGGATGGTCAAGTGCATCAGAACCCCATAGCGGAGGAGAAGGACGCCAATCGGGATGCCTATCTAGAGGCACTTGGATATACTGTATTACGATTTGAGAACAAAATGGTATTTGAACATTTATCTTCAGTACTTCGGGAAATCAAGGACAATTTTAAATTTGCACCCTAGTGGGCACCATGTTCAATGATCACAAACGCTTCATAAAGCCGATATTATCTATTGAAATCACCCCGTTTTCATTTTTATCAAACACAAAACGTAAGGTCTCGATACGGGTGAAATCAAAATCGGGATGCGCTTTTTGAAGTTCTTCAAAGGGAAAATAAAAGGTCTGGTATACCTTTTCCGATTCTTTGTCGTCTTTAAGGAACCCTGTTTTGGAAATCATGACCTCAATGGTTCGTTGTAACGGCGAAAATGTACTCAGCGGGAATGCCATTTGTTGCCCCAGGGAGTCTTTCAGTTGAATGGTGAAATCAATAGGTGCTTTGGGTTCATCTTCGTCTTCATCTTCATCCTCTTCATCCTCTTCATCCTCTTCATCCTCTTCATCCTCTTCATCCTCGTCTTCAGTATCCTCTTCCTCTTCTTCTTCATTGGTATTGTTTCCGTTTTCAAGGCCCTTTACCCATTTGCCCTCGGTTTTGGGGTTGGATTTTTCTTTGGATTCGGCCAGGGAAAAAACCAATACCCCCGTAGAATCAATTGCGGTAGGGGATAGACTGATGGTATAACTTGCCAGCAGTGAATCTGCCACCGATTCCATGGTTTGCTCTTTCTTTTCGAAATCATAGTCCCAACCCACAAAAAGTGCCCGACCTCCCTTTTCCTGCCACTTGAGCTTGATTTCCTGTTCCCGCCAAACCGTTAAGTTTTCAGTGCTGATTTGCCCTCCTTCCAGGGTGATGGTGGATACATCAAAATCTTCATCAAAATTCGCCACCAACTTCAAATTCGAATCCTCGAACTGACTTAAATAGATGGTTTCAGGAAGCCAATCCTTACCCTTTCTTGCGTCTACAAATAGGGGCAAATATTCCTTTTTGTCTTTTAGGGTGACATCCAGAAAGGCACCGATATACACCTCGGCTATTTTTAGCTGGTCTTCGCTGGACAGCAATTGTTTCAAGTTCAGCAGCCCCGTAAAGGGATTGCCGGTATCGTTATTGCCCCAACTGGTATTGAATTGCCCGTGATTGGCCCCATACACATATACCCCTGATTTGAAATGATACAGGCTATCCTTAAATTTTACACGTTCGTATTGCTGTGACCCCATAAAGGAGCTGACATCCGCATCCTGCGCCCCGTGGATTACAAAATAGTTGACGTTTTCAATGGCCGTTCGGGTAGCTCCCGGTTTGTACTGCCCATCGACCGGGGCAATGGCCACAATGGACTTGATGGCATAGTTGTAGTCAAATGCTACGGAGGCATCGTCTGGATAAAAGGGAAGTGTGTTGAACATTGCCGCATGGGCCACCGCCTCGCCACCCCTGGAATGTCCAATTAAGGCGAGGTTGGTCGTATCGATTTTCTGATGAAAAGGATGGCCTTCGGTCGTGTTCCATTTATGAAATTGTTTTAAGTGTTCCAACAATAACCATCCCCGGGCATCATTTTCCTTGTCCAGTCCCCCAAAGATATTGGACCAGGACCCATTGATAAAGTTCTCATCCACCGATGCTAGAATTATGCCTTTGGAAGCGAGCAATTCGCCAAGGTATCCGTAGCCAATATCAGAATAGTCCTGCATGCTATGATTGCCATGAACGATCAGGGCCAATGGGAAGGGACCTTCCCCTTCGGGATACCAAACCCGGGCATTTAAAGGCAGCGACCTGGAGTCAAAACCCCAATATTTTTCTCGCCACCAACCTCCAAAACGATCCCAATCATCAATAAAGGGAATACCGTTCACGGAATCTGTTTTTAGCGTTACGGCTTCACCGAATTCCGGTCGGTGACGGTCCTTACCACTTCCGTAGGTCAAGGTTTTTACGGCATAAGGCCCTTTTTCGGCGGGAGAAGGTGCCTTAATGGGTGATACGGTGGTGTCGACAGATGTAGCTGCGTTGATTATAGGGTCCACGTCAAAGCCAACCCGAGCATACAGAATTACCAGGGTAATGAAACCGCCCAACCCAATGACCAGTCCCAAAAGGGTAACCCCTTTTTTTCGTGGGGATAACTGTTGAAAGCCCGTTTTTCTTAATACCAGAATAGCCGCCCCGAGAAGTGAGGCCAATATGGCCAGTATTGTGGGTGCCATCCATTCAAAACTCATGATGATCAGCAGGGGCACTGTTATCAAAAGTGCCAGTTGGTAGCCCCTATGGAAATTCCCCAACCATTTTAGTAGTCCTCTGGAGAGATAGCCCACAAGGATGGCCACCACCGCAAAGGCAGTAAAAAACAAAAGAACCCATCCGTCTTGAATGTTGGAGAAAACGCCAAAAGCAAAAAGGATCCACAGCAAGGCCGTAATGGTCAATAGCCCCAATGTGGCCCCTTTTAAGGCCGTATTTCCCGGGGTAATGGTTGTGACTTGGGCTTTTAGCCATCGAACAAGTTGTTGGTACCTTTTTTTCATGGTTCCGTTTTTTGGTGAGGTTGGACACTCATGACCCGAGGGTGGATAGCCTTAAGGCCAAAGCCTGATCAGCGAATGCCATGGGAATATAGCAAAATCTTAGGACTCAAAAGACGCCTAAGGCACATACAAAAGCAGGCTTAGGGGCGGATTTTCCCCTTTGGTCGTATCGGAATCCAGATCTCTTCCTCTGAATTGGGGTCGTTGTTTTTGTAGTTGGCGCCCAGGACTTCAAAATGAGGTCGGTCATCCACCGCATAGTCGGAATTGGGAATCCATTCCGAAAAAATGTACTGAAAGATGGAAGAATCGGCACTTGACCCTTTATAGTCAAAAACAGCATACAAGCCCTTTTGTACAACAAAGGTTTGCATCCCGTTGGGAATAGCTTCAAAAGAGGTCACCTCAACCGTGGCCCACTTTTCAAACGGGGTTGTAGGACTAAACTGCGTATAATAGTTAGGAGGGTAAATCTGCATTGAAATCTTGTCTGCTGAGGCCCTGTGTTGAATTTCCTTGATCCGTGGCGCAAATTGACTCCAAAGTTGGGCGGTGGTATTGTTGGTCAAACTCATACTGACCTTTTGGCCTAGTAACTTTTTCTCCTCCAGTATTACAATCCTTGGTTGCATCGATTTCTTTGGGTGTTGAATTTTAAGGGAATATAGTGAAATACGGGTAACCTTAGTTTAAAGGAAGGCGAAAGGATTCGTGTAAAGGTTGGGTTAGCGTTTAACTTTACAAGTATACACTAAACTTAAAATCCGAAAGGCTTACCATAAGCCGGTCCTGAGCGTAGTCGAAAGATTGGCGAGAACAAGCAATTGCTGATAGCCATTGTTAGTTGTTGGTTTTTACTTATCTAAATTTTGTTCTACGCCACAATATGGACAGAAAGCGAAGCCTTCATCCAATCGGTTACTACAATTCAAACAAAGTGTTATTTCTTCTATTACCGATTTGAATGGAATACTTGTTTTAAAGGTAAAGTCATCAGGAATTTCTTTTAAAAAACTAGATTCATTTCCTTTTTCCGTTATCAGAAATAAATCATCCTTTGCTCTGGTTATTGCAACGTAAAAAAGACGTCTTTCTTCTTCAAGTAACAAATCGTGATTGGATTCCTTAATTACTTGATAAATCCTGTCCTCCATCCAAATGTCAGGAAATCCACCATTCCCTTCGGTCAATCCTATAATGAAAACAGCTTTTGCTTCAAGTCCTTTTGAAGCATGGATTGTCTTACCTGAGACAAATACTCGCTCTTGCTTAAATCGTTCAAAATATGGACTATACATTTTGCTCCTGCGATATAGGAATAGTATGTCCTCTTTTGTGTATCCTTTATCCTTTAGTTTATTGATTTCGTCAAGTGCATATTCAATATTTTCAGCTTCATTTTTGCCTGCATAAATATGGATTTTACTACTTGATTTTTTGTTTGAACGAACGTCTTTGTCAACCTTGAATTTGTTGTGTTTGATTACTTCATTACTTGCACCAACGATGTGTTCGGTACTTCTGTAATTCATACTTAATTTTATGGTTTGTGAATCCTTAAAATGGTCTTTGAAATTGACAATATAGTCCACATTTGAACCTCTGAAGCCATAAATGCTTTGCCAATCGTCCCCAACACAGAAAAGTTGGTTGTAGTCTGTTAGTAGAAGTTTTATTAATTCTACTTGCAGATTGTTTACATCTTGAAATTCATCTACAAGAATGTAAACATATTTTCTTTTGAATTTGTTTGCTATTTCGCTGTGATTTTTGAACAGTGAAATAGTCTTTGTAATCATGTCGTTGAAGTCAAGATATGATTTATTGGTACAGTAAGACTGATATTGCTCAATGATTGGAATAGCAAGTTTATAGAAGTCTCGAACTCTTTCGTGTTGGTCTTTTTGTGATTGTTCTAAAACTGTTTTAAGGGGAATATTCTCAACCTTGACCATATCAATCACACGCATTGTTTGGCGTAGAAAATCCTTAACCTCTTTATGATATGATTTGAATTCTTCTTCAAATGATAGGGCAGTTGAGAAGTGATAGTTTGAGGGAAGTCGATTTTTTACAATTCTTTCTAAAGCCAAATTGAATAGGGCAGTATCTCTTGTTTGGTGCTCAAATGTTTTTACAAGCAATTTATTTGCTTTGTTAAATTGTTGCTCTTTCCCTTTTGTAGGATAACTCTTTTGACTAACATGTTCTATATACAAATTGGCTTCTGGAATGTAGAAGTCTGGGCGAAAGTCAAAATCCCTAAAATTTACATTTGGCTCATATTCAAACTTGATACTATGGCGATAAAGCCAATCGGCAATGTATTGTTCTGATTTGGAACGGACTTTTGTTCCGTTCAGAGTTGTATAAAACTTGCCATCTTTTGGGAGGGAAAGGCGTTTGTCTTTTTCGATATGGATTTTGTCAATCATATAATCCAAAATGTATCTTTTCAAATCGAGCAGATACTCGTTGGACTCGCAGTTTTCAATGAGGATTTTATGAATAACCTCAAAAGCTGTTTCTGTTGCCGAGTATTTGGCAAACTCATTTACTCCAAAGTTTCGAATTATTCCATAACAAAGACTGTGAAAAGTTTTAAGGGTTAAATTGTCAATCCATTTGTGTTTTTTAGTGAAAAAATACCTTTCAGTGTCTTTTTCTTTTGTAGTTCGGTTTTTGTCGGCTAAAATTTCGGCATATTCTTCAGTGTCGTCTGCGGAAATGATTAATCTATCAAGCATTTCGTTGGCAGCATTTTTTGTAAAAGTGATTGCTAAAATGTTGCTCGGATTAACACCTTTTTCTTCTATGAGATAGATTAGCTTTTGCAGCAGAGTTTTGGTTTTTCCCGCGCCCGCGCCTGCCAAAACAAGTAACCGTTTACATTCGCTAACTACAGCCTGTCTTTGTTTTTCATTAAGGCCACTTAAATCAGTTTTGGTTTCTGGCATTTCTTGCTTTTGTTGCGTTTCGTCAAACTTGAAGCTAATAACGAATATATAATCATTAATAATATCTCCACTATACGCTTATATATTTTTTGGAAGAAGCTAATTAATCCTACCAAGATATGGGTTAAACAGTTGAAAATCAATAGGTAAAAACCCTAAAAAAACTGGGGATTCTCTCCAATGAATGATTTGAATTTTAGGTTTTAAAAGAGATTTCCCACCCTCCCCTTCAGCTTCGCTCAAGGGCGGTTCGAAATGACTCTTTGATTCCGATTGTCATTTCGAAGGAGTTTACGACTGAGAAATCTAAAAAATAGCACCTAAGGATTTCTTCACACTGCCCCTTCGGCTTCGACCAGGGTCGATTCAAAATGACTTTCTGATTCCGATTGTCATTTCGAAGGAGTTTTGCGACTGGGAAATCTGGATTGAAAGCTCCAAAACTCGTCACACTGATTTTGAACGGACTTTGGCCTAAAAAACAAAACCCCTCTCAGGAGAGGGGTTAAGCATTAAACTAGCGGCAGTCAATTTTACGAAAACCTAATTGAAAGCTTTTATAGTTTAATTCACCTTGAATACAATTCCGCCCAAGGGTTACCTCTGGTCAGGTTTAAGGCGGTATTGTTTCAAGGTTTCATCCATATTCAATAAGAATTGTGTCCCTAAGATAAGATCTTCCAGCTCTTTAAGAATGGTTGCATCAACTTTTAGGGCCAAATCGTGGAATGGACTGGTGGACCATATCTTTTTGCCTTGGGTTCCCTTACATTCCTCACAAAAACAGGGTTCATATGACGCTTTCACGACCTCAAGAAGGTGGGCCAAATCCGCTTCGGACATAAAAAGCCCTATACAATCTACAATAAGTTGAACGGTACAGATGGGGTTTGGAGCGTTTTCTATTTTGTAGGATGCGCCGTAGCTGTTTTGATAAAGTAATTCCATGGTTGCCGGTTTTTTGAAAGGACCGAAAGCCTTACATAGGCCCCCGGTCCCTAACTAACTCAAACTAAAAACTGAACGTAAATGGTCCTATGCAATGGATAAAAACATGGGCCATTATGCTTTTTTACAGACGTTCGTAGGTGAACTGCGGGAATCCCCGTTCTCCCTGATCGTTGGTGAAGGCGGTAAACAATAGTTTATAGTAATTGTCATCGGCGTCCTTTAAAACAAAATACCTGTCGTCCCTAACTGCAGCTACGCCAAAAACACTACGCCATCCGCTACCAATAATTGCTCGGTCATTGTATACGAGTTCCGATTCAACGACATCGGCCCTGCTGAAATTGGTATAGGAGGGTGCATCGGTGGCATTGCCATCAGCATCTTTGGTGGTTACTTGATATAATCCAACGCCTCCCAAAGTGTTGTGAAGCACATAATCAGAAAAGGTCACCCCGGCTATCGTTGGTGGACCTCCAAAGCTTGCGGCCCCATAATAGGAGAACACCCCACTAAAATTAAGATCCCAATTCCCTTTTTCAGGCTCAACATTAACAACTTGTCCTTCGGTCAAACTAAAAGCAATGAGATTATAGCTGTCATCCTTTTGAATGGTAACCTCAGAAAAGTTTGAAGTTTCGTTCAGGGCAGCATATTGAACCGTATAGCTATTGCCATCACTTAGAATCCGAACCTTCATAAAGCCCCTGTTCTCACCTGTAGTTGAAATTGATCCAATCTCGGCGGGCTCCGTGGGAATTTCACTTCCAAGACTGACAATGTAGACATTGTTTTGCTCGGCCGTTGTGGAAATTTCAGCAAAGGCCGTTCCTTCAAGTGTCCCTTCTTGGTTATCGGTGAATACACGGTTTTCGGCTACGTTGCCGTATTGCGGATAGGAAACGGGTAAACCCGCTACCAACTCCCCAACGGTATTTACGGTGACCGTAATGGGCTGGAATGCTTGATCGAAGGAGTTCAGCTCCATTGGAGCGGTAAGGTTGCTGTCCTCTGTGATGGAAAGCATATTGGTTATACCATCCAATTCTGCTGCGGCCACCAGGAGCGATGAATTTAAAAAGACCCTATTCTCCGTACCACCATAAAAGGCAATCTCCCAGGCATCCCTGCGAACGGCCGTCTGGGTGTTTGAGCTTAAATCAATATAGACCTGGTTTGGTTGATTGGAACCTCCTTGTTCCGCATCCACAACACCACCTGTAGCGGCAATGGGCGTAAAACTCACTGTGGATGATGTGGTTGTGCCATTGGACCAATCTTGCACATCATAACCATTTAGGGAAAGCGCAACGGATTTGGTGGTGCCTTCAATGGGATCCTGTAATTTGGTAAAGGTAATGGTGGAACCAAGGGCGCCAACAACCACAGGTACCGAAATAGTACCGTTGCCACCTGCCGGCAAGGTGGTAAAGTCCGTACCGTAGGCAGCATTTTCACCCGTATACGATACGGTTATGGTACCCGCTTCGGTTGCTGCCCTTGAAAAGGATAGGGTGATTGCCGTCTCTGCATCGGTTTCGCCCAAGCTTACGGTGGCACTGCTGAAGGATACCGTAAAATCTATCAAATCTTCACCATCATCATCACTGCATGAAGTTATGATGGACAGAAGCGCAATAGCACTCAAATAAAAATACTTTTTCATAATTCTTAATTAAGGTTTAATGTGTATAAGAGTTTTAAAAAATAGGATCTACCGTTACCGAACAATCGGTTGTTGCCACCCGATACGCCATGGGTGCCGGCAGGAATATCGGTTGCATTGACGGTTACGATATCCAATAGGTTTCGGGCACCTAGGGTAACATCAAAGTTTTTAAAAACGGTTGTTCGCACTGAGGCATCCAACCAGGTAAAATCATCGGTTTGGCCAATTTCAAGGCCGTTATCCCCTTGAATAATGTTTTGTGTCCTTCCAGTATATTTTAATAAGGCGGATAAGGATGTTTTTATCTCCGGGATCGTGTACGTTAAAGTTGATTGCAGATTAAGGTTCCATAAATAACCAAAGTCTTCATCCGCTGTCTCATCCACTGCGGTGGATTGCCCTATATAACTTGCTCCAAGGCCTGCCTGCCAATTATTGAAAGTCACTTTATTGGTCAATGAAAAGCCCAGTATTCTTTGAAAATCAACATTACCAAAAGTAAAGAGGGCCCTGCCGTCTTCATCGGTGTCGGCAACCGAAGCTATTCTATTGTCGATATCGTAGTAAAAGGAAGTAAGAGTAGATTTTAAAGGACGGTCCTCACCAATTTTAAAAAGATGGTCTGCATTCAGGAATATGGATATCCCGTCTTCGGGATTAAGATTGGGATTGCCCCGAACATTATGGTTGGCATCCACAAAAAAGAAGAAGAGCTCTGTAAAGTTGGGCGCTCTGAATGCTGAACCTACGGCTAGTTTTAGTTTTGAAGTCTCTGAAAAGTCATAGGTGGAAGAAAGTGACCATACCAGTTTATTTCCGAATTGGGAATTGCTGACCGATCGAAGCCCTGGATAAAACGATAATTTGTCATTGAGGTTAAGGTCGGCAGAGGCAAAGAAGTCGTAGTTTTCCAACGTATTTTCTACAACATCAGTTGAAAAGGCACCTGTGGCAATCGCATCAAAACCCTGCTGTCGTGTAAACTCATAACCCACAAGTAGATTGAAGAATTTTGATTTGGGCATCATATTCGAGATAAAACCTTTGGAATACAGAATATCACTGGATTGGTTCAGGTCATCTGCAGTATAGGATTCGATACCCCTTTGGAGAATGTTATACACATACTGTTCGAAATAGCGTTTTTGGTTTTGGTGGGAGAGCGATACATTATAGGTGGTTGAACCTTTTAAGGGACCTGAAATATTTACGTTGTTCATCAACCTTTGGGTATTGTAGTCTTCATCAAGTGCCGTTGGGTTAACGGCACCAGTATTGGAATCCAACCTGCCATTTACCGTACGGTTATATATGGTAAGGGATTCATCAAAATACTGTAGTTTGTAAAATATCCTGTGTTTGCCCAGGCTCATATTAAAGTTTCCAAACAAGGTGACTTGCTCCCTTGGATTCCATTCCGTCCCCCGAAGTCCATCATTGACAACACGATTGTCCTCAATGTTCACGTAATCCCTACCCTGAAAGTCATTATAAAAGCCAGCATAATCATTTCTGGAAGCACCAAGGGTATAGGATATGGCCGGACTTATTTGGTTGCTGACCTTTACATTTTGAATGTGTCTGCCCCGGTCAAAAAGGGAGTATTCACTGCCTATGGTCTCTTCTTGTACAGAACTTTGTATCTGCCATGTATGGTCGCCTTCAATACCTCTTTTGGTAACAATATTAATAACCCCTGCCACAGCATTGTCACCATATAAAACCCCGGCAGAACCTTCTATGATTTCTACCCGTTCCACATCTTCAAGATTAATTTGCGAAATATCTATATTGTTACCAATACCATTGTCACTGGCTATGGGGATACCATCAATCAATACTTTTACATATTCACCATCCAAACCGAACATGCTTACCGTAGATTTGCCGGTTGATGCATCGGGTACAATGGTGATATTCAGGTTTTGGGTAAGTACATCCGCTAAGTTGTTTCCCGCCAATCGTGATATCCCTTTTTGATCAATAACCCCGACCGTAAATAATTTTTTACTTAACGACATTACTTGGCTCTCCCCAGTAACCACAACCTCTTCCAGTCTTTCGGTAACAATGGAGTCCTTTTCCTGAGAACTTTGTGCGCTTAGAAGGATACCCCCCAAAAGAAAAAAAATAATTGAAAAATTATTTTTATTTAGACTCATTCCTGATTAAATTTGACACAAATATATAGTTTATTTTGAATCAGTCTAAATAAGAATAATTTTAATTTTCATTTTAACAATACGAACAAAACAATCATCAACAGTATGAAACGAGTACACCTAATTTCTGCCTTGACACTCCTATTTATTGTGGTTTTACAGGCACAGGATAAAAAGGAAATGGACAAAAAGGCCATTAAAGACATGTGTGGTTGCTTTGAAGTTACCTTCAACTTTGCCGAAACCTTTAATTATAGTCAGGATTCTTTGTACAAGCCTTCCGAGACCAAAGTGGACAAGGGATTGGAATGGGCCCAACTGGTTGCCGATACGGATGATAAGATTGCCATACAACATATTTTACAGGTTGGTGATCCCTCCAAACCCTATATCGTTAAACACTGGAGACAGGATTGGTTGTATGAAAACACCGATTTATACCTCTATAACGGGGATAACAATTGGACCTTTGAAAAAAAGGAGGCCAATGAGGTATCCGGGCAATGGACCCAAAAAGTATTTCAAGTAGATGATAGTCCCCGTTACGAAGGCAGTGCTACATGGGTACATGTAGATGGCAAGAGCTACTGGGAAAATACTACCCCGGCACCCCTTCCGCGAAGGGAATACACCAAACGTGCGGATTACAATATTACCATGAGGGGAAATCGCCATGAAATCACTTCAGAAGGATGGGTCCATGATCAGGATAATGCAAAAGTAATGCGCAAAGGGGGTGAGGATGACTTTGTGTTGGCCAAAGAAAAAGGATACAACACCTATGTAAAAGTTCCGGATGAAAGATGCCAGGCTGCTGCGGATTGGTGGGTGGAACACTATGACAAATGGGCCATGGTCCGTTCCAAATGGGATGAGGTCTATGCTCGAAATACGGACTTGACCCTAAAGGAGAAAGTGGACAATAAGGTATTGTACAAGCACCTTTTTGATGAAAAAATGGTGAAAAAAGAGGACATTGCCAATGTAATAGAATCTTTTGTGTCCAAGGAAGCAATAGGCGACGCTTCAAAAAGTAAATAGGATGCGAGCTAGAGTATTGCCATTGATTGGTTTCCTTTTTACATTCGCCCTGGTCGCCCAGCAGAACGTTTTTCTACAGCGGGATTTTTGGAAAGGAAATCCATCCATTGCCGAAGTTGAAGCGGCCATTGCAGCAGGAAATGATGTTGCCGAGCTCAATGAACATATGTTCGATGCAGTGAGCTACGCCTTTATTGAAAAGGTGGACAATACTACCATCAAGCATCTTCTGGGCAAAAAAGGGAATGCGGTGGATAAAATCACCCATGATGGCCGAACCTATATTTTCTGGGCAGCCTATCGTGACAATCTGGAAATGATGCAATGGTTGGTGGACAGGGGTGCCAAAGCAAACATTGAGGATGCCCATGGCTATACGGTGCTGAATTTTGCTGCGGTAACCGGACAGACCAATCCAAAATTGTACGATTTTCTTTTGAAGCATCAAGCCAATATAAATGCTACCAATCATAGTGGTGCCAACGCACTTTTATTGGTTTCCTCCTTTGCCAAAAATTTTGATATCCTCAACTATTTTGTGGAGAAGGGGCTGTCTTTGGACAGTGTGGATGAACATGGGAATGGAATTTTCCAATATGCCGCCAAGGGTGGTCATATCCCACTTTTAGAAACCTTGATAGCAAAGGGAGCGGACTATAAAATCACCAATACGAAAGGTGAAAATGCGCTGTTTATGGCCGCTCAGGGGACCCGTGGCCAACAGCATGGCAAGGCTGCCTTTGAATACTTGGAAGGATTGTCGCTTCGTACGGGATTGGTGAATGAGGAGGGCAAAAATCTTTTACACTTGATATCGGGGCGCAATACAAATGAAGACCTTTTTCACTATTTGATCGCAAAAGGATTGGATGTCAATTCACAGGACGGGGAAGGGACCACTCCTTTGATGAATGCTTCCCGGGGCAACAGTTTGGAGGTGGTAAAGCTTTTGGGAGAATACGTTGAAGATATCAATGTACGGGACAAAAAGGGGCGTTCGGCCCTGGCCCTGGCCATTTCAAGAAACCGTCCGGAGGTCGTGAAATTCCTTTTGGAACAAAAAGCTGATGTTTCCGCAACCGATAAGACCGGCAATACCTTGGCATATTACCTTATACAAAGCTATAATGCGGGAGACCCGAAGGACTTTGAAACCAAATGGGAACTATTGAAGGCGGCCGGTTTAGGGTTGAACGACCTACAACATGACGGAAACACCTTGCTACATCTTGCGGCCAAAGCGAACAACCTTTCCCTGCTAAAGCGTTTGGAGGAATTTGATATGGACATTAACCAAAAAAATGATGAGGGCAATACCGCATTACATTTGGCCGCCATGTCCACGGGAAATACCGAAATTCTGAAATATCTCATAGACCAGGGTGCGGATGTGAGCCTAAAAACCGATTTTAAGGAAACCGTTTACGATTTGGCCAGGGAAAACGAGTTGTTACAACAACAGGAAGAACAACTGAATTTCTTAAAATTGTAACGGATAAGGATACTTTGGATGAAGATTTTTTTTAGATATGCGCTGAGCGTACTTTTTTTGGGGTTGCTCGCGTTCACCCAGGCTCCCGAGACGGTGAACTACAAATGTATGATCCAACTGATCAATTATGAAGGTGAAGGGGCCTATGTGGTGGTGTCCATTTTGGACGGAGAGGGAAACTATGTGGAAACCCTCTATGTGCAAGGCGATGACAGTGAGTGGTATCGTGATATTGAGGAATGGTGGAAAAACCTTTATGGGATACGAAGGCCGAACATTGATGCGATTGTAGGTGAGACAGTGACGGGAGGGCAACGCAAGATGACCGTTTTAAAGATTCCACAGGATAAAATAGATACAGGCTACACCATCCGATTCGAATCGGCCGTGGAAGATCAGGAATATTATGTTGATGATGTGGAGTTTGATTTGACTTCCGAGAATCTAACCTCCAAAATGGAAGGCAAAGGTTTCATCCGCTACGTTCGGATGATTCCGCAATAATCCCTTGTATCCATGACCATCTCTATCTGGAGGTACAGTCATTTAACATTGGCCCTGGTTTCGGGCCTTTTTTTGGTTTTGGCCTCTGTTACGGGTATTATCCTGGCTTTTGAACCCATGCAAAGTGCCGTAAAGCCCTATCGGCCGGAAGCACTGTCCAAAATTTCCCTGGCGGAAAGCCTGGCCGCCTTGCAAGAGGAATATGATGAGGTCCTTACCCTGGAAGTCGACGCCAATGACTTTTTGGTTGCCAATGTGGTTGACAAAACAGGAGATAGCGAGACCATTTATGTACACCCGCTAACGGGGAAGAAATTAGGAAGACCGGAACCGCAGTCCCCTATTTTTCAATTTACCACCAATCTGCACCGTTCCTTATTTTTGAAAGGAGTGGGGCGCTTTTTTGTGGGGCTGGTCTCCTTTTTGTTGTGCCTAATTGCCATTACGGGATTGCTCCTGATCATCAAAAGGCAGGGCGGACCCGCAAAACTCTTTTCCAAGGTTCAAAAAGACTATTTTGAATTGCGGTACCATGTATTGCTGGGGCGATGGTTTTTACTCCCCATTTTGATTGTGGCCGCTACGGGAGTGTATTTATCCGCGGAAAAGTTCTCCTTACTTCCCGCTACCAAAGTCACCCACGGACCAGTGGAGCCCGAAACCGATGTGGACATATCGGTGGCACCGAAAGACCTTACTTTGTTTCAGGACATCAAATTGGATGAGGTACGTTCGGTCACCTTTCCGTTTTCAACCTTCCCCGAAGACTATTTTGAACTTTCGCTGAGTGATAGGGAACTTTTTGTACACCAATACACAGGGGAAATCATAAGTGAACAAGCGTATCCTTTTACTTTTTTGGCCAGTCAATGGAGTCTGGCCCTCCATACGGGTCAGGGTTCCATCCTTTGGTCACTGGTGCTGCTATTGGCAAGTACGTCCATTCTATTTTTTTGCTATTCCGGATTTGTGATGTGGCGGAAGCGATTAAAGAATTCCAAGGTTACCTTGACCAAAAAGGATAAGGACCAATGCAGTCATATCATTTTGGTCGGTTCCGAAACAGGAACAACCTATTCATTTGCAAAAGCCCTGGAAGAAGGCCTTGAAAAAGTGGGAAAAAGCGTTTTCGTTTCGCAGATAAATGACTATGCCACCTACAAGAAAGCGGAACACATACTCTTTTTGACCGCCACCTACGGTGAAGGCGAAGCCCCTACCAATGCCAGAAACATTAAAGGCCTATTGGAGTTGATTCGACCTGAAAGACCCTTGAAATACAGTATCGTGGGTTTTGGGTCGTTGACCTACCCCAATTATTGCCAGTTTGCCATCGATCTGGACAATCTTTTGGCTTCGCAGCCCAACTTTACCGCTATTGTGCCCTTGTACAAAATCAACAACCAATCTTTTGATGCTTTTAAGGACTGGGCAATGCAATGGGGTAGGGCCACGGGAACAAGGATTCAGATTGCGCCTCCAAAAAAGAAGGCGGGGAGGATACCACCCAAATCGTTCGAAGTGGTCAAAAAGACTGAATTGAATGGGGACGATACCTTTCTTCTGCACCTTAAACCATTGAATAAAGTTAAATTTCAATCGGGGGATTTATGGGAGTATGTCCCAGATGAAGATAGGATTCCCAGGTGGTATTCCATTGCCAGGTACAAGGACGAAGTGGTTCTGAGCATTAAAAAACACGGGTTTGGGATTTCGTCTGCCTTTTTGAACGGGGTCGTGGAACATCAAAGCTTGGTAGCAGGAATCAAAAACAACAATAATTTTCATTTTCCGAAAC
The DNA here is from genome assembly GCF_023016285.1 of Muricauda sp. SCSIO 64092. Lineage (GTDB taxonomy): Bacteria > Bacteroidota > Bacteroidia > Flavobacteriales > Flavobacteriaceae > Croceivirga. Next base: position 3,997,410 of record NZ_CP095413.1, read on the forward strand.
ATGCCCCGGCCATTATATGCATTGGAAACGGTACCGGTATTGCGCCTTTTTTGGGGATTATGGATGAAAACCATAAAAAAATTCCAATTGAGCTGTACTGGGGAGGGAGAACAAAGGATTCCTTAACAATCTACAAGGAGTATTTGGACGAGGCGTTGCGCACCAAAAAACTGACTGATTTCCATCTGGCGTTATCCCAGGAAGAAAGGGACAAAATATATGTGCAGCGATTGTTGGAAAAGGATGCAAAAAAACTTGCCGCAAAACTCGAATCAGGATGCGTATTCATGATCTGTGGTTCCATGGCCATGCAAAATGCCGTCCTGGAAGTTTTGGAAGAATTGGCGGCCACCATACTTCGGAAATCCCTCAGCGAATTTGAACATAACGGCCAATTGAAGATGGATTGTTACTAAGTCAGTTCCGAAGTCTTCAATTTAAAGAGATAGCAGTTTGTTTTGTGAACAGGTAATCGCACACTTCTTAAATCATCCCTTATGAAAATATTATTTAAAATAAGTCTAGATAAAGTTTGTATTTGGAGTTGGCTTGGATATATTTGTCCCTTTATATCTAATCAATCTAAATAAGTTTAAACAAATGAAGAAGTTTTTTTTGCCCCTGTTGCTAGTGACCCTGATTTGGTCCTGTTCGGATGATGAAGATAATGATGACATCACAATCGATCCGGACTTTACGGTGCCTGCCACCTACGTTTTTGAACGCAACGGGGAATCCACAGTTAGCTTTAGTGGGCAAACCACTCGTTTGTTGATGGCAAGTGAAGTCCTCTCAAAATTAAGGGACAATACGTCAACAGAGGCAGAAATAGATGCGGCCTTTGCTCACCAGCAGGGGACGGAGAATTTCAGTGAAGCTGATTTAAATGCTTCCGATAAGCAGATCCGAAATAAAACTGCTGGCTCTTATTATTTCAGCCAGGTGGCACCGTCCATGACTTCAGTTACCATTAAAGCAGATTTTGATGGATACATCACCGAGCAGGTTGAGGATGTATTTCCTTTTTGGAACCAAGTAGCTACCGAAGGTAATGCAGGCCAATTGCCCGATGGCTCTTCAACACGTTACGTAAACGGAAGGGGACTGGAACTGGATCAAGCCTTTATCAAGGGTTTGACCGGCGCATTTGTGGCAGATCAAATCGTTAATAATTACACCAATCCCAACCAATTGGCCCAATTTGAGGACGACAATGATAATGATGTCATCGTTGATGGTCAGAACTACACGGATATGGAGCATGACTGGGACGAGGCTTATGGTTATTTCTTTGGTGTAGTGGACAATAGTGAAAATCCAATAGCCGACATAGATGCCGTTGATGATAATCCGGATGAATTTTTAGCAAAATACCTGGACAATGTTGAGGCGAATTTCCCAGGGATTGCCCAAGATATTTTTGATGCCTACAAAGCAGGTAGGACGGCGATCCTAAATAAGGATTACGATGAGCGGGATGCTCAAGCCGACATCTTACGGGAAAAAATTGCCATGCTGGTTGCGGTAAGGGCAATTCACTATCTCAAAGCGGGTAAAGCTGGTTTAGGGGGCACTCAGCCAGGTACTACCTTCCACGATTTATCTGAAGCATATGGGTTTATTTACAGTTTACAGTTTTTAAGAATGCCCGGTACTGCTGCAGAGTTCTATTTCTCAAGGGATGAGGTTTTGGGATATTTGGATACCATTTACAATACGCCAACCAATGGTTTCTGGAATGTGACTGCGGATAATCTGGATACGGTTGCTGAAGCCATCGCTGCCGAGTTTACTTTTACCGTTGCGGAGGTAGACTAATTCTTGAGTGTCATGGGACCATTGTAAACGCTATGAAATGGATAAACAAAGGATGCAATATATTTGCGGCTTGCGTCCTTTGTTTTGACGTGTTTTAATTTTAAAAGAATGTTATGAATAGGAGATTTTTTTGGACCTTACCCGTACTTCTGGCCTTTTTTATTTGGGCCTGCTCCTCAGATGGTACGGATGATACGAATGGAGGTGCTGATGATGATTTAGGTTTGACCGATGATGATGGGGCATCGGTAACCTTTGAAAGGGGGGTGATGTTGACCAATTGGGCCGATAATATCATAATTCCGTCCTACAATGGGTTTTTAACAGCTTTTGCCTCTTTTAAAACGGAATTTGACACCTTTCAAAATGACAGGAACGAAGCGAACTTGACCAACCTGAGACAAACTTGGATAGCTGCCTACAAAAGCTGGCAATATGTTTCCATGTTTGAAATAGGTCCTGCGGAAGAAGATGGGCTGCGATTGAACATCAATACCTATCCAACGGATTTTGAATTGATAGAAAGCCATATTGCCAGTGGATCCTACGACTTTGAACTACCTTCCAATCGGGATACCAAAGGGTTTCCTGCCCTGGATTATCTGCTCAATGGTATTGCGGATTCCGATACGGAAATTGTAGCGATCTATACGGACCCAACTACAGGTGATGCCCATATCACCTATGTTCAGGATGCGATGGACGACATTGAGACCAGGGTGACCAGTGTACGTGATGCCTGGCAAAATGGGTATCGTGATACTTTTGTGGAAAATGATGGAGCTTCGGCAACGGCTTCCGTAGATCGCTACGTAAATGATTTTATATTTTACTATGAAAAGTTTTTGAGGGCTGGCAAAATGGGTATTCCATTGGGTGTTTTTACGGGAACTGTGGCACCCCAGACCATTGAGGCCTACTATAGTGAAGGGTTGAGCAACGAGCTGTTTTTGGAAGGATTGGATGCGGTACAAGGTTTTTTTAATGGAAAACACTTTGGATCGGCTCAGACCGGGGAAAGCCTGGCGTCCTATCTCCAAAATCTAAACACGCTTAAAGACGAAGAAGCACTGGATGAGCTCATCAATGTGCAGTTCAATACGGCGCGGGATATGGTCTCTGCTTTGGGTGCCTTTAAAACTGAAATTGAAGATAGTCCCGCTGCTATGTTCCTCGCTTATGATGAAGTACAAAAAGCAGTTCCCCTTTTAAAGGTCGATATGGTTTCCGCAATGAGCATTAGCATTGATTTTGTGGATGCCGACGGTGATTAATGGCAGTACACTTTTCAAAATATATTGAACACTATACGGAGGCCGCCCCCTTGGCGGTCTTTCGTATTTTTTTTGGTGTCATGATGTTGGCCAGCATCATTCGGTTTTGGGCCTACGGTTGGATTGAAAAACTGTACCTGGAACCTGATTTTCACTTTTCGTACTATGGTTTTGAATGGATAAAACCCTTAGGAAACTGGACGTACGTCCTTTTTTTTATTTGTGGCCTGGCCGCATTTTTTATCGCATTGGGACTACGCTATAGAGTGGCCATGATTACCTTCTTTTTATCCTTCACGTACATTGAATTGATGGATAAGACCACCTATCTCAACCACTACTATTTTATAAGTCTACTGTCTTTTTTAATGATTTTCCTTCCTGCAGGAAGCTACTTTTCGCTGGACGCCAAATGGAATGAAAAGATCCGTTATCAATACATTCCCAAATGGAATGTTGATTGTATAAAGCTCTTGTTGGGCATTGTTTATTGCTATGCCGGTTTGGCAAAACTAAATTCCGATTGGCTTTTTGATGCCATGCCCTTAAAAATCTGGTTGCCCGCAAAGTTCGATATTCCCGTTATTGGTGCCCTAATGGGACGGGAATGGGTGCAATATGCCTTTAGTTGGGGGGGTGCCCTCTACGATTTGCTCATCCCATTTCTATTGTTATGGAAGCCCACCAGAAATTTCGCCTTTGTACTGGTCGTTATCTTCCATGTCCTGACAAGGATACTTTTTCCCATAGGCATGTTCCCTTACATTATGATCGTGTCGGCATTGATTTTTTTTGATGTAGGACTGCACAAAAGGATCTTAAGCATAATCGCCAGGGTTTTAAAGATCCCAACGGCTGTTTTTGACAATGGAAAACGGTGGGTACATCCCAAAAATTCCCTGAAGAGCATAAAGTACGGTATTATAATAGCCTTTTTTGTGATTCAATTCCTCTTTCCCTGGCGTTATCTGGGATATCCCGGGGAACTGTTTTGGACAGAGGAGGGTTATCGGTTTTCATGGCGGGTCATGTTGATGGAGAAATCAGGTTATGCCCAGTTCAAAATTGTGAATCAGGTCACGGGAAAATGGTTCTATGTGGACAATTCGGATTTTTTGACCCCCTTTCAGGAAAAACAGATGAGTTTTCAACCTGATTTCATTTTGGAATATGCGCATTACCTAAAACAACACTTTGAAGGGCAGGGACATGGGGATATTGCCATATACGTAGAGAGCTATGTAGCCTTAAACGGCAGATTGGGCAAACCTTTGATTGATCCCGAGGTGGATTTGACCGAGGAAAAAGAATCGTTCAAACATAAAGATTGGATTTTACCATTTGAAGATGAGATTAAGGGCATATAGTTTTTTTGTCATTTTGCTTTGTGGGCTATCCTTAGTAGGGCAAACACAAATTTCAGGAAGGGTTTTGGACCAAAATGGAAGGCCCATACTGGAAGCCGAGGTCTATTTAAAGGAACCCCAGATTTTACGGATGACGGACGAAGATGGACGCTTTTTGTTCAACGATATTTCCGGAGGAAAATATACCCTGATCGTTTTTGCCCTGGAATTCCAGGTATATGAGCGGGAGTTGCTGTTCAGTGATGCATTGGACGTTGAAATTGGGCTACAACCCATTGGGGAACAACAGCTCGATGAGGTTACCCTTACCCAGGAACGGGAGAAGGTTTTTGCACTCCAAAAACTAAAAACGGTCGAGGGTACTGCGATTTATGCCGGCAAGAAAAGTGAAGTGGTCCTGGTGGAAAACCTTACGGGAAACCTTGCTGCCAATAACCCGCGACAAATCTATAATCAAGTGGTTGGGCTCAATATCTTTGATTATGGTGATGCCGGACTACAATTGAACATAGGGGGTAGGGGATTGGATCCAAATAGGACGGCCAATTTTAACGTTCGGCAAAATGGATATGACATTAGCGCGGATGCCCTGGGCTATCCCGAAAGTTACTATACACCACCTGCCGAGGCCCTATCGGAGATACAAGTGGTGCGTGGGGCAGCATCACTGCAATATGGGCCACAATTTGGGGGATTGATCAATTTTAAGTTCAAGAAACCCCATAGGACCAAAAAAATGGAGCTGGTCTCGCGCCAAACACTGGGCTCTTTTGATTTGTTTACAAGTTTTAACAGCCTGTCGGGAACGGTTGGTAAGTTCAGTTACTACACCTATTTCAATTACAAGGAAGGAAGCGGGTTTCGGCCAAATTCCGATTTTAACAGTAGAAACTATTTTGGCCATTTTGGGTATGCGCTGTCCGATAGGACAACGCTGACCTTTGAGGCCACGGTATTGAACTATTTGGCAAAACAACCCGGAGGTCTCACGGATGTCCAATTTCTTGAAAATCCGGATTTCAGCAATCGGGACCGTAATTGGTTCAATGTGGATTGGAAGCTATATTCACTTAAATTGGATCATCGGTTCTCGCCCAAAACTGATTTTAGTCTAAATCTTTTTTCATTGGATGCTTCACGAAGGGCTTTGGGCTTCAGGACAAATAGGGTTTCCCAGCCGGACGACCCCAATGAACCCAGGGAACTATTAGTGGACAATTTTCAGAACTGGGGAGCAGAGGCACGGGTATTGACCCGTTATCAGTTAGGGGGTAAAAATGCGGTTTTACTGTTGGGTACAAAATATTATCAGACCAACAACGATCAGCGGCAGGGACCGGGAAGTACGGCTTCGGATGCCGATTTTTCCTTTGCCGATGGGGATTTTCCGAATTACGAGCGCCAATCGCAATTCGAATTCCCAAACTTGAATTTGGCCTTCTTTGGAGAAAACATTTTTTCAATAACGGATAAATTCTCCATCACTCCCGGTTTCCGATTTGAATATATCAAAACGGAAAGCGAAGGAAGTTTTCGAAACATTGTGTTGGACCTGGCCGGTAATCCCTTGCTCAATGAGGAAGTGGAAGATAACAGAACCTTTGAACGGAGCTTTTTGTTGATGGGTATCGGGGCTTCGTACAAGGCATCGGCTTCCATGGAGGTATATGCCAATTTTTCCCAGAATTATCGTTCGGTTACTTTTAACGATATACGTGTAGTGAATCCAAGTTTTCAAATAGACCCCAACATATCGGATGAAGACGGCTTTACCGCCGATCTTGGGATCCGGGGGAGGTTCAATGACTTGATTTCCTACGATATCAGCACTTTTGGATTGCTATACGACGAGAGATTGGGAGAGATTTTGAGGAACGAAACACGGATAAACGCGGCAGGGGAGGAAGTGGAGACAGGACGAGTGGTACGGTTCCGGGGAAATATAGGTACCGCTTTCATTTACGGTCTGGAAACCTTTGGTGATGTAAACTTGTCCAACCTCATATTTCCGTCATTGGATAAGCTGAAGCTAAATTACTTTGTAAATCTAGCGTGGACCAATTCTGAATATACACAATCCAATCAGGTTAATGTTGAAGGAAACCAAGTGGAATTCATCCCAGAGATCAATCTAAAGACCGGACTGAATTTTGGATATGGGAATTTCCTGGGAAGCCTACAATACACCTATATTTCAGAACAGTTCACGGATGCTACCAATGCTCCACAGGACGTAAACGATAATCAACGGGGTATAGAAGGGACCATACCTTCATACGATATCATGGATTTATCGTTTTCCTATACCTGGAAAAAGCTAAAACTGGAAACGGGGATCAATAACCTATTGGACAATTCGTATTTTACCCGTCGGGCAACTGGGTATCCCGGTCCTGGAATCATCCCTGCCGAACCAAGGACTTTTTATACTACCTTACAGCTCAAACTGTAGCAACCTAAAAAATGAAACTTGTAAAACGAATTTTAGTCGGATTGTTGATAGCATTGGTACTCCTTCAGTTCTGGAGGCCCGAAAAAAACGTATCCACTGAAAATGTGGTGGCCGATTTTGAGGCCCAAACACAACCTTCCAATGAAGTCGCCCTAATTCTGGAGCAAAAATGCTATGATTGCCATAGCAACAATACGGTCTATCCCTGGTATGCCGAAGTGGCTCCCATTTCCCTGTGGATCGATGGTCATATCGAAGAAGGTAGGGAACATTTCAATGTTTCGGATTGGGCTTCATGGGATTTGGAAAAGAAGGACCACAAAATGGATGAACTCGTCGAAGAAGTGGAAGAAGGACACATGCCAGAGGATTCCTATACCTGGATGCATGGCAAACTATCCCAGGAAGAGAAGGAAATGTTGATGGCTTGGGGGAGGAAGGTACGGACGGAATTGGCCGAGTAGTGGCCGGATGACCCCGATCAAATCATTCAGTTTTCCATAAAGGCGTAGTCAATATCCGCAGTACCGAGCAATTGAAACGTCTTTTTTTGGGTCAGTAGTTGTTTCAGTTCCTCCAACTCTTGCGCGTTGATCAAAATCATAAGGTGATTGGTGTTTGTGGGAATGGGTATTTTCCTCTGATGTAGGGAATCGCTTAACTCCGTTTCCCAATAACCTACATCCAGTTGATCTAAGTAGGTGACGAATTTTTCCAATTCCCATTCGTACAACTCAAAACAAAGGTTATTGAATGCAAAATGAAACAACTTGCTGTGATGACAAAAACTCAATGTCCCGTTTTTGGTCCGGTTGAGTATGCTTTGGGATGGACACATGGCTATTATTTTATTCAAAAATAAGATTATTTAGAATTATTATAAATAAAATTGGCTTAAAATTACCATAATTCCGGTGCTTTCCTTTGAACCGCGAATTTGTGGTATATTTGCACGCAATTAATCCTTAATTGCTATGGAATTCCACCAAAATAAGATAGTAGGGGAAGGCCTCACCTACGACGATGTCCTTTTAGTTCCAGCTTATTCGCAAGTTCTACCCAGGGAAGTGAGCATCATCTCAAAATTTACCAGGAACATTTCCATAAATGTTCCCGTGGTATCTGCTGCCATGGATACGGTTACGGAATCAAAAATGGCGATTGCCATGGCAAGGGAAGGGGGCATTGGTGTGTTGCACAAAAACATGACCATGGCCCAGCAGGCTGCTAAAGTGCGGAAGGTAAAACGGGCTGAAAGTGGAATGATATTGGATCCGGTGACACTGCCCTTGAACGCTCAGGTGAAGGACGCGAAAGCCAGTATGAAAGAACATAGCATTGGGGGAATTCCCATTGTGGATGACAAAGGAAAGCTTGTAGGTATTGTGACCAATCGTGATTTGCGTTTTGAACGCAATAATGACCGACCGATCACGGAGGTAATGACTTCAGAAAACCTGGTTACCGCGGATGTGGGCACTACCTTGACCGAAGCGGAGGATATTTTACAGGAAAACAAAATAGAAAAACTCCCGGTGGTGGATAAGGACAATACCCTGGTGGGATTAATAACCTTTAGGGACATTACCAAATTAACCCAAAAGCCCATCGCAAATAAGGACAAATATGGCCGTTTAAGGGTTGCTGCTGCCATTGGGGTAACCCCCGATGCCGTTGATAGGGCTGGTGCCTTGGTCAAGGCCGGTGTGGACGCCATTGTTATTGATACGGCGCATGGCCATACCAAAGGGGTGGTGAACACACTTAAGGAGGTAAAGACCCAATATCCTGAACTGGATGTGATTGTTGGCAATATCGCTACCGCAGAAGCCGCCCGTTATTTGGCGGAGGCAGGTGCGGATGCGGTGAAGGTAGGAATAGGACCTGGCTCCATTTGCACAACCCGTGTGGTGGCTGGGGTTGGATTTCCCCAATTTTCGGCAGTGCTGGAAGTGGCATCGGCATTAAAGGGTACTGGAATTCCGGTCATTGCAGATGGCGGGGTGCGCTACACCGGGGATATCCCAAAAGCCATTGCCGCCGGCGCGGATACCGTGATGTTGGGATCTTTGCTTGCGGGAACAAAGGAATCTCCGGGAGAAACCATTATCTACGAAGGCCGTAAGTTCAAAAGCTATCGAGGCATGGGTTCGGTTGAAGCCATGAAGGAAGGCAGCAAAGATCGCTATTTCCAAGATGTGGAGGACGATATCAAAAAACTGGTTCCGGAAGGCATTGTAGGCCGTGTTCCCTACAAGGGGGATTTATATGAAAGTATGCACCAGTTCATTGGAGGACTAAGGGCAGGAATGGGTTACTGTGGTGCCAAGGATATCAATGCGTTACAGGAAAATGGTCGCTTTGTCAAAATCACCGCAAGTGGTATCAAGGAGAGTCATCCCCATGATGTAACGATTACCAAGGAAAGTCCAAATTACAGTAGGTAGGGTTTGCTATATTTACAATATAGGAGCGATGTGCCCATAAAGGAAAAACCCTGATTCCGTATTTAGCACTGGGAATGGTTTAAATTTAGTGGTAGGTCAAGGCCAATTGCTATTTTCCGACCCCGGCATAACTTTTCCAGTCCTGTTCTTTATAGATATCCTCCCCAAAATAACGGGCAATCTGCAGGAAAGGGTCAACTTTCTGATATCCCGGTACCGGGGAAAGCATTTTCATATTTTCATCCAAAAAGACAACGGTGGGATAACTTAGGCGATTTTGCAATAGGGCAGCGGCCAGTTCGTGGTACCCCCTGCGTCCGGAGGGGACATAATTGAAGGTCCTTCCATCGAATTCTATGGGTTCCTTGCCCTCAGCATTGAATTTGACCATATAAAAGTTCTCCTGCATATAGGCGGCTACCTCAGGATTTTGAAAAGTGTCCTTATCCATTTTTTTACACCAACCACACCAATCCGTATAAACATCAATGAAAACCTTTTTGGTATTTCCTTCGTTTTTGGTCATTGCCACGGCATCCTCAAAAGACATCCAATGGATTTCCTGGGCCGAGATGGTGGTGGCCACTAGTAGGCATAGTGTCAATACAATTGTTCGCATAGTCAAGATTTTGGCATTTTAGTCTTAAGACCGTATCAAAACTAACGAAAATTATGCCAATTTATTTCTGAACGACGGCCTGCGGCAAAGGATTGAACAAATCTTTAACATCGACTTGATTTTTAAGGATATCATCAAAGGTCTCCCTTTCCCGGATCAAGTGTGCTTCTCCCTGGTACCAAAGCACTTCGGCAGGCCGGTACCTCGAGTTGTAGTTACTGGCCATGGTAAAACAGTACGCACCCGCATTTTTAAAGGCCAAAATATCACCTTCGGCTATTTCGTTTATTCTGCGGTTATTTCCAAAGGTATCCGTTTCGCAGATGTAGCCGACAACGGAATAGTACCGTTCCCGGCCCTTCGGATTTGAGATGTTCACAATCTCGTGCTTGGCACCGTAGAGCATGGGACGTATCAAATGGTTGAAACCGGAATCCACTTGGGCAAAGACCGTTGAAGTGGTTTGTTTTACTACATTCACCTTGGTCAAAAAATAACCGGCTTCACTGACCAAAAACTTTCCTGGCTCAAAGGCCAAGGTCAATGGTTGGCCATATTCCTCGCAAAACTGATTGAATCTTTTGGACAGTTTCTTGCCCAACTCTTCAACATTGGTCTGTATGTCCCCTTCTTTGTAGGGCACCTTAAATCCGCTCCCAAAATCAATAAATTCCAAGCCTTTGAAGTTCTTTGCCGTTTCAAAGAGGATTTCGGAAGCATAAAGAAAAACGTCAATGTCCAAAATATCACTTCCTGTGTGCATATGGATACCATTGATTTTCATATTGGTCAATTCCACAATTCGCAACAAATGGGGGATTTGATGGATACTTATACCAAATTTGGAATCAATATGCCCGACGGATATGTTGGAATTGCCACCTGCCATGACATGCGGATTAATTCGGATGCAAACGGGCACATCGGGATGTTTGGCACCAAATTGTTCCAAAATGGAGAGATTATCAATATTGATTTGGACACCTAAAGCAGCGGCTTCCTCAATCTCTTCCAAGGAAACCCCATTTGGTGTATAAATTATGGATTCAGGTCGAAACCCCGCCATTAGGCCCAGATTCACTTCCTGTATCGATACGGTGTCCAACCCACTTCCCAGACTATTCATTAAGCGCAGGATGGAAATATTGGAAAGGGCCTTTGCGGCGTAATTCAGCCGAAGGCTCTGCACATCCTTAAAAGCACTTGTTAAACGTTGGTATTGGGCGGAAATCTTTTCAGCATCATAAACGTATACCGGGGCACCATAAGTCTTGGCAATGGAAACTAAGTGATTGGGTTTCATATCTCAATTTTGTTCAAAGCTAAAATAATGGCCTTTGCAGTACAAAATTTAGCATTCTGAATATAAATTTATAACGTTTTGTTGTAAAAATAACAACAAATGATAGTTGTAGCTTATCCACCGACTGCTTATTTTTAGAAAAAAGAATTTTTATGAAACTTCCTCTTTTTCCTTTACAGTCCGTTTTTTTTCCTGGAGAAACTGTTCCACTCCACATTTTTGAGGAGCGTTACAAACAACTGATCAATGATTGCAGGGACGAAGCCATAACTTTTGGTATTCCCGTTTTCATTAATAACACCGTAGAATATGGAACCGAAGTACAGTTGGTTGAAGTAGTAAACACCTATGATTCCGGGGAAATGGATGTGGTCTGTGTGGCACGACAGGTATTTAAGATATTAACGTTTGACAACGAGATGGAAGGTAAACAATATGCGGGCGGCATTGTGGAATTCCTGGACTCCAATAATGATGCGGAACTTTCCCTAAGGCAAGAAGTGTACGATAAGATGAAAAAGCTTTATGATCTGATGTCCGTACAATTTCCGTCCATTCCGTTGGATAAATTCAATAGCTATGCTTTTGGTCATAAAATGGGTCTTTCCTTTGAGCAGGAGTACGACCTGTTAAAGCTGTCCAATGAGACCCAACGTTTACAGTATATCGCAACGCATTTGGATACCACCACCACCGTTTTGGAACAAATCAACCGGACCAAAGCGGTCATAGAGATGAACGGTCACTTTAAAAATTTCGACCCTTTGGATTTCAAGGATTTTAAGGTAAACTAGCCAGATTTCCTTCCAAAACCCAAACAGTTTCTAAATCTTTGTTTTTAATTATTAATTAAGGTAGCTGTTTCCTATTTTTGTGGCCTTAATTTAACAAATGGACCTATGAACCTTCATGAATATCAGGGTAAAGAGATTTTGGCAAGTTTTGGTGTACGCGTACAGCGCGGAATAGTTGCCCATAATGCTAAAGAAGCCGTAAGCGCCGCAAAGCAATTGACCCAGGAAACGGGAACGGGATGGCACGTTATCAAAGCTCAGGTACATGCTGGAGGTCGTGGGAAAGGTGGCGGCGTAAAGTTGGCCAAAAACCTAAAAGAAGTTGAAGAACTGGCCGGTAACATCATTGGGATGAACTTGGTGACCCCACAAACCTCTGCCGAAGGGAAAAAGGTACATCAGGTTTTGGTGGCGGAAGACGTATATTATCCCGGTGATAGTGAAACCAGCGAGTTCTATATGTCGGTTTTATTGAACCGCGGTACTGGTAGGAATATGATCATGTATTCCACGGAAGGGGGTATGGATATTGAAGAAGTGGCGGAGAAGACACCACATCTGATTTTTACCGAGGAGGTAGATCCTGCTACGGGACTATTGCCCTTTCAAGCCAGGAAGATTGCATTTAACCTGGGGTTGTCCGGAGCGGCATTCAAGGAAATGGTAAGGTTTGTTTCCTCGTTGTACAAGGCGTACCGGGAAAGTGATGCAAGCCTTTTTGAGATCAATCCCGTTTTAAAGACTTCGGATGATAAAATAATGGCCGTTGATGCCAAGGTCACTATTGATGACAATTCCCTTTACAGAAGAAAGGCCTATGCGGAAATGAGGGATTTGAGGGAAGAGAATGCCATTGAAGTGGAAGCCAGGGCCGTTGGGTTGAATTATGTGGATTTGGACGGTAATGTGGGCTGTATGGTCAATGGTGCAGGTTTGGCAATGGCTACCATGGATTTAATTAAAATGGCAGGTGGTGAACCCGCAAACTTTTTGGACGTGGGCGGAACGGCCGATGCCAAAAGGGTGGAGGAAGCTTTTCGAATCATTCTGAAGGATGCCAACGTAAAGGCTATCCTCATCAATATCTTTGGTGGAATCGTTCGTTGTGATCGAGTGGCACAAGGTGTTGTTGATGCCTACAAAAACATGGGGGATTCCATACAAGTGCCTATTATCGTAAGGCTTCAAGGGACCAATGCGGAGCTGGCCAAGGAAATTATCGACAGTTCAGGTTTGGCCGTACATTCTGCGGTCCAGTTCCAAGAGGCTGCGGATAAGGTAAAGGAGGTACTGTCCTAGGAACCCACAATAATCAATAAGATCAAAGGAGGCCAATTGGCCTCCTTTTTTTGTTTGCTCAAAACTTTCCTTAAACGGGGGCCAATCATAAAAAGGAGTTAAACTATTGGGATCGTGTAACATAAATGGGGAATATCCCATCTTTTATTTAAAGTCATCAATCATTTTATCAATCTTAAAACAATCTGTCATGAAAAAAAGAAGTGTGCTTTCCGCTGTAGCAATCCTATGTTGCGTATTGCTTGTTTCCGCCAATGAACCAAAAATTGTCACTCCTGAAAAATCCACCTCACAACAATTGGAAGAAATCCTTTCAGGGACTGCAATAGATGCCGACAAAAAAGATGCTATGGCCCGAGTCCTGTTTACCATCAATTCAGAGGGGAAAATCGAAATTATGGAAATCAGTTCCAAGAGGAAAGATTTAAGATGGTTTCTCAATAGGAAACTAAAGGGGAAAAAGTTGGAAGTTTCCGAAGATACTTATGGGGAAGTATTTGTTGTAAATGTCCGCGTTACTTCCTAATTCAAATTCGTATGTGAACAGTGGGGTAATGTTTTTCTAACATTGCCCCATTTTCGATTTCGCTATGATATATCCTTTTGGATGAACAATGGAAGTGGATACGTGCCTTTTTTTTAATATTCCCTAAGATTTTTGGATTTTTTAATACGACCTTTTAAGGCATGGGTGAGGGGAAGGTAAAATCCCAAAATTTTAAATCAAGGTTATCAAAATTAAATATGCATTAAATTGATAGGGACGGTTACCTTGGACGGAACAATAGAAGTAATTTTGAATCGACAAAAGAAAAGTGGTCGTTTTCATAAAATTGTATTAAAACCATGATTTAGTGTAACATTATCATTTTTCACACGTCTTTTTGACACATTCATCAAATCTATCAATCTCAAAAACGAAATCATCATGAGAAAATCCAGTTTGTTTTTTGCCATTGCATTGTTTATCGTTGGAACCTTATCCGCTACCCCTACGGAAGACCTGGAACCGACAAAGAAATTATCCTATCAAATCCTTAAAATGTTGGAAACCAACTCTTTTGATATTAAAGACGACATGGTTGCCGATGTACGCTTTACAATCAACAAAGAGGGTGAGATTGTGGTATTGTCGGTTGATACCGAAGTTGAGGTATTGGAAAACTTTGTAAAAGCACGATTGAACTATCAAAAGGTGGAATTGGAAAACGCTAGGGAAGGGCAATTGTACACCGTTCCCATACGAATTACAGTCTAAGAAACTGTGATTATCTGAGTTAGTTATGGAAATCCTGGGAATCCCCAGGATTTTTTCGTTATACGAAATGGCCTTTTAAACAGTTATTATAGTATAAATCCAAACCATGAATTCCTACCAAGAAAAGTTGAGCATTCTCAGTGAGCTTATTGCATTTGCCCGGGTGGACTATAAAATGAAAGATGATGAATACGACTTTTTATTAAGTGTGGCCAATTTAATGGAGGTCAAAAAGTCATCTTTGGATGATCTTCTTAAGAATAAGACCGAAATATCCATTCCCAGAACGCAAACCGACCGTATAGTTCAATTCCACCGATTATTGCTCATGATGAACATTGATAATGAGCAACATAAAAAGGAAATAGAAAAACTACATAATATTGGATTATGGATGGGCCTCCCGCCCTCTGCCATCTCCCAAGTTTTGGAAGTCATGCACCAATACCCCAATAAGGCGGTGCCCCCTAAAGTACTACTGGACATTTTTAGGGCCCACTACAACTAATATGCCATTATGACATTTTCACGTACAGTAAAACTGCCATAAAGGCAGTTTTCTGCTACTGGTATAGCTTTTGTCCAATACCTGATGAGTTTAATTTTAAAAAGCGATTACCATGTTAACTAAAAGAAACAATTTGATATTACCAAGTTTGATGAATGATTTCTTCAAGCCAGATTGGTTTGGGGGAATGGATACGTTTGCCAACGTCCCCGCTGTGAATATTAGGGAAAACGAAAGGGATTTTATGTTGGAATTGGCAATTCCTGGTTTTAAAAAGGAAGATTTTAACATAGAAATAGACAACGAAGTCCTTACCATTTCATCCAATACTAAAGCGGAGCATACCACTAAGGAAGAAAATTATACAAGAAGGGAATTTTCAATTTCTGCATTCAGGCGTGCGTTCACCTTGCCTGAAACTGTGGACACGGATAAAATCGATGCTGTTTATGAAGCTGGGGTTTTAAAAGTGACCCTTCCTAAAAAAGAGGAGGCGTTGCCCAAACCAAAACGTCTCATTGAAATAGGATAAGAATTTATGGCACCAACAAAAGGTGTTTCATAAGGTTGGTTTGTTTAGTTGGTTAAGGAAAACGCCGCATTTGCGGCGTTTTCCTTTTTTAATCTTGCTCTTGAAGCATTTTTATTTCGTCCCTGAGTTTGGCAGCTTCCATGAAATTAAGTTCTTTGGCCGCTTTCTCCATGGCCTTTCGCTTGTCCCTAATTATTTTTTCTTTCTGCTGGGGTGTTAAGTATTCCAAATCGGGTTCCGCAGCACGTAGGGCTTCTTTTTCAAAATGATAGGTCGAAACCGAATTTTTGGCCAACGCATTATCCAGGCTTTTGTTCAAGGCTTTGGGGACAATATTGTTTTCCGTATTGTAGGCCATTTGTTTTTCCCGTCGATAGTTGGTCTCGTCAATGGTTTTTTGCATGCTGTCCGTAATCGTATCCGCATACATTATGGCCTTTCCATTTAAGTTTCGTGCTGCACGGCCAACAGTCTGGGTCAGGGAACGATTACTGCGCAGAAAACCTTCTTTGTCGGCATCCAAAATCGCAACCAATGACACCTCGGGCAAATCCAACCCTTCCCTAAGAAGATTTACGCCTACCAATACATCAAAGAGGCCCTTACGTAGATCCTGCATGATTTCCACACGTTCCAAAGTGTCCACATCACTGTGGATATAACGACAGCGAATGTCTATTCGGGTGAGGTATTTGACCAATTCCTCGGCCATACGTTTGGTCAATGTAGTGACCAGGGTACGTTCATCCAATTCCACCCGTTTTTGTATTTCTTCGATTAAATCATCTATTTGATTAAGACTTGGCCTTACTTCGATCTCGGGATCCAAAAGTCCAGTTGGGCGTATCACCTGTTCCACATATACCCCTTCACTCAATTGTAATTCATATTCGGCTGGAGTGGCACTTACATAAATCACCTGATTTTGGAGCGCTTCAAATTCCTCAAATTTCAATGGTCTGTTATCCAAGGCAGCAGGAAGTCGAAAACCGTATTCCACCAAATTTTCCTTTCGGGAGCGATCACCGCCATACATGGCATGTACCTGTGGAATGGTTACATGACTCTCATCAATGACGATAAGATAATCATCGGGAAAATAATCAAGTAAACAGAAAGGCCGCGTTCCAGGCTGCCTCCCATCCAAGTATCTGGAGTAGTTTTCAATTCCGGAACAGTATCCCAATTCCCGAATCATTTCCAAATCAAAATTGGTACGTTCTTCCAACCGTTTGGCTTCCAATGGCCTTCCTATTTGTTTAAAGTAATCCACTTGGTTCACCAGGTCGTCCTGAATTTCCCTAATGGCATTTTGAAGTATGTCCGGGGAAGTCACGAACATATTGGCCGGATAGATATTTAGGGTATCATAAATTTCTATGACCGAATTGTTATGGGGATCCAAGGCCTCAATCTCTTCAATTTCATCTCCAAAAAAATGGATTCGGAAAGCGTGATCGGCATATCCCGGAAAAACATCGACCACATCGCCCTTTACCCTAAAGTTTCCATTCCTAAAATCCGCTGTAGTCCTTGAATAGAGGCTTTGTACCAGTTGATGTAGAAATTTTGTTCGGGAAATGACCTGGTCCCTATGGATGGAAATGACATTTTTTTGAAATTCAACAGGATTTCCAATGCCATAAAGACAAGAAACGGAAGCGACGACCAACACATCCCGTCTACCGGAAAGTAAGGAGGAGGTCGCACTCAAACGCAGCTTTTCAATATCCTCGTTTATGGATAGATCCTTTTCAATATACGTCCCACTTGTGGGAATATAGGCCTCTGGCTGGTAGTAATCATAATATGATACGAAGTATTCAATGGCATTGTTGGGAAAAAATTGCTTGAATTCGGAATACAATTGGGCAGCCAAAGTTTTGTTATGGGCCAGGACCAAAGTGGGCCGTTGTACTTCGGCCACTACGTTGGCCACCGTAAACGTTTTTCCAGAACCGGTTACCCCCAACAAGGTTTGATGGGCATCTCCCGAAGAAATTCCATTGGACAATTGCTTTATGGCTTCAGGCTGGTCTCCGGTAGGTTTGAAATCCGAAACTACTTTAAACTTCATTAAGTAAATGTACGAAAGGGGGTGGGAAATCTAGCGTTTAAGGGTAAAGAAGCCCTTAAAGACTTTATTCTCATCATCAATGGCCCTAAACCAATATCCCCCTGAAGGAAGGGGTCTGCCATTTATAGTACCATCCCAACCTGGTGCATCTGATGAAAACTCCGAAAGAAGTCTTCCAAACCTGTCGTAAACTTGAATACTTACCAGGGCAACGGGCTCACCCTCCTGGGGTTGTTTGAACTGCCAAAATTGATTGAATGGATCGCCATTTGGCGTAAAAAACTTGGGAAATCCCTCTACAATAAGGTTTTGCTCAAATGTCTCCTGCGCAATGCCACAACCATTTTTGTCCCTAACATAAATGGTATGGGTTCCCGGGGCAATTCCCCTAAAAACAGTATCGTCTTGATAGGGGCCGTCAATAGTATCAATGGCATATTCATAATCCCCGGTTCCGGAAACTTGGACCGTTACATCCAATCCCAAATTTGTATCCCTAATATCAAGCCCATCAATGGTGGCAATTTCCGATGCTATTGCGGTAAATCCCAAAATTGTGGGACATTCGATCAGCTCGCCTGGTTGGGAGGCCATGGTATACGCTTCCAAAAAATAATCCCCAGATTGATCAATGGTGATTTCCGTATCTTCCGAAAGCAAAATTTCGTTATCAAATTGATCAATACGAAACCATCTATAACCATCAGCTCCCTCTGGTGCGGTAATCCTGAGGGGGTCGCCGTTTTCACAAAAGGAAAAAACATCCGGTAATTCCAAATCCGGACTCAATGTAACCAACTCCCCCGTGACCCTATCCAAAAAGGGACCACATCCCAATATGGTGGAAAATGATTCCTGACTACATCCAATGGCATCTCCGGATTCATTGAAGGGGACAATGGTGATGAAAAAAGTCTGATTGGGCTCAAAGTTCAATACAAAGGTGCTATTTGTGGTAAATACTGCATTATCAAGTACATCGTTTTCTGTTGGGGTGGTTCCCAAGGTTACCCTATAGCGCGTTGCCTCAGGAACGGGGACCCATTCCAGAAAAGGGGTGAGCGGCACATTTATGGCCCCATCCAAAGGACTTATAAGACTGGTACAACCCGGCAAGGGCGCCGGTTCCCGTGTTGTAAAGCTGAACTCCGTGCAATTTTGGGCGCTGCCATTTTCGTTGCGTGGAATTATGCGTACATATATTTCGCTGTTTTCGGGAAATTCACCTGGGGGATTTATCCTTAGGTCCGTAACATTGGTATTTACAATATCCCCCATACCAGGTTGGGTACCGATGATGACATCGTAGTTCGTTGCCGTGGGGGCATAATTCCATACCACATTTGAAAAGACACTCACATCGGTAGCACCGTCCTCGGGTATTCGTAGACTTGTACAGTCCGGTGGTGTAGTGACATCTTCAGTGGTAAATGATTGTGAGTCACACACGATGTCCTCCTGTCCTTGGAAAAAATCAAGGACTATGGTCACAAAGATTTCGGTGCTCTCGGGCAAACCCCGGGCAGGGGTATACGATGTGGCGCTACCCACCGTTACCGTTGCCAAATCACTTGCTCCAGGGGTTCTTCCCAGTAAAATCCGATAACCGGGAATGCCCTGCACAGCCTCCCACGTAATAGTGGCATCCACGGGAACATTTACCGCGCCATCCGCAGGGGAAATTAAATCCGGGCATTCTTGGGAAAAGCCAAAACTATATATGCAGTACGCAAAAAATAGCAGCAATTTTTTTTTCATACAGCATCTTCGTTCGTCTAGGTAAGATACTATAAATCACGCTTTTTTAATAATGCATAGGACAAATAGATGAAAATGAACGTCCAAACGAGAACAATCAGGAACTCATACCAATGGACATAATAATCCAATTCAATGGATTCCCCTACTTGGTCCGCAACGGTCTGTACCGCTTCCAATCGGGTTATAGGTTCCTTGATGAGGTTGAACATGGATTGCAATGGAAAAAAGGCCATCACCTTTTCCGTGGTATCCCCATCGAAAAGTTTCCAACGCATCAATCCCCTGATGATCCCCTCCGAAATCTGCCACAGTATTAAGAACCCCAAAGCAAATGCCGAGCGTTTAACCAGAATGCCCAAAAACAGGCAAAACGAGAAAAAACCGACCAGTTTTATGAAAAAGGCCAGAACAAATTCCAAATCCGAGAATATGATGGAAAGCTCATTAAAATCGGAATACACAAGTCCCAATATAAGGGAGACCACAAATACAAAAACCGTTGAAATGGCTGCAAACGAAAGTACGGTCAGAAACTTGGATAATATGAATTCCTTTTTGGAAAGGCCGTCAATCAAGTTTTGTTTTATGGTTTTGTTGCTGTACTCATTGGCCATCATTGAGACAATGACAATGGCCAAAAAGAGCTTGAAGAATGCGGTGACAAAGGTGTTGAAATGCCAGATATACGGAAAATTAAAGATACCGATCTCCGCCAAATGAAATTTTACCGGGCCAATATCAAATTTTATAGCAGCAATAAGTGCGATGGAGGTTAAAATGATGAAGTAGGAAACGATGAGAACCTTACTTGCCCGATTGTTCCAAAGTTTTATGAATTCTATTTGAAGTAATCTTCCCATGGCTTACGAATTTTTGGTTAAGGTTAAAAATTGCTCTTCCAAACTTTCCCTTCGTTTTACCAGGTGGGACAGTACAATACCCTCTTTAAATAACATCTTGTTCAATTCCTCTGCATCCATCTCTTCTTTCAAATAGGCGGTCAATGTGCCATTCCCTCCTACAATGTTCCCAAAACTGGCATGTTTGGACAACAGGTCTTTTAACCCTTTCATATCTGCGGTTCTCAATTCAAAGAAACCGTGACTGGCGAGCATACTATCCACAGGACCGGAATACAATTTTTCACCTTTTCTAAGAATGACCACGTGGGAGCAGACTTTTTCCACTTCGTCCAATAAATGGGAAGCCAAAAGTATGGTCGTCCCTTGCGCGGCAATTCTTTTGATAATTTCCCTTATTTGATGTATTCCCGCCGGATCCAATCCATTGGTGGGTTCATCCAAGATCAGGATTTCAGGATCGTTCAATAAGGCAGAGGCTATGGCAAGTCGCTGTTTCATGCCCAGGGAATAGGTTTTGAACTTACTGTCCTTTCGTTCCAACAGTCCAACCAATTCCAATTTTTCAAGAATCTTATCTTCAGAAACCTCCTTGATCTTACAAACCAACTTCAAATTCTTTTCCGCGGACATATAAGGGTAAAAATTAGGTCGCTCAATAATGGCTCCTACTTTTTTTAGGGCGTCATGGGTGGAGGTTGTCCCATCAAACCAGCTGAATTCCCCAGCGGTTCGATTGACTACATTCAATATAATGCCCAAAGTAGTGGACTTACCACTGCCATTGGGACCTAGGATGCCGTAAACGTTTCCTTTTTCTATGGTAAAGGATAAGTCCTTTACGGCTGTTAAATGCCCAAACTTTTTAGTTAGGTTCTTAACCGTGAGTATGGTTTCCAAGGGAAATATCGTTTTTTGGTTGATACCTACTTGACGATTGTTTGCCCTAAATGTTACAGCTCAAGAAAATAAAACTGCAAATCAAATATACCTGGTCTAGCTTTTGTTTGCCCTGAAAGTAATTCTGCGGTTGGTGATAACGGTGGCCGGTCCCACATTGAGTACAACTTCATCGGAAATTGTAGCATTGCATAAATAGGTGTCACTGGTCAATATCACCCTATAAACGTGGCCATTTTTATCGAGGTCCGGAGAAAGAATGGTCAAGGTATTGGTTTGGGTTCCGGAATACGCGGCCCCATCGGAAATATTGCTGAAGTTGGAGCCTCCATCCGTACTTACTTGCCACTGGTAACTATCTGTTCCAGAATCCGTAAGGCCAAAAGTACCATCATTATCAATGAATACCCTTTGGTTTACAGGTTGCACCGTAATTGTTGGTACAGCTCCCACTTCTTGAAAGTCAAAAATAGTATTGGAATCATTGTCCGCGGGTGATGGATATGATGCTGCGGTCACGGTCCCATTACCATTTGTTGGAGGTGGGGTACCAGTACCGTATGCTTCCCCATCACCACCATCCGCATTTGCATCGTTGTAAGCTTCATTGGCATCACTACAACCATCATTGTCACTATCCCCATCCAAAGTGTCCGGTAGGCCGTCATTATCCGTGTCAAAGCCCGCAGCCCAAAGAATGGCATTTAACAACAGGTTCTCTCCGGCTTCATTAAATCCTCCATTTAAATTGGCATGCGGTACAATTGCCCGTTTTCCCGGGGCGGTTCCGATCTCCATTGCATCCCCTCCATTCCAAATCACCAAGGAACCTTCATTGGTGTTGGGGTCTTGACCTAGAACGGTTCCCGTGGTCAAACCGTTTCCAAAGTATGAAGCATCCCCGATTGTATAGGGGGCAATTGGCAATCCATTGGTTATGGGGTGGGTATTTTCAACTATGTTCACAGCTGTGGCACTGCCACTTCCTCCGGCACTTGCACCTAAAATTTCGTCGTGTAATGCGGGTTCACTGGTAATTACCCCATTGGTAGTGGTAGTTAAGTTGTCAATATTGGTAAAAGCTGTGTCACTAAATACATCCTCATAAATAAAGGTTACTGCATAATTGTTCGCATCCCCACCAACAGCATCATCAACAACGGTTACCGAATACCCTAAAGCAACAAGCTTATCTATGGTATTTTGCTCCTCGGTACTGGCCGTACCATCCGTTACCCAGAGGATATTGTTG
The DNA here is from genome assembly GCF_023016285.1 of Muricauda sp. SCSIO 64092. Lineage (GTDB taxonomy): Bacteria > Bacteroidota > Bacteroidia > Flavobacteriales > Flavobacteriaceae > Croceivirga. The sequence goes on from NZ_CP095413.1 coordinate 4,019,931, forward strand.
TGATTTGGGTTTTCCACACTGTCCAAAATACCATCATTGTCATCATCCAAATCGGAGATGTCAACAATGCCATCATTATCAAAATCATTGTAAATGGTTAGGGCAACGGAGGGATTGTCCCCGGTAATATTGTTGTCCGTTTGGTCCTGGTTATTGGTTGCGGTGTTTATGATGGGAATAATTGGTAAGGTCGAATTGTTCGGATCGGCAATGGCGTTGATCGTAATACGTTCCAACTGACCACTATTAAGTGTGCCTATGGTCCAATTGGGGGACGACCAGGTCCCTAATGTTGGAGTGGTCGACACAATGGAGAGTCCGGTTGGCATTACATCGGTAATCACCAAATTTGTGGCTGGGTCAATACCCATATTTTCGACGGTAATCGTGAAAACTACTGTGTCATTTTCATTTAAGGAGGTAACACTGGCGGTTTTATTGACAACGATATCCGGATTGCAATAATAAACCGATATGGAGTTGGAATCATAACTACAGGGTCCCCTGGTCACTCGTAAGTAATAATCACCAGCGTTGGTTGCCGTATAGGTGGGTGAGGTAGCTCCTGGTATCAATACACCATCCCCGTACCATTGGTACGCATCAAAAGTCTCCCCACTCACAATTTCTAGGATAGCCCCCGGTAAACAACTGTTCCCTGTTATCTGTAGGTCAATATTTGGTACGGTATCAAAGCCCGAATAATAACCTGCAACACCTCTCGCTCCATTAAAACCAAAGAATCCCACTGCAATAGGTCCTGTGGATTGTACGCTAACATTTCCTGTAAGACTGGGAATATAAAATGTTTTCCAATCGGATGTGCCGGTTACGGTAGAGGAGGATGGAAGGGTAACATTGCCGTTTCCATCGGTTACCGTTATACTACTGTCTGGAGTCGTTGTGGCCGCAATGATGGTAACCCCACCGGTTATGGTAATTCCGGCAGCATCGGTAATATTGGGAATATTGTCCATGGTATCCGGTAAAAGGCAGTTTACCGGTGCCACAAAATTCAATCCCTGGGTATAGGCCTGGTTGGAGCCCCCCATACATTGGTAAGCATAGACATCCTTGGAGGTTTCCACATACATATTGGCCCCCACCGAGTTTGAGGAGTAATTGCTACTTGGAATTTCAAAGAAATCCCCATCATTTAAAGTTGCTATTGGGGTTGTGGAGCCGTTGACAAAGATTTGGGTGTTGTTTTCGGTGGCAATAAGCAATGGAAATTCCGTCCATCCATTGGCATTGCCGTTACCTCTAACGAAAACATATTCCTTGCCCAGCCTATTTTCGGGAACGGGCTGGTCAATGCCAGCATCCCTATTGGCCGACCCTGCCTGACGCCCATAGTTTAACGAACCATTGCTAATTACGATGTCCCTATCCGCTACGACAGAAGCACCGATCCATCCGTTTTCATGGGCGGTGGTTGGGGTGTTGCCTATATAGGTCTCAAAGACAAATGATTCATTGGCATCCAATACAATTTGATAGGTATCATCGGTAATGCCGGCCCTATTACTTCCGACCCTAAATTCACAATTGGGATCGTAACCAGATAGGGTTATTGTTGTATTATCTTCGGTGGCCATAATCCCTAAAGTATTGGATTTGGAAACATGGCTACCCAGATTGGGTACTCCCCCCCATTTAAAGTCAGTACCCATAGCCACTCGACCCTTCGAGGTCAATGATGCGGCTTGAGAATTCGATCGCCCCCTATAGTTAACGTAAAAGTTATTTCCTCCCGGAGCTTCAAAGCGCAATCCACTATTGGTCAAGATGATGCCAGTATTTGCATCGTCGACCAGTGTAACGTTGTTGTTGCCATTTCCCAAATTATAGACCGCCGGGCTTGTATTTGAAATTGTGAATGAGGTAATTGGAGTACTGTTGGTCCCTTGATAGACATTAACAGTGAAGGCCGTAGTTTCAGGAGTCGACAGGTATACGGCCTGCTGTTGAATTGCTCCGTTGTTTTGCCCCTGTCTTAAAGGGGGCAAATAATGCAAATCGCTCAACTGTCCATACCCAAAGGAACAACCAAATAGTAATAGAAGAAGAATGAGTTGCCTCATTGGATCAATGGAATTTTTGAGGTGTTTTTTGCCACATAAGCTAATTTAGTTATGGAAGGAAACTACCTACAACAGTTTGTTGTAAAGCTTTGTAATTCTGTGGTTATCACTTAAAACGACAACACCTGCAGGCCATCACGGCCAACAGGTGTAAAAGATGGTTGTATTTTGTGATTAGCGATAAAGGGTGAAGTTTCCAATAAACTCCCTTTGATCTTCAATTCCGTTCAATTTGATGATATACCAGTAATCCCCCGTGGGTAAATCACTTAATTGGTATTGGCCATCCCAATCGTCTTCATTTCCCCTGAACTGATATAAGGTTCTTCCATATCGGTCGTAAATTTTGATAAAGATGTTCTGGTACTGTCCCATGTTTCTTGGTGCCCAGGTATCGTTATGTCCATCTCCATCCGGAGTAAAGAAATTGGGGATTTCAATATCAATGAATTCCATAAATATTTCTTCAGTTACACTACAGCCGTTTTCATCGGTAACCGTAATGGTATAGGTAGCTGTTTCCGTAATATAGAACTCGGCATCATCGGTTGGGGTTTCATCATTAATGGTGAAGGTATAGTTGCCCGACCCACCCGTGGCCAATGCGGTAATGGTATTGATATCGCTTTCTGTCAGTTGTAATCCCAATGGGTCAAATTCCGTAATACTGAAATCAAAGGTATTGGTGCACCCATTACTGTGCATTACCGTAATGTAGTGATCCCCACCAGGAATTCCTTCAAAAGTTCCCTCCAAGACCATTTGGGCGGGGTCTGCAGTATCCAATCCGTATAACAAATTACCCGTAGTGGATGGATCTTCAAATGAAAGACTGACCCGGTTTGAAGTTATCCCGGAATCACACGGATATTCCACAATCGCTTCGCCAGCAAGATTTACACCGGGGCTTACCTCGAACACCTCTGTCACTTCACAGCCATTGGCATCCCTAATGAATACAACATGCGTTCCACTTGTGAGATCCGTATATTGGAAAACATCCTGGTTGAAATCGGTGTCCGCATTACTGTTCAAGCTGGTAAAATATGGTGCGGTACCGCCATTTATTTCAAGAGTTACCGTACCGTCCGCACTTTCAAAACAGATTTCATCAGTTACTGTTGAAGTAACGGCCAGGGAAGAGGGGGCTATCAAACTAAACTCTACTACCTCAAAACAACCATTACCGTCCTGTACAATTACGATGTAATCGCCGGGGGAAAGCTCATCAAAACTGTTTTCATCATCAAACTGGTTAAGATTGGGGGAAATGGCAAATTGATAATCACCACTACCGCCTTGAACGTCCAATGTTATACTTCCATCATTGGCATCTGCACAACTAATCTCCGTAATGGTCGGATTGACTACCAAAGGTGTTGGTTCACCAATCAGTACTTGTTCGGAAACTACCTCACAATCCCCACTTTGAACCCTTACGTAGTAGGTGCCCATGGGTAGGTCCGCAAAGGTGCCATCCGTTTGATTGGGCCTTACCTCATCCGTGTTCGCTTGATCTCTAAACAATGCAAATTGATAATTGCCCAGTCCACCATCCGCAACAGCGTCAATTAGGGCCGTGCTATCACCAGTACAGTTTACGCGTGCCGCAGAAGTATCCAAAGTGACCGTAAGGGTTTCAATGGCCTCCACACCAACTGCATTGGACACTATGGATATACAGTTAAAACTGTCCCTAATATAATAGCGATAACTGTCTGGGGAAGCCGGAACGTTTTGGAACAAATGGGTGTCCGATGTGACCATTTCATTCATTGGATTAAACGCACTGCCGTCCAAACTCCATTCGTATGGAGCGGTACCTCCAGAGGCTACCAAAAGGAGCTCTGCATTGGTTTGACAGCTTATGGCCCGATTGGTGACCAATAATGCTTCCACACCGGTGGGTTCCTGAATTTCAAGGACTGGGGCGGTCTCAAACGTACAGCCCATATCATCAGTTACCGAGATACTATAGAAACCTGCCCCCAAATTGTTAAAGGTTGGTGTGGTCTGTGAAACCGAGGAACTCAGCAATGTGCTTCCCGCGGCGTCATTATAGGTATTCAAGACATACCGATAGTTGGTTATCACGTTTCTTGGGTTTAAGCTGAACGATATGGAAGCATCCGTATCGCCTTCACAAACCAATTTACTATTTGCGGTGGCAGTACCGGTTATGGGATCGGGGAGAACCAAGCTAAAGGCATCAGTCCCAGTAAATACCTCATTACAGGTCAACGCATCGGTAACACTGATTTCATAATCACCGGCAGTTAATGACTGGAACAAATGGCTGTTTACCGAAGTTACCGTGGTCGTTGTTCCACTCCCTACATGGGTAAGCGCAATGGTATAAGGTGCTTGCCCCCCTCTTGGGGCAATCAGGGCGGTACCCTGATCATTGGTGCAGCCTACATCCGTTAAGGCTATTGGGTCGAGGGAGATTGAAGCTGGAGGGGTAGCAATGTTGAAGGATCGTACCTGACTACATTCTGGAAAGGCATCCTGAACAACTTCCACCAAATAATCACCGGCCGGCACAGCAATGGCAACCGTGGGACCAAGATTGGCCGAAGAACCTGTTAAAAACACAGGGCCATCATCCGTACGATCGGTTGGGGTGCCATTGGTATTATAGATATTCCAAGTGAATCCATTCGAATACGTGGCATCCACCATGGTCAATCGAATACTGCCATCATCCCCAAAACAAACCACGTCGGCCAGTTTTTCAACGATGATATCAAAAGTATTTGGTTCTTCCACCAAATGTGTAATGACCTGTTCACATCCTGTATTTACATTCAGGATACCAAAAGTGTGCGAACCAGCGCTTAAATCCAGAAACTGGTTGGATGCTTGGTATGTACTCGAGGGTAGCATTCTAAACTGATAATTTCCGGGATGTGTGGCATAGCTGGTTAAACTTCCAACGATATCAATAGTGATATCCTCTCCTGAGTTATTACAGCTAATGTCCTCATCAACCGTAATGGTAGGTGTTCCCAAAACATCAAATGGGGCAATGGTTGCCGTAGTGGTCCCAACACAACCGTTATCATCGTAAACATTTATGGTATAAACACCTCCAGCAGGGTCGGTTTCGATATAGGTTGCACTTGTTCCGGACTGAACCGTACTTGGGGTTTCCACTGCTAGGGTATTCGGGTCGTCCTCTTCAATAAATTCGTATCTAATGTAGTTGCCGCTACCTCCTTGGACAAATGGCGCCACATCGTTAACCGTAATTGAAGCATTGTTCGTGGTATTGCCCGAGGTACATCCAAATTCGACAATCGTTGGAGCGGGTACTGTAATTGCTTTCGGTTCCGAAATGGTAATTGAGGGGCTGTTTACGCTACAGTTGTTTGTAGCGGAATCACCCGTGACGGTAATGACGTATCCAGCGGCGGTTGTGGTGGGGGCCAATCCCGTAAAAGTTGCGGAATTGCCCGTGGTACTTGTGGGGGCAATGCTGGTTACGACCCCATCCATAGCGGTGATTTCGAAAGTATAAGGTGCCGCTGCCCCATTTGTGGTCGAAATGATAATGCTGCCGTCACCGGCTCCCAAACAAGAGACATCCGTTACTATGGCCGGATTGAGTGCGGGTTCCACGCGATCAGGTACATTGATTACAAACACCCTATCACAAATTGGATTACTCGGAGTATTGGTATCGTAAATGGTAATGGTATAATCACCCGCCAGAGGTGCTTGGTAGTCAAAACTATGGGCAGGAACCACGGTTTGCGTTACGGCAGGAGCTCCAGCAGTATTGGTGATACTGTATTCGTAATTTCCAGAACCATCAAGTATTTCTATGGCAATGGTCGCCTCTGCTGAGGCGGTACAATCCAATAATTTTGTGAGTGTTGCACTTGCCGATAAAACGGGTTCCACAACAAACCCAATTTGTGAGGCAATACAACCATTGTCATCAGTGACATAAATGTCATAAGTGCCTGGAGAAACATTGCTGAACACCCCTCCGTTATCTTCGAAGGCCGTAGGAACAGGGGCTCCATTTGAAACCATGGCATAACGAAGGTTTCCGGCAACCGGTGTCCCTACAACGGTAACATCTATTGGAGAAGTACAATTATCCTGTGTCACTGATGTTATGGTAGGATCTGCCGTTAAATTCATTGACACCGTATTCAATACCAAGGGACAGCTATACTGATCATATAAAGTCACCGTATAATTACCGGCAGGGGAGTTTACGGGAATCTCAACGGGGTTATTGGTAGTTCCATTTATTGTTAAACCTCCAGGGCCGGACACATCATAGGTATAAGGGGCGCCACCACCACCCGAAATACCATTGATTGCTATTAATCCTGGCAGATTGCATGAAATATCCCTGGTCTTCACGGCGGTAGCGTTCAATGGAGCTAATTCCGGGACATAGGCATTTTCACTTGCCGCTCTACAGGCGTCGGTGTTGGTACCATCTACCTGAATGATTTCCAAATAGTACTCTCCTTCGGAAAGTGGAACCGAAGAGGTAATCGTATTATTATAGCCAACATTAACTGCTGTTGCGCCACCACCACTTACTTCAATTGGGGTGGCATTGCCGAGTTCATAGATTTCCCAACGCATGTTTGGAAAAGCAGTATCAGGGGTTAAGGTAAAGGTTAGCTCGCCCGTGGTTCCTCCTGAGCAAGTCGGTGTGACATCCGTAGCAATTTCTATGGGCAAATTCACAGAGGGCACTTCATTTACATTGACATTACTCTGACGGATACAGTTTGAACCATCTTGGACATAGAAAACGTATGTCCTTCCCGGTACCAGTAGCGGCAAACCGGGCAATGCGGGTGTTGTTGGATCTATGTTTGCCCAGGTATAGGGAGTGCCTGTGGGAATTCTCGCGGTCCAAACCGGTGTAGAGGCACCAAAATTGGCTGGATCATCCGTATAGGTATATCTGTAGCCAATGGAATCATCCCCCCGGCTACCTTGTACGGTTACCTGTAAGTCATTACAGTCCAATACTTGGGGAAATATGGTGATGTCCAAATCATCCAATGGAAATGGAATGATATACCTATCAAAATCCTTTTGACAATAAACTCCGGGTGAAACTTCAACCCTTATGGATGGAAATACCTCCGTTCCGGAGAACGTTGGGTTCGATACAGAACCCCTTAACTCTGTCGATGTCTGCCATGTTGTTCCACCATCATTACTGTATTCAACAGTTCCCGGTGTTCCCGAAGGAGTGGTTATGTTTATAAATTCGAAACCAAATTCGCTTTCAATCGTACTTGTACACGTAGCTGGCAATATGGGTGTTATATCTGCCGTAATTTCCGTTACGTTGTTAATGGTTACTGTTGAAGATGTTACCGTACAACCATTCACATCGGTAACGGTCACTTCATAATCACCCACGCCAATACCGTTGAAAGCAAGCGTGGTGGTTGAAATGTTTGAGTTGCTCCTACCATAATCAATACCATCGGCGGGAGATAAATCGACCAGGGCATAGGTATAAGGTGCAGTTCCTCCACCAACGGTAACATCAACGGCACCAAGGCCATCAAAACATTCCGGATCGGTAGGAACAGCGTTTGCTGATAAGGTAGCGACAGGTGTTAGTATAATATCTTCCTGCACAAAAGAACATAGTGCCGGACCCCCGTTGTTATCTTGTACATAGACATCGTAGCCCGCCGGATTTGCGGTAGCCATTGCATCGGTTACGGTCAGCGAATTTGTTGTGCTGTACAATCCTGCCGGACTTGTGTTGGCTGGTACAATGGCATAAAGCAGCGTTCCGTTCCCTCCAGTAGCGTTTACATTAATCAAACCGTCATTACAGGCACTTAGTTGGGTTACTTCAATAGCTACAACAAGCTGAGGGTTGATGTCAACATTCTGTATGTTTGGTGTATCGGGACATCCCAATTGGTCCCTTACCTCAATATCATAATTTCCCGCGGAAAGGCCTGTAAAGGTGTAACTGGTAGCTCCCACAGGAGAAGGTGTAATCCAGGGACCGCCATCAATTCTAAATTCATAGTTGCCGTTGCCTGAAGTAACATTGACCACAATAGTCCCGTCATTACTTCCGGAATAACAGGCCGTTGGGGTTACATCAAAGGCAATATTTGCCGGAGGAATAATCGTCACCGGAGCTGTGGATACCACTTCGCAACCATTTTGGTCCATCACACGTACCACATAATCCCCATTTGGAACATTGGTGAACTGGGCGTTGGTTTGATATGGGGTCACTATCGCTCCCCCTGAGGTTTCCAATTGATATTCATAAGATGGGTTGCCACCTGTAGCGGAAGCTTCCAAGGTACCACCAGTATTGAAACAGGTATAGTCTGCTATTTGGGCCAAGGAAGGAACAATTATTGAAGGTTCCGTAAGCGTAACCGGGAAAGAAACTGCACATGAAATATCATCCAGCTTTCTTACTTGAAGGGTATACGATCCATCGGCCAGGTTGGCAGCTGTTGTTACTGGTGAGGTCATGGATGTTGTCCAGGCAGTACCATCAAAAGAGTATTCAAAACCAACACCTGCGGTGAAATTGGAAACTTCGAACCGAACAAACCCATCAGCTATCCCATTACAACTTGGGTCAATGGTGGATAACAATTGTGCTTCAAAAGCCTGGTCCGCTTGAATAACTACGGTAAAATCCTGTGTTTTTTCACAAACCTCGGGTATTTGGAAAGCGGTAATGTCATCCAAAATCAAATCATTGCCATCATTGCTGTTTACATTGGTCCTAAAGACAATGTCAATATCGGTATTGACTCCTGGATTGAAGGTTATGGTACGTTCGTGCCAATCGGTATTGCCCGTGTTTTTTGGAATTTCCGGGGCTACTTCAGTGTAAATAACCGTTCCCGTATTGTCCAGGATTTCAACCAGTACTTCTGGGTTGTTCCCAACTCCGGAAAGGTTCATAAGGTTATAAGCCCAGAAATTTAAGGTGATTTCTTCATTGGGCAATACTTCAATATCCCGTTTTGCCCATAAAATATTATTCAGTTGTGGATTGCCGGTATCCGAGAAGGTACTTACATCTATTGACAAAAATCTACCGTCGGTCAACCCAGTATGATCTTGTGGACTTGTCCAAAAAGAAACAGGATTGGTTACAAAATTTGTGACCGTGTACTCCCCGTTCACCAGAATTCCGGCGGGACCCCTATTACAATTGGTAAGTGAACCGTCCTGGGGCTCAAAACAATAATCGGAACCAATTTCTGCTATCTGGGTAGTTGGACCGGCTCCAAAATTTTCGAAGAACAAGGTAGTTTGATTCGGAGCTATAGTGCTGGAATACCCTACGGTTATGGTATGGGTGCCATCCGGCACATCACTAAATATATTATTGTTGACCGTCCAGGTAGGAGGTACGGTGTACGTATAGTCAAAATCGGTAGTGTTCGATGATGAAACGGTAATGGTTCCCAGGCCATTGCAATCATAGTCTATGGTATAAGATAAATTTGGGTCTGGAGCAACGGTTGGAACGGTCAAGTCCATAGGAAATGTACAGCCCAGGGCATCCCTTACCACCAATTGGTAGTTTCCAGATAACAGGTTTCTTTCATTTAACGTTCCAAAACTGCTTCCGCCATCAAAACTATATTCATAGGGGGCTTGCCCACCACTGGCATTCAGAATCTTGACCAATGCCCCACTTGAGCTGCAGGAGGCATCTTCCACGATAGCTGCAGAAGCGGTTAATCTAAAGGGTTGGTCAATTTCGTAATCCAAGGTTTCAATACATCTGGATGTAGGTGTACCACTGGAATCCATTACGGTAATGGTATAGAAACCAGCGGGCAGATTAACAAACGTATTGGCCATTTGATACGTGGTACCGCCGTCCAAACTGTATTGATAAGGGGCGGTCCCCCCTGTTGCGGTTACCGTTAAGGTCGAAGTAGCCGAATCGGCACAAACAATAGCGGAATGGGAAGCTGAAATGGAAACCGTTCCCAGATCTTGTATGCTTACTACGTTGGAAAATGCGCTACAGTCATTCCCATCAAAAACTATGAATTGATAGTCACCGTCTTCATTTGGAAAATACGCTTCTGGTGTACCTCGATAACCAAACAAAAAGTTGGTTGTACTTTGTTTGGCGGAATTGGGAACATCAGCAGGGGTGGCATATAATGGTACGCCATCTTTTGCCCAGATGGCCATCCCATAATCAGGATTGGGACTTCCACCGTTTGGAGTTAAGGTAATTACACCCGCGTTACACGTAATATCCGAGGTGGTCACGGCGTCCAATGTCAGTTCTGGAACTTCCCCAACCGTTACATTCTGCGTATCTGAACAACCATCATCCGTGGTAGTGATCACAATGTAGTTTCCAGGGTTGACATCATTAAAGGTGTATGTATTGTCATTTGATGCTACCTGGCTATCAACAAAAGTCCCCAGACCACCATTGCTGCCATCGTCCAGACGAAGTTCATAAGCATAGTTGGGAAGTACGTTAAGTGCCTGTATCCCTATAGCGCCCAAGGCATTGCACTCTGCGGCAGTGGTTGTGATGTTTACTTGATAGTCCCTTTCCAGGATGCCGATATCTGCAGTTTCAAAAATACAACTGCCTGCAATTGGGTCTCCTGTCACTGGATTTAGTGGTGTGACCTGTACCTTGTAAGTACCACTTGTGGTGATATCAAAGTTAGGCCCGTTATCATCGGAGAAGGGAACGATGATGTTGTCATTAACGGCATCCACCAATTGGAATCCATAACCGGAACCAATATTGGTTACCCTTATGTTACCTGGCGTACTACAAAGAATATCCGAGGCATTATGATCGATATCCAGTGTGTTCTTGAACACATTGAAGAAAAAACGGCTGAAACATCCATTTTGATAGTTGATTACGACCCTGTACTCACCACTATCGGTAACCGTAAAATTGTTCTGGGTAGCCAGGTCCGTCCACGCGCAGGTTCCATTTTTGTTGGCACAATCATCTCCAGTATCCGCACAACTGGTTTCATCCAATCGTTGCCAAACAATGCTGTCGGCATCCGTTATGCCCAATTGAATGGTAGCTTCATCAGTTGCTCCGCATAAGAAGATTTTTGGCAATAAATCCCCATCAATGGAACAGGTCACGATTTCGCCCTGCAGATCATTATCGGGATTACTATCCGAGTTGACTTGATTGAAGAATCCTATAATGGGATTTGTCTGCGTTGTGCCAAAACGCTCAACGGTGATGAGCTCCGTAGCATCCGAACAGCCCGTGGCCCCGGTTTTTTCAACAATGTAATTACCAATATCGGTTACCAAAAGTGTACTTGGATCGCCATCTGCGTCACCGTCGTCAATCGGCGTTTCCGAGCCGTCAATTTGTCCGTTACCATTGGTATCCAAGGCCCATGTATAGTTTGTGAACCCAGAACCTGCGGTAAGTAGTACATCGGCACCGCACAATTGTACCGTTCTGGCAGTGTTACAATTGGCCAAATCGTCCAGGATGGTGTTTGTGGCAACCTCTGGTGTAACGCTACAGGCAGATACGGAACCGGCACCGTTTTCATCGGTGAAGGTAGAAGGGTTCAGCACGCCTTGATACGTGGAATACGCCCTATTCTCCAATGTATCGGAACAAGCATCCACAAAGTCGGAACAGTTACCGGAAAGCGTTACAAATATTCTGATGGTATACTCCGGGTCGCCAACTTCCACCAAATTGTCCGGAACCTGAAAGGAGATTTCATTGGTGTTGATGTCATGGGTATGGGTAACGCCAGGTGCATTCACCACATTGACATTGTCAAGGGTTACATTATTGGGGAGAATGTTCCTTATGGAATAGTTGACGGCATTGTCATCACCGGTGTTTTGAAATCGAAGCACATATTGAAAAGCTTGTCCCAAACTTACACCCTGTCCATTAATATTGGTCCCTCCTAAATCTTCCGAGGTATTTCCCAGTATAATTTCCGGGGCAAAAACCTGAATATAAGAGGCGTCATTTACCGTTCCATCGGTTGAATCCACTACAGGTGTTCCAGTCCCGTATTCTCCGCCATCACCACCATCTGCATTATTGTCCTTATAAAATTCATTGGCGTCACTACAGCCATCCCCATCACTATCCAAATCCAAATGGTCCGGGATGCCATCGGAATCGGTATCACAACCAGCTGTTAGCAATACCCCTCTCATATTGGTAGGACCAACAACATCTTGGCCAATGGTAATGGTGTTGTTCCCCAAGGAGTTCCAACTAATTGGAGTGGGAGGGGTATCCAGAACCATAGGTTCCAATGGACCATTTGTTGACCTTGTCCCAAACAACTCAAATTGGCCCGCTTGGTCAATGACAACCCTAAGTATGGGGGTGCCATTGGTACCAGTTATCGTCCATATGTCCGGATTTCCAGCTTCGCCGTAGGTCGTGCCGTCATAAAAACGGGCAAAATTTCCCGGTTCCCCTAATTGAAATTGTACTTCGCCGGCCACATCATTGCCGTTAACGTCAAGGTTGAATGAATTATCGATACTAAAGACATCCATGACCAAATAGTTGTCAACACTGACCAGGGCACTATTATGGGATGCTCCGTTGGCAATAGTAAAGGCCAAGGTATCGCATTCGTCCTCATCATAAATGCCATCGTTGTCATCGTCGAGGTCCGTGATATCGCGAATACCATCATCATCCGAATCGTTGTGGACCGTTATTAAAGCGGTTGGATTATCTGGAGTGGTATTGGTATCTGTCTGGTCTTGGGTATTGGTTACTGTATTGGTAAGGCTTAGTAGCGGTAGAATATCGATTTCATCCCCACGTACTTCAAGTTCCAATTCCGCGACATCCCCGCCGTCCAAAGTACCAATGTTCCAAGTATTGCCACTCCAAGTTCCTGAAATGGTAAAGGCATTGATCAAGGTAAGTCCTGTGGGAATATTATCGGTGATTTGCAAGTTGGTCACAGGTCCAGCACCTAAGTTTCGCACTCGAATGGTGAATGTGGCCGTTTCCCCTTCCATAATTTCATTGTTGTCCACGGTTTTATCCAGGATAATATCGGGATCACAGTAAAGGGCTTGAATGGTGTTACTATCGTAGGTACATGGCCCTTTGGTGCCGCGTACATAGTAATCACCGGCAATGGTTGGCGCATAATTTGCCGCGTTGGCACCGGGAATCAACTGTCCGTCCCGGAACCATTGATAGGCATCAAAACTTTCCGTGGCTTCAAAAATCTCCGAGCCAACAAAGCAGCCCGTACCACCACGAATTTCCAAAATTACTTCAGGTACGGTATCAAATCCGGAAAAATAACCTGCAACACCTCTATTTCCATCAAAACCAAAAAATCCAATGGCCATTGGTCCGGTCGATTGTACACTTACATTACCATTCAGATTAGGAATGTAAAAGGTTTTCCAGTCAGCGGAACCTGCAACCGGATTTGAGGCAGGTAAAGTAACCGGGCCGTTCCCATCCTCCACAATAATATTGGCGTCAGGGGTATTGACCGCGGCAATAATGGTCATCCCACCGGTAACGGTAGCACCTGCCATGTTCCTAATATCCGGAATGTTGTCCATGACATCGGGCAACAAACAGTTGACCGGGGCTACAAAGTTCAACCCTTGGGTCCAAGCTTTTGAATCTCCACCGAGACATTGATAGGCATAAACATTTTTTGAGGTTTGTACAAACATGTTGGCTCCCACGTTATTTGACGAATAGTAGCTACTGGGAATCTCGAAGAAGTCACCGGTGTTCAATGTAGCTAAAGGAGTTGGATTGCCATTTACGAAAATTTGTGTATTGTCCTCAATTGCAATAAGAAGTGGAAATTCGGTCCATCCATTGGAGGCACCATTACCTCTGATGAATACATAGTCTTTTCCCAAACGGTTTTCAGGAACAGGTTGGTCAATACCCGCATCGCGGTTGGTTGCCCCCACTTGCCTACCGTAGTTGATTGAACCATTGCTAATTACAATGTCTTTGTCAGCTTCTATGGAGGCGCCGATCCATCCTCTTTCATGGGCCAAGGTGGGTGAGTTACCTATGTAGGTTTCAAAAACAAAGGATTCATTGGCATCCAGGGTAATGGTAACCGTATTATCCGTTATCCCTGCAACATTGTTTCCCACACGGAATTGACATCCCGGATCGTAACCGAAAAGGTTAATTGTAGTGTTGTCCTCTGTGGCCATAATCCCCAGGGTATTCGACTTTGAAGGATGGTTCCCTAAGTTGGGAACACCGCCCCACTTAAAATGGGTGCCCATGGCCTGTCTTCCCTTTGCGGTTAAAGAGGCTGCCTGTGACGAGGAGAAACCTCGGTAATTTACATAGAATCGATTTCCACTCGGGGATTCAAAACGAAGACCACTGTTGGTTAAAACAACCCCTGTGTTGGCATTATTTACCAAAGTAATGTTGTTATCTCCATTCGTTAGACCTTCACCAGCATCAATTATTGCTGGATTAGTATTGTCAATGTTGTATGTTCTCCAAGGGGCTGCATTGGTCCCTCGATAGACATTTACCACAAAGGATGTAGGTTCCGGAGTGGATAGGTATATGGCTTGATCCCGAATCCCTTGATTATTCTGCCCTTGTTTCAATGGTGGCAAATAATGCAAATCACTAAGTTGGGCTTGTGCAAATTGACCGATCAAGACAACTAAAAGTATGCAAAAAACATGTTTGATATAGGAAACTTTTGGTAGCAAGTCTGTGTACATAATCATCGGAAATAGTAATCCTTACTACGAAAAAAACACCTTTATTTGGCTTACACAGATAATTGTTGCCAACCCGAAAAAAGACGTGGTAAAGGTGAGGTGTTATGTGGTTGGCGATTCCGTATAAATACCATGTAATAAAAGGATTACAGGCATTTTGTATCTTTGGAAATCTGAAAAAAAAAAGCCCTATGTCCCAAGAAAGGTTAATGTCCAAAAAAAAACCGGCCTATCCGGTAAGTCCCGATTTGGATCAATATTTGGAAAAATACAGTCGAAAGATAGAAATCCCTATTTTTTATGATGACCTGTTGCGCTTTTCCGGCTCCATAGCGGTTGAAGATGCCGATGGTGAAGACACCCTGTGGGTCAGGGTGTATTATTCCGACTTTGATCGGGAGGAGATAGATATGAGCCTTAAAAAAGTGTATTCCATTCTCCATTCCGATGGAAGCGATAGGATTCTGGAATATCTAAACGTGGATGCCGTGGATTTTTGCACCTTCGGGAATTCAAAACCCTTCCGGATAAAAGTAAGGAACATCCTTAATGACAACTATACCTACTTTTATGTGAAAAAGACGGATGCCAGTCGTGTTTACGGACTGGAACTGGAGCATATGCTTTCCCCCCACCATCTTAACTTCTTGGTATATAAGGACACTTTGATAGAAGAACATATTGCCGGTATTCCAGGTGATGTTTTCATTAAGGAGTTTTTGCCAACGCTTTCAAAATCCGAAAAATCCCAATTGGCAAAGGAATTTGTGAAGTTCAATGAACGTTGTATGATTCGGCTTTTAGGGGATATGCGTTCCTATAATTACGTTATTGTGCCCGTACATGATTTTGATCATGTGGTTTACAAGATACGGGCCATTGATTTTGACCAACAATGTTTTGAAGGAAAACTAAAAATCTATCGTCCACAGTTTTTTAAAGAGAACTTTCAAATGGTGGAACTTGTGCGCACCTTACTTCAGAAGTACTCCGTGGATCAGTATAAGATTGAGGAACGATCTATTGTGGCCAAAAGGATTTTGAGTTCGGGAGACCGAATTAGGCGATTGGCCGAAATTGCCAAGGCCGATTCTATTTCACTTCCCGAAAACATTGACCGTTTGAAGAGTGAGATTTATGAACTAACGTTGGATATGAAGTTCAAAAAAAGCACTTCCATGGGGGACATACTTTCAATTGCCCTGGATTTTGTGAAGCGCAACTATGAGGATGTGAGTATGAAACAGATTATTGAGAAGAAGTTTTGATTTGTTAGGTGTTAGGTGTTAGGTGTTAGGTGTTAGGTGTTAGGTGTTAGGTGTTAGGTGTTAGGTGTTAGGTGTTAGGTGTTAGGTGTTAGGTGTTAGGTGTTAGGTGTTAGGTGTTAGGTGTTAGGTGTTAGGTGTTAGGTGTTAGGTGTTAGGTGTTAGGTGTTAGGTGTGGGGAGGTTAGGTTAACGTCAAGAAATTTAGCTCTTTTGCTCCTTGTTAAAGTATACCAAATAGTAATACATTTGGCGTTCTTCGTCCCAGCCCTTTTCAACAAATTTTTCAGCCGACTCCGGATTGATAAAATCCATTTTTATTTGGATGTTGGTGTCCAGACTGATCACGTTTTTTATTTTCTTTCTGGCATCCGATACCGCCTTGTTGGCAATATCAAAATTGGAGACGTCCTCAATACTGTATTTAGGTCCTTTTTCTACTTTGTAGTGCTTAAATTCCGGGATCAGTTCCGGATTCTCCATGACTTCATTGAGAAAGCTGCTTTCTTCAAAAGCATCATTTTTGGCAAAGTGGTTTACCGCCCTGTTCATAAATAGCACTTCCTGTTGCTTATCCTCCGCAGGTAGTACCACATCCTTTGCAAAACCCTGACAGAATTTCAAATAATTCTTGGTGTAAAAGTTTTCGTCTGTCAGCGGTTCAACCCCCAAAAAGTTTTCCAGCCAGTATTTGGTGTCGTAACGATTGCTATCCACCGAAAGTATCTTGTAACCGTTCGCTTGTTCCACATCAAAAATTAGGCAGCCCTTGTCCAGTTTGTTAACGTTGATTCCCTGACGGACCAATATCCCCAAATCTTTTGAACGTTCCTCGAATTCCAAAAAATCATGCTTTAGCTCGCTTTTAAATATACCAATGGCATTTACCTTTTGATTGTCCAGTACCATATCGGAAAAATAGGCTACATAGACTTCCCCATTTTTGATATGGGGGTGATTGGATTGCTCAAAGAGATGGGAGGTAATTTGCTTTGAGATTTCATGAGTCTGGGCAGGACTTTTAAATATCTGGGAAACTGCCTTATAAAGTTCGTTGAATTCAACATCTACCTCGTGCCGGAATTTGAAATAGTTTTCCTCCTTTTCCCGAAAAGGCTTAAAGAAGTATTCCTTTAATAGTGCTGAGATTTCATCGGTTGGGGCATAGGGATTTTCCGAAAGAAAAACGGATTCATTCCTGCTCTTGTTCCCTACGCGATGAAGGGAGAGATTTTCGATTTGGGCGGCGTATAGGTTCAGCATTTATTTGTTAAAGGTTAAAGGTTAAAGGTTAAAGGTTAAAGGTTAAAGGTTAAAGGTTACGGATGGTTTTTAGTACTGGCCGACTTTAGTTCCAATTTTCATCAAAATCCAAATCGTCATAACTGCCTATTTCGTTATCAAAATCCAAGGTGGGTTCCGATTCAAATCTTTTATCAGGTGGCGAATCCGGTAGTTCCCCAAAGCTGAACAAGAGATTGGGGTAGGTCCTTCCGTCTTCTTTTTCGGAAATGTCGGCAAGCTCCACAAAAAAGGTCCACATACTCAAAAAGTCGTAAACATAGATCATTTTAGGGCTTTGTTCGGTCAGTACGTCGTCCAAAGAAGTTTCATTCATTAGTCGGACATCAGAACCATTTTCGCTCATGTCAAATAAGGCTATCTCCTCATCTTGGTTCCATTCTTCATCACAAGTGTAGAATGAGGCCATTTCATTGCCCATAAAACCAAAGGCCTGGGTAATGGCATTATGGAACTCTTCCAGGGTATTTGATTCCTCAATCTCAATATCCCTAAAAATATCCTCTTCAGCATCAAGAATTATCCTGATTTTGTAAATCATCCATTACAATTTTCGGTGCCTACAAAGGTACAAGAAAGAAGTTATTTAGAGAACCTGTGAAGGGTAAAGGTCATAGCTGCCAATAAAAGGAAAGCGCCAACTTGGTGTACTACCCCCAACCATACGGGGACTGCCCAAATCAATGTAAGCACACCTAAAAGGAATTGGATCCCTACCAAAACGACTAAGGCCATAATTCCCCGGTTCTGGAGCCATGTCAAGTGCATATTCTTGGTTTTCAGCCAAATAAAAATAATAATACCAACTACTACATAGGCCAAATAGCGATGTACGAACTGAACTCCACTGCGACCTTCTATAAAGTTTTTTAACACGGGTTGTTGTTCTATATAGACCGTTTCATGAATTAGCTTTCCCTCATTCATCATGGGCCAATGGTTATGGATAAAACCAGCGTCCAATCCGGCCACAAAGGCACCCCAAACAATCTGGATCATAAGTAGCACAATACCAACCCGTACAATGTTTCGGATTTGTTTCTGAATTTCTTTCTTCTTTGGGTAAATCAAGTCCAAGGCCACCCAAAGGCAATATGCAAAGGTTAGAAATGCCGTGGATAGGTGTGCTGCCAATCTATAATGGGAAACGTCCGGCCGGTCCACCAGACCACTTTTTACCATATACCAACCCAGGAAACCTTGGAATCCTCCCAATATCAATAATATGAGGCATTTTTTGATTGTTGGGGCATCCAATTTCCTTCGAATTAAAAAATAAAGGAAGGGGACAATAAAGACCAATCCTATGAACCTGCCAATGACACGGTGCAACCATTCCCAGAAATAGATGTCCTTAAAATCCTCCAAGTCAAAGTGAGTGTTGAGTTTTTGATACTCGGGATATTGTTTATACAGATCAAATGCTTCTATCCACTCCTGTTCGTTCATTGGTGGGATGGTGCCGCTTATCAATTTGTAATTTGAAATGGAAAGCCCGGAATGGGTCAGCCTGGTAATACCCCCTACAATGACCATAATAAAAATTAGGGTACAACCCAATAGTAACCAAATAACGATAGGTCTGTTGTCTTTCATTTGGGTGCTTTAGCAGCTCGGTTGAACCCTTAGTTTCCTTTGGGCAAGAATGCGGTTGTGGAAGAAAGGCCCGTAGAGCAATTTTTTTTTGCAAAAATACGATAGAAGCTTGGAAAACTACAGCGCTAAAAGAATTATCGATCTTATACAGGAATCACTGCCCCGCTGGGTGGGATCGATCTTTCCTTACTTTGGGGTCAGGCCCAGGTCCTTACCTTTTTGAAGCATGAATTTATGGGCTGCTTTGTGCTCATTGGGTATTTCCCCTTCCAATATGGCTTCCTTGATGGCCTCTTTGATCATGCCAATTTCCTTGGAGGGTTTTAAGTCAAAGGTTTCCATGATTTCCCCACCGGAAATGGGGGGTTGAAAATTACGGATTCGATCTCGCTCCTCGACTTCCTGTATTTTTTTGCGCACCAATTTAAAATTGTTCAGGTACTTTCTTTGTTTTTTTGGGTTTTTGGTCGTGATGTCCGCCTCGCAGAGCGTCATGAGATCCTCCACATGGTCTCCGGCATCAAATACCAGTCTTCTTACCGCGGAGTCGGTTACATGGTCTTCCGACAGGATAATAGGGCGCGAACTGAGCAATACCATTTTTTGGACAAACTTCATCTTATCGTTCAATGGCATTTTCAGTCTTTTGAAAAGTTTATACACCATTTTACTTCCCACAAATTCGTGTCCGTGGAAAGTCCAACCGATTTTCCTGTGAAATCGCTTTGTGGGCGCCTTCCCAATATCATGCAGCAGGGCGGCCCATCTTAACCACAGATTGTCCGTGGTTTTGGCTATGTTGTCCACTACTTCCAAGGTATGCCAAAAATTGTCCTTATGTCGTTGCCCTTCAACTTCTTCTATACCCTGTAATGCCCTTAACTCCGGAAAGACATAAGGCAAAAGCCCTGTTTTGTGCATCAAGGAAAAACCAATTGAAGGCTTTTTGGAGCTTATGATTTTGTTGACTTCATCCACTATTCTCTCCTTGGAAATAATTTGTAGACGGTCTTTAAGGGCCGTTATGGCCTTCAGGGACTTTAGCTCTATTTCAAAATCCAATTGTGTGGCAAATCGTATGGCCCTCATCATTCGCAAGGGGTCATCGGAATAGGTGATGGAAGGTTCCAAGGGCGTACGGATAATCTTCCTGTTCAAATCAGCAATACCATTAAAAGGATCCAGGAGTTCACCATAATTGCTTTTGTTCAGTCCAATGGCCAATGCGTTTATGGTAAAATCCCTTCTGTTTTGGTCATCCTCCAGGGTACCGTTCTCTATAATGGGTTTACGGCTATCCCTTTGATAACTTTCCTTTCTTGCCCCCACAAATTCCAACTCCATGCCCCCATGTTTCAACATTGCGGTCCCAAAATTCTTGAAGACTTTTACCTCTGGTCTCCCTTTCAGTTTTGAAGCTACTTTCCGAGCCAGGGCAATTCCGCTTCCAACGGCAACAATATCAATGTCTTTGGGAATACCTCTTTTTAAGAAATAGTCACGTACATAACCACCAATAACAAAGGCTTTAACGTTCAACTCATCGGCGGTTTCCCCTACTACTTTAAAGATGGGATTTTCAATAGCTGTTTTATGGTGGGTTTCCATAGGGGGACAAAGATAAGGTTACAGAATAAGAGTGGTATCCAAATGCCAATTATTCGTGTGTGCAAAAGAACGTGGAACTTCACGGTATTTCATGGCATTACAATGGATAGATAGCCGTTTGCCACTTTACTTTTTAAGAAACGTGACCTGGACTTCCAACAAGAGGATTCCGATCATCACCTTGTTTTTTCAACATTTTGGTGTTTGCACATTTTTGGAAGATAGAGCGATTACCCTGCCAACTTTTTTAATTCTTTGTATCGGGACCATACTCCCAGGGCATTTAGGTAGCAGATAATAACCCCTTTTTTACCGTCCAAAATTCCAAGACGAAGAACATAATGGTTAAGGAATTTATAGGTTGGACGTACCAGAAAATGGTACCAACGCGCCCTTTTCCCTTTTTTGAATTCCTCATGGGCCTTCATCTGGCCATATTTGACCATTTTTGATTTATAGCTTTCGTAGTCATTGTATGAATAATGGATAAGCTTGTTTTTCAATGTTTTGGAAGCACCTTCAACAATTAAGGTTTCGTGCACTATTTTTTCTTGGGCAAACCGCACTTTACTTTTTCTAAAGAAACGGTAGTTTTTATCCGTTTGCCATCCACTGAAGCGAAGTACTTTGTTCCGAAACATGAAAACCCTTAGGAAATAGTAAGCGGATGCCGTTTCCTTTTCTGAATTTAAGACCTCTAAAATCTCATCCTTAAGGGGCTCGGGAATTCGTTCGTCTGCATCCAAAAAAAGTATCCAATCATTGTTTGCCTGTTGCAGTGCAAATTGCTTTTGATCGGTGTAATTTTTGAATTCCCTTTGGATCAGTTGTATCCCCTTGGTTTTTTTAATGATGTCTATGGTCCTGTCCGTACTAAAGGAATCCACAACTATAATTTCATCCGCAAAACCTAGATTTTCCAAAACTTCACCAATATTTTGCTCCTCGTTATAGGTGATAAGCAATGCAGAAACCTTTTCTCTTTTTTTACCCATTCAACAAATACACTTCAATTTCTTGCAGTTTTCTCTTTTTGTCAAAATGACTTTTAACATATTCAAATCCTTTTTCCCCCATTTTTTTTGCTAATTCCGGCCTACGGTACAGATTTTCAATGGCATCGGCAAAGCCTTTGATATCTCCTGGGAAAATCAAATAACCACTCTTATTGTTTACTACTAATTCTGGATTGCTGCTGGTGTCAAAAGCTATGATGGGCTTTTTGCAAAGGGCTGCTTCTGCTAGGACATAACCGAATCCTTCCCACAATGATGGTAACACAAAAATATCACCATTATCGAGAAACTCCATAGGATTTTTTATAAATCCTGCCAATGTTACATGGCCATCAACTTTTAGATCAACAATCAGTTTTTCGAGTTCTTCCCGTAATCTCCCTTCACCTCCAATACGAATTTTGAATCGCAACTTTCGTTCCAAGAGTTCCTTGGCCAAATGAATCAGGAATTTCTGGTTCTTTTGAGCCTCCAGCCTACCTAGGGTGAGGATGGTAAATTCCGATCTTTTTGCCGATTCTTTATATTCTTTTTTTTCAATGTTCTGTGGAATTTCCACTCCATTATATATAACCTTTATCTTGTTTTTGGGAAATAGATTGGCATTGTTCTGTAGTACCGTTTTTTTGGTTGCTTCGGAATTGGCGAGGATATCAGTAATGGTTGACTTAAAATAATACCTGTTCAAGAAGGTATTTTTTATAGGGATGGCACTGCCCCTGCGATAGATAATGCTTTTAACACCTACGGCCTTTGCACTTGGTGCTGCAACCTTCACGTCCCGGGACAGGTTCATTACTATGGTGTCTATGTCATACTGCTTGAGGAGTTTTCTTATTTTAAGGTGTTTTAATGGGTTCAGGAAACTGAGGTTATTGATTTCAATTGCCTCATATGGAATTTGGGCTTTTTTAACCCTTTTCAGAAGCTCACTTTTTCCGTGGGCAACCACCAACACATTGTGCGCTTTTCCATGTAGATAACTGCTGACCTCCAAATGCCATTTTTCACCCCCGCCCCAAGCTATGGCAGTATTAAAAAAACAGATACGGCCCATTAGAGAATAGCTTTATAGAGGTTCATCAGGTTTTCACCCACTTTGTCATCGGAAAAACGCTGCACATAGGTATACCCTTTCTCGGCAATTCTTTTCCTTTCTTCCGGATTATTGAAGATCCATTCCAGCTTTTCCTTTATATCCGCTACATTTTTTGGGTCAATGTAAATGGCATCCGGTCCAGCGGCCTCAGGAAAACAACCGCCTTTTGTGACAATAACGGGAGTCTTACTGTACATGGCTTCTATAATGGGAATGCCAAAACCTTCACAGATTGAAGGATAACAGAAAACAGTGGCGTTTTGGTACAGGATGGCCAATTCCTTTACATCAATATTTTTCAAAAAGGAAACCTGGTTCTGAAGGCCGTTTTTTTCAACATAAGAGTAAAGCTTTTTGGCATATTTTTTATTCTTGCCTATAAGCACCAAATGGTAATCCGTACCGTGTATGGCTTTAATAAGCGGGAGTACGTTTTTACGTTCCTGCAGCGTTCCTACATTAATGATATATTCCTTGGGAAGACCGTGCTTTTTCCGAACAGCTTCCCTTTCCTCATCACCGTAGGACTGTTTATAGGCATCATTACATCCTTGATAGATGACCGTTATCTTATTGGGCTCTGTTTTGAAATACGTTATGATATCGGATTTGGTCTGTTCGCTTATGGCAATGACATGATCTGCCATTTTCACCGCATATCTGAACTTAAGTTTGTAAATGATTCTATCCCAAACCTTATAATACTGGGGGTGACTTAAAAAAATCAGGTCATGTATAGTCACAATCTTCGGGATATCATACTCCCAAAATTGAATTGGAATTTCACCGGAGAGACCGTGGAAACCACTGAGTTTATAGGACTTTATTTGTTTCCATTGGCCAAATAACCTCCATAGGGAGGGGAAAGTTTTCCAAAACCAGTTTTTAGGGTAAACAACAGTTGTCTTTACAGAAGGAACAAAACTATCTACTGCCGCCCGTCTTGTATTGAACAAAAAGAACTCTTCAATTGGGGTATACTCGTTTAAAATGCGAATAATGTCCCTACCGTAATTGCCTAAACCCGTACGGTTGTGAAAAATTCGTTTGGCATCATAGCCTATCCTCATGATTATGGAAAATCTTATGGCATAAAACTACTATTTCTTTTGTAATTCCTTTCAACCATTGAAAGCCAGTTTTCAAAATATTATTTTGTATTCAAAAAGGCGATGTATTTTTCCTTTTGAAAATCAAAATCCCATTTTTTATCGGAATAGAAATCCTTTGGATCGATCTCAATGTTTTTTATGGACCCCAATAGATGGCCCAGTGTCTCTGAATCATAAAAGATGGAATTTGCAGCGATATCCGGAATAGCACTGAAAAACTTATGCGATAGTAAGGGCTTTTTATAGGCAAAAGCTAAATTGAAGCTTCCCGATATTTTGTAGGTCAAATAATCACTATCCAATTTTAAAAGCGGCACAATGAAATCGGCCTGTTTAATATACGCATGAAAAACATCATTTGGGATGAAACTTTTGAATGTTACGAAATAATGCTGCAAATTATTGTTTGAGATGCTTTCCCACAGTTTTCCGTGGTCTTTGGAGGATTCGTTTATTCTACCCAATAGAATAATCTTAAGGTTTTTGACTTTTCCACTTTTTTTTAGCGCTTTTATAATGCTATCATAATCCCGCCTGTAATAATCTATACTTCCGGGGATTACCAACCAAACTTCCTTCTTTGGTTTCTTTAGAACGTATGGGAAGTTGGGAAAATAAATAGGGTAAAAACTTTGTAGGTGTATTTTTTCGTTACCGGAGGCCTTTTTCCTCAGGTAGTCATTTAAGACAAAATACTTTTTGATTTTTATTGAAATCAAGGATTGGGTAAAGCTCGATTCGAGTCTTTTGATGTTATGCAGTATCCCAAAACACTGGACTTTGTAAAATTTTAAAAGGATTACCGTATTGCGAAGTAATTTACTGGAACTTGCGGTATTAAAAATTACTTTTTCATATCCACCAAGGGTTTTGGCAAATTGGAATGCGTGAAGGAGTTTCCCAGGAAGATTGTGCCTTGGTTCAATAAAAAAAACCGCATTGCAGTCCTGTCCATATTCGGAAATTTGGGGTTCTAATTTTGGATTAAGATAGAGATCCACCTTATAGCCTTGGCTTATTAGAAATTGTACTTGGCTATAGATACACTCTTCATGACTTTTACTTAATTCAACCAAGGCAATTTTCATCAAATGGGTGTGTTTGGCATACAAGGAAATGCAAAGTTACGATCGGCGGGGCAAAAGAGCTGTTTTCCGCATAGCAATAAATGGCACGGATGATCCTTTGGACCGATCCGTAAAAAAGTTATTGCGGCTTCAAGTTAGGCCAATTTATGCTTTCCAACAATTTTGGGGTAGCTCGCGGAGTTATGCAGGATTTCCAAACGTTTAAGTTCATGGTAACGTTTGTAAACACTTAGGGCATTGAGGTAACATATGTTGATTCCCCTCCCGGAATCCAGAAACCCCAACCTTATTATATAGTTGTATAGGAATTTCCAGATGGGTTTGCCTATCATTTTAAGATAATTGAACCGTTTGCCGTTACGTTTTGCCTCCTGCGCCTTAAGGATGCCATAGTGCAACATCTTGGCTTTGTAGTCGGCATAGTTCTTGTAACAGTAGTGGGTCAACTTTGCGGAGAATTTACCCGATTTCCCATTGACCTGTAGCGTTTCATGAACCAATTTTTCGCTGGTAAAATGAGCCTTACTTTTTCTGAACAGTCTATGATTTTTATCGGTCTGCCAGCCACTAAAATGCAAAGGCCTATTTTGATACATGAACTTTCTATAAAACCAATAGGCCTCACAGCTGTTCTTGCTGTTTATGGTATTTAGAATTTCTTTTTGTAGGTCAGGGGTAACTACTTCATCGGCATCCACAAAGAGTATCCAGTCATTGGTGGCCAATTTCAGGGCATGGGATTTTTGGTCCGTAAAATTGACAAATGGTCGCTGAACAACCTCCACTTTGGGGTGGTTTGCTAAATAATTATAGGTACCATCGGTACTAAAGGAGTCGACAACAATAATCTCATCTGCAAAGGAAATGGAGTCTATGCATTTTTCAATGTAGCCCATCTCATTGTAGGTGATGATTAGTGCTGATAATTTTTGCTTTGGGGTACTCAAAATCAGCCTTTTTGGTTTTGGTTGTTTGGCATGATAAAACTATAACATGAAACCTATGAAAAAATTGTTGGCTATGTAAAAAATCTGACACATAGCGTAATTAAATTTTCATACATTCCATAGATGTCACACCTTAAAAAAGGTTGCCTAAAATGATGTGCTTTTCAAATTCTACAATAGGATTTTCATATTTTCGGCATTTACACAGCTACATCATATTCCCTTAGCGCATCATTGAGCGAGGTTTTTTTATTGGTGCTTTCCTTACGCTTTCCAATGATCAACGCACAGGAAACCTGATACTTTCCGGCATTGAACTCTTTGGTATAACTACCTGGTATAACAACTGAACGGGCTGGTACCCTACCTTTCATTTCCAAAGGTTGGTCTCCGGTGACATCAATGATCTTGGTTGAAGCCGTAAGCACTACGTTGGCTCCCAAAACGGCTTCTTTTTCCACACGAACGCCCTCAACCACTATGGAACGTGAACCAATAAACGCATTGTCCTCTATGATGACCGGGGATGCCTGTAATGGCTCCAGTACCCCTCCAATACCAACACCACCACTTAAATGTACGTTTTTGCCTATTTGCGCACAGCTCCCAACAGTGGCCCAGGTATCCACCATGGTACCTTCATCCACGTAAGCCCCAATATTGACGTAACTGGGCATTAAAATGGTACCCGGGGATATATAGGCACCGTGCCGGGCAACCGCGTGGGGAACTACCCGTATGCCTTTTTTCTTGTATCCCTTTTTTAAGGGAATTTTATCATGGTACTCAAAAATGCCCGCTTCCAAAACCTCCATTTTCTGGATTGGAAAATAAAGCACTACCCCCTTTTTTACCCATTCGTTGATCTTCCACTCATTTCCATTGGGTTCCGCACATCTCAGTTTTCCTTGATCGATCAATTCTATTACCTGCCTAATGGCATCCTGGACATTGCTTTCCTTCAACAATTCCCTATTCTCCCAAGCATTTTCAATGGTGGTCTTTAGTTCGTGCATGTTTTTGTTTTTGGGCAAATATAGGAGCTACCTGGGCAATCCACATCACATTTTTAGATGCGTAACACTTTTAGGATTATTTTTGCTAAAAATTGTTCGATTGGGAAGGATAATGGCATTGGACTTTGGAGAGGTAAGAACGGGAATTGCGGTAACGGATGAACTACAACTCATCGCCTCTGGATTGACCACCGTAAAAACTTCCGAAATTTTCGCCTTTTTGACCGATTATTTAAAAAAGGAAAGGGTCGAATGTATTGTTATTGGAGAGCCTAAACAAATGGATGGTACCCCATCGGAATCAGAAACCCCGATCCGGCCTTTTATCAAGGGTTTGACGAGGGCTTTCCCAACTATCCCAATTAAAAGACAAGACGAGCGATTTACATCCAAAATGGCTTTGGATACCATGATTGCTGGAGGAGTGAGAAAGAAAAAAAGGCAGGATAAAGCGGTAGTGGATAAGATAAGCGCTACCTTAATTTTGCAGGCCTATTTAGATAGAATATGATCGTATGATTTTACCCATTGTAGCCTACGGCGACCCCGTTTTAAGAAAGAAAGCGAAAGAAATACCTTCTGACTATGCCAAACTAAAAGAATTGGTGGAGAACATGTTCGAAACCATGTACAACGCCTCTGGAGTGGGATTGGCGGGCCCTCAGGTGGGGCTGCCCCTTAGAAT
The DNA here is from genome assembly GCF_023016285.1 of Muricauda sp. SCSIO 64092. Lineage (GTDB taxonomy): Bacteria > Bacteroidota > Bacteroidia > Flavobacteriales > Flavobacteriaceae > Croceivirga. Next base: position 4,047,489 of record NZ_CP095413.1, read on the forward strand.
ATTTGTCATTGACGCTTCACCATTTGCCGATGACGAAGAATTGAGTCAAGAAGATCAAGAGCAGCTAAAGGGATTTAAAAAGGTTTTTATCAATGCCAAAATAGAAGAAGAGGAAGGAAAGGAATGGGCATTTAATGAGGGATGTTTGAGTATTCCGGATATTAGGGAAGATGTCAATCGGAAACCACAAATCACGATAACCTACCAAGACGAGGAATTCAATTCGTATAGCGAGACCTACAATGGACTTGTCGCACGGATCATCCAACATGAATACGATCATATTGAGGGCATCCTTTTCACGGATAAGCTTTCTTCCCTCAAGAAACGCCTTTTAAAGAATAGATTGGAGAAAATATCCAAAGGAAAGGTAAGTGTGGATTACAAAATGCGGTTTCCCCAAGTTAAAAAAGGCCGTTAATTGTCCTGGTATATATCTAAAGACATATTTTTGCGGACGTAAAATTCGTGAAAATGACGTTGGATAAAATTCTATCAATTTCTGGAAAGCCCGGTCTGTATAAGCTGCTTACCCAAACCCGAAGCGGTTTTGTTGGGGAATCACTGTTGGACGGAAAAAGGGTTTCCGTAGGTCTTCGTAACAATGTGAGCGTACTTTCAGAAATAGCTGTGTACACCTTGGAAGAAGAAATTCCCCTGCGTGAAGTTTTCCAGAAAATAAGTGAAAAGGAGAATGGGGGGAAAACTTCCGTGCACCATAAAGAAGGTAAATTGGAATTGGAAGAATACTTTTTTGAAATACTTCCAAATTATGATGAGGATCGTGTATATCCCAGTGACATCAAAAAGATTGTACAATGGTACAATATCCTTCATGATAGTGGAATGACCCATTTTTCGGAATCAGATGATGAAGATACCGCTCAGGAAGAGGAGTAGGGAAATGGAAATTTAGGTCAAATTCCATAGTACTTCTGAAATAGGATATCATTTTTATCCGTTCATTGATGGTTTGTCCACTACACATCACACCTTAAAAAAGCGTCCTTTAAGGCCGCAATCTTATCATCCCAGGTTGCAATGAACTCCTGGGCCACGTATCCTTGGAACCCAGTAGCCAAAATGGCCTTTAGTATTGCCGGATAATTGAGTTCTTGCGTTTCGTCAATTTCATTTCTACCGGGAACACCAGCAGTATGGTAGTGTCCAAAATAGGGGTGATAGGTCTGAATGGTCTTAATGATATCCCCTTCCTGTATCTGCATATGGTAGATGTCATAAAGAAGCTTAAAGTTGTCACTGCCCAATCGTTTACAGAGTTCCACACCCCATAAGCTGCTATCACACATATAATCTGGGTGGTTTTGTTGGTTAAAGAGTTCCATGTGTATGATAACGCCATGTTGCTCTGCAAGAGGTAGGATCTGTGATAGACCGTCCACACAGTTTTGCAATCCAACGTAGTCGTTCATACCCCTCCGATTGCCACTAAAACAGATGAGGTTCGTATAGCCGGCATCGGCCACTTTTGGAATGATCTCCATGTAATTTTTAATAAGTTGGCCGTGATATTGGGGATCGTTCCAGCCCTCTGTCAAACTTATTTCCGCTCCATTGCACATGGAACAATGGATGTCATATTTTTTAAGTAGGTCAAAATCCTTTGGTCCTATCAGGTCAATGGCCTTTATCCCCAAATCGTTCAATATGGCCAGAAATTCTTCCAAGGGATAGGAATTAAAGCACCATTGGCATACGCTGTGGTTAATATTGTTCTTAAGTTTAAAATCCTTGTTTTTGGAAGTTTTGCCGGAAACGTTGGCCGTTGCAAGTCCTGCAGTGGCCATGGTAGCGGCAGAAATAAAATTTCTTCGTTTCATCCTTAGTTGATTATACAGAGAAAGATACTATTTTAGACAGTGATATGGAAATTCGTCCCGATACCCAAAAACTATTGGAACTTGCACATTATAAAATGCCCTTTGGAAAGTATAAGGGAAGTTATCTGGTCGATTTGCCCTTGGCCTATTTGGTATGGTTCAAACAGAAAGGCTTCCCATCCGGAAAATTGGGAGAACATATGCGGACCATGTTGGATGTGAAATCCAATGGATTGGAACCCCTAATCCGAAAATTGCAAAAAGAATTTCCTTTGGATTAACATCCATTTCCTATCAAACTTTGTACCTTTACCTCCCGTAACAGCGAAACTTCATCATGTCACAGACCAAGTACATTTTTGTTACGGGAGGGGTAACTTCATCACTCGGAAAGGGAATAATAGCCGCTTCTTTAGCTAAATTATTACAGGCCAGGGGATACCGGACTACCATCCAAAAATTGGATCCTTATATTAATGTCGATCCCGGAACGTTGAATCCTTATGAACATGGGGAGTGTTATGTAACCGACGATGGTGCGGAAACCGATTTGGATCTTGGCCATTATGAACGTTTTTTAAATGTTAAGACCTCCCAGGCAAACAATGTTACCACGGGACGTATTTACCAAAGCGTAATAGAAAAGGAGCGAAAAGGGGAATTCTTGGGCAAGACGGTCCAGGTAGTTCCGCATATCACCAATGAAATCAAGGAACGCATACAGCTTTTGGGTAAAAGTGGGGACTACGATATTGTGATTACTGAAATAGGGGGTACGGTGGGTGATATTGAGTCCCTTCCGTACATTGAAGCAGTACGTCAGCTACTTTGGGAACTTGGGGACAATAACGGTATTGTTATCCATTTAACCTTGGTCCCCTATTTGTCCGCAGCTGGAGAACTAAAGACCAAGCCCACACAACATTCGGTAAAAACCTTGATGGAGAGCGGAATAAAGGCAGACATTTTGGTATGCCGTACGGAACATGAGATTTCCGGGGAAAAACGTGAGAAGCTGGCCTTGTTCTGTAATGTGAAAAAGGAAGCGGTCATTCAGTCCATCGATGCCTCTACAATATATGATGTCCCCCTATTAATGCAACAGGAGGGCTTGGATACCGTAGCACTTAAAAAGCTGGCACTTTCCGATGTATTGGAACCGGACTTGATACAATGGAAAGAGTTCCTGGCCCGTCATAAAAACCCAAAGGGGAAAGTAACCATTGGACTCATTGGAAAATATGTGGAGTTGCAGGACTCTTACAAATCCATCTTGGAATCCTTTATCCATGCTGGGGCTGCCAATGAAGTCAAAGTGCAGGTAAGGTCAATTCATTCGGAATACCTGTCCGAGAAGAGCGTGGATAAGAAGTTAATGGGCTTGGATGGGATTTTAGTCGCACCTGGGTTTGGAGAACGTGGGATAGAAGGTAAAGTTAGGGCGGTCCGCTATGCCCGTGAAAATGATATTCCCTTCTTGGGGATTTGTCTGGGAATGCAAATGGCCGTTATTGAGTTTGCCCGGAACGTTTTGGGTATGGAAAATGCCAATTCCACAGAAATGGATAGCGAAACCCCAGATCCTGTCATCAGCTTAATGGAAGAGCAGAAGACCGTGGTGAACAAAGGGGGTACCATGCGTTTGGGTGCTTGGGACTGTCAATTGAAAGAAGGAAGTTTGGTTCATGAGGTATATGGAGGACAATCAAAGATTACGGAACGTCACAGACATCGATTTGAATTTAATAACGCTTACAAAAAAGAAATGGAAGAAGCCGGATTGGTGGCTTCTGGCTACAATTCAGAGACCAATTTGGTGGAAATTGTGGAGTTGCCCTCGCATCCGTGGTTCATAGGGGTGCAATACCATCCGGAATATAAAAGTACCGTGGCCAATCCCCATCCCTTGTTTGTTGGTTTTGTAAAAGCCGTATTGGCAAAGAAGCAACAACAAACCAATGCCAGTTTGGCATAAACTGCATTTTTGGATATATATTTGCGGGCTGGGTAAACATTGAACTGATTTACAATTTGTTTTCATGGAAGAAAAAAAGCTGGACATCAACTCCATCATAGGGTTTGTATTGATTTTTGGGATTTTGCTGGGGTGGATGTACTTGAAGCAGCCTACACCTGAAGAGTTGGAAGCTCAAAAAGCACAACAAGAACTGCTTGAAGCGGAGCAAGAGGCTATGGAGACCGTTACCGAAGAGCCCAAAGTTGAGGATAGACCCGTTATCAACCTTCAGGATTCCGTTTCCGTAGCCAATTATAGGACTGCGGTCGGTGCCTTTGGATTTACCAATGCAAATGACGGGACCACCATTCTTGAAAATGAAGTGCTTTATTTGGAAGTGGCCAATAAAGGAGGACAAATTGTGGAAGCAAGGATGAAGAATTTTGTCACCTTTGATTCCATCCCCGTGTATTTGGTCAAAGATGGAAATGCAGATTTTGGCCTTAGCTTTTCTACGAATGACAATCGTGTGTTGGAAACCCAAGATTTGTTTTTTGAGCCGGTGCTAACTCAAAGTTCTGGGAACCAAGTACTCTCTTTGAAAGCAAAAGTTTCCAACAATCAGTTTTTGGAATATAGGTATGAAATGAAACCGAATGAATATTTGGTGGATTTTACCGTGCGTTCGCAAGGACTGGCCAATGTGCTCAATAGTACAAAACCTATTGATTTAAGTTGGCAATTAAAAGGGATACGGCATAATAAAAGTGTCCAATACGAGAATCGTTACACCCGCTTGACCTACAATCATGATGGGGAAAAAATCAGCAAATTATCCGAGGGTAGTGATTTGGATGAGGAAACCGAAGTTGATGTAAAATGGCTTTCCTACCGTCAACACTTTTTTAGTTCCATATTGGCTACGGATACCCATTTTAAGGCTGTGGAACTCTCTTCAAAAAATTTGGTTGAGGAAGAAAGTAAGGAACAACAATTCACAAAGGAATATCAAACCAATACCTCCTTGGAACTGGTGGGTGGGGAACTGTCCCAAAATATGTATTGGTATTATGGACCAACCGATGCCAAGGTTTTTGAACAATATGAGGATTTGGGACTGGTGGAATCCATACCTTTTGGTTGGGGTATTTTTGGTTGGATCAATCGTTTTGTATTTACCCCCTTCTTTGGATTCTTAAGCTCTTTTCTGCCCTATGGAATTGCCATAGTTGTAATGACCATTGTGGTACGAATAGCCTTGTCACCGGTAACGTACAAATCCTATTTGTCACAGGCCAAGATGAAGGTACTTAAACCTGAAATCACGGAATTGAACGAGAAGTACAAGGACAACGCCATGAAAAAACAACAGGAAACCATGAAGTTGTACAATAAGGCTGGTGTAAGTCCAATGAGCGGATGTATTCCTGCACTTTTACAGCTGCCCATTTTCTATGCGCTTTTCATGTTTTTCCCTACCTCGTTTGCACTACGGCAAAAGTCGTTCCTATGGGCTGAGGATTTGAGTTCCTACGATACGATCTTCAACTTGCCATTCAACATTCCATTTTATGGTGACCATGTAAGCCTGTTTCCCATATTGGCTTCTGTGGCCATCTTTTTCTATATGACTTTGACCACGGGCCAAACGATGCAAATGCAGCAGCAACCGGGGATGCCCAACATGAAATTTATCATGTACCTTTCCCCGTTGTTAATGTTGTTCTTCTTTAACAACTATGCCAGTGGTTTGAGTCTGTACTACTTTATTTCCAATTTAATCACCATTGGTATTATGTTGGTAATCAAAAACTACATTTTGGACGAGGATAAAATCCATGCCCAAATCCAAGAGAACAAAAAGAAACCGAAAAAGGAGAACCGTTTTCAGAAAAAGATGCGCGAAATGATGGAGGAGGCCGAATCACAAAAACGGACGGGAAGAAGAAAGTAAACCATTTTTAAACCTTTTCCGGGTATTGGGGTCTTACCAATAAAATCCTTTACCTATGAAATTGTTGAGAATAGTTTTCCCCGTATTGTTTTTTGTGTTGCTATTGCCCACCAATCGCAGCCAAGCCCAGGAGGTAAGGCAAAACACCACAGTTATTGTTGCCAGTGGCACCCGTAAGGGACAGCTTCGAAGACAGACACGGCGACAGGTGAGACGTATCCATAGGCGGAACCGTTTTAGAACCTTGAGAAGACTTCCCGCCGGAACCCGTGCCGTTCTCTTTAGGGGCGTCGAATACTATCCGGTCCAGGGCATTTATTACGTAAAACGAAATGGGGTTTATATAAGGCGTTTACCTCCTATTGGATTTAGGATGGCAAGCCTCACCGGGCCAATGTTTCGATTGGCCGTCGGGGGAAATGCGTACGTATTTTCCGAGGGTGTGTTTTATAGGGGGGTCGATGATCAATTTGAAATGGTGGCTCCTCCCAAGGGGGCAATCGTGGAAGAATTGCCAAAAGATGTGGAAGAACTACTGTTGGACGGAATGACGGCTTATGAACTTTATGATACCTTATATGCCAAAACGGAAGGGGGTTACGAAGTCATTGGAACAATGGATGACTTTGAGTAGTATTTGGGGAACATTTTAAAACAAGACTTCCCCGCTTTAGCGGGGAAGCCTTCACCATCAATAGGTATAGTTTGGAAAGATTCGGGACTACAAAGATGGTTCCTATTCCACTCCCAACAAACTAATAGTTGCAAGTACTCCATTTTATGATGTCAAATATTCCCTTTTTGATGTGGCATCGATGAACTGCAAACACCGGTAAAATCAAGAAGTTCAAAGAATATCGATGAACGGTATGTTTATAAGGTAAATACTACATTTTTATAGGAATTCAACAAAAAAAGGAGCCACTTCCGGGTTCCTTTAAATGAATCATTTGATACTTATCTGATTGTATAAGAGAATCTTTAGATTCTATGACAAAAATCATTTCATTAAAGTAAGAATAAAAATATAATTTTGTAAGATTTATAAAACAATTTAGTTATGAAAAATTTTAATTTGACCTTGTTGTTTCTTCTATTATTGGTTAACTTTTCGTGCACTGTAGAAGACAACGATTCATTCTTATCATCTGATGTAATTGAAGAGTCAGCATTTGAGGACTCTGACATTGACTCATTGAAACTGGACATTGAACAATCTTTAGGAGAGATTGTAGATTTAGGAGATTATTATTTGATTGAAAATGACCTAATGATTCCTAAAAGCGAAATCTTAAATTATATATCCGATTCAAAGGAGAAAAATGTTTCAGATTCTGGAAGACATTTTTATACCAGTACTATTACTACTCCTCCTACGGGGAGAAGAATCGTTAAGATTTATTGGGATAAAAGGGGCTTTCCGGCGAGTGAAACTCTAAATACAGGTATTACTGGGAATTACAATTGGAGAGGCGCACTAACGCTGGCTTTAATTGCCTATAACGGGGGAATAACAGATTTCAAAATTCAATTCAAAGAAGTTGGTTATGATATTTTCAGTCCTAATGGAATTCCACAGGATACGGATATTATTTTAAAGAGTGATGGTGGCATATTGCCCAATACAACTGTTGCTTCCGCAGGGTTTCCATCAAATGGAAATCCGTATCATACGATATTAATAAATCTTGATTTTTTAAACTCATATAATCTAACGGGTCAACAAAAACGTTATAACTTAATGCATGAGCTTGGACATTGTATAGGTTTTAGGCATACCAATTTAAGACTTCGTGGAGAGTCACTTGCCAATGCGAATCCAATCTATACAACGCCGAATGCTGAAGACCCCAATTCTGTTTTTAATGGAGGTACTGCATTGAATGATGGTTATTGGTCGGACTACGATGAAATTGCCTTGGAAACACTCTATTAAATTAGTTTTTTTAGAATCAAAAAAGAAAGCCGCTTTTTAGCGGCTTTCTAACTATTTATGTCCTGTTTCCTTAATTGGTTGTATTGGGAATGAGTACCTTGTTCAATACATGGATGACCCCATTATTGGCTTGTACATCTACAAAAGTGATCCCTATATCATCAATGCCTGAACCATCGGTTACATCCGCGATATTATCTCCTGTTCCAGGCAAGGTGATGGTGATATTATCCCCTTCCAAGGTTGGCGCTGGAGTATTCCCTGGGTTGGTCAAGTCCCCAGATCTTATATTTCCTTCTACAACGTGGTGTTGTAACACGCTGGTCAATAAACCGGAATCAATATCCGTAAGCCCGTCCCACATATCGTTGCTATCCAATAATGCTTGGAACGCATCATTTGTTGGGGCAAATACGGTAAAAGGACCATCGGCGGATAAGGTACCTACAAAATCAGGTTGTCCCTCGGTGGTCAACGCAGCTTGTAGGGAGTCAAATGTTGGATCGGCGACGGCAAAAGTCACTACCGTAGGCAAATCGATTACGGCATCCACGGCATGGATGACCCCATTGGTGGCCACAATATCAGTTCTATTCATTACTGGAGAGCTTACGCCATTGAAAGTATTATCCGCATCTGTATTGACATATAAAGAAAGAAATTCCCCTTCAGCAAAAGATGCCATGGTGACATTGTCGTAACCAGTACTTAGTGATGATTCCAAAATAACATCACCACTTACTACATGGTTTAATAAAATATCTTGAAGTGGATTCATCCCAGGATTGGTAAAAGCATCAAAGGCTGCATTAACTGGGGCGAAAACGGTGTATACTTCCTCTGTACCGGAAAGTACGGATACAAAATCCACAGTGTTTCCTTCATCCGTAAGCGCACCTACCAGATTATCAAATTCACTATTTGCCGTGGCATGGTCCACAATATTGGGTAGGTCTATCACCGCGTCAACCACGTGAACAATTCCGTTAATGGCCTTTATATCAGCACCATCAGGAACAACTGAACTTACCCCGTTAAATCGTACTCCATCGGTGGCATTGTAAAAGATGCTCAGGAAGGTATCATCTATTGGACCTGCGGCCGAAGTACTGGCATAACCCGTGCCCGCAGCAACCAGGGTGGAAGACTCAATTTCTCCGGAAATGACATGATTCAAAAGTACCTGGGTCAATACTTCGGTATCAATATCCCCTAATTGGGCACCATCCAAAAATGTATTGAAAGCCGCATCGGTTGGGGCCAATACGGTGAAGGGTCCATCTCCTCGCAATATGTCCGGTAAATCCCCATTCGCTGCCTGAAGTGCAGCAACCAAACTGCTTAAATTGGGATTGGAGATCGCTAAATCAGTAATAGAGAAGAGCAATACACCATTTAGGGCGTCAATTGCCGCTTGTGGCAACAGCACTTTATTGATGATATGGACTACTCCGTTGGAAGTTTCCTCATCCGGAGTGGTAACTTGCGCAGCTTCGTTGGCCGCATCGGTAAAGAAGAAACCACCCTCCGTGGATACGGTCAATGTTCCTCCTTGAACGGTTTCGATGGTTTGACCGTTAGTTAGCATGCCAGAGGTTACCGCTGCACCGGACACCACATGATACGCTAGGATCGCGGCCAAAAGGTCTTGTTCTTCCGTTGTATCAAAATCCGCTAAAGAGGAAAATCCGTCCAAGCGATCAAATAAATCCGAAAAAGCTTCGTTGCTGGGGGCCAACACGGTAAAAGGGCCTTCTCCACTCAGCGTACCAATTAGATCGTTATTTGGGCTTTGGTCCGCGGCGGTAAGTGCCGCAACCAAACTGCTCAAATCCGTCGTGGCCTGAGCTGCTTCCACAATGTTCTGTTCAGGGGTCGTCGATCCCCCGTTGTTGTCATCATCGTCGGAACACGACCATGCTAAAAGAGCGGTAGCGAATAAAATCAAGGGTTTTTTAAAAAAATGTTTCATGGTAAAGAAATTATAAATGTTTAATTGTTTAAAGGGTAAAGCCCATCACGTGGATGGGCTTGTTAGTAATTTTAGTGCAGGGCATCCAGCACTTCCTGTGGTAATAATACCTTGTCTATAATATGTACGATTCCGTTACTGGCCTCGTTATCAGCAGTGACCACCCGGGCCCTGTCATGTGTTTTATCAAATATGAGTATCCGGCCATTGAATCTCTCGTCAACGGAAATGTTTTCCCCTTGTTCCGTTTTGAATTGTTGATGTCCGTCAAATTCTCCAGAGGCAATTGCCGAACCAGAGAGTACGTGATAGGACAACACGGTGGCCAAAAGTTCTTTTTCTTCAGGGGTGTCAAAATCCGAAATCCCGTGATAGTCAGGCCCCAAAAGGTGAAATAACTCCTGAAAGGCATGGTTATTAGGTGCGAAGACCGTAAATGGACCATTTCCCTGTAAGGCTTCGACCAATCCGGCATCTGCTTGTATGAGGGCATCCACTAACAGGCTTAAATCACCTACGGATTGTGCCAATTCCACAATAGTATCTTCCTGTAGACTGGCCACAAAATCAATGGCTGCCTGTGGCAAAAGCACCTTATCAATGGTGTGCGCTACCCCATTGGAAGCCAGGATATCGGTATCCGTGATATTGGCATCGGTGTCCGAGGCATCACCGATGACAAAGGTGTGTCCTGAGGCAATGACCTCCAGGGAATTGCCCATAAGGGCAGTGGGCACGGCACCGGGACTAAGGTCGGCCTCCAGTACCTGCTGCGGCAGCACGTGGTAGAGGAGGATATTGGTAAGGAGGTCAAGTTCCTCCTGGGTGTCAAAATCGCCCAAGCTGTTGTAATCGTCCCCCAGGATGTCCAAGAGTGCCACAAAGGCATCGTCGGTCGGGGCAAAAACGGTAAATGGCCCGTCACCGCTGAGCGTTCCGGCCAGTCCAGCTGCTATCACTGCGCCCTCCAAGAGGGAAAGGTCATCGGTCTCGACCACGATCTCCACGAGGTTCCTCATCTGCATTTGCATGACAAAATCGATGGCTGCCTGTGGCAAAAGCACCTTATCAATGGTGTGTGCTACCCCATTGGAAGCCAGGATATCGGTATCCTTGATATTGGCATCGGTGTCCGAGGCATCACCGATGACAAAGGTGTGTCCGGAGGCAATGACCTCCAGGGAATTGCCCATAAGGGCAGTGGGCACGGTACCAGGATGCAGGTCAGCCTCCAATACCTGCTGTGGCAGCACGTGGTAGAGAAGGATATCTGTGAGGAGGTTCAGTTTCTCCTGTGTGTCAAAATCGGCCAAGCTGTTGTAATCGTCCCCCAGGATGTCCAAAAGTGCCACAAAGGCGTCGTTGGTGGGTGCGAAAACGGTGAATGGCCCGTCACCGCTGAGCGTTCCGGCCAGTCCAGCTGCTATCACCGCGCCCTCCAAGAGGGAAAGGTCATCGGTCTCGACCACGATCTCCACGAGGTTCCTCATCTGCATTTGCATGACAAAATCAATGGCTGCCTGTGGCAAAAGCACCTTATCAATGGTGTGCGCTACCCCGTTGGAAGCGAGGATATCGGTATCCTTGATATTGGCATCGGTGTCCGAGGCATCACCGATGACAAAGGTGTGTCCGGAGGCAATGATCTCCAGGGAATTGTCCATAAGGGCAGTGGGCACGGTACCGGGATTAAGGTCGGCCTCCAGTACCTGCTGCGGCAGCACGTGATAGAGGAGGATATCGGTAAGGAGGTCAAGTTCCTCCTGTGTGTCAAAATCGGCCAAGCTGTTGTAATCGTCCCCCAGGATGTCCAAGAGTGCCACAAAGGCATCGTCGGTCGGGGCAAAAACGGTAAATGGCCCGTCACCACTGAGCGTTCCGGCCAGTCCAGCTGCTATCACCGCGCCCTCCAAGAGGGAAAGGTTATCGGTCTCGACCACGATCTCCACGAGGTTCCTCATCTGCATTTGCATGACAAAATCAATGGCTGCCTGTGGCAAAAGCACCTTATCAATGATGTGTGCTACCCCGTTGGAAGCGAGGATATCGGTATCCGTGATATTGGCATCGGTGTCCGAGGCATCACCGATGACAAAGGTGTGTCCGGCGGCAATGATCTCCAGGGAATTGTCCATAAGGGCAGTGGGCACGGCACCGGGACTAAGGTCGGCCTCCAGTACCTGCTGCGGCAGCACATGGTAGAGGAGGATTTCGGTAAGGAGGTCAAGTTCCTCCTGGGTGTCAAAATCGGCCAAGCTGTTGTAATCGTCCCCCAGGATGTCCAAAAGTGCCACAAAGGCATCGTCGGTCGGGGCAAAAACGGTAAATGGCCCGTCACCACTGAGCGTCTCGGCCAGTCCTGCCGTTATCACAGCTTCTTCCAAAAGGGATAGGGATTCTGTACCCACCACAATTTCCACAAGGTTCATGGACATTCCTCCACTTATGGCATCCAAAACGGCCTGTGGCAAAAGCACTTTATCAATGATGTGAGCTACTCCGTTGGAAGCGGTGAAATCCGTAGCGGTGATGTTGGCATCCACATCAGTATCATCCCCAATAACGAAGGTGTCATTTGAAGCAATTATATCCAGGCTGTTGTCCGCTAGTGCAGTGGGGACTCCACCTTCCTTCAAATTCGCCTTTAAAATAGTTTCATTGGGAACAACATGATACAATAAAATATTGGTAAGTAGGGCAATTTCTTCTATGGTATCGAAATCGTCCAAGCTATTATAGTCATCCCCGAGCGCATCCAAAAGAGCTGCGAAGGCATTATCATCTGGTGCGAAAACGGTAAATGGTCCTTCACCGCTCAATGTCTCGACCAAATCGGCTTTAATAACGGCTTCCTCCAAAAGGGATAGTGATTCGGCACCCACCACAATGTCCACAAGCGTGTCTCCATTTAACATCTCTATGACCGTTAGGGGCAACAAAACCTTATCAATTATATGGACAACACCATTGCTGGTAAAATTATCCGGGCTAACAACTTCTGCATCCACATCGGTAGCATCCTGTATAAATACTCCTCCATCCAGGGAAACCGTAAGATTTTCTCCCAATAGCGTAGGGAGTTCCTGCTCATTGGATAAATTTTCAGAATCCAATTCTTGACCGGCTATTACATGATATTGAAGTATCAAGGCCAATAAATCCCGCTCTTCTTCGGTATCAAAATCGTCCAAGGAATCAAAACCATCCAAATCCGCAAACAAATTGTTAAAAGCATCATTGGTGGGTGCGAAAACAGTAAAAGGACCTTCTCCACCTAAGGCATTCACTAAATTGGAAGCTTCATTTTCATCTGCTTTGGTCAGGGCGGCAACCAAACTCCCCAATACCTCGGTATCAGCGGCAGTTTCCACAATATTGCTTTTGGGAGCATCATTTTCCATTGTTTTTGCTCCATCGTCCTCTTCATCACAGGAAAACGTGAGTAGTGTAATCAGGAACAGCAAAAAATAATTTTTCATTTTCGTGGGGTGTCTCATAGGTAATCGTTTTAGTTGTTATGTTTAATCATTTGTTTTATTTCATAGACAAAATACCCGAATGCTATTATTCGGCTTTTATTGAATTTTCCTCGATAAAACTGTAATTCCTAAAATTTTTTATAAAAAATTAAGGAAAACGTGAATGTTTTATAAAACATAGAAAAGATTGAACAAAAATAAAAAGGTTGCTTTTGTTTTATATTTTTTTGGAAAAGTTTAACAAAACTGCATTATTGTTTTATCTGGAAATGGATTTTTCCTGTCATGTTTTGAGGGGAGATCTCCCACAAGTGCACCGTTTTGTCCCGCGTCTACCGTAGTGGGAATTCCTGAAGGACAGTCTTAATTCGTATTTTTGCACTGCAGATAAAAAGGATGATGAAAAAAGTAGTTATTGGCCTTTCCGGAGGTGTGGATTCCAGTGTTGCCGCTTATTTGTTGAAGGAACAGGGGTATGACGTCATCGGTCTTTTTATGAAAAATTGGCACGACGATTCGGTAACCATATCCGATGAGTGCCCATGGTTGGAGGATAGTAATGATGCCCTTATTGTAGCTGAAAAATTGGGCATTCCATTCCAAACGGTGGATTTAAGCGAGGTGTACAAAGAGCGGATTGTTGATTATATGTTCAACGAGTATGAAAGGGGGAGGACCCCTAATCCAGATGTGCTCTGTAATCGCGAAATCAAGTTTGATGTATTTCTGAAGATTGCCCTGGATCTTGGAGCCGATTATGTGGCAACGGGCCATTATTGCCGTAGGAAATCCTTTTTTCAAGAAGATGGAAAAGAGATATTTCGGCTTTTATCGGGAGTTGACCAAAATAAGGACCAATCCTACTTTTTGTGCCAGCTTTCCCAGGAACAACTGTCCAAAACCTTGTTTCCAATTGGTGAGTTGACCAAACCGGAGGTAAGAAGGATAGCTGCTGAACACAACTTGATAACTGCAGATAAAAAAGATTCTCAAGGTCTCTGTTTTATAGGAAAAGTAAGACTTCCGGAATTTCTTCAACAAAAGCTCAAACCTAAGGAAGGGATGATCATTGAAGTGCCCAAGGATTCCGTTCATTTTAAAAATGGCCTAGGTCACTTTGCCAATAAGGCGGAAGAGTTGGCCCATTTTTCGGAAAAGCCCAAGTACACCCTCGAAGACGGGGAAGTGGTGGGACAACATCCAGGGGCGCATTATTTTACCATAGGCCAACGTAAAGGTTTGGACGTGGGCGGTACCAAGGAACCCCTTTTTGTTTTGGATACGGATGTAGAGACGAATACCATATACACCGGTCAGGGAAAGAACCATCCAGGACTTTATAGAAGGACCCTGTTTGTTAAGGATGCAGAATTACATTGGGTACGGCAAGATTTGACCTTGTCCCTTGATGAAACCATGGAGGTCAATGCCAGAATCAGATATAGACAGCCATTACAAAAAGCCACGTTATACAGGGTGGAAGGTGGTCTTTATGTAGATTTTATGGAAAAGCAATCAGCCATAACCGAAGGACAATTTGTAGCTTGGTACCAAGGTGAGGAATTGTTGGGTTCAGGGGTAATATCATAAGGTTTTGGAGAATAGGATCACAAAGCTTCTTGGAATCCAATATCCCATTGTACAAGCCGGGATGGTTTGGGCAAGTGGCTGGCGTTTGGCTTCGGCAGTTTCCAATGCAGGGGGATTGGGACTGTTAGGTGCAGGCAGTATGTACCCAAGTGTTCTCCGTGAACATATCCAAAAGTGTAAAAAAGCCACTGACAAACCCTTTGGGGTAAATGTCCCCATGTTGTATCCGGATTTGAAGGAAATCATGGATATTATTATCGAGGGTGGAGTAAAAATTGTTTTTACCTCGGCTGGCAATCCAAAGACTTGGACTCCTGTTTTAAAAGCACATGGAATAACGGTTGTGCATGTGGTCAGCAGTGTAAAGTTTGCCCTAAAGGCACAAGAAGCTGGTGTGGATGCCGTTGTGGCAGAAGGTTTTGAGGCCGGAGGACATAATGGACGGGACGAGACAACCTCTTTTGTGTTGATTCCAGCCGTAAAGGAGCAAATCCATATTCCAATGATTGCTGCGGGAGGTATCGCCAATGGAAAACAAATGTTGGCGGCAATGGTCTTGGGCGCTGATGGAGTACAGGTGGGAAGTCGATTTGTCGCCACTTTGGAAGCTTCTTCACATCAGGCATTCAAGGAAGTTGTCGTTGGTGCCAAAGAAGGGGATACCCAACTCACCTTAAAGGAATTGGCTCCCGTACGTCTTATAAAGAACCAATTTTATCTTCAGGTGCAACAGGCATATGAAGAAGGGGCATCAATAGAAGAGCTCAAGCAATTATTGGGGAGGGGGCGCGCCAAAAAGGGTATGTTTGAGGGCGATTTGGAAAATGGAGAACTCGAGATAGGACAAGTTTCCGCCTTAATTCATGATATAAAGCCGGCTGCTGCAATAATTAAGGATTTGGTTACGGACTTTGAATCGGCCAAAAGGACCATAAGCCATATTGGATTGTAAATCTGCTAAACCTGCATTTCATCGAATAAATACCCGTCATGAGGATCCTTGGTTATCTTTACCGGGCAATGAAGAAAGTGTTTGTAAGTCTACTGTTTATGGCCGTTCTACATGGTGTGAATGCACAAGTGGAAAGGGACAAGGTATTACATTTTGTTGGAGGCAACCTGTTTGGCCTTGCTGGGGCAGGAATAGCCAAACAAATCTCCGATGGGAACCGTTGGTGGACTTTTGCAGGTGCTATTGGTGGGAGTACACTTATAGGACTGGGAAAAGAGGCGGTTGATGCAGGTCAACGCGAAAATGGTTGGGACAATGATGATCTGTTGGCAACCATTTTGGGAGGGGTCACCGTTGGCGTTACCATAGATATTTTTACGGACCATAAAAAGGGTAAGCGAAAAAAGAATACGGCGGTCGCTCTCTTTAAGGATACCAAGGCTTTTGACCAAATGCACCGTTTGGAGCAACTCCTACAGGAAGAAAGGGAACCTACGCTTCTGGCCTTATCGCTTCCTGCAGAGGTTTTGGGTTTGGAGCAATTACAGTAATCCCCTTGCCTTGATCTCCAAGTACTTGTTAATGGTATTGATGGTCAAATTCCCAGGCTTTGTCAATATGGTTTGAATACCATACTTATGGAGTTCTTTTTGCATTAATCGCTTTTCCAAAATAAATTTTTCCGCAATGGTCTTATGGTAAATGCTTTGTATATCCTCTGCATTGACCGTGACCAGTTTTTCCAATTCGGTGTTCTCAAAAAATATGACGACCAAAACATGTTGTTTTGCCAATGCCAGGAGATAGGGCAATTGTCTTTTTAGGGCAGAAATATGCTCAAAATTGGTGTAGAGCAACAATAGGCTCCTATGGTTGAGTTTTCTTTTGACATGGGCATATAGATGGCCAAAATCGGAATCGCTAAAGTCTGTTCCGATATTGTACAAGGTTTCCAGTATGAAATTTAAATGGGTGATCTTCTGTGCAGCGGGTACAAAGTTTTCTACCTTTTTGGAGAAGGTCAACATCCCGGTTTTGTCATTTCTTTTAAGGGCTACATTGGAAAATGCCAAAGTGGAGTTAATGGCATAATCCAGTAATTTAAGTCCGTTGAATGGCATTTTCATGACCCTTCCCGAGTCGATAATGGAATAAATGGGCTGCGATCTTTCGTCTTGGTATTGATTGACCATCAACTGGCTCTTTTTGGCGGATGCTTTCCAATTGATGGTTCTAAAATCATCGCCCACAACGTATTCCTTTATCTGTTCAAATTCCTGGGTATGGCCTATCCTACGGATTTTTTTTAATCCGAGTTCGGTAAGACGGTTGCCAATGGCCAAAAAATCATATTGTTGCATCTGGATGATACTGGGATACACCGGGGCCATCCTATCCTTTTCAAAAGTAAACCTCCTTTTGGCAATACCTAGTGGGGAAGAGACATAAACATTTAGATGGCCAAAGACATACGCACCACGCTCCACGGGACGGACGGTATATTGATACTGATTTTTAACATCCTTTTTCGTAAAAGTTCGATGTAGGAAATCACGTTTCTGAAATTGTTCGGGTAGCTCGTCTATGAGTTCCACTCCAACGGTAAAGGGATATTTGACGGAGAAATGGATTTCTATGGTATTGTAATCGCTATTGGAAAGCTTTTTGGGAACTTCACGCCTGGCCGTTACAGCATCCTTTGTACGATACAGGAGGTAGCTGTCCACAAAAAAAAGTGCAAGGAGGACAAAAGTCCCTATCCAACAAATGGGGTATAAAAAATGAAACCAATAGGAAAGCACAAAACCGGCGACCAGTAAAGCGATATACCTAAAAAAGCGGTTGTGTATATAAAACGATCTAAGGAATTGCATTAGCGGGGTATTTCTACCGATTCTACGATCATTCCAATAACGTTCTCCGTGGTCATCCCTTCCATTTCTCGTTCTGGGGTCAGAATAATTCTATGGTTTAGAATTGGTGGCAAGGCCTTTTTAACATCTTCGGGTATCACAAAATCCCGTCCATTAATGGCCGCAAACGCTTTGGCAACATGCATTGCCGCAATGGATGCCCTTGGCGATGCACCTAAGTACAAATGGGGATGATTGCGTGTTCTTGAGATGATTTCCGCTATATATCGAATTATTTTTTCCTCCACCAGGACATGGTGTACCTTGTTTTTATAGTCCTCTAATTTTTTAGGTAGGAGTATCGGTTTTACCAATTCAGTAGGTTCTGTCGATTTTCGCTCATGATGGGTTTGAATTATTTCCACTTCTTCCTCCACAGAAGGATAATCTACCTTTATCTTAAAAAGAAAACGGTCCAGTTGTGCTTCAGGTAGGGAATAGGTGCCTTCCTGTTCAATGGGATTTTGTGTGGCCAGGACCATGAATGGATTGGCCATTTTATAGGTGGTGCCATCAACGGTAGCTTGCCTTTCCTCCATCGTTTCAAAAAGTGCGGCCTGCGTTTTGGCGGGAGCTCGGTTGATTTCATCAATTAAAATGATATTGGAAAATATAGGTCCTTTTTTGAATTCAAAATCCGATTCTTTTACATTGAACACCGAAGTGCCCAGAATATCACTCGGCATTAAGTCCGGAGTGAACTGAATACGATTGAAACCGGTTTTCAGGGTTTTGGCAAAAAGCTTTGCAGTAATGGTCTTGGCGATACCAGGAACGCCTTCTATCAAAACGTGGCCGTCTACCAACAGGGAAACAATGAGCAATTCCATAAAATTCTGTTGCCCAATAATTACTTTTCCCAACTCTCCCTTTATTAGATTCACCGATTCGTTGAGTTCCGCAAGCGGAATACGGCTATCAAAATTCAAATCATTGTTTTCCATCTGCTTTGGCTTTAAAATCGTGTATGTTACGTTCTAACTTTTCTAATTGTTGATTGGTTACTTTACTTGTCTTTTGGATATCATGGAATTTGCTGAACAAAGCTTTTACCTCTTCTTTGGAATGATTGCTTCGCAGGGCCAGGCTATGATGGAATTGGGAATCTATCTTTTCCGTGACCAAGTGAAAACGGGTCCGGACATAATCCAGGAAGTACTGAATTTTGTGGTTGGCGATTTCATTCTGCCTATTGTTTTCAAAATACATATTCGCAATGGTCCTGGTAAAGGCCAAGGTTTGGTTTTTCAGGGGCTCCACTACTTTTATGGCCCTTTGTTTCCGCTTTCCTTCAAACACAATGTACAGCAACGAACCAATAAGGGCCAAATAATAGGCCCACTTTAGCTCTTTAGTGTTCAAAAAGAGGTACATGGGTGAGGTATAAAAAGTCTTTCCTGCTTTATGGTGATTGTCCACATATACCGGCTTGGAAGAATCTATGTAGGCCATCAAACCGGCAGTATAGCTACGGTTTTCATCTTTAAGCATAAAATAATTGGTGAACGCCTCGGGAAAAGTGGATAATGTTATCTTTCCTTTGCCAAATGCTTGCTGTACCACGCTTATCCCTCTTTTTTCGGTTTTGGTACTGTCATTTTTTACAAGCACCTCAGCCAGTACCACACTATTTATGGTATCCAACTCACTGAAAATGGAAGTGTAATAATCCCTATCAAAGGGGATATCATTTGCCCTTGCCCTTTCATTTACAAGAAGGTGTTTAAATACCGGGGTAACCGTATTCATATCATAGATACTGGAAGTATGCAGGTTCAAGGTGTCCAGCAATTCCTTTTCAAAGGATTCCGATGCCATAAAGAGATGGTTGCCTTCCCTGGCCCAGGACAATAATTCCGATAAATCCGTTTTGCCAAATTCAATACGCTCATTTACGAAAATATAAGTGCCGGTCAAGGTATCGCCTCGGGAAAGAAATTCAAAAGGTGTTCTATAGACCTGTTGCGCCTGTGGAAAGACCAGGGGTAAAAGATCATTGTAGACCTTGGTCCCATAGGGGATGGTATGGGTACTTACATAAGAAGGAAACCAATTGATCTGTTTGGGTTTGTTGTATTCAAACACCAGAAGCAAGACAAGTGCCAGGACACCAATACCAATATATGACCTTCCCGTTTTAAGCATTGGCGGTTATGGATTGTTTTAGTTGGTCAAAGCGGTCCTTGGCCCTATGATACCCCTGTGCGTCTATTTGAAATTCCCCGTACCAAATATGATCGTAGAGTAAAGTTACCCTTTTGAAAAGCGGTGCCAATTTAGAATTGGAAAGCTCCCCAATGTAATCATTGTTGGTCTTTTGCAATTCCCAATGGATCAATTCCTTTTCCGTTAACATTTTTAGTAGGGACAGATAGTAGTATCTAATGGCCAAACGATAGTTGTGTTCTTCAAGTGCTTTTTGTATCATGGCCTGAATATCTGCCGTTTTTATGATTTGTTCTTCCTCTGAAAGGATAACCGTATTTTCATTGGCTTTGGAAAACAGGATGTTTTTGGTATTGGCCTTTATGAAAAATCGGATGATGAGAAACAACAAAAATCCAAGAAGTAGATAGGGGAGGTATTTAAGAAATGCGGTAATATAGTTTGGGGCGGATTCTACACCAAACAACCATTCAAAAAACCGCCTTAAAATGTTATAAAACCAGTTTTTAATGGCTTCCCACCAGGAATTATCCTTTTTTTCCATTTCATAATTGTACTTTTCATCCTTTTTGAACGGCTCCAAATCTGCTTCCGAAATCTCTATGATTGTCAAATTTTGATCATCATACCTAACTTCGGTGGTATCTTTTTGGGCCAGGCTTATAACCGGAACTGAAAGTAGGATGGCAACAAGAAGATTTTTAAACATGGACTATTCTTCTTTTTTTCCCAAATTTTGAATGCGTTCAAAAGTTCCCGTAAAGTTTTTCTTCTCATTCAGGTCAAAAAAGATGAGTGCCGCCGCCACTAAGGACACGGTCTGTAGAATGAATTGGACCGCATAGGCCAATATGTTCAATAGAATATATATAGGGTCGATAACGCCTCCCATGCTCTCGGCATCCATTTCACCAGAGAAGACCCCCATTTTGATCCATAAGTAAATTACTGCCGGAATTTGAAATATATAACCTATTATGCCTATAAGAATTCCCAGGACCAAAAGGGTTGCAAAGGTTATCCACCAGTTATCCTTGATCAGGGTAAATCCGTATTGGAAGGAATCGCCCACCCCTTTGCCCATAAAGACCAGGATGCTAAAGGACAACATTAGAGGGGGGTAGAGATAAATACCGGGAATAATACAAAGGAACAAACCGGCCGTAATGGCCAATCCCACAAGGAATGAAAGTCCAATAAAACTCCAGAAGTTTTGGTAAGCTTCTTTTTTTATTTGATCATAATCAATTTTCCCTTTGTTATCGGTATAGGATTTAATATAAAACAGTACCGTTGCCTGTGTAAGTCCATATGTGGCAATGGCAGAAACCATTAGTCCCAACAATGCAGTAATCAGAAGTATGGGATTGATCTCTGGTCCTTGGGATTGTATATCAAAATTGAAAAGCCCATTAAAGGAATAAAAATAGAATCCTAAAAAAACCATGGTTGCAAACAGGTAAGGTCCCACAATTTTCAAAAGGGTTCCAAAAAATGACTTAAACTCAAACTTTATAAAATTGAAGGAATCGGTAAGGATTTCCCCGAGTTCCCGTTGTTTTTTGAACTCAATGTAAGGAGTGCTGTCCATGGTTATCTTTTTTGTTAAGTTGATAGGGATAAATAACATAATAAAATACTATTAAGCCCAAAGACCCCAAAATTATGGTTATCGCAAGCCAATCCGGCATTTCCGTATGTCGGGTAACAAAACCTTCCAAAAATCCCGCAATGATGAAAAACGGAATTGTGCTCACAACTATTTTCAGTCCATTCTTTACGCCACGTTTAAAGGATTCCAACCGGGTATAGGTCCCCGGGAACAGCATTCCGTTTGCCATGACCAAACCCGCACAGCCGGCTAGGATAATGACGGATATTTCAATGGTCCCATGGATCCAAATGGTTCTGGCAGATTCCCAGAGCAATCCTTTGTCATGAAAGAAGTATTGAAAACTGCCCAGCATCAAACCATTTCTTAGCAAGACCCAAATGGTACCCACTCCAAGAAAGATACCCAATGCAAAGGCAAATAATGCCACTTTGATGTTATTAATGGTTATTCCCAAAAACATATTGAATTCCCCCATTTGTTTGTATACCGCCATAGGGTCCCCTTTTTCAATATTGTCCAAAGTCATGTTCACATAACCATCTCCGAGTATGGAACGTACAAAATCCCCATCATTGGCCGCAGAAAAAGCGCCTACAAAACAGAAAAATGTAAATACCAAAAAGGAAATCAGCAACTCCCGTTGGTGTGCATAAAACATTTGGGGGAACTCTATTTTCCAAAAAGTAACAATACGGTTCTTGGATTCGCGTTTTGTCTTATAGATTTTTTGGTGGGCTCGTGAAGCAATTGAATTGAGATAAAGTTGGGTATTACTACCAGGGTAAAAGGTTTTGGCGTAGCTTAGATGATCGGTTAATTCAATATAGAGGTCGGAAAGTTGATCTGGTGACAATTCCCTTTTGCTGTTTAGGGCCTCTTCGAACGCAACCCATTTATTTTTATTTTGCTTTACGAATGCCGCCTCTCGCATTAAATTTGCGCCTTTGTTTGTAAAGAAACCAAAAAAATGAACCAATTTCAAATAGAGACTGCCCAAAACGTAACTATAGACCAAAACAGTTCCAATCTTGGGGAACGCATGTTGGCCTATATTATTGATAGTTTTGTGATTGTGGTCTATACGGTATTGGCGGTTTTATTTTTAGTGTATTTAAATGTGGATTTTGATGCCCTTTGGGCACTCTATCTAGTTGTCACACTTCCCTCATTTTTATACTATCTCTTATTTGAGACCTTGACCGATGGCAAGACCATTGGAAAAGGGTTAATGAACCTTAGGGTTGTAAAACTGGACGGCTCCAGACCCAATTTTGGCAACTATTTTGTCCGATGGATTTTAAGGATCATTGATGTAAGCCTAACTTCTGGGGCAGCGGCCGTTGTTACTATTTTGATACGGGGCAATGGTCAGCGGATTGGTGATATTGCAGCGGGGACCACGGTAATTAGTGAACGACAGCGGATTCAACTAAAGGATACCCTATTGAAGGAAATCCCAAATGATTACAGGCCCCAATTTCCCCAAGTCACGGTTTTTAGCGATAGTGAGATACAGACCGTAAAGGAGCTTTATGAAAAGGCCAGGAAAAATGGCGACCATAATGTTATTGTTTCCCTGGACAAACGATTAAAGGAGGTGATGGATGTTACTACTACTATAAAACCCATCGAATTTGTGGATGTGGTCATCAAAGATTACAACTACTATACCCAAAAGCTTTAAATTGTGTTTTACCAAACGTTGGATATATTGGGTACCATTGCCTTTGCCGTTTCGGGTGTGTTGGTTGCCATGGAGAAAAAACTGGATCTGTTCGGGGTCTTTATCATCGCTTTTGTAACGGCCATTGGTGGAGGAACACTTCGGGATTTGATGATTGGAAATACGCCGGTGGTCTGGATGCGCGACGCCATTTATATGATTACCATTGGGATTACCGTTGTTTTTGCCGTGCTGTTTGCAAGTCGATTGAAATATTTGCGAAAGTCCCTGTTCCTGTTCGATACCCTGGGAATAGGTTTGTTTACCCTAATCGGTCTTGAAAAAGGCCTGGAAGCGGGATTGCTACCTGTAATGTGTATTGCATTGGGCACCATGACCGCAAGTTTTGGCGGTGTGATCCGAGATATTTTATGTAATGAGATTCCCGTGATCTTCCGAAAGGAAATCTATGCTACGGCCTGTATTTTGGGAGGGGCAAGTTATTTTTTGTTCAACCTTCTTAAGGTTCCCGAGAAGTATAGCTATATCTTGGCAATCCTTGTTGTCATTGTATTGCGCTTACTGGCCGTAAAATTTGGGATAGCATTGCCCAATATCTATCAGAAGGAAAAGGGTTAAAGAACCTCTGCTCTTAGGATGTAAACATTTTGCATGGGCCATTCCCCTTGGTCAATGGGAACCTGATTTATTCTATCCACAATGTCCATTCCTTCAATAACCCTTCCAAACGGGGTATAACTGCCATCCAAATGATAGGAGCCCGGTTTGGTCACTACAATAAAAAACTCATACGGAGAGGCCAGTTTATGTGGATTGTCACGTTCGCTACTGGGCATGGAAATGGTCCCTCGGTGGTGTTTATGGCCCTTTCGGGTATCCGGAGGCAAAAGATAACGGCCTATGGCCTTTCTCTTTTTGCTCGTTTCACGGTCGTCCGAGTTTCCGCCCTGAATAATGAAATCAGGAACCACCCTATGAAATTGGGTGTTGTCAAAATAACCCTTTTTGGCCAGGTAGATAAAATTGGCCTTGTGGTAAGGAACATTGTTGTAGAGTTGTATGGTAAACTTTCCCAAACTGGTCGTTAGTCTTACTTTATCCTCTTTTACGTCTTTGGCATAATCGAAAAAAAAGTCAATGGCATTTTCTTCGGTGAGTAAAAAAGGTTCATTTTCCCCTTCGGTCACCGGCTGTGGTTTTTCCAATTCAACTACCTTTTCATTGCCAGTTTCATCATTGACCTCCTTAAGGGTGTTCCCATTTGGTTTACCCGACTCCTTTTTTTCTTTCTCCCCACATCCTCCTAAAAAAAATAATAGTAAACTTGCCAACAGTATTATTTTCTTCTCCATGGAATTTTCCCGTTTTAGTAAAACGATTGTAAAAATAAAAAATCTACCCTTGCCTGGGGAAGCTTCCCATTTTAAGATGGAACCAGCGGTAAGAAAACAATTTAGGGAAGAAAGCACGATTGATGTAAAAAAAGCAAAACGTGCAGCGGTTATGGCCCTGTTTTATCCAAAGGAGAATAATGAGACACACCTACTGCTTATGTTACGGAATACCTATCCAGGAGTACATTCCAATCAAATTGGATTTCCGGGAGGTAAGGTTGAGGATACCGATTCCGACCTATTGGTAACGGCCAAAAGGGAAACCTTTGAAGAGGTGGGAATCCTTCCGGAAGATATAGAAATGGTGAAACCTTTGACCGAAGTTTATATTCCGCCAAGTAATTTTTTGGTCAAACCATTCCTGGGACTGTATTCCCAAGTAAAACCTTTTAAATTGGATCCTATGGAAGTAGAGGCATTGGTTGAGGTGAAATTGGTGGATTTTTTGGATAATGATAACCTAATGCAGCAGTATTTAACAACTTCCTACGCCCACAAGATTTTGGTACCGGCCTTTAAACTAAACGGTTACACTGTTTGGGGTGCCACGGCCATGATGTTAAGTGAAATAAAGGATTTACTGCAAAAAGTGGTTTAGTGCCTATTGAACTCATTTAAACTTTTTCCATTCGTTAAAAAATTGCTCTTTTTGGCTCCTTTTTTGACTTTTTCTTTTTCCATAGCCCTGCTATGCAACTCAAAAAAGCCTTCAAAGGATCAAAAAAATGTCTAATTTTCACTAAAACGCAAAAAGTTTAAATGAGTTCATTTTGTAAATTAGCCCTTGGCATAGGAGCAGTATGGATCTTTTTAAGAAAACCCCTTTCGGACACAACCTTTTTTTAAAAAAGTGGTTAATACGTATTATGGGCCTAATAACCCATTCCAGGTACAAAGGGTTCAACAAGCTGGAAATCGAAGGCTCGGATATCATCAGGAGCCTCCCTGAAAAGAACGTACTTTTCGTTAGTAACCATCAAACTTATTTTGCTGATGTGGTGGCCATGTTCCATGTTTTTAATGCAGCTTTGAGCGGCAGGGAGGATAACATTAAAAACATTCTCTATCTCTGGAATCCCAAATTGAATATCTATTATGTGGCGGCAAAGGAGACCATGAAGAAGAGCATGTTGGCCAAAATATTGGCGTATGCCGGTTCCATAAGCATTGAACGTACATGGAGGGCAGATGGAAAGGAAGTAAACAGACCTGTAAAGTTCAGTGATATTTCAAATATTGGAACTGCACTGGATGATGGTTGGGTGATTACCTTTCCCCAGGGAACCACCAGACCATGGAAACCTTTACGAAAAGGTACTGCCCATATCATCAAAAAATACAAACCTATTGTGGTTCCTGTTGTAATTGATGGTTTTAGAAGGTCTTTTGATAAAAAAGGATTATACATTAAAAAGAAGGGAATTCTGCAATCCATGCTTATAAAGCAACCCCTGGAAATCGATTATGACAATGAGTCCATTGATCAGATTATTGAAAAGTTGGAATATGCCATTGAACAGCACCCTTCATTCCTTCATGTAATACCACAAGAGGAACTTGCGGCCTATGAAGCGGACCATCAAAAAAGGCGCTACAGCTATAAGGGAAACTAAACTTCCAGTTTCTTTAATTCCCGATAATTGTTGTTCAATCGTTTTAGAAGAATTCCGTACAACAATCGATAAAACAACCAAAGAAGAAAGCCACAAAATGCAATAAACAATAGCAAGCTCACGCCTACCAAAAACCAAATGAGAAGACTGTTGTCCGCTTCCGCAATCTTCTCGGTCATATTGAGGGTGGTATCATATTTTGCAAACTCAATAAAGACCACAATCATCATAAGGGCGAAAACCCCAAGGTTGAACCAAACATATTGCATTACCGTTTTTCGGGTAGAAATGATACTTTTCATAAGTTCCCGTGCAGACGCCGTAACATGTATCCTTTTGAAGTTTTTATAGAACTTTACTATGAAGTACACCAATGCTATATATCTTAGGATTTCAAGACTTAATTCCAGGTTCTGAAAGAGCCTGGCGCCATCGGAGTTCAATTTTTCGCCTTGTATGGGCAAAAAGAAAAGTGAAATCCAAAAGACAAATTCCGCAATACTGATGTAGAATATCCATTTGACCAAGGAACTGGATTTTTTCCAGATCATTTTATAGATTTCTTCATAGCTCAACTTAGGAAGCTGCTCTCCTTGTTTTTGCCAGTCTTTTTTTAAGAGTTCCAATTCATCCATCATGATACTAAGGATTTAGTATGGTTCTTAGTTTGTTTTTTACCCGATTCATTTTAACCCTGGCGTTTACTTCCGTAATACCCAAGGTTTCTGAAATTTCGGTATAGTTCTTATCTTCCAAATACAGGAAAACCAATGCTTTTTCAATATCTCCCAATTGTTTTACCGCATTGTACATCAACTTTAGTTGCCGTTCTTGTGTATCATCATATTCGTCTGCCCTTATCTTGAAAATTACAGAATCGTAATCTTGGGTAGCGACCCGTCTTTTCGATTTGCGATATAAGGTAATGGCCGTATTCAATGCCACACGGTACATCCATGTACTAAATTTGGAATCTCCCCTAAATTTTGGGTATGCTTTCCAAAGCTGGATGGTGATTTCTTGGAACAAGTCATTATGGGAATCCCTGTCATGGGTATAAAGACTGCATACCTTGTGAACAATGTTTTGGTTGTTCTCCAGCTCCGTCACAAATTGATGTTCCAGTTCCTTGTTCACTAGTGGTTGGTAGAATTTATAGATTAGTAGTCCTTATTCCAATTTTGTTACAGTTTGGGGCGGCAAGTTCAATACTGACCGATGTCCAATTTCAAAATAGTTTGGAGAAATACATTGGCCAAGTCTTCCATGGAACACTCCTTTTGGGAATGGCGGATTCCCTTTTGCCAAGTACAAATAGCATGTGGGTGTCATCAATGCCATATCCTGGGCATCATGACCTGATCCAAGAGGAATTTTTTAGACTGGACAAGCCCAATTTGTATGTTTATTTTTCATTTTCTATAATCAAGTGCCGGTGCTCGATTACCAACAAGGGGCTCGTACACAAAATCACTACCCCTTCTTTCTTCAAACTCGGCTTTGGCCTTTTCAATCAACGAGATATCGGAAAACAAGTCTATTGCCGTGGCTGTCAGTGTTTTTGAGGCCACCATCATCCCTTTTTTTCCTATACTCATGCCTCCGGAAGCCACTGCCTGCCAACTATGTGCCGGTGTTCCGGGCACCCATGTTGCAGCACCGAAACCTACCGTTGGGACCACAAAACTCACGTCACCAACATCGGTGGAACCATAGGCCCTGGCCACTTCCTTAAAAGGTTGTACTTCCATTGCAACCATTTCATCGAGCTCTTTTTGCCCTAAGCTCAAGGCAATTTTCTCTGCAAAGGCCCTTTCCTCAGGAGTATAGGTAATGCCCCCTATTGACGACAAATTGCTATGGACCAATTTTTGGAGTACCAGGTTGGGAAGTAATTCATGGACCCCATTTACAATTTCAAACGTCATTGTTGTACCTGTTCCTAAAGCAGCCCCTTCCCCTGCTTTTACAATTCTATTAAAAATATCCCGAACCACATCCCTGCTGTTGTGTCTTGCATAATAGTATACTTCGGCAAAATCCGGAACAACATTGGGCGCTTTACCGCCATCCGTAATCACATAATGGATACGCGCTTCCTGGGGAATATGCTCACGCATCATATTGACCATTATATTCATGGCCTCAACACCATCCAGGGCACTCCTTCCCATTTGTGGCGCCCCTGCGGCATGTGCCGAGATTCCCTTAAAGCGGAATTTTGCAGAAATGTTTGCCAATGCGGCAGCGGCACTGGCAGCATTTTGGGAACTGGGATGCCAATGCAGGGCAACATCTACATCATCAAAAACCCCTTCCCTGGACATATATACTTTGGCACCTCCACCTTCTTCTGCGGGACAGCCATAAAAACGGATGGTTCCCTTTGCGCCCGAAACTTTCAACCAATCCTTTACGGCAATGGCGGCCCCGGCGGAAGCGGTCCCAAACAAATGATGGCCGCAGGCATGTCCGGCAACCCCTCCCGCGGATTTCTTTTCCGGTACGGCCTGTTGTGACAGCCCCGGCAGGGCATCGTACTCTCCCAAAATGGCAATAACAGGGCTTCCTTTTCCATATTCCGCTACAAAGGCCGTGGGAATTTCAGCGATGCCCTCCGTAACGGTAAAACCTGCATCGGAAAGGGTTTCCTGCAATAGCGCAGCACTTTTTTCTTCTTGATATCCCATTTCTGCCCAATTCCAAATTTGTAGGGCAATTTCGCCATATGCTTGGGCTTTATCTTCCAAACCTTTTAGGGCATCGACCTTGGTTTTCTGCGCGTTCATTGAAAAAACCGATAGCAGTAGTACTAGGTGTAAAGAAACTATCCTTCTCATTTCGTGTTCTCTTTTTAATGTTTTTAAATATACTAAAATGAATTTCCAGTGGCCGTATCACCACCCCCAATTGTGTACTTTTGCACTTTAAAATTTAAGAATGAACATTCCTCAGTCCAGTTTTAAAAGGGTGGTTATTATTGGTGGTGGTTTTGCGGGAATTGCTTTGGCCAAAAAATTAAGCCAACAAGAGTTTCAGGTGGTGTTGATGGACAAAAACAACTATCATACCTTCCAACCGTTGTTGTATCAAGTATCAACCGGGGGCCTGGAGCCAGATTCCATTGCGTATCCCATTCGGAAGGTACTTCAGGGATATCCCCACTTTTATTTTCGTCTGACCGAGGTCACCGGTATAGATTCCGAGAGCAATACGGTCCACACCACCATAGGCGACTTGAGGTTTGATTATTTGATCGTGGCCACAGGAACACGGACCAATTATTTTGGTAATGAATCCATTGCCAAAAATAGTATGGCCATGAAAACTATTCCCCAATCACTGAATTTAAGAAGTCTTATCCTTGAGAATTTTGAACAGGCTTTGTTGACGGACGATCTTCATGAACGCGAAGCCCTGATGAACTTTGTCATTGTGGGTGGAGGACCAACCGGAGTTGAACTTGCAGGAGCTTTGGCCGAAATTAAAAAGGGAATCCTACCAAAGGACTACCCCGATCTGGATACACGAAGGGCCCAAATTAATTTAGTGCAAGGGGCCGATCGACTGTTGCCGGCCATGAGTAAAATTGCCTCCAAGAAAGCGGAGGACTTTTTGGAAAACCTGGGGGTAAATGTTTGGAAAGATATTCGAGTGACGGGGTATGATGGCAAAGTGGCCACGACCGATCAAGATACCAGCTTTGAAACGGCAACCTTAATTTGGGCGGCAGGCGTACAAGCGGTAACCATTAAGGGTTTGGATGCTGAAAAGCTTTTGTCCAGGGCAAAACGATTGTTGGTCAACGAATACAATCAAGTAAAGGGGTTTGAACATATCTTCGCTATTGGTGATGTTGCGGAAATGGTTTCCGAAAAATATCCCAATGGACATCCCATGATGGCCCAACCCGCCATACAACAAGGTAGGCTTTTAGGGGAAAATTTGGTACGGCTTCAACAAGGGAAACCGTTACAACCCTTTACCTATAGGGATAAGGGTAGCATGGCCACCATAGGAAGGAACAAGGCTGTGGCCGATTTGCCAAAATTCAAATTTCAAGGCGTTTTTGCCTGGTTTGTCTGGATGTTTGTCCACCTTTACTTTTTGATCGGTTTTCGAAATCGATTGGTGGTTTTCATTAATTGGGTATATAACTATGTGAAGTTTGATCGTGAGGCCCGATTGATTATAAGACCATTTAAGAAAACGCAGATTTAGTCTTTCTGGTTAGGTTTTGGTGTTTCGGTAGTAGGGCTGTTAAAGAAAGCCCAATTGGAAATCACCTGAGGATTATTTTAATAGTTTTGAGTAATCCGATATACGATGAAGCTATTTCTGGTCACTTTCTCCCTTTTCGTTTCTTTTGCTTTATGGAGCCAACGGGAGTCACCTTTGAACAGGATTGCCATCGAAAGCTTTGGGTATCCGGATTTTGGGGGCAGATCTTCCTATGGGGATTTCCTGATTTTGTATCCCATTGGGGAGAGTACATCTGTTGGATTCAGAGGTTTGAATCAGCAAAATGCGATTTTCGGAAGGTTTAATCTTAGGGCAATGGCTCGTCAACGCATTGCAAAAAATTTCTTTGCAGAAGGTGGATATGAAATGGAATGGGATTTAACCGAACTCGATAGATCAATAGACAATACCAGTAAATCACTTTACTTTGGTGTGGAGTATGAAGCTAAACCCAACTTGCTATTTAATGCCGGTTTTCGAACATTTATGAACGAGACTGGCTTTAATCCACTTGGCACAGAACGAAGTGATGCAAAAAGTCAATTGCAATTGGGATCAAAAATCAAGTTTTAGATTGTTTGTTGGGCTATATCTTTCGAGCGTTTAAGCTGGATTTTTCAGCTCGTATGTATGCGAATTTTGTAAAAACCTATTTATCCATTTTTTGGGGAACGTCCTCATCATATTTCAAGGACCATCAAGAGCCATACACATCCTCGTATTCGATTTCAAAATGAAACTCAATTTCATGGAGAAGGTTTTAAAACCTTTTGAAGTCAGGGGAATTATAAAATGAGGCGAATTCTGTAGTTGAGTTTGCTGGAATCAATATTCCTTCGGCCACGGTGCTGTATAAATAGTGTGTGGTATCCAAAAACGTGTTGGATTTGGACAGGTGCCTAAAAAAATCATCGGCCCTATTGAAATGTTGGCCACTTTTTGTGGAGATGGTCACTTTTTTTAATAAAGCTGGTCCAATACCATCATTACCAATTATTGGTGTCTTGAACGGGGATGAAACGCTTTTAACGCATCCGCCAAATGTGTTCTGTTCACATGGACATAAATTTCCGTGGTGGTAATGCTCTCATGTCCCAACATTTGCTGAATGGCGCGCAAATCTGCTCCGTTTTCCAATAAATGTGTGGCAAAGGAATGTCGAAAAGTATGGGGGCCCACATTTTTCTTCAAACCCGTTGCCTTTGCCAAATCCTTGATAATGGCGAAAATCATGGCCCTGGTCAGTTTTTTGCCCCGACGGTTTAAAAAAAGGATATCTTCATAACCCGGTTCGATCTTTTGATGGATACGGATGTGTTTTTGATACAGTTCAATATACTTTTTATTGATAGGACTAATGGGGACAAAACGTTGTTTGTTGCCCTTTCCGGTTACCAGAATAATATCTTCATCAAAATAAAGATCGGACAATTTTAAGTTGACCAGTTCAGAAACCCTAAGCCCGCAGCCGTATAAAGTTTCCAAAATGGCCCTATTCCGTTCCCCTTGGGGTTTGCTCAAATCGATTCCCGAAATAAGTGTATTGATTTCCTCCAAAGAAAGGGTTTCTGGAAGTTTTCTGCCAATTTTAGGGGTCTCCATTAAATCCATGGGATTATCCTTTCGATAGTCTTCAAAGACCAAATAGTTAAAAAGCCCTTTTAGTCCGGATATCAATCTTGCCTGGGAACGTGGATTTATGGTTTTGGCCGCTTCATAAATGAACCGTTGTACTTCTTCATTCCCAATGTTAAGGGGCCCGGAGTTTATTTGATGTTCCTCTAAAAAGGCCATCAACTTTTTGATATCCAGGGCATAATTGGTTATGGAATTGCTGGACAATCCCCTTTCTATCTTTAAATAGTGTTGGTAATCCTGTAAGGCCTGTTTCCAAGTCATGGGCTAAAAATAACGCAACTTTTCAATACGGAATTCCACTAAAAACCAAAACTAAACGTTAAGTTTTAGTGTTAAGACGTATATACTTCAACCAAACAACTTATGAAAAAGTACATTTTTTTAGTGCTGTTCCTCGGCATTGTTTACCATATGACCTCACAATATGTAGATCGTTCGTTTTTTAAGGCAGGCTTTCATGCTGGGGTTGCCGTTGGGGATGCATCGGATTTTGCCAACATCGGTGCCGGTTTGGATCTATACCAGCATTGGGGTGTTTCCAAGAAGTTCGATTTGGGGCTGGCGTCCGGTCTTATGTATTATTTTGGATTGGATTCTACCATCGATATTGGACCGGAAGCGATTACCATTAGGGGGGAAGACACCATTTATCTCCCTGCGGGGGCATTGATCCGTTTTTATCCTTCCCGAACTATAAATCTTGGAGGAGATGTGGGGTATGCGTTCGGTCTAAACGATTTTACGGAGGACGGGTTTTATTATCGGCCTACACTGTCCATCAACCTATCCAATACTTCGGCCTTAAATTTCTCTTATTTTGGAGTTGAGGGCGACAACCTCAATTGGACCGCCTTAACCGCGGGTGTTCTGTTTCAGTTTTGATTACTAAAAAGGCTTTAGATTAAAATAAATTGATTTACAGTAGGTTATATGGATTTTTTGTGGAAGAAAGGACAAATGTTAACATTTTACGGTTTTTCTCACACTTGGTATGAGAGCCTTTTTATCTTTGCCAGTAACAACTAAAAGACAATAACATGAAAAAATTATTTATTGCATTTGTATTCGCTATTGCCATCACCACTTCAATAAGTGCTCAAGAAGGCCTTGCAGTTAAGGCCGGTTTGAACAACGTTACGGTTGATGTTGATACCGGCGGTTTTTTTGATGCCAGTGATAGTGAGCTTGGTTTCTTTATAGGTGGAGGATATAATTTTGTTGCCAGTGAAACTTTTGATATTGAGCCTTCGCTATTATTTAGTTTTGTTGATGAACTTACTTCACTTTATATCCCTATTATGGCCAAATATAAAATTTCTGATGCCTTTAATGTTCAGGCAGGCCCCCAAATCAATTATTTGTTGGAAGATCTTCCTGATGGGGAATTAGGAATTGACCTGGCTTTTGGTACCGGTTATCAAATAGACGACAATTGGTTCGTTGAAGCAAGGTATGGTATTCAAATAAGTAGGGGTGGGGATTTTGGAGATTTGGTTGATATCAACACCTTAACGCTTGGAGCGGGGTACCGTTTTAATTAGCTATAGACTTTTGCAAAAATACGGGGCTTTTGCCCCTTTTTTTATGCCCTAAAAATATGCTTATTTTTAACGTATGAAATTAATGATCATCAATGGGCCCAATTTAAACCTTTTAGGGAAACGGGAACCGGAAGTCTATGGAAATCAGAATTTTGAAGACTATTTTTTGTCCCTAAAGTCCAAATACCCGTCTGTTGAAATGGATTACTTTCAATCCAATATTGAAGGGGAATTGATAGACAAAATCCAAGAAGTGGGATTCTCCTATGATGGTATCATTTTAAACGCCGCGGCTTACACCCATACATCGGTCGGTATTGGGGATGCCATAAAAGCCATCGTAACTCCCGTAATAGAAGTTCATATTTCCAATACCTATTCAAGGGAGGAATTTCGGCATACATCCTTTATATCCCCGGTGGCAAAGGGTGTTATTTTGGGCTTTGGATTACAAAGCTATGATTTGGCCATTCAAAGCTTTATGGATTGACGTGCCCCACATCAACCATTTTTTGGCTTGGTTGCCTACATATAGTAATAAGCCCTATTTACAGGTTGGTTAAAACCACTAATTAGCGTTTCTAAGATATTTCTTATCGGCATAAAAAGTCCCAAAGGGGAGAAGGGAAGCCAGGAAGAGTATTAAAAATCTTCTAAGTCCCCATTTTCGTTCCCAGCAAAAAACACCTGCCATAACTATAAAAAGGATGAAAAGGATACCATGGGCCATCCCTACTATTTTATTGGGTTCGCCAATTTCTGCCCAGTACTTTAAGGGCATGGTGAGGCCAAATATCAGCAAATAGGAAATCCCTTCCAGAATGGCTGTCAGACGAAAGGCTTTTAGCATTATAAATGGATTACCTCGTCATACGCATCGGCGACAGCCTCCATAACCGCTTCACTCATGGTTGGATGGGGGTGGACCGCCTTCAGTATTTCGTGTCCCGTGGTCTCCAATTTTCGGCCTACCACCGCTTCCGCAATCATATCGGTGACACCAGCACCGATCATATGGCATCCCAGCCATTCCCCATATTTGGCATCGAAAATAACCTTGACAAAACCATCTGCATTACCACTTGCTTTGGCTTTACCACTTGCGGA
Organism: Muricauda sp. SCSIO 64092; assembly: GCF_023016285.1. GTDB lineage: Bacteria > Bacteroidota > Bacteroidia > Flavobacteriales > Flavobacteriaceae > Croceivirga. Next base: position 4,082,083 of record NZ_CP095413.1, read on the forward strand.
AAAAGGGAATTTTCCAACTTTTATATCGTATCCGGCTTCCTTGGCCTTTTTTTCCGTAAATCCAACGGAAGCCACTTCCGGCATACAATAGGTACAGCCCGGGATGTTTCCATAATCCAGGGGTTCCACATGCATTCCAGCTATTTTTTCAACACAGAGAATACCTTCCGCAGAAGCAACATGCGCCAAGGCCGGTCCCTGGGTGACATCACCAATGGCATAATATCCGGGAATATTGGTCTGATAGTAATCATTGACCAAAATTTTGTCGCGGTCAGTGGCTATTCCAACGTCTTCCAGGCCAATGTTTTCAATATTGGTTTTAATTCCAACAGCGGAGAGTACAATATCCGCTTCCAAGACTTCTTCCCCTTTGGATGTCTTGACGGTTGCTTTTACCCCTTCACCGGAAGTGTCCACCTTGGTAACTTCTGCTGAGGTCTTGATTTTTACGCCTGCTTTTTTAAAGCTCCGTTCCAGTTGTTTGGAAACGTCCTCATCTTCAATCGGAACAATGGTTGGCATATATTCCACAACGGTAACTTCCGTACCCATGGAATTGTAGAAATACGCAAACTCAATACCAATGGCACCACTGCCCACCACAATCATCTTCTTGGGTTGTTTGTCCAAGGTCATGGCCTCACGGTAGCCAATCACCTTTTTGCCATCCTGGGGTAGGGAAGGCAATTCCCGGCTTCTTGCGCCCGTGGCAATAATAATATGATCGGCACTAAATTCCGCAGGGTCCCCATGTTCTCCCTTAACAATGACTTTTTTACCGGGTAGCACCTTGCCATAACCATTAAGGACTTCGATCTTATTCTTTTTCATCAAGAACTGTACGCCTTTGCTCATGCCATCGGCCACATTTCGGCTACGTTGCACCACTTTGTCAAAGTCATGTTCCACTTTTTTTGCGCTTAGCCCATAATCTTCCGCATGTTTTAGGTATTCAAATACCTGGGCCGATTTTAGCAAGGCCTTGGTGGGAATACATCCCCAGTTTAGGCATACACCACCTAAGCTTTCTTTTTCAACTATCGCAGTTTTAAGACCTAACTGCGAAGCTCTAATAGCGGTAACATAACCTCCAGGGCCGCTACCCAAAACGATGACATCAAAATGGCTCATGCGAATGATTTTTTGGTTAAAATGGAGTGCAAATTTAGTGAAGTGTCAGGAGTTTTCCCCAAACATTTTTTTATTGTAGATTTTGGATTGCCCTTTTGGTATGGATAGGGATACCCAATCGTCTTTTTTTATCATCTTTCCTATAAACAAAAGTTGTCCCACATGGGAGGCGTAGTGGGCCAATTGCCTATTTATGGCCTGAGGGATGGAATGCTTTTGATTTCTTATTTGTATTGAAGCATCAAAGTTTTCGGGGGTAATGCTATTGAGTGCATCAAACAAACATTGCCAACCTTCTTCCCACAAATCCAGCAGTTCTTTTTTTGATTGTGGAGGATGCTCAAATTCGCTATCCCTGTCACGCCAAGCCTTTTCCCCATCTTCCATTAAAAAGTTGGCCCATCGGCTGAGCATATTTCCAGCAAGGTGGTTTACAATGACCGCAATGCTGTTATCATTTTCATTGGCGCTCCAAAATAGGTCTTCTTCGGAAAGCTGTTCAAATGTTTTGTCCCCATATTGTTTATAGCGGTGAAACTCAAATTTTGCACTTTCCAAATACGTAGTGGGGAAACCCATTATTCCTCTTTTGGTTCAAAACCAATACTGACTGAATTGATGCAATACCGCTGTCCTGTAGTTTCCCTTGGTCCGTCATTAAAGACATGCCCTAAATGGCTGCCACAATTGGCACAAAGGGTTTCGGTGCGGATCATACCGTGGGAAGTATCCCGTACATATTCAATGGCACCTTCCACTGCCTGGTCAAAAGATGGCCAACCACATCCGCTTTCAAATTTGTTTTCACTTTCAAAGAGTTTGGCATTGCACGCCTTACAATGATAGACCCCATTTTTAAAGTGGAGGTTATATGCACCGGTAAAGGGGCGTTCAGTACCCTTTTGGCGCAAAACATAGTATTCCTCGGGTGAAAGCTCTTGTTTCCACTCCTCTTCCGTCTTTTCCGTACCGTATTTTCCCATTCTTTGTTTTATTTTTCCTCGGGGACAAAATTAAGGGCAACACCATTAATGCAGTGCCGTTTTCCAGTGGGCTCCGGCCCATCATTAAAAACGTGTCCCAGATGGCCTCCACAGGTAGCACAATGTTCCTCAGTTCTGGGGTACCCTATTTTATAGTCCACATCATAAGCAACATTGCCTTCAATTTCCTTATAAAAACTGGGCCATCCCGTGCCGGAGTCAAATTTATGTTCACTTTTAAAGACCGGTGTCCCACAACCAGCGCAGACATAGGTCCCTTTTTCCTTATTGGTCAATAAGTCACTGGTAAAGGCATGTTCGGTGGCGGCCTTTCTTAGGACATAATATTCCATGTCCGTTAATTCGGCTTTCCATTCTGTATCCGATTTTGTAATCGGATATTCAATTTCTTTTTCGGCCTTTGCCATTTCTTTCTTTTCCTGCTGGGAAATACCCATACAGGAACTGAGTGCCAATACCACTAGCAAAAGCAAAGCACTATTTTTTCCCATCCTTCTTTTTTGTCTTGGACGGAAGTTCCGCCCAAGCCTTTCAAATTTACTTAAGTTTATACCAAAAAGAAAGCCCACCGCAGCTGCAGTGGGCCAACATTGCGCATATTTCTTATTGGAAAATGATATCGGTTTCGCTGATATTCATTTGCTTCATTAAACTTATAATGTCCATCTCCCCATTCACATTAAATTCGGCAACCAAATCCCCGGGGATTATGGCGACCCTGGTCACAACATTATCGGTAAAATCCACACCCAAGTCACTTAGGTCATTGTCACCTATAATCTGAAATTGGACACTGTCCACATCATGGTCAAAGACGTATTGGAATTCCCCAAACTCATCGAAGAAACTGGCTGGCAGGGACGTAAAAAGATTTTCGTCCAAGGAGACATAGGCCAAAAAGACATCGCCATTAAAGGTATTTCCAAATGAAAGGACTTCACTGGACCATAAGTTGTTATCAATATCATAGGCAAAAGTTACGGCCTGCTCAAAAACGCTGGCACGTTGTGCATCCTCACCATCGGCACCGTCAAAGCCGTCGCGTCCAGGAGGTCCCTGGGGCCCTTCACAACCAAAAGCAAAGGCTATTGCCACTATTCCCAAAAGTATCTTGATTTTTTTCATAAAAATTGATTTTTCCGATTTGATTTCTTGCTTGTAATTTAACGTTTTTACTTAAATCAAAAAGCGTTCCAAAAATTTAGGCAAGGTTTCAACCCAGGATTATATTCCTACAAAAAAGATGAGTAATATTGCAACTCACAATACAACTAAGTCATGGCCAACGTTATCGCACATAGTCTTTTTACCGAGTTTGACATTAACCTTTTTAAGGCGGGAAAACATTTTAGGCTTTACCAAAAATTGGGTTCCCATCTAACGGAAGTCAATGGGGAAGAAGGGGCGTATTTTGCGGTGTGGGCACCATCGGCCAAATCCGTTTCCGTTATTGGCGATTTTAACCATTGGCAGGAGGGAACGCATGAGTTGAACGTAAGATGGGACTCCAGTGGGATTTGGGAAGGCTTTATTCCCGGAATTCAAAAAGGGGAACACTACAAGTACAAAATCACCTCCCATAACCATGATCTTAAGACTGAAAAGGCGGATCCGTTTGCCAGGTATTGCGAGCAACCTCCCAAGACGGCCTCAATAGTTTGGGATGCTCCCTACGGTTGGAAGGACGCCAATTGGATGGAGAACAGGGAAAAACACAATAGTTTGGATAGGCCCTATTCCGTTTATGAAGTTCATTTGGGCTCCTGGAAAAAGAAAAATGGTTGGGAATCCCTCTCCTATATTGAAGCTTCGGAGGAATTGGTAAATTACGTGAAGGAAATGGGTTTTACCCATGTGGAGTTCATGCCCATTATGGAATATCCGTTTGACCCATCCTGGGGCTATCAATTGACAGGATATTTTGCGCCAACGTCACGTTTTGGTAAGCCGGAGGATTTTAAACTATTGGTGGACAAATTCCATCAAGCGGGAATAGGGGTAATCCTGGACTGGGTACCTTCCCACTTTCCCGAAGATGCGCACGGTTTGGGCTATTTTGATGGTTCCCACCTCTATGAACATCCGGACAGACGTAAGGGCTATCATCCCGACTGGAAAAGTTTGATTTTCAATTATGGTCGTAACGAGGTCCGGGCATTTTTGATAAGTAATGCCATTTTTTGGTTGGAGGAGTACCATGCGGATGGTTTACGCGTGGATGCGGTGGCTTCCATGTTGTATTTGGACTATTCCCGTGAGGAAGGGGAATGGGAACCAAACATGTACGGCAATAACGAAAATCTGGAGGCCATGTCCTTTATTCGGGAGATGAACCAAGAAGTATATGCCAGTTTTAGAGGGGTCCAGACCATTGCCGAAGAATCCACAGCATTTAATGGTGTTTCCAAACCCGTCCATTTTGGAGGTCTTGGATTTGGTATGAAATGGATGATGGGATGGATGCATGATACCCTGGAATATTTCAAAAAGGAACCTATTTACAGAAAGCATCATCAAAACGATCTTACGTTTAGCATGACCTATGCGTTCACCGAAAATTTTATGCTTCCTTTTTCCCATGATGAAGTGGTGTACGGCAAAAACTCCCTCATTTATCGGATGCCAGGGGATGAATGGCAGCGATTTGCAAACCTAAGGTTGCTTTTTGGCTATATGTTCACCCATCCAGGTGCCAATCTGATTTTTATGGGAGGTGAGTTTGGGCAGACCTCTGAATGGAATTTTCTGGAAAGCTTGGATTGGCATTTGTTGGACTATGATTTTCACCAGGGGATCAAAAAAGTGATTCAGGACTTGAATAAAACCTACCGGGGACAACCCGCTTTGTATGAAAAACAGTTCAGTCCGGAAGGATTTGAGTGGATCGAGTGGAACGATGCCGAAAACTCCGTGATGACCTACATTAGAAAAGGACATGATACTGCCAACGATTTGGTCATCATCGGTAATTTTACCCCGGTTCCGAGGGAAAAATACCGGGTTGGAGTTCCAAAAGGGAAACAACTCAAACTACTTTTTAATAGTGATGACATCAAATACGGTGGAAGTGGTACTGGCAAAAAGACGGTAAAGCCATCAAATACACCCTGGAACGGAAGGGAAAATTCCATTGAAGTAAACCTACCCCCCTTGGGATTGCTAATTTATAAGTAAAAGACCACAACTATAACCTTGTAGTAGGGCATTTGTTCAAAAGTACTTTTCCCAATGGCCCCTAATGTCGGGTTAAAGTGCTTTTTTTGTTAGTCTTTTAAATCATTTTCAATATGATTGTCAATACCGAGATTGAAAAAAGGGGCAATCTTTACCCCAACCACATTGTTGATTTTAAGCAGGATAATGATAAACTGTACTTTACGACCCAAAATGGAGTGATCCTGGAGCTCACCATTTTGAGGGATAGCATGGTTCGTTTTAGGTATGCGACCGAACATGTTTTTGAACCGGACTTCTCCTATGCGGTAAGTGAGAACGTTATCACCGGATATAATAGGCTTGAAGTTGAGGATGAAATTTCAGAATATACCATCGAGACCGCTAAAATTCGAATTCACATTGATAAAACCACCCTTAAAGTTCTACTAATGGATTTGGAAGGGAATCCAATCAATGAGGATGACAGTGGTTTTCACTGGGAGGAGAATTATGATTATGGTGGCAACGTGGTGAAAATGACCAAGGTTACCCAAACCGGGGAAAGCTTTTATGGTATGGGGGATAAAGCCTCACATACCAATTTAAAGGGAAAAAGGGTTTCCAATTGGGTAACGGACTCCTATGCCTATGGAAAAGACCAGGAACCATTGTACAAGGCCATTCCATTTTATGTGGGACTGCACAACGATCTGGCCTATGGAATCTTTTTTGACAACTCTTTTGGGACCTATTTCGATTTTGCCCATGAGCGCAGAAACCTGACCAGTTTCTGGGCGGATGGTGGCGAAATGAACTACTACTTTTTCTACGGCCCCAAAATTTCACAGGTTGTGGAGGCGTATACCGATTTAACGGGAGTGCCTGAATTGCCGCCTATGTGGGCCTTGGGCTACCATCAATCCAAATGGAGCTATTACCCGGAAAAAAGGGTAAAGCAACTGGCATCAAACTTTAGGAAATATAGAATCCCGTGCGATGCCATTTACTTGGATATTGACTATATGGATGGCTTTCGCTGTTTTACCTGGAACCACAGACGTTTTCCAGATCCAAAAAAAATGATTGAGGAATTGGAGGAGGATGGATTCAAGACCGTAACCATGATCGATCCCGGGTTAAAGATAGATCGGGACTATTGGGTCTACCGACAGGCAATGGAACAGGACTATTTTTGCAAACGGGCAGATGGACCCCATTTTAAAGGAAAGGTCTGGCCAGGGGAATGTAAATTCCCGGATTTTACCAATCCTGAAGTTAGGGAATGGTGGGCCGGTCTATACAAGGAAATGATAGCGGAAATGGGAGTGCACGGTGTTTGGAACGATATGAACGAACCTGCCGTTATGGAAGTCCCGACCAAGACAGCAAACTTGGATGTAAGGCATGATTATGATGGCCATCCCTGTAGCCATAGAAAAGCCCATAACGTTTACGGTATGCAAATGGTACGGGCCACCTACAATGGTTTAAAGAAGTATACTTTTCCCAAAAGGCCTTTTGTGTTGACCAGGGCCGCTTATGCTGGTACACAGCGTTATTCCGCCACATGGACAGGGGACAATGTTGCTACTTGGGAACATCTTTGGATAGCTAATGTACAGATGCAGCGTATGTGCATGAGCGGATATTCATTTGTAGGTTCCGATATAGGTGGGTTTGCCGAGCAACCTAATGGGGAACTGTTCGCAAGATGGATACAACTTGGCGTATTCCATCCTTTTTGTAGGGTACATTCCAGTGGTGATCATGGAGATCAAGAGCCATGGTCATTTGGGGATGAGATTACCGAAATCGTGAGGAAATTCATTGAGCTACGCTACCAATTGCTCCCCTATCTGTACACTACCTTTTACAATTATGTGACCAATGGGGTGCCTATGCTTCAATCCTTGGTGTATTATGATCAAGAGGATACACAAACCCATTTCAGGACCGATGAGTTCCTTTTTGGGGAACATATTTTGGTCTGTCCTGTTCAAGAACCCAATGCCCAGGGCCGTAGAATGTATATCCCCAAAGGGAAATGGTACAATTACTGGACCGAGGAAATTGTGAATGGCAAAGTTGAAAAGTGGGTTGCGGCCCCATTGGACAAAATCCCACTATTTATTAAAGAGGGGGCCATAATTCCTAAATACCCAGTTCAACAGTATGTTGGCGAAAAAGACATAAAGGAATTAAAGGTTGATGTGTATTATAAGGAAGGCACGGAAAAATCCACCATCTATGAAGATCAACTTGAGGGGTTTGACCATAAAAAGGGCCGTTACAGCCTACGTAATTTTAGACTAAGGGGAAAAGCCAACGAATTGATCATACAGCAATTTAAGGATGGTAGCTTTACTACTTCCTACGATACCCTTAAAATCCAGTTTCATGGACTTCCCTTTAAAATTTCGAGGATAGAGGTGGATAATGAGGAGGTGGACCTGAAATCAGTGAAATTTGATGGAAAGGCCAGTATGGAAGTAAGCAAAGAGACTACGGAACTTCATGTTTTTGGACCTTAATTTTTCGTAACTTGAAAATAGAAACACGATAAATTACCACTATGAAAAAATTAGTATTGACACTATTGGTTTTCATGGTTGCAATGGCCTGTAAAACCAACCCGTTTACGGGAAAGAAGATGCTCAATTTTTACGGAAACAGACAAATATTTCCAATGGCCTTTGCCCAATACGACCAATTTCTTTCCGAGAACAACGTCATTACGGGAACGGATGAGGCCCGAATGATAACGGAAGTTGGACAGCGCATTTCCTCTGCGGCCGAACGTTGGCTGGATGCCAATGGGTATCCCGGCTACCTTAAGGATTATCAATGGGAATATAATTTGGTGAAAGATGAAACGGTAAATGCGTGGTGTATGCCCGGTGGTAAAATCGTTTTTTATACCGGTATTCTGCCCATTACCCAAACAGAAACCGGGGTTGCCGTGGTAATGGGACATGAGGTGGCCCATGCCTTGGCCGATCATGGTGCCCAACGGATGAGTGCCGGTACTTTGCAACAAATAGGTGCCGTAGGTGCGGCAATTGCGACCAGCGGAGAATCCGCGGAAACCCAAAATGCCTTTATGCAGGCCTATGGGATAGGATCCAACGTCCTGGGTATGCTGCCGTTTAGCCGAAGCCATGAAACAGAGGCAGATTTAATTGGGCTTCAGATCATGGCCATAGCTGGCTATAATCCCGATGAAGCCGCCAAACTGTGGCAAAGGATGAAAGCAAAATCCGGAGGACAGGCCCCACCCGAGTTCTTGAGCACGCATCCATCCAATGATACCAGGATAAGTAATTTGACGGCATGGGCCCCTCAGGCCAAACAAGAAGCCGCCAAATTTGGGGTCACATCGTTCAAATAAATTGAAATTTATAAAGTTTTAAATACAAAAGCTGTCCAATTCCGACAGCTTTTCTATTTTTAGGGAATGGCAAAAGTGTTGGCGATAAAGGGTAATAAAAAGCTTTTGAATGCATGGGCTTTTTATGATTGGGCCAATTCCGTATATAGCCTTGTTATTTCCTCTGCCATTTTCCCAATTTTTTATGGGGCGTTATTTAGGTCTGCGGGCGTAGAAAAGGTTCTGGTATTTGGTGGTGAGATAGCGCGTGCACCGCTCATAAGTTATGTGACCTCCGCCGCTTTTGTATTTATCGCCATCATAACACCATTGGTGTCCGGAATTGCGGATTATCTGGGAAACAAAAAAGTATTCCTTAAGTTCTTTTGCTATTTGGGGGCGGCTTCCTGTATAGGCCTGTATTGGTTTTCATTGGAAAACATCTATTTGGGGCTGGTTTGCTATTTTTTTGGTCTGGTTGGGTTTTGGGTGAGTTTTGCCATCAATAATTCCTATTTGCCGGACATTGCCTTCCCGGAGCAGCAAGATAGGATAAGTGCCAAGGGTTTTTCCTTAGGTTATATAGGCAGTGTGTTGCTACTGTTGATCAATCTGGCCATGGTCATGAAACCATCCCTTTTTGGCATTTTGGACAGCGCCGGTGAAGTTGCCGAAATTACGGCCATGAAGTATTCATTTGTGACCGTGGGCATATGGTGGATATTATTTAGCCAATATACTTTTAAACACCTTCCAAAAGGATATAAAAGGGAAGGGGAACGTACCAATATTGTGTTGAATGGTTTTCTTGAATTAAAATCCGTTTGGCAACAATTGGGTGCTGAGACCAAATTGAAACGTTATTTGGGCGCCTTTTTCGTTTACAGTATGGCCGTACAGACCATTATGCTGATTGCCACATATTTTGGTGAGGAGGAAATTGATTGGGGAACGGACAATGAGCGGACCACGGGACTTATTATAAGCATTTTGGTGATACAACTTGTCGCAATTTTTGGTGCTACTTTCACTGCCAGGGCCTCCAAAAAGTTCGGGAACATCCAAACCCTTATTACCATTAATATTTTTTGGCTGGCACTATGTGTTTATGCCTATTTTCTGAAGACCCCAATGGATTTTTATATTGCAGCGGGTTTAGTGGGGATTGTCATGGGCGGTATCCAGGCGCTATCGCGATCCACATATTCCAAATTTCTTCCGGAAACGACGGATACCACTTCGTTTTTTAGTTTTTATGACGTTTCAGAAAAAATAGGGATTATTATTGGGACCTTTCTTTACGGTTTTGTGGCGCAGGTTACTGGAAGTATGCGAAATGCGGCCATTTTTCTTGGGGTTTTCTTTTTGATCGGTGCTTTTCTTTTGACCAGGGTAAATAAAAAACCCTGATGTTGATCAGGGCTTTTATCTTAACTGTATGGGTCGTTTTTTGATTTTTAATAACTTGAAATGTCCCCCGAACCGGAGCTTTTGGTATCAATCTTTTTTGGGTTTCCTTTGTAACTGATATCCCCCGAACCGGAAACACGTGCTTTTAGCATTTCCTTTGCCGTGACCTTAATGTCCGCTGAACCGGATACTTGGGCATCCACAAAATCAGCTTCCAGGTCATAAGCCCTAATATCTCCGGAACCTGAAACGGATACCTCAAAATCCGTGGCCCTTCCGGATAGGTTCATATCCCCTGAACCGGACATTGAAGCATCCACACTTGCGGCTTCAATTTCCAAGGAAATATCACCGGAACCTGAGATTGAAGTCCTAAAACGATTGGATTTCAATACGGTTTTCCCAACAATATCACCAGATCCCGATAAGGATACACCATCCACATTTTCAACGGGAACGGTAATTAATATTCCATCATTCCAATTGGAAGGCTTCAAATTGATGCCCCTTTTTTGTTTGATGGTCAATTTGCCATCCTTAACCTCGGTCTTGATATATTCCAATAGATTTTCCTCCCCCTTAAGGGTCAGTTGTCCTTCGGTACCATCCACAAGTTCCACATCGAACCAACCTGCAAGTGCTACATAGTCATATTCCCCCACGGAACGTTCAATGGTCACGGTTTTCCCATTTCCCTTAACGCGTTTCCATTGGGCGCTGGATAAGGTAACTGTTAGTATGGCCAAAACAATTGTTAGTGCTTTTTTCATGATCTCTATTTTTTGATTGTTTAATTAGTAGCTCGAAATATTTCCGGAACCGGCGGATTTACTGTCTATTTTAGTGGGATTTCCTTTGTAGGTAATGTCTCCGGAACCCGAAACCCTTGCTTTTATTTCTTCTTTGGCGGTAACGTTCAACTTGCCCGATCCCGCAACATTGGCCGTAACGTAATCCGCTGTAAGGTCAAAAGCATCAATATCTGCAGAACCGGCAACTGAAACGGTAAAGGTATTTGCAGAACCGGATAGATCCATATCACCTGAGCCCGAGAGCGAGGCTTTTAAGTCTGAGGCTTCCACCGCAAGTGTAATATCACCCGATCCGGCAACAGAGGCTTTGAACGTATCTGCCTTAATGGTGGTTTTCGAAATTACATTACCTGATCCTGCGGAGCTCACAGCGCTGATGTCCTCAATGGGGATGGTCACTTCAATGCCATTCCTCCATTTGGAAGATGATAAATTCACGCCTTTTTCTTTTTTGATGGTCAGTTTCCCGTTTTTCACCTCGGTTTCTATGTATTCCAAAAGGTTTTCCTCTCCTTTTAGCGTAATCTTTCCTTCCTTTCCGGATACCAGGATTACATCAAACCAACCTGCGGACGCAATGGCATCATATTCACCAACATTACGTTCTATGGTGACTACATTTCCATTTCCCCTTATTTTCTTTTTGTTCCATTGTGCCGTTGCCAGTATGGAGAACAATACCAGGCTTAACGTTAATATCCTTTTCATTTTAGTTGTTATTTAGCTTTGATTTTTAGTTTCTATAAAAAGTGACCCCACCGTATTCACTATTGATGTTCACGGTATTTCCGGAATTGGGTTTGCCATAATACCCTTTATAATAGCGTTCACTGGATTTTTCCTTACTGATGTTCATTTCAAAATCATCCTTGCCACTTACTCCGGCGTATTCCGTTGAAATTTCAAAGTCAAAGTAATAGCCATCCGCATACCCAATTTTGATGCCCGTATAATCCGAACGTATATTCAGGTCCCCGGCATTTGCGGTCATTTGATCAATTTTTATGGAACCATAATCTGCCGTTATGCTAACATCCCCATTGACCTTGCCCAGCTTAATACCAATGTAATCCCCATTACCGGATACACTTCCCACACTGCCCACCTCCATAGAACCGTAATCCGAGGTGTAGTTAAGGTCTTTCATCTCTTGCACAACCGCATTGGTATAATCCGCATTTACTTTTAGATTACCTGCTTTTTCTACGGTAAATCCGGAGTAATCCGCTATAATTTCACCACTATTGATGTACTCAAAAGTGGAACGTGAAGTATAATCAAAACGCAACTCGTTATTCCTCCCACGAAGCTGTCCAATCTTCATTTTTCCATAGTCACAGTTTATTTTGGCATGGCCATCTACCCTGTCCAGATAGATATTGCCATAATCATTGGAAAGGCTTATACTATTTTTTACCGGCAACTTAATCGTATAGTTTACCTGTATGCTTACATTGTTCCGTTTTCCCCATTTCCATCCCCAATTTCTGCCACGGTCGCCAAATCGGGTCATGGCGGACACCATACTGGGGGTATTTTCAAAATCAACATCGATTTCGTCCAGACGGTCCTGTACCTTTTCTTCGTTATTGCCATTGGTTTTAATGTGCACCTCTATCATCACCTTGTCTTGGTCCCAAGAGGTGAGGTTAAGGTTGCCATAGCTGTTTTTAACTTTTAAAAGTGCATCGGAGTTGACCGCAAACTCCTTTTTTATGGTTTTTTCCTTGGTATATTTTCCTTTCATTCCACCTCCACCGGACATCGCGGTAGCGACAAAGGGGAGAAGGGTAAAGGTTAGACCTATATATTTAAATAGTAAAGTTCGCATCATCTTGTGGTTTTAAATTTTTTATGGTTTCTACGTTGGCTAAAACTTCTTTTAATAGTTCAATGCGTATTTGGAAATTGTTGATCATGGCATTCAAGATCATTTTGCTGTTGCCTCCATTTACCAATTCTTGCTCCAAAGCCTCATAATCCGACTCCAATTCACCCAATTTTAAAAGGGCGTCGTCTACCAATTTTGCAGTTTCGGGAGACTTTTCCTGCCTTAGCAATTGAACTTGCTCTTCTATTAGATTGGCAAAATAGAACTCGGTTTCTGATACTTCCGGTGCAATTTCCACAACCTGTTCCTTGATAGAGGGTCCTGTGCGGGTTAATTGCAGTCCCAAAACACAGATCAAAGCAATGGACGCCGCAATGGACAAAGGCTTCCACCAATTTCTTTTCCTGGAAATGGAAACAACCCCATGCGCCTGGTTCATTTTTTCCAAAAAGCGTTCCTGATGTCCAACTCTGGGTTCTTCAAAATCAAAATCTCCCTGGAGTCTTTCAAAAAGGTTTTCTAAATTGTCTTTTTTCATAACTAAACGTTTACAGCTAGCTTTTTCCGTAGGCTTTCTTTTGCCCTTGAGATCGTTGTCCTACAATTGGCATAGCTTATGTCCATAATTTGACTGATTTCTTCGTAATCATACCCCTCAATTAAGTTTAAGGTCAAAGAAACTCTGTAATTATCTTTTAAACTGTTCATGGTTTCCATCACTTTTTGAGCCTTCAGTTCTGTGTAACCACTTTCGTCCAAAGCAACCGCATCATTATCTTCGACCTTGTACATTATTTCGTCCAAATCCGCAGTCTTGTTTTTTTGCTGCTTTCGATAATGATAAATACTGTTGTTGATGACGATTCTTTTTAACCAGGCTCCAAAGGTTACATCCCCTTTAAATGTTTTAAGTTTGGTAAAAGCATTTAAAAACGACTCTTGCATTACGTCCTCGGCCTCCGCTGTGTGTTTTACTATTCTTAATGCTGTGTTGTACATAGCTTTATAGTAACGGTTATAAATCTCCATCTGTGCACGTTGCTTGCCTTCAAGACATTGCTGCAACAATGCATCAATATTTTCATTTTGGTGGCTCAAAAGGTGAATGGTTTGTCTTATAGATGGTGAAATTTAACAACTGTTACACTTTTCTGGAATTTTTTTTAAGCCTATGGCATAGGAATTGCTCACTACGTAGGGGTAGTTTCCCCAGTAATTATTGTAAAAATCTGTAAATCAGTACATTTTTAGTTTGATGTTGGTTGCTTTTGGGGTTTATGGATTTCGTATTAATGACAGAATGACCGAAAAGAAATTATGAGTACTATAAAATTTAAAAGTCTGGACAATATGTCGCTTCAGGGATTGGAAGAGGATGCGGAATTGATCCCATTATTGACCCCCGAGGACGAAGAAGAAATGAATAGGGAAAACCTTCCCGAAACATTGCCCATTTTACCGTTGCGCAACACGGTACTTTTTCCAGGGGTGGTGATCCCCATAACCGCTGGAAGGGATAAATCCATTAATCTGATCAAGGATGCCAACAACGGATCCAAGGTGATTGGAGTGGTGTCCCAAAAAGACGAAAGTGTTGAGAACCCTACGGTAAAGGACATTAATTCCCTGGGTACCGTTGCAAGGATATTACGGGTACTTCAAATGCCCGATGGCAATACCACGGTTATTATTCAAGGAAAGAAACGATTTGAAATTTCTGAGGTCATCACGGAGAAACCCTATATGACCGCAACCATCCGCGAGGCTCATGAGACCCGACCGGACCAAAATGACGAGGAGTTTTTGGCCATAATTGATTCCATAAAGGAACTGGCCTATCAAATTATAAAGGATAATCCCAATATACCCAGCGAGGCCACTTTTGCCATAAAGAATATCCAAAGCAATTCTTTCCTGATCAACTTTGTTTCTTCCAACCTAAACCTTGATGTGGAGGAAAAACAAAAGCTTTTGGAAATTCCGGACCTTCAGGAACGGGCACTGGCCACTTTAAAGTACATGAACCTGGAACTTCAAAAATTGGAATTGAAGAACGACATTCAATCCAAGGTGAGAAGTGATATGGACCAACAACAGCGGGAATACTTCCTTCATCAGCAGATGAAGACCATTCAGGAAGAGCTGGGGGTGATGTCCTATGAAGAGGAGTTCGAGGAAATGCACAAAAGGGCCAAAAAGAAGAAATGGGACAAGAAGGTCAAGGAACATTTCACCAAGGAACTGGCCAAAATGCAGCGCATGAACCCACAGGTTGCGGAATATTCCATTCAACGGAATTATTTGGACCTATTCCTGGACCTTCCATGGAATGAATACTCCAAGGACAAGTTTGACCTTAAGCGTGCGCAAAAGATATTGGATAGGGATCATTACGGATTGGAGGATGTAAAACGAAGGATTGTGGAATACCTGGCCGTATTGAAGCTTAGAAACGATATGAAATCCCCCATCCTCTGTCTTTATGGCCCTCCCGGAGTAGGGAAGACCTCTTTGGGAAAATCGGTTGCGGAGGCGCTCGGAAGGGAGTATGTGCGGATGTCGTTGGGAGGACTTAGGGATGAGGCCGAAATCCGTGGCCACCGAAAGACCTATATTGGTGCGATGCCGGGCCGTATTGTACAAAGCATAAAAAAAGCGGGCACTTCCAATCCGGTATTTATTTTGGATGAGATAGATAAGTTGAGCAATAGTCATCAAGGGGATCCATCTTCGGCCATGCTGGAGGTATTGGACCCTGAACAGAACAATGAGTTCTATGACAACTTTTTGGAAATGGGTTATGATCTGTCCAAGGTAATGTTCATAGCAACCGCCAATAATCTGGGTACCATTCAACCTGCACTTCGCGATAGGATGGAAATCATTAATGTGACCGGGTATACGATCGAAGAGAAGGTTGAAATTGCTAAAAAACATTTGTTGCCCAAGCAATTGAAGGAACACGGCCTGTCCTCCACACACCTGAAAATAGGCAAACCACAATTGGAAAAAATTGTAGAGGGTTACACCAGGGAATCCGGGGTTAGGACCCTGGAGAAACAATTGGCCAAGATGGTACGTTACGCCGCCAAAAACATTGCAACCGATGAGGAATATGAGGTAAAGGTCACCAATCAGGTAATTGAAGATGTTCTGGGACCACCACGTTTGGAGCGTGACAAGTATGAGAATAATCAGGTGGCCGGTGTAGTTACCGGATTGGCATGGACCAGTGTTGGCGGGGATATCCTATTTATTGAATCTATTCTATCAAAAGGAAAGGGTTTGCTCAATATTACCGGTAATCTGGGCAAGGTGATGAAGGAATCCGCAACAATTGCCATGGAATACATCAAATCCAATGCGGAAAGCTTTGGGATAGACCCGGACGTTTTTGAGCAATACAATGTACATATCCATGTTCCTGAGGGTGCTACTCCAAAAGATGGGCCCAGTGCGGGGATTACCATGTTGACCTCCCTGGTTTCCCTGTTCACCCAACGTAAGGTAAAGAAGAGTTTGGCCATGACCGGAGAGATTACCCTTAGGGGAAAAGTACTTCCCGTTGGTGGAATCAAAGAAAAAATCCTTGCGGCAAAACGGGCCAAGATAAAGGAAATCATCTTATGTGAGGAGAATAGAAAGGACATCCAGGAAATTAAGGAGGAATACCTAAAAGGATTGACCTTTCATTATGTATCCGATATGAGTGAGGTCATAGAAATTGCCATAACCAAACAGCAGGTGAAAAACGCCAAAAAATTATAATTTTAGCCGGTTAATTGCGGTCTTTTTTCGATTTATGGGTAAAATCATCATTGCGATAGATGGTCATTCCTCCACAGGGAAGAGTACGGTTGCCAAACGTTTGGCAGAAGCTTTGGACTATCTTTATGTGGATACGGGAGCCATGTACAGGGCGGTAACCCTATTTGCCCTGGAAAATGGGCTCATAGATGATTCCCAACAAAATTTTGAAGGCTTAAAATCACATTTGGACGACCTTGATGTTTCGTTCCAAAGGAATCCAGAAACGGGCCAATTTCAAATTCATTTGAACAACGAGAATGTTGAAAACAGGATACGGACGCTGGATGTTTCCCAACAAGTGAGCAAAATTGCCGCAATTCCCGAAGTACGCGAAAAGCTGGTGGAGCAACAGCAGAGGATGGGTGTGGGGAAAGGAATGGTCATGGATGGTAGGGATATTGGTACCGTGGTTTTTCCCAAGGCGGAGCTTAAATTATTTATGACCGCATCGGCGGAAAAAAGGGCGCAGCGTCGTTATAAGGAATTAGTGGAAAGGGGAGAAGAGGTAACCTACGATGAGGTGCTGAAAAATGTACAGGAAAGGGATCATCTCGATTCCACCAGGGAAACATCACCATTACGGAAGGCCGGGGATGCCATAGTGTTTGACAACAGCGATATGGGCCTGGACGAGCAGTTTGAACGTGTGCTATGCTTGGCACAACAAGTCATGGAAAAGGGATTGTAAAAAGGCGCCAATTGGCGCCTTTTACCGTAATTCCGAGTTTCTTACAGGTTGGGGATCACCAAAACCTGATCGGGATGGATTACATCCGGATTCTTTAATTGATCGGTATTGGCCTCAAAGATTTTGTTATACTTCATGGCATCGCCATAATAGTGTTTTGCAATCTTGCTCAGGGATTCACCACTTTTTACGGTATGCCTGTGGTAAACGGAATCATCTGCAACGGTAATATTTGCCTTAATGTCAGCAGGGCTTTCGCCACCCAATTCCTTGATCTTATCCCAAATCACATTCTTTTCATATGGGGTAGCTGCTTGGCCTTTAACTTTTAAAACGCCGGCCTCTTCAGAAACATCGCCTCCTTGGATGCCCAATTCCTGACCTAGATCCAATACGGCTTGATATTTTGCTTTTACACTCATAATGTACTCTTTTACTTTAATGGTTACTATTACGAAACAAGATAGGTATAAAAGTCACATTTCGGCCTAAATATTCTTTAAGACTTGTTTAAATAACCACGCTTCAAAGTAAAGGTTTGTTTAACAAAGGAATTCATTGTATTTTTGCACTCCTTTTTTGGCACATGCAGGAGAAAAAAGGAATTAGAAACATAACAATCACTTCCACACCAGTGCCTAACTCTTGTAACCGTGTGGGATACAAATTCAAATCAGCACATGGCTGAAGAAAAAAAAGCCGCTGAAGTAGTTGAGGAAACTACAACGGCAACCCAGGAAGCTAACGAAACTACTACGGAAGTTAGCGAAACTGCAGAGACAGTAAAAGAGGAAACCCCAAAACAGGACCCCAAAGAGTTTTTAGAAAATTTTGACTGGGACAAGTACGAAGAGGGTATTGAAAAGGTAGATGACAGCAAACTAAGTGAGTTCGAGAAACTTGTTGCCGAAAACTTTGTGGATACGGCCGATGAGGAAGTAGTTGAAGGAACCGTTGTGCACATGACGGACCGCGAGGCCATCATCGATATCAATGCAAAATCCGAGGGGGTCATTTCCCTAAATGAGTTCCGTTACAACCCAGATTTAAAGGTAGGTGATAAGGTTGAGGTCCTTATTGACATCAGGGAAGATAAAACGGGCCAATTGGTGCTTTCACACAGAAAAGCTAGGACCATTATGGCTTGGGACCGTGTGAATGCAGCCCATGACAAAGAAGAAATTGTTACCGGTTTTGTGAAATGTAGGACCAAAGGAGGTATGATTGTGGATGTCTTTGGCATTGAAGCATTCCTTCCCGGTTCCCAGATAGATGTAAAACCAATCCGGGACTATGACCAGTATGTAGGTAAGACCATGGAGTTCAAGGTGGTGAAAATAAACCATGAATTCAAAAATGTGGTAGTTTCCCACAAAGCACTGATTGAAGCCGATATTGAAGAGCAGAAGAAGGAAATCATCGGTCAATTGGAGAAAGGACAAGTTCTGGAAGGCGTTGTGAAAAACGTTACCTCTTATGGGGTGTTCATCGATCTTGGAGGGGTTGATGGACTTATCCATATCACGGACCTTTCCTGGAGTCGTATCAACCATCCAAACGAGGTTGTGGAACTAGATCAAAAATTGAATGTTGTAATCCTTGATTTTGATGATAACAAGTCAAGAATCCAATTGGGTCTTAAACAGTTGGAGAAACATCCATGGGATGCCCTTGGAGATAACATCAATATTGGTGACAAAGTAAAAGGTAAGGTTGTGGTTATTGCTGATTACGGAGCCTTTATTGAAGTTGCCGAAGGTGTAGAAGGATTAATCCACGTATCGGAAATGTCCTGGTCAACGCATCTAAGATCTGCCCAGGATTTTGTTAATGTTGGAGATGAAGTAGAGGCCGTTGTCCTTACGTTGGATAGGGAAGAGCGCAAGATGTCATTGGGTATTAAGCAATTGACCCCCGATCCATGGACAGACATCACCTCAAAATATCCTGTTGGTTCCAGACACAAAGGTATTGTGAGGAACTTCACCAATTTTGGTGTATTTGTTGAAATGGAGGAAGGTATTGATGGTTTGATCTATATATCCGATCTCTCTTGGACCAAAAAGATCAAGCACCCATCCGAGTTTGTAAATGTTAGTGACACTTTGGAGGTCGAAGTCCTTGAGTTGGATGTGGAAGGTAGGAAGTTGAGTTTGGGACACAAGCAAACCACTGAAAATCCATGGGACAAATACGCTACCGAATTTGGAGAAGGGACAGTGCATAAAGCCAATGTAACTGATATTGTGGACAAAGGAGCCACTGTTGTATTGAATGAGGATATTACGGCTTTTGTACCTTCAAGACATATGGAGAAAGAGGATGGTAACAGGATCAAAAAAGGAGAGGAAGTAGAATTCAAGATCATTGAGTTCAACAAAGACTTCAAACGAGTGGTTGCCAGCCATACTGCTATTTTTAGGGAGCAGGAAGAACGTAATGTAAGGTCCGCCAAAAAGAAAATGGCAGCTGCAGCAGATGAGGCGGCACCCACGCTAGGTGATGCCAATGCGCAGTTACAGGCCCTTAAGGATAAGATGGAAGCAGATGCTAAGAAGAAATGATCTCTTTCCTAAGATGTAATGAAAAGAGGTCGTCTAGAAAGTAATTTTTAGGCGACTTTTTTTGTTTGTCCTATTTTCTGGATTTGGGAAGTTATTTTTCCGTTTGTTTATGGTTGAAGGGTTCAAGGTTGGTTTCAAAGGGCCAGACTTAGCTTTTTGAGGTTATGTGCCATTGCAATGAGTCCAAATTCGGTCTCTACCTTTTCGATCCCCCTTAACATAAAGCGTTTGAATGCCATGTTCTGCTTTATGTTTCCAAAAATGGCCTCTATGTCCCAGCACCTTTGTTTGCGGTGGGCGATACCATCTTCGGAGAGCAGTTTTTCCCTTGCCCTTTGTTTGTGGCGTTCCAGGTTATGGTTGCGTTCCACGACCCTATTGCCTTTGGCCTTGTGGCAGAGGGGGCGGATGGGACATCCCGAACAGTTTTTGGCCTGGTATTGGTGTATGGTCTGTAGGTATCCCTTCTTAGTGGTCCGTTGAAAGCTTCCAATATGGGTCATCCCTTGACCCATAGGGCAATAATAGGTGTCGGTTTGTTCATTATAATGGAGCTTGTCCACGGTAAAGGGCTTTTTGACCTTGCCCGACTTGGCCTCCTGTTGTTCTTTGTGGAAATAATTGTACTTGACAAAGGCATCGATGCCCTGATCTTCCATCTTTTGATAGTTTTCCTCACTGCCATAGCCTGAGTCAGCGGTCACCCTTCCCGGCATTTGGCCAAAACTGCTTTGGTGTTCTTCAAGGTGGCCGGGAAGTGTTGTAGTGTCGGTAGGGCTTTGTTCCAAAGTGTAATTGACAAGGAACTGGTTGTTGGATGACCCCTGGATGTTGTAGCCCGCTTTCAACTGTCCGTTCTTCATATGGTCATCCTTCATCCGCATGAAGGTGGCATCGGGGTCGGTCTTGCTGTAACTGCCACGATTGCCAAGTATCTTATCCTGCTCATTGTACTTGGCCACTTTGTCCGGCCAGTTCTTCTTGGCATAGGTGAGCTTCTGCTTTACCTTCTTGTCCACTTCCTTATCCTTAAGGGCATCATTAATGGTATCGACGGTTTTGGTTACTTCTTCAGGGTCAATGGCCGCGAAGCTTGGCTCATTGGGCAATTGTTCCTCTTGGGCATATACCTTCTCGACATACGACCATAGTTCCCTTAACTGCTTCTCGATACGCCTGCGCGAGGTCTTGGTCCCCTTTGCCCAGACAAAGGTGTAACGGTTGGCATTGGCCTCTATCTTGGTGCCGTCCACATAAATGTCCCTCAGGCTTAGGTAGCCCTGCTCGGCCAACAGTGCCACCACTTGGTTGAATATGGCCTTGAACCTGCCCTTGAGCCTTCCTGAACGGAAGTTGTTTATCGTATTGTGGTCAGGGATGGAACAGCCCGAGAGCCACATAAAGTGTACATTCTCCGATAAGGCCCGTTCTATCTTGCGTGAGGAGTAAAGGTTACGCAAATAGGCATAGACCAATATCTTCAACAGTACCTTAGGATGGTAGCTGGATGTGCCGCCTCCCTTATAGGTGGCCTCCAAACCGCCCAGATCTATACTTTCCAAAATTGTGTTGACAACACGGACCGGGTGGTTCACCGGTACTAAATCGTCATAACTCGGCGGCAATAGGCTCAATTGGGATTGGGAATCGGTCTTCCAGACTTGTTTTCGGCTCATAACCTGAAGTTACTATCCTTTGGGTCCAAAACAAAAAAAAGAGACTGTCTTTTTAGACAGCCTCTTTTTTCTTGCCATACACTTCACTTAATGTATGGAACGCAAGAGGAGTTCATGAATACTGCGTCTTTTGTGCCAAGGTTGTTTACGTTTTTTTTCCACCTAATTGCTTACTTTTGTATACCAAACGAGATGTTTGCGCATACATGAGTCAAAGAATCCTGCTTTCGGCCAAAGAAATCGATATCATTCTTCATCGTTTGGCTTGTCAATTGCAGGAAAACCATTTGGATTTTACGGATACCGTTCTCATAGGAATACAGCCCAGGGGCATTTTTCTGGCGGAGAGACTGGCCAAAATGCTAAGGGAGGATTATCGCATAAAGAATGTCAAGCTTGGCTCTTTGGACATCACGTTTTATAGGGATGATTTTAGGCGCGGGGAAAAAACACTCCAAGCCAACAAGACTAAAATTGACTTTTTGGTCGAAGATAAAAAAGTGGTCTTTGTGGACGATGTACTGTATACCGGGCGAAGTATTCGCGCCGCACTAACGGCCATCCAATCTTTTGGAAGACCCCAGGAAATAGAATTGTTGACACTGATCGATAGAAGATTTAGCCGACATTTGCCCATTCAACCCAATTACAAGGGAAGGCAGGTTGATGCCATAAACAACGAACGTGTCAATGTGATGTGGAAGGAAAATGATGGCGAAGATGCGGTCTATATAGTTGAAAAGGTATGAGTACACTGAGTGTGGATCATTTATTGGGAATAAAGTACCTTACCAAAGAGGATATCGATCTTATTTTTGAAACTGCAGATCATTTTAAGGAAGTCATCAATCGATCCATAAAAAAGGTTCCCACGCTTAGGGATATTACCATTGCCAATATTTTCTTTGAAAATTCGACCCGAACAAAACTATCTTTCGAATTGGCAGAGAAACGGCTGTCGGCTGATGTGATCAATTTTTCGGCATCACAATCCTCGGTCAAAAAAGGGGAAACGCTCATAGATACCGTCAATAATATCCTATCCATGAAGGTGGATATGGTAGTAATGCGACATCCAAATCCCGGGGCAGGTATTTTTTTGTCCAAGCATGTGGACGCTTCCATTGTGAATGCTGGGGACGGTGCGCATGAACATCCAACACAGGCGTTGTTGGATTCCTATTCCATCCGTGAACGATTGGGCAATGTGGCCGGCAAAAACGTGGTTATAGTAGGGGATATATTGCATTCCAGGGTTGCCCTATCCAATATTTTTGCGCTTCAGCTTCAAGGGGCAAATGTTAAGGTTTGTGGGCCAAAGACCTTATTGCCCAAATATATTGAGTCTTTGGGGGTGGGCGTGGAGACCAATCTCAAAAGCGCCTTGCAATGGTGTGATGTGGCCAATATGCTGCGGGTCCAAAATGAACGTTTGGACGTAAGCTATTTTCCTACCACAAGGGAATATACGCAGCAGTATGGATTAAATAAAAAACTTCTTCAGGAGTTGGATAGGGAAATTGTAGTAATGCACCCAGGACCTATAAACAGAGGGGTTGAAATTACAAGTGATGTGGCAGATTCCGGTCAGTCCATCATTCTGGAACAAGTGGAAAATGGAGTAGCCATAAGAATGGCGGTCATTTATCTTTTGGCATCAAAAATTAAATAATATGATTTTCGACAAAAAAGGAACCACAACCACTGTGTTCCAGGAAAATATAGCTTTGGCAACATTTCTTCAGAATTTAAATACATCCTATCCCAAATTAAAACATGATAATATTATTATCAATCTATTTTCTTTCGATAGCCTTTCCTCAAATGATGTCCTTGAATTTTTAGAACTTTCCAATACCCATAGAAGTTCCGGCAAATCTTTTGTGCTCGTTACCGATAAGGTCCCCTATGATGAAATTCCCGAGGAAATCTGTTTGGTCCCCACCTTGCAGGAAGCAAAAGACATTATTGAGATGGAGGAAATAGAACGGGATTTAGGTTTGTAATGAAAAAGGGAAAATTGAAAATTAGGTTTGGACAGATCGAAAAATATAATTCAACAAAGAACATTTGCCCTTGCCCTAAGAGTGATTCAATTGGTTGAATACCTTGAAAAAGAAGAAAGGGAATACGTTCTTTCCAAACAGTTGATGCGCTCAGGTACTGCCGTTGGAGCTTTGTTCAGAGAGGCCGAACATGTGGAAAGTAAAAAAGACTTCATCCCTAAAATGTCCATATCGCTAAAAGAAGCCAATGAGACCAAGTATTCGCTGGACCTTTTGGCAGAATCCGGATTGGTTACCAAAGAGGGGTTGACTCAGCTCCAAGAAGACGGTATAGAAGTAATTAAGATTTTGGTTTCAATTGTAAAATCGAGTAAAAATAATGTGTGAACAATTCGTTATTCCCCACTTTCAATTAGTAACTATTAATTGTGGAACAAAGTGAAACTTACGATACTAGGCTGTTATTCGGCTACTCCGAGAACAATGACAAATCCTACGTCCCAGATCCTGGAGATAAAAAACCACATGTTTTTGATTGATTGTGGAGAAGGGACACAAGTTCAACTTCGCAAGGCCAAAATAAAGTTTTCACGAATCAATCATATTTTTATTTCCCATTTACACGGTGATCACTTTTTTGGATTGCCGGGCCTTATTTCTACCTTTAGATTGTTGGGTAGGAAAAGGGAACTGCACGTTTATGGTCCAAAAGGTATAAAAGAAGCCGTGACCCTTTTTTTGAAATTGGGGGATTCCTGGACCAACTATCCGCTGATCTTCCATGAGTTGATCTCAAAAGAACGGGAACTGGTCTTTGAGGATGAAAAAGTAACCGTAACCACAATCCCATTGGAACATCGGGTCTATACCAATGGTTTTTTGTTCAAGGAAAAAGAAGCGTCAAGAACGTTAAATATAGAAGCTGTTTCGCAATATGGCATTGATAAAAGCCAATTCAACAATATTAAAAATGGAAGGGATATGGTTTTGGAAGATGGAAGGCTTGTTGAAAACAAAAAGCTGACTTTTGACCCACCCCCACCAAAAAGCTATGCCTTTTGTACTGATACGACCTATAAGGAGAATATTGTTCCCCAAATTGAAAACGTGGACGTATTGTACCATGAATCCACTTTTTTGGAATCCGAACTGCATTTATGTGCGAAAACGAAACATAGTACGGCCAAACAGGCTGCAGGAATTGCAAAAAAGGCAAATGCAGGTGCCTTAATACTTGGACATTATTCCACAAGATACAAATCATTGGAGCTGTTCAGGCAGGAAGCGGCGCAAGTTTTTGACAAGGTGCTATTGGCAGATGACGGAAAGGTATTTGAGTTCTGAATACTTTTACTTCTCCCCAGTTTTACGGAACTTTGGAGTATGCAAAAGGATTTGAGCAATTACCGAAAGACGTACGAAAAAAGCGAGTTGTCAGAAGATGTTATCTCGGACAATCCCCTGGAGCTTTTTCAAAAATGGTTTTATGAGGTAGAGGCATCCGATGGTACGGATGAGCCCAATGCCATGACAATCTCCACAATAGGCGACGACGGATTTCCCAAAAACCGTGTAGTACTGCTAAAAAAGTACACCTATGAAGGCTTTATTTTCTATACCAATTATTTAAGTGAGAAAGGCAGGGCCATTGCGAACGACCCCAGTGTATGTCTTTCCTTTTTTTGGCCCAACTTGGAAAGACAGATCATTATAAAGGGAAGGGCGGAGAAGATTGCCAAAAACTTGTCCGATGGTTATTTTGAATCGAGACCGCGGGGAAGCCAATTGGGGGCCATTGTTTCCGAACAGAGTGAGCCCATTGCTTCCAGGGCACTTTTGGAACATCGATTAAAGTTGTTGGAATCCGAAATGGAGGGTAAGGAATTGGAACGACCGGATACTTGGGGCGGTTATTTGGTTAGACCCATTTCCATGGAGTTCTGGCAAGGAAGGCCTAATAGGCTCCATGATAGGATCCGCTATTCCCTTCAAGAGGATTACCATTGGAAAATTGAACGATTACAACCTTAAACAATGAAAAACATCATTTTTGTTAGACATGGAAAGTCATCTTGGGACTACCAGGTAGATGACAAGGACAGACCCTTAAAGGAACGCGGTATCAGCGACGCACATTTGGTCGTTGGGGAGCTCAAGAAACGCAATTTACGTATTGATAAGTGCTTTTCCAGTCCTGCAAATAGGGCACTGCATACCTGTCTCATTTTTTTGAGGAATCTCCGGTTTGATTTTGAAAAGTTCCAGGTGACCGAGGCACTTTATGATTTTTCGGGCCAGTCCGTATCGGACTTTTTAAAAGGTTTGTCGGACGAAGATTCAACGGTGATGATCTTTGGTCATAATTATGCTTTTACCAATCTTGTTAATTTGCTTGGGGATGCCTATATTGACAATCTACCCACTGCCGGTATGGCAATTTTACAGGTGGACGTGGAGCATTGGAAAGATGTAAAGAAAGGAAAAACAAAAGAATTGGTATTCCCAAAAGAATTGAGATAAAAAGAAATGGCAAAACCCAAAAATGAATATGTAAATAGGGAAATAAGTTGGTTGCACTTTAATGATCGGGTACTTCAAGAAAGTGCGGATAAAAATGTCCCCCTTATAGAGAGACTTCGTTTTTTGGGAATCTTCAGTAATAATCTCGATGAATTTTTTAAGGTTCGTTATGCCACGGTAAAACGTATTGTGGATGCGGGTAAATCCGGGAAGAGCGTTCTTGGGGGTCAGGTAGCAAAGGATTTACTGGAGGAAATCACCAGAATAGTCATTAAACAACAAGCCAAGAGCTTGGCCATACTGACCAAAATTGAACGTGAGTTTGCCACGGAAAACATTTTTATCATTGATGAAACCAAAGTTTCGGAAAAACAAGCGCCCTTTATTAAGGATTACTTTCTGCGAAAGGTAAATCCGCAACTCACCACCATTATTTTGAACAACCTTAGGGAATTCCCATTGTTGAAGGATACCGCGGCTTATTTGGCGGTGCGAATGGTACTCAACAGGGAAATAGGCACCTTCCTTAGAAAACGTAACGAAGTGCAATATGCACTTATCGAAATTCCTAAGGGAATAGACCGGTTTGTGGTATTGCCGGAGGAAGATGGTAAAAATTATATCATCATCCTGGATGATGTCATACGTTATTGTTTGGACAGCATCTTTACCATGTTCGAATACCAGGATATTTCGGCACATATGATCAAGATTACCCGTGATGCCGAATTGGATATTGACAATGACCTCAGTAAAAGTTTTATCCAGAAAATATCTTCCAGTGTTGAAGGACGAAAGGTAAGTAACCCTGTACGATTTGTCTATGACAAACGAATTAAGATAGATACGCTTCGTTTTCTCAAGGAAAAAATGGACATAGAGGAAACGGATAGCGTAATTCCTGGAGGGCGGTACCATAATAGACGGGATTATATGGGATTCCCAAGCCTGGGCAGAACAGATCTGTTATATGATAAGATCGATCCCCTCCCTATTAAGGGCTTGTCCCTTGAGGGTAGTATCTTTGAGAAAATAGGTCAAAAGGACTATTTGCAATATGCGCCTTACCATACGTTTGCCTACGTCATCAAGTTTTTGAAGGAAGCGGCCCTAGATCCATTTGTTAAATCGATAAAAATCACAGTTTACCGATTGGCAAAAAATTCCCAGGTAGCGGCGGCCTTGGTAAATGCCGTAAAAAACGGAAAGGAAGTCATTGTTCAAATTGAGTTACAGGCGCGTTTTGATGAACAGGCGAACATTAAATATGCCAATAATCTCCAAAAAGAAGGTATAAAACTGATTTTTGGGGTCCCTGGGTTAAAGGTCCACAGTAAGATTTGTTTGGTGGAACGGGAAGAAGGGAATACCGTAAAACGGTACGGTTTTATCAGCACTGGAAATTTTAATGAGTCCACTGCAAAAATTTATACCGATTATACACTTTTTACCGCCCATGATGGCATTTTAAAGGAACTTGACAAAGTATTTGGCTTTTTTGAAACCACCTACAAGATCAATAAATACAAACATTTGGTGGTATCCCCACATTACACCAAAAATAAATTTAGCAAACTGATTGATGATGAGATAGCCAATGCTGTTAACGGGAAGGACGCTTTGATCCAGATCAAGATGAATAGCTTTACCTCCTATAAAATGGTAGATAAGCTTTACGAAGCGAGCAGGGCAGGTGTGAAAGTCCAACTTATCATCAGGGGTATTTGTTGTTTAGTGCCGGGAGTGGAGGGGATGAGTGACAATATCGAGGTCATTAGCGTGGTTGATAAATTCCTGGAGCATCCAAGGTTGTTCATTTTTGGCAATGCCGGTAATCCAAAGGTCTATATTTCCTCTGCGGACTGGATGACCCGAAATTTGGATTATCGTGTTGAGGTGGGATGTCCAATTTATGATGAAGGGGTAAAGCAGGAATTGATCGATACTTTTGAGATTTCCTGGAAGGATAATGTAAAGGCCAGGGTTTTTTCAAAGGTTCAGGACAATGCTTATAAGGATGATGACAAACCCCTTGTACGTTCCCAATTCGCAACCTATGACTACTATTTAAAAAAATTGGAAGAATAGGATATTACCCGTGCATGGTTTCCTTTTTACCAAGATTTTTCATAATCTCGGCTTCATGGTCCAACAGGGACTGCCATTTTTCATCAACCACTTTACGGTCCCCATATTTGCGGGCAAACTTTAAGAACATGGTATAGTGATTGGCCTCGCTTACCATTAGTTTTTTGTAAAATTCCGCCAAATCGCTATCGGCAATATGTTCGGACAACAATCTAAAGCGTTCACAGCTCCGTGCTTCAATAAGGGCCGCATATAACAGTTTATGTACCAAATGGGTCTCCCTGCTTCCGCCCTTGGGGAAAAACTTCATCAGTTCTATGACGTATTCATCCTTACGTTCCCTACCCAAAGTCCATCCTCGCGCTAAAATTTTTTCATGCACCATATTAAAATGCCCCATTTCTTCACGGGAAAGGGCAATCATTTCTTTGACCAATTCGGATTTTTCCGGAAAACCAATGATGAGCGATATTGCCGTACTTGCTGCTTTTTGCTCGCAATAGGCGTGGTCCGTTAGAATTTCCTCAATGTTTTTTTCAACAATGTTTACCCATCTAGGGTCGGTGGGCAGTTTTAATCCGAGCATAAAAGAATAAATTTTGATAAAGGTAGGTCTTCCTCATTTGGATTACAACCATTGATCATTGCCTATTGAAGTAATTCCTATTTTAACGTGGGTTCGATACAATTTTTATCAACCAAAATCCGTCAAATTGAGTGGTTTTTCGCAATGAAATGAAGAAAAATTGTATCGAAATTAGGATTTTGCAAGAAAATTACTTGCCTGCCTGCCCTGCAGCCGGCAGGCAGGTTTTTCGATACATTTTTGCTGTCGCAAAAACACTCAAAATGACGTAATTTTCTTATATCGAACTCACATTATTTTAGAAGGACAAATCAAAATAAACGCAATGCCAAATAGCTTTAGATTCCTGGGTTTCCTATTCATGGTACTTTTTTTATGTGCGGTATTTTTGCAATACAATGATCCGGATGCCGTAACATGGTATCTGGCTTATGGTATTGGAGCCTTTGCCTCCCTACTGTTTGGCCTGGGCAGGTTAAAACTCCGATGGGCAGTTTTGCTTTCCGGTTTCTATATCGTTTTTTCTATCATAAATTGGCCGGAAAAGTTTGAAGGCGTAGTTATAGGAGAGGGAAATATCGATGCCATAGAGAAGGGCAGGGAAGCCTTGGGCTTATTGATTTCTGCCGGAATAATGGGTATTTACGCTTTGTTGATCGGAAAGAAGAAAAGATTGGATTAACATGGGTCCGATATCATTTTTTATCAATCAAAATCCGTCAAATTGAGTGGTTTTTCGCAATGAAATGAAGAAAAATTGTATCGAAATTAGGATTTTGCAAGAAAATTACTTGCCTGCCTGCCCTGCAGCCGGCAGGCAGGTTTTTCGATACATTTTTGCTGTCGCAAAAACACTCAAAATGACGTAATTTTCTTATATCGAACTCACATTATTTTAGAAGGACAAATCAAAAAAAAACGCAATGCCAAATAGCTTTAGATTCCTGGGTTTCCTATTCATGGTACTTTTTTTATGTGCGGTATTTTTGCAATACAATGATCCGGATGCCGTAACATGGTATCTGGCTTATGGTATTGGAGCCTTTGCCTCCCTACTGTTTGGCCTGGGCAGGTTAAAACTCCGATGGGCAGTTTTGCTTTCCGGTTTCTATATCGTTTTTTCTATCATAAATTGGCCGGAAAAGTTTGAAGGCGTAGTTATAGGAGAGGGAAATATCGATGCCATAGAGAAGGGCAGGGAAGCCTTGGGCTTATTGATTTCTGCAGGAATAATGGGTATTTACGCTTTGTTGATTGGAAAGGGGAAAAAAGATTAGATTAAAAATCCAGATCAAATTCCTTTCTAAGGAATTCAATGGCAGGGTTCTTTTCCTTTAGTTTTTGATATTTCTCCTCAGGGGTAAAAGCATATTTTTTGGCACTCTCCTCATTTACGGATATCTGGATTTCTATGGAATAATTCTGTAGTTTTTCCTTGAGGTAATCCAATAAGGGTCCTTGTTCGCGTTCCACCTCTTTTTTCATCGTGGAATTCGGAAACTCCAGCCAGATGGTGGTACTATTTTTAAGTCGGGGTACATCACTGTGAAGACTGCTCGCCAAAATCTTTTTTCCCTGCTTCTCTATTTTTTGGATATACGCGTTCCAGTGTGTTTGCATATCCTCTTCGGTAAATGGCTTAATGGGTAAATCCTCTTCGGAAACTTGAGGATTTTTGATGGCCTCATGTTCCTTTTTGGCCTTAAGACTGGAAAGCGATAAACCGGAGACCCTTTTGGGGAGATTCTTTAGTTCAATGGATTTGGGAACCGCTTTGGGTTGTTCGGCACTCTCCTTTGGTTCGGTGGTGGTTTTTATTGGGGGAGCGACTTCATCATTACTGGTTTCCTCCACAATGGAATAGTCATTGGTCTTCTCAAAATCCCTATTCCTGAAATACGTGGCAGGAATTAGAAAATCATCCTTTTTTTTTTCGTGGGAAAACGAAAGTGACGCCAATTTCATTAAGGTCAACTCAATCAATAGTCGTTGATTTTTACTGGCTTTATAGTTTAAATCGCTTTGATTGGAAATCTCAATTGCCTTTAGCAGGAACTCTTTTGGTGTTTTTTTGGACTGTTCCGAATACTTTGCTTTGGCACCTTCCCCAACTTCCAATAAAACATGGGTTTCGGGTTGTTGGCAGACCATAAGATCCCTAAAATGTGATGCGAGTCCGGTGATAAAATGGTGCCCATCAAAACCAAGGGAAAGTGTCTTATTGAAAAGCAACAACAATTCGGGAATGTTGTTTTCCAGTATGAGATTGGTCGCCGTCAAAAATGTGTCATAGTCGAGGACATTCAAGTTTTCGGTAACGGCTTTTCGTGTTAATTCCTTACCCGAAAAACTGACCACCCTATCGAAAATGGAAAGGGCATCACGCATGGCTCCATCGGCCTTTTGCGCAATGATGTGCAGCGCATCATCTTCGGCATCGATGTTTTGTTCCTTGGCGATGACCTTTAAATACTCCGCAGCATCCTTTACCGTGATTCGTTTAAAATCAAAAATTTGACATCGGGAGAGTATGGTAGGGATAATTTTGTGTTTTTCCGTGGTGGCCAGTATAAAAATGGCGTGTTTCGGAGGTTCTTCCAACGTTTTTAAAAAGGCATTGAATGCGGATTGGGACAACATGTGCACCTCATCGATGATATAGACCTTATATTTGCCTACTTGTGGAGGAATACGTACTTGGTCTATTAGGCTGCGGATGTCATCAACGGAGTTGTTGGAGGCAGCGTCCAATTCAAAAATATTGAAGGCAAAGTCTTCTTCTTCCCGTTCGGTCCCATCTTGATTTATCTTTTTTGCCAAAATCCTGGCACACGTGGTTTTACCAACCCCCCTTGGACCACAAAACAGCAATGCTTGTGCCAAATGGTTATGGGCTATGGCGTTTTCCAGGGTATCCGTAATGGCTTTCTGCCCAACAACGTCCTTAAACGTTTGGGGGCGATATTTTCGGGCAGATACAATAAAAGGCTCCATATGATGCGTATGACCGAGACCAATAACAAATATAAAAAATAGCTCAAGGCATACGATTTGGAGGAATTGGTCATGTTCCGTTTTTTATTAACAATTGGTGTAATTTTGCCAAGTGTAGGCAACCTTACCGCCGCGTGCCGAACTTGTTTCGGTGTGAGGAGGAAAGTCCGGACACCATAGTGCAACATAGCGGGTAACGCCCGTCCACCTAAAGGTGAGGACCAGTGCAACAGAAAGCAAGTACAGTTAGGCTGTAGTGAAATCAGGTAAACTCTATGTGGTGAAACGCCATGTATACCAACATTTTGGGGTTGCACGCCCTAGTTGGAGGGTAGGCGGATGGAGTTTATGGGCAATCATGAACCTAGATAAATGGTAAGGGCCGTTTTGGCGGTTACAGAATCCGGCTTATAGCCTACTTTTTAATAGCAAAGGGCCCAATTCATTGCATTGGGCCTTTTTTCTTTTAAGGTGCAAAAAAACTGAATATGGAACTTCCGTATTTTCTTTTTTCCCGAAAATTGGGATGGTCCTCAAAATGGGTCTGGGGTGAATGTTCCACGATTAAAACCCCACCTTCTTTCAACAATCCATTTTTTAGGACCAAATGCGGCAATTTCAAAAACTCATTTTCCACAGCATCGTAGGGAGGGTCCGCAAAAATGATATCGTACTGGACTTTGTGCCGTTCCAAAAATGTAAACACATCGGATTTAAAAACGGTAATGGGAAAAGCCAGTGCTTTGGCCGTTTTCCCTATAAACTGGACACAGCGTGGGTGGGCATCCACAGCAACAATGGTTTCACACCCCCTTGAAGCAAATTCATAACTGATATTTCCAGTACCGGAAAAAAGATCCAAAACGGAAACCTCTTCCAAAATATAACGGTTGTTGAGAATGTTAAAGAGCCCTTCTTTTGCCATATCGGTGGTTGGGCGTACCGGTAATTTCTTTGGGGCCGTGATACGTTTTCCTTTGTATTTTCCCGAAATTATGCGCATAACCCTATAGATTGCCCAGCAAGGTCAAATCAATGGTGTTGTCACCTATTTCTTCCAGACTTTGATTGCTTTGTTTTGGAACAAAAACCGAGACTTTTTTTAAATAATCGTAGCAAATTTTGAAGTATTGGTCATCCTCTTCTATAGCCCCAAACAGTTTTAACTTTACCTCTTCCGCAGACAATCCAAGCTGTTCGTAGGTAAATAGGACATAATAGAGGAAGTCCTCTTTGGTCTTGTATTCAAATTGGTTGTAAAGTAGCAGTTTACGCTGTTCCATCACTGCGAGTTCCATAGTACGTGTACCCACATGTACATAACACACCGTTTTATTGCTTTTTTGATGAAAAAGTGTTTGCAGAATGGCCAAACTGTTGTGCTTAAATTCAAATTCCCCAAAACAGTCGAACAGATAGTTGTTTACATTGGTAAAGGGCACATAGACACATACCATATCTTGGTTGGGAATTTTGTCATGGACAATTTGGTCGTTGGCCAGAATCTTGGTGTTGAACTTGAGATAATTGGGAAGCTCTTCTTTATCAAATAAGGCTTCGGGCACCAAACAGAACATATTGTTCTTATGGATGGCCATGACCTCTTCATAGGTCTCATCGATCAGTTTATACTTGGCAACAAGGGTTTTGAGCTCCTTAAGAAGTAAATAGGGGGTCGATTTTGTCTTGAAGGCCACATGGTCCGATAGCAATACCTTATTGGCAATGGTATCTATGGTACAAAAAGAAAGTCCATCCAGGCTAACCTGAATGGACAATTTTTTAAAAGGATGCGTATGTGTCTTCGCCTCGATAGTTTATTCGTTTTTTCTGTCGTAGATGGGCGGCCAATTTCCATTGGTACTGACATCTACAAGGGAACCTACCTTAAGATGGTCCCCATTTACTTCTTCCACACTGTTTCTTGCATTTTCCTGGGCCAACAAATCCTTGGGTTGATCATACAATATGACATCCTTCTTCACCTTAGCCTCAAATACAGGGGCCTTGTAGCCACTTTTCTCAATAATATCGGCTTTCAGTTCAAATTTTTCCCCATTCTGCGCATAGGGTACTTCCATCATGGTTTTGTAGCTGTCACTGTTTTTGAAGAGGGAATCCTTTACCTTAACAAAGCCAAGCGTGTCTATGACAACAGTATCCACTTGAAGTTCAATTTGGTAAACCTTATCATATCGCATAAAAGACGAATCCCGTTGTTGGGTGATGGTATAACTTCCGGTATCCACAAATTTGACCAAACTTTCAAAATTCCCTGCATACGTACCATTAACGGATTTGTAGGCTTCTTGGGAATCACGAATATCCTTTAGTTTGTCAATTACAGACTGAAAACGTTCTTTACGTACTTGTTTAAACTCTATGGGACCATTTACGGATTGATAAATCATATAGGCCAGACCGCAGCAAACAATCCATAAAACTATTTGTAAGATGGTTTTCATTTTTTCTGAGTTAATTTAGATTTAGTGGTTACAAGCAAATCTACAATTTTTTTTGAATCCCGAAAGTTTTCCCAGTAAAAATGATACCTATCTTTGAAAGTCCATGAGCACCCTAACTTCCAAGGCTTTTCAAAAAATTCTAACGGAAAAATTCCCGCATCGACCCACCTTGTTGCAGGAACTTACGTTAAGCCGTATTTCCGACTTTATTTTCTCAAAGGAAAGTGAAGAACTCTTTTTGTTAAAGGGATATGCGGGGACCGGCAAAACGACTATTGTGGGTAGTTTGGTAAAGTATCTGTGGCACACCAAAATGAAGGCCGTTTTACTCGCACCTACGGGGCGGGCCGCCAAGGTAATTTCCAATTATGCCGGTACACAGGCGTTTACCATTCATAAAAAGATATATTTTCCCAAAAAACAATCCGGGGGAGGGGTCCAATTTGTATTGGCCCCGAACAAACATAGGAACACCTTATTTATTGTGGATGAAGCCTCAATGATTCCGGACACTCCGGCAGATTCCAAACTTTTTGGGAATGGTTCCCTCTTGGATGATTTGATTTATTATGTCTATTCAGGACACAATTGTAAGTTGGTGTTGATTGGGGATACTGCCCAATTACCTCCCGTAAAATTGGATTTAAGCCCGGCCCTTGAGGAGCAACGAATGGAACTGAACTATAATAAGTCTGTCATAAATGTGGAATTGGACGAGGTGATGCGCCAAAGTGAAAGCTCTGGGATTTTATTCAATGCCACCAACTTGAGGCAACAACTGCAGTCAAGTTATTATGAGGGGTTTCAATTTTCATTACAGGGATTTAAGGACATCCGCAGATTAAGGGATGGGCATGAAGTGCAAGAGGCCATAGACAACGCCTATGCGCAACATGGTAAGGAGGAAACCGCTTTTATCGTTCGCTCAAACAAAAGGGCCAATCTATACAACAAAAATATTAGGGAACGAATTCTATTCCTGGAAAATGATATTGCGGTCGGAGATTTTATGATGGTAGTGAAAAACAATTATTTCTGGTTAAAGCCCAGCTCGGAAGCCGGGTTTATTGCAAACGGGGATATTATTGAAATTCTGGAACTATTTGCCATTAAGGAACTGTACGGCTTCCGTTTTGCCGAAGTCAAGGTCCAAATGGTGGATTATCCCAATCAAAGACCCTTTGAAACCGTACTCCTCTTGGATACCATTACCGCCGAAACCCCTTCACTTCCCTACGAGGAAGGAAACCGGTTATATCAAGAAGTACTAAAGGACTATGTCCATGAAAAGTCAAAATACAGACAGTTTATGGGGGTCAAGAACAATTCATTTTTTAATGCCCTACAGGTTAAATTTTCGTATGCCATTACTTGTCATAAATCCCAGGGAGGCCAGTGGAATACTGTTTTTGTTGAACAACCTTACCTTCCAAATGGCATGAATAAGGAATATCTGCGTTGGCTGTACACTGCGGTAACCCGGGCAAGGGAAAACCTTTATCTCATAGGTTTCAAGGATGATTTTTTTGTTGATAAGGAATGAGCTATATTGCCATAAACGCGTGCCATGACACCAGAGACTGTAATTAGTATTTTTTTAGGAGTGGGACTTGCGGCCTCTGCTGGTTTTCGTGTCTTTTTACCCCTGTTCGCCTTAAGTTTGGCAGCCTATTTTGGGGTTTGGGATTTGAATGATAATTGGGAATGGATTGGTAGCTTTGCCGCAGTTCTTACCCTTGGAATTGCCACAGTGGTGGAAATATTTGCGTACTTCATTCCATGGGTGGACAACGCTTTGGATACCATAGCACTGCCCTTGGCGGCCATAGCGGGAACGGCGGTGATGGTTTCAACCGTGGCAAATTTGGATCCCGTTGTGACCTGGTCCTTGGCAATAATCGCCGGTGGTGGTACGGCTTCGGCCATTAAAGGTGCCAATGCAACGGGCAGATTGACCTCTACGGCCACTACGGGAGGTGTGGCCAATCCAATTGTTTCCACTTTGGAAACCGGTACGGCGGCGGTTGTGTCCACAGCTTCCATTTTCTTTCCCGTAGGTGCGGCCATATTGGTCATCATCATTTTGGTCATTATTTTTAGGATATACAGAAAGTTGCGTCCAAAAATCAAAAACTGATTTCCGTATGAACATCATTTCCATGATACCTGCACGTTACCAAGCATCCCGATTTCCTGCAAAATTAATGCAGGATTTGGGCGGCAAACCGGTGATTTTAAGGACCTATGAGGCGGCCGTTGGGACCAAGCTGTTCAGTAAGGTATATGTAGTTACGGACAGCCGCGCAATCCATGATTTGATCAAAGCCAATGGAGGCCAGGTGATAATGAGTAAAGAGGAACATCAAAGTGGAAGTGACCGAATTGCTGAGGCGGTAACCGATTTGGAGGTTGATGTGGTGGTAAATGTTCAGGGGGATGAACCTTTTATAGATAGGGAAAGTTTAACTAAGGTAATCCAGGTTTTTCATGAGGATGCAGGCCAGGAAATAGATTTGGCCTCCTTGATGACACCAATCACGGATTGGGATGAAATTTCCAATCCCAATACGGTAAAAGTAATTGTGGACAACAACAATTTTGCCCTTTATTTTTCGAGGTCACCCATACCGTACCCTCGGAATAAGGAGTTGAATACCCCATATTTTAAACACAAGGGAATTTATGCCTTTAGAAAGCGCGCCCTATTGGATTTTAAGAAGTTGCCCATGTTGACGTTGGAAGCCACGGAAAAAATTGAGGCCATTCGGTTTTTGGAGTATGGGAAAAA
Source organism: Muricauda sp. SCSIO 64092 (assembly GCF_023016285.1). Lineage (GTDB taxonomy): Bacteria > Bacteroidota > Bacteroidia > Flavobacteriales > Flavobacteriaceae > Croceivirga. The sequence goes on from NZ_CP095413.1 coordinate 4,118,982, forward strand.
AATAAAAATGGTTGAAACCAATGTAACCGGTGTTGAGATAGATACCCCGGAGGATTTGGAAAGAGCACGTAAGGAATGGAAGTAGGTTTTGAAAACATTAAGGTAATCGGTTTTGATGCAGATGATACGCTCTGGGTCAATGAGACCTATTTCAGGGAAACGGAAGAGCGGTTTGCTGAACTTTTGGAGGGATACGAAACCAAGAATAAAATAGACCAGGAGCTTTTTAAGATGGAAATGAAGAATCTGGATCTTTATGGGTATGGCATAAAAGGGTTTATGCTATCCATGATAGAATCCGCCTTGGATTTATCCAACGGTTCCATAGCCCAGCATACCATTTCGGACATCATAGGTTTAGGTAAAAACATGATTGCACATCCCGTGGAGCTTTTGGATGGTGTGGAGGAGGTACTGCAGGCCCTGGAAAAAAAATACCGTTTAATTGTCCTGACCAAGGGGGATTTATTGGACCAGGAGCGTAAATTGGAAAGGTCCGGACTTTCCCGTTATTTCCATCATGTGGAAGTGCTGAGCGATAAGAAGGAAGCGAATTATAAAAACCTTTTGGAACATTTGGAAATTCCCATTGAGTCCTTTTTAATGATTGGAAACTCCTTGAAGTCCGATGTTATCCCTATCTTGAATTTGGGAGGAAATGCAGTTCATGTTCCATTTCATACCACTTGGGCCCATGAATTGGTATCGGAGGAAGAAGAGCGAACCAACAATCATTTAAAGCTAAATTCCATTAGGGATGTTTTGAAGTATTTAGAGTAGTGATGAAGGAACAAAAACAAATGCAAACCAAAGCCCCTATGCAAAGACCAAAAACGTCTTACAAGAACTTCCCTATGGTTCCAAGGGTGGTTTATGGAAGGGGAAGTTTTGGACAGCTCGCAGATATTTTACTGCCGAAACGAAGAAACGCTGAGGCTCCCTTTATTTTTTTAGTGGATGATTTTTTTGAAGGTTCGGCATTGGAACAGCGTATCCCCTGGCTTTTTAATGATCAAATCATCTTCATTTCCGCAGATGAGGAACCAAAAACGCAACAGGTTGATGCCCTGGTCAAAAAAATAAAAAATGATTTTGAGGAAATGCCTTCGGGAATTGTTGGGATCGGAGGTGGGACACTTTTGGATTTGGCCAAAGCAGTGGCCATTATGATGAACAACCCCGGCCCTTCGTCCAATTACCAGGGATGGGACTTGGTCAAAAAGCCTGCATTGTACCATGTTGGGATTCCTACTATAAGTGGAACGGGGGCAGAGGTTTCCAGAACTACAGTTTTATTGGGGCCAGAAAAAAAATTGGGCATAAATTCGGATTATACGACTTACGATCAAGTAGTGTTGGATTCGGATCTGTTGTCCACGGTACCAAAAGAACAATGGTTTTACACTGGGATGGATTGCTTTATCCATTGCATTGAATCGCTCAATGGAACCTATTTAAATGCCTTTAGCCAGAGTTATGGGGAAAAGGCGTTGAGTTTATGCAAAGAAGTGTTTTTAGGGGACCTGCCCCAAAAAGAATCCGAAGACAAATTAATGATGGCTTCCTGGCATGGAGGCATGAGTATTGCGTATTCCCAAGTGGGGATAGCCCATGCCATGAGTTATGGACTTTCCTACCTTCTGGGAACCAAACACGGTATAGGCAATTGTCTGGTGTTCCAACATTTGGATAGGTATTATCCCAAAGGAGTGGAGCTGTTCAATAAGATGAAGGAAAAACATGGGATTCAGCTTCCAAAAAATGTATGCGCCGGCCTTACCTCTTCCGATTTGGAGCTCATGGCACAAATTTCCCTGTCCATGGAGCCCCTTTGGGAAAATGCCCTGGGGAGGGATTGGAAAAAACATATTGATATGGATGGTTTACTTTCCATTTACCAAAAGATTTAGATGCTGCACCTTATCGCTAAGTTCATCTTTTTTAAGGTGATGAAATGGAAGTTGGAAGGAACTTTTCCCAACCTGGACAAGTGCGTTGTCATTGTCATTCCCCACACCCATTGGTTGGACTTCCCATTGGGGGTAATTGTCCGTAAGGTGGTGAACAAGGAAATTCACTATGTTGGAAAAAAAGGATTGTTCAAAGCCCCTTACGGTTGGTTTTTTAGATGGTTGGGAGGGACCCCGGTAGATCGCTCCAAGAATCAAAATATGGTGGATGCCGTGGGCCAGGTTTTTGCAGAAAGGGAGGTTTTCCGATTTGCGTTGGCGCCAGAAGGTACCCGAAAAAAAGTAAGTGCGTTAAAAACAGGGTTTTACTATATCGCTAAAAAAAGCAATGTTCCCATTGTTATGGTTGCCTTCGATTTTGGAAAAAAACAGGTGAAAATATCAGAGCCGCTATGGACCAGTGACGATATCAACAAAGACTTTAGGAAGGTGCGGGAATTTTTCAAAGGGGTAAAAGGAAAAATTCCGGAATACAGTTTTGGATAATCTTTTAACTTCCATCCATCAACCATCAACCATCAACCATCAACCATCAACCATCAACCATCAACCATCAACCATCAACCATCAACCTTAACACTACGTCTTTTTTAAAATCTTGGGTGCTTTCGGCTTTTCCTTTTTTTCCGTGTTTCCCGGAAAAACCAAATTGGTGCTCGAATAGCTTTTACCAAATGTAATTGCGGCCGCATAGACTTGTTGAATGGCATCTATGACCTGGGCTTCGTTCAATTCTTTGAGGGGATGGGCGTAAACGGACCAAATTACCTCATCACTCAACGCATATTTCACATCCAATACGGAATGAAAATTGGCAACCAGGGCATTTAGCAGCTCTTCCTCCCCAAGTTTCTCCCGTTCCACAATCGGTGAAATGATACGCATACGATTGGCGCCCTCATCATAAATACAAACAAGCATGGCATCATTAAATAAGAATCGAATGGAATTTCCCTGAACACTGACCGTATCTGCCTCTGCTTGGATAATGTGCAACAGTTTTTCCGAGGTCATCCCTTGGGCAGATACCTCAAAAAGTGAACATAGCAACAGAATTACCAGCATTATGCGATACATAGATGTCCTTTTGTGCTTAGTCGGGAGGCAAGTGCCATTGATTACAGGGAATGGTGGAATTATTTTTCAAAATAGCTATTCAACAAGGGAAGGAAACCACCTGTTCAACACTATTCAAAGGAGAAATACACACCACATTTTGGTCTCAAAAAATCATTCCTTCATCGTATGATATACGTTCTGCACATCGTCGTCTTCCTCAATTTTCTCCAGTAACTTCTCTACATCGGCCACCTGTTCTGCATTGAGTTCCTTGGTCACTTGGGGAATGCGTTCAAAACCAGAGGATAGGATTTCTATTTCGCGGGCTTCCAATTCCTTTTGGATATCGCCAAAACTTTCAAAAGGGGCATAGATCAATAGACCGTCATCATCTACAAATACCTCTTCGGCCCCAAAATCTATCATTTCCAATTCCAGTTCCTCCGGGTCAATTCCATCACCATTAATTCTAAAATTACAGCTATGGTCAAACATAAATTCAACCGAACCGGAGGTACCCAAACTTCCATTGCACTTATTAAAATAGCTTCGGATATTGGCCACGGTCCTGGTATTGTTGTCCGTTGCGGTTTCGATGAGGATGGCGATACCATGGGGGGCATACCCTTCAAAAAGGACTTCCTTATAACCGCCCTGGGATTTATCGGAGGCGCGTTTAATGGCCCGTTCAATATTATCCTTGGGCATATTTACAGCCTTGGCATTTTGAATCACCGCCCTTAGCCGGGAATTGGCATCTGGATCGGGACCCCCTTCCTTCACTGCCATTACAATATCTTTCCCAATTCTGGTAAATGCCTTGGACATGGCGGCCCAACGCTTCATTTTTCGTGCTTTTCTAAACTCAAAAGCTCTACCCATATCCCAATTCGATTTTAAATGAGTTCCTGGTCAAATTTAACAAAACCCAACTTTGCCACGCAATTTGTTAGTACTCCTTTAGAATTTGTTCAATGGTCGTGGCCAATTCAATATCGTTTGTGGTAATGCCATCCGCATCATGGGTATTTAAACGAATGGTAAGGGAATTGTAAACGTTTTCCCAGTTGGGATGGTGATTCTGGGCCTCACATTCAAAAGCCACGCGGACCATGAAACCAAAAGCTTCCTTGAAATCTTTAAACTTAAAGGATTTGACTATAAAACCGTTATCCAGTTCCCATCCCTTTAAGGCTGCAAGTGCAGAAATGATTTGTTGTTCATTAAGTTTTTCCATGAACTAAATTTAAGGAATTCATTCCACGGATAGGTGATGGTCTATCACTTCCTGATATGAAAACCTTAGGTTTTTGGGAAGTGTGTTGGATTTGGGAAGTGCTGCAAGATATCTGTCGTCATTGGTAGTGAACACCTTTTTAAGAACAGGATGATAATTTCCAATCCTTTTGATTACTTCCTTTATAAAATCTTCATGATGTACCAAATCCGTACTGCCCAAATGGTAAATCCCCTTTTTGTTTCTGTTGATCAGGTAATGGATTTGTTGGGTAAGGCGGTCATCGGTGGTCACATTGATGATGAGGTTAGGAAATACTTCTATGGGTTCATTGGCATCCAAAAGGGTTTTGATTTCCTTGAGACGTGGGGATGCATTTCCAAATACCATGGGCACGCGTAGGATTCCTATTTTTTCTTCGGGCATCCGAAGCATCATATTCTCAATCCTGATTTTCAGTTTTCCATAGATACTTTCCGATAGGGTTTTGTCGAACTCATAGGAAGGATATTTACTGTAGGCGTCAAATACATTGGCCGAAGAGAGAAAATAAAGGCGACATTTATTTTTTGCCAGGTATTCCATTAAATGGATGTGCGCTTGAATTTGACCTGAAAAATTCCCTCTCAACGAAGAAATGATAACATCTGGTCGAATCCTTTCCACCACCCGATAAATGTCATCTTCATTTAAATCGTACTTGAAGAACTGACTGTTGGCCGTAAAAGCCGTATTGGAACAATAAGTGCCATAGGTGTCAAAATAATTGCACAGTTCCTTATAAATGGCATTTCCTATGAATCCACTTGCCCCTAGGATAAGAATCTTGTTTTTCTTCAAAATATGGATAATCCTGTTTTAGTCGTGAATTTTTCCAAGGCTTCCATTCCAAGTTTTGAATTTCCCTTTGTATTCAATCCCGGTGACCAGGTGGCCACACAGAATTTCTCGGGCAAAAGTGCTACAATTCCTCCCCCAACCCCACTTTTTCCGGGTAGGCCTACTTCAAATGCAAACTCACCAGCTTCATCATAAAACCCACAGGTGAGCATTAACGCATTAATGCGTTTTACCTGGGCCAAACTCAAATAAGGATTGTTTTGTAGGCATTTTCCGCGGTTAGCGAATATATAAAACACTTTTACCAATTGCTGGCAGGACATGCTCAACGCGCACTGGTAAAAGTAGAAATCCAAAACTTCTTCCACATCATTTTCCAGGTTTCCATACGATTTAATGAGATAGGCGGCGGCATAATTCTTAAAACCGGTCCGTTTTTCGGACTTTGCCACCTGTTCATCATAGGCTATACTTGGGTCATTTGCAATTTTTCTTACATACTGCAGGAACTCCTTTTTGGGATGTTGCAATTGTGATACCAAAATATCCGATACTACTATGGCACCGGCATTGATCAACGGGTTTCTAGGAATCCCATTTTCCTGTTCCAATAGGGAAAGATGATTGAACGGATCACCGGAAGGCTCCACATCAACGCGTTTCCATACCTCATCTCCCAACAGCCGAAATGCCAAGGAGAGCGCAAGTACTTTGGAAATGCTTTGTATGGAAAATTGTTCATGGGTGTCCCCGGATTCAAAGAGGTGTCCCTGTTCATCCAATAAGGCAATCCCAAATTTTTGGTCACTGATTTTTGACAATTCCGGAATGTAGTTTGCCACTTCACCACGCTCTTTACTTTTGGAAGCTTCTGATGAAATGGTATCCAGAATTTTTTGGTACGGCATTTAGGTAGCTTTGTAAAAGGGAGGTTTTACAACGGTGGCAGGAATCCTGTTTTTCCGTATTTGGATATGGATTTTACTACCCGCATCGGCAAGGACCATGGGTACATATCCCAATCCAATTCCCTTGCCCAAAGAAGGGGACATGGTGCCGGAAGTGACCTCACCTATCTTTTTGCCTTGACTGTCCACAATATCATAACCGTTCCTTGGAATCCCTTTTTCATCCAGTTCAAAACCCACTAATTTACGTTCCGGGGTCCTTTTTTTCTCATCTTCCAGTGCTTTGGAATTGACAAACTCCTTGGTGAATTTGGTAATCCAACCCAATCCCGCTTCAAAAGGAGAGGTAGTATCGTCGATATCGTTTCCGTAAAGGCAATAGCCCATTTCCAAACGTAGGGTATCCCTTGCCGCCAAACCAATGGGTTTGATGCCGAATCGCTCCCCCGCCTCAAAAACCTTATCCCAAATCTGTTGTACTTCGGAATTCTTGCAATAGATTTCAAAACCACCAGATCCGGTATACCCTGTAGCCGAAATAATCACATGTTCCACTCCTGCAAAATCCCCCACCACAAAGTTGTAGAATTTAATGGCGGATAAATCGTGTGAGGACAGGGCTTGCATGGCTTCCACTGCTTTAGGTCCTTGGATGGCCAAAAGGGAGTAATTATCGGAAATGTTTCTCATTTCAGCTCCACTACCCGTATTATACTTAGCGATATGTGCCCAATCCTTTTCAATATTGGATGCATTTACGACCAAGAGATAGGTCTCTTCTTTTACGCGATATACAATTAGGTCATCCACTATACCACCGGTTTCGTTGGGCATACAGCTATATTGTGCCTTTCCCACCGTCAATTTTGAAGCATCATTGGAGGTCACTTTTTGGACCAGTTCCAATGCCCGGGGACCTTCAATTAAAAACTCCCCCATATGGGATACATCAAAAACCCCAACCCCATTACGTACGGTTTCATGTTCACTATTGACACCTTCATAGGAAACGGGCATGTTATATCCCGCAAAAGGCACCATTTTGGCCCCAAGGGCAATATGGGTCTCAGTGAGTGCAGTAGTCTTCATTCGTTTTGTTTAATTCCAGATAAAAATATCGAATAATTATATGGTACTGCACATTTCACCACTTGGTTTTTAACAAAGTGGTGTTGCTATTTTTATTTAGCGCCTGCCTAGGAATTTGTCAATTGTTTTCTTATGTCCCTTTTTGCACGTTCCGCACAAAAATGGTCTGTAACAATTCCAATCACAAATTCCTGAACAGGCGCTGCGGAATTACTTGTTTTTTGTCAGGTGAATTTTTAAATCTTCATAATTGTGGATGGCAATGGCTATTTTTTCCCTACCCATCACTTTTTGGATTTGGGGCGGAATGGCCGGTGATACCCCTAGGGTGTCCTTAACAACAGGTAAGAATTTAATGGGGTGTGCGGTCTCCAAAAAGATGCCATGCCAATCGGGATGGTCTTTTAAGTACCTTTTTAAGCCCAAATAGCCAACAGCACCATGAGGGTCCATAAGATATCCCTTGTTTTCATAAATGGATTTCATTATTGACTTGGTTTCACGGTCCGAAAAGGAGTAGGACGAGAGGGATGCTGAAAGCGCATCGAAATCATTGTTGAACAACTTTTGAATTCTGACAAAATTACTGGGGTCCCCTACGTCCATTGCATTCGAGATGGTGGAAATGGATGGTTTTGGTTCATAGGTTCCATTTTTCATGAAATTGGGTATCACATCATTGCTATTGGTGGCCGCAACAAAGTGCTTTGCGGGCATCCCCAGTTTTTGGGCGACCAGTCCCGCACAAATGTTCCCAAAATTTCCGGAGGGCACCGAAAACACCAATTCTTCACCAAGGCCATTCACTTGTTGGTAAGCAAATAAATAATAAAAGAGTTGGGGCAACCACCTTGCCACATTGATGCTGTTTGCCGAGGTAAGCTTTTGTATTCTGGTAATTTCCTTGTCCAAAAAGGCCCTTTTGACCATTCGCTGGCAATCATCAAAAGTTCCGGAAACTTCCAGGGCCGTAATGTTCTGTCCCAAGGTGGTCAACTGTTTTTCCTGGATTTCACTGACCTTTCCGCTTGGATAAAGGATAACTACCTGAACGCCTTCAACCCCTAAAAAACCATTGGCCACAGCACCGCCCGTATCCCCGGAGGTGGCTACCAAGACCGTTACGCTTTCTTCACTGTCCTCAAAAAAGTACCCTAAACAATTGGCCATAAATCGCGCTCCCACATCCTTAAAGGCCATGGTAGGCCCATGAAAAAGTTCCAATACAGAAACCTTATCCTCAATTTTTATAAGGGGAAAATTAAAATCCAGTGTATTGGAAATGATTTTCTCCAATTCATTGTCCGGGATATCCTTTTGGACAAACTGCCGTATAGCCCTAAATGCTATTTGTTGATGGGACAAAGAAGCAATGCCCTCAAAAAAGGAAGGGGGTAGTGGATTGATCTCCCGAGGGAAATAAAGCCCCTTATCGGGTGCTATTCCTGCGATTACGGCATCCTTAAATGAAGCTTTGTGCGTTGGGTCGTTTAAACTAAAAAATTCCATACTATTTACATTGTCCTTACCCCGGATAAACTTATTGGCGATACGTGGATGTCGAATTCCACTCCTGTGGGCGTATAGATTTCCTTCATGGTCCGCGCTACCCTTTTTGCTGTTTCCTCACCTTGGGAAAGTGCAAAAATGGAAGGACCGGAACCCGAAATTCCCGAACCTAAGGCCCCAGCTTTTTTCACTTCGGTTTTTATGGCATCAAACTTTGGAATTAAAATGGAGCGAATGGGTTCAATAACATGGTCTTCCAGGCAGCGTCCTATTAATTGATAGTCCTCGGTAAAAAGTCCGGCTACCAACCCTCCAAGATTACCCCATTGTCGAATACCCTGGGCCAACGAAATATTGGTTTTCAGAATCTTTCGTGAATCTGAGGTCTTGACCTCTATTTGGGGATGGATGACCGTGGCATAAAGATTTTTGGGGGTATGTATTGGGATGATATCCAAAGGTTCATAACTCCGCACAAGGGTAAATCCACCAAAAATGGCCGGTGCTACATTATCGGCATGGGCCACGCCGCTGGCCAATTTCTCACCTTGCATGGCAAATTCCACCAAATCCCTATTGGAAAACGGGTTCCCCAACAAGTGGTTTATGCCCCATACGGCCCCGGCAGCACTGGCAGCGCTACTACCAATGCCACTGCCCGGCTTTATTTTTTTATGGATTTCCATTTCAAAACCACCTTCATGTTCCAGCTGTTGCAAAAGCCTGGTAGCAGCAACACCGGCAACATTTTTCTCGGTTTCCAACGGTAGCTCTTGCCCCGTAATTTTAGTGATTTTTACGCCTTTTACCGTTGATTTACGGACCACCATTTCGTCACCCACGGCTTCCAAGGCCAATCCCAGCACATCAAATCCGCAGGAAACATTGGCCACTGTGGCCGGGCAAAATACACGAATCTCCCCCATAACTTAAAAATTCCCAATTCTTATGATGTCCGCAAAGATACCGGATGCCGTAACATCGGCTCCCGCCCCTGCGCCTTTGACTATTAAGGGCTGCTCAGGATACCGGTCCGTGAAAAACAGAACGATGTTGTCACTTCCTTCCAGATTATGGAAATCGTGCCCTCGTGGGATTTCCTGAAGCCCCACTTTGGCCTTTCCATCCTCAAATTGGGCCACATACTTTAGTTTGCAATCTTTTTGGGCAGCCACTTTGTAGATGTCCTGAAAATCGGACTCGTATTTTTTGAGGGATTCATAAAATAGCGCGTTGCTCGTTGTATCCAAACTTTCCTTAGGAAGGAAGGATTCGTTGGTTATTTCTTCAATATCCAATTGGTAGCCACTTTCGCGGGCCAAAATCAGGATTTTCCGCATTACATCAACACCGCTTAGATCTATGGTGGGATCAGGTTCGGTATAGCCCTTTTCCTGAGCTTCTTTGACTACATCATGGAAGGTTTTGGTGTCATCAAAAGTATTGAACACAAAATTGAGACTACCGGAAAGTACGGCCTGTATTTTGTTGACCCTGTCCCCAGAAGCGATTAAGTGCTTTAAGGTGTCAATAATAGGTAAACCTGCACCCACATTGGTTTCAAAAAGAAACGGGGCATTGTATTTTTTGGAGAGCTTTTTTAATCTTTGGTAGTTATCAAAAGCGGATGAACATGCAATTTTGTTACAGGTTACCACGGCAATGCTGTTTTCAAGATAATGGCCGTATGTATCGGAAACCTTTTCATTGGCAGTATTATCAACAAAAATACTATTGCGATAGTTTAACTTTTGAACCCTATCCATAAAAGCTTCACCATTGGCCTCCAAACCATTTTCCAGGTCCCCCCTCCAGGTCTCCAAGGAAACTCCATCTTCATGGAACACCATTTTTCTGGAATTGGAAATACCAATCACCCTGATGTTCAATTTCAATTCCTCTTTTAGGTATTCTTTTTGTTGATGGATTTGCGCAAGCAAGCGGGAACCCACGTTACCGACGCCCATAACAAAAAGGTTCAATTGCTTGATATTTTCCTCAAAAAACCCCTCGTGTAAGGCATTAAGTGCTTTTTTGACATCATCACTCGTAATCACTGCGGAGATATTCCTTTCTGAAGCGCCCTGGGCAATGGCCCTAATGTTCACATTGTTCCTGCCCAAAGTGCTGAACATTTTTCCACTTAACCCCTGATGACTTTTCATGTTGTCACCAACCAATGCAATAATGGCCAAATCCTTCTCAACGATAACAGGATTTATCTTCCCGGAGGCAATCTCATACTCAAAAGCTTGGTTCACGGATGTTTGCGCTTTGGCCTCATCGGCATTTGAGATGCCCACGCAAATGGAATGCTCCGATGAAGCTTGCGTGATGAGTGCCACACTTATGTCCTGTTGGGAAAGGGTTTCAAAAAAGCGCTTGGAAATACCGGGAATCCCCACCATTCCGGGCCCTTCCAAGGACAACAAGGTTATTTCACCAACATGGCTTATTCCCCGGACCGATTTGCCTTGCCCATTGTTATTTTGCGTTATCAATGTCCCTTTTTCATCCGGGGCAAAAGTATTCTTGATCCATATGGGGATTCCTTGACTCAATATGGGTTGTAAGGTAGGAGGGTATAAGACCTTGGCGCCAAAATGGGAAAGTTCCATGGCTTCTTCATAGGAAATCTGGGATATGCATTTGGCTTGTTTTACCAATTTTGGATTTGCGGTATACATTCCACTAACATCCGTCCAAATTTGTAATTCTTCAGCTGCAGTACTGGCAGCGATGATGGCTGCGGTATAATCGGAACCACCACGACCCAATGTAGTGCTGGAACCGTCCCTTGAAGAGGAAACAAAACCGGGAACCAGTGTAATGGCATCCTTTGTATTCTTAAAGTAATTGTGGCAATTGGTATGGGTTAACTTAAAATCCACATTGGCTTTCCCAAAACTCTCGTCCGTAATAATTAACTCCCGCCCGTTTTTCAAGCCGGAGTCCAATCCCTGGGAGACAAAGTAATGGTATATGACAAAAGAAGATAGCAACTCGCCATAGCTCACTACTTTGTCCGCAAGTCTGGAGGTACGCTCCCCGATAAGGTAGGCCCCTTGGACCAAGGTTTCCAACTCATTCAAATTACTTTTAACGTGGCTTAGGATCGCACTTTGCTCCTTAATTGGGAAAAGCTCCTTTATGGTGGTAAGGTGCCTATGTTCAATCTCAAGTAGGACGTTCTCGAAACCAAGGTCCCTGTTTGATGCCAGTTCCAAACTTTTGAGCAACAAATCCGTTACTCCGCCAAGGGCCGAGACGACCACTGCGGTTTTGTCGCTTTTTATCTGGGAAACAATTTTTGCTACTTGCTTGATATTGTTTGAATTGGCTACTGATGTGCCGCCAAATTTTAAGACTTTCATTTATAAAAAAGTTATTGGGAAAATTATGGAAAAAAGGTTGAATCGGATGCTATGTATAAAGAAATTACCCCAAAGGGGTAGTGGTGGTCGCAAAACCAAAAGAAAGTACAGAAGTTATGTCCGATTGACTAAATTGCATGAAATAAATTACCTGATAAAAGTAGTGTTTTGGACAAAAGCACCAAATTGTTCGGGAAATTTTATCAAATTTTCAATTTTATAGGACCAGACTTGTCAAATGAAGATTTTATCCGCAGCACAGATCTATAAAGCTGACAAATTCACGATCGCAAAACAACAAATAACCAGTGATGCACTTATGGAACGGGCGGCATTGGGCATTTTTAATTGGATGCATGAGCGTTTACAAGGAAATCCCATTAAAATCCATTTGTTCTGTGGGATAGGAAACAACGGTGGGGATGGACTGGCCATAGCCCGGCATTTGAAAGAGCATGAATATGACGTCCAAGTCTATGTGGTCAACTATAGTGAAAAGCGATCCAAGGATTTTTTACTCAACCTAAATCGACTGAAAGAGCGGAAGCTTTGGCCGGATTTTCTGGACAAAGAGCATCATTCTTTCACTATTGGTCCAGATGATATTGTAGTGGATGCCATTTTTGGAATAGGCCTTAACAGGTCCCCATCCCCATGGGTGCGTAATTTGATTCAACAAATCAACCGATCATCTGCCTTTGTACTGTCTGTCGATATTCCTTCCGGGATGTTTATGGATAGTGTTCCTGAGTTTCCGGATAATGTGGTACATGCCAATTACGTTTTAAGTTTCCAATCACCCAAGTTGCCCTTCTTTTTGCCCCAAACCGCCGGGTATATGAACGAGTGGGAAATTTTGGATATTGGTCTGGACCAGGAGTATTTCGCCAATGTTGAGGTGGATTATCATTTTGTTGGAAAGTTTGAAGTGCTTCCTTTCTATAAGCCTCGGCTTAAGTTTACCCATAAGGGCACCTATGGCCATGCCCTGATGATCGGAGGCAGTTATGGAAAAATAGGCGCTGTCAACTTGGCAACAAGGGCATGTCTCAATGTAGGTGCCGGACTAGTGACCGCTTATGTGCCAAAATGTGGATATGTCCCCATACAAACCGGTATTCCGGAAGCCATGGTTTTAACAGATGCTATGGAAAATACCATCTCAAAAATTGAAATACCCTTTGAACCCAAGGCTATAGGCATTGGGATGGGGATGGGGACCAAAAAGGAGGTAATCACGGCTTTTGAGGGATTTTTGGAGAAAAATACATCAAAGCTGGTCATTGATGCCGATGGATTGAACATGCTTTCCCAAAGGCCGGAACTATTGGAAAAGCTGCCTTTGGGAACTGTACTTACCCCACATCCCAAGGAATTGGAACGATTGGTGGGTCCATGGGGGAATGATTTTGAAAAACTGGAAAAAGCAAAAGCACTTTCCAAAAACATTGGTGGGGTATTGGTTATTAAGGGAGCGCATACCATAATCGTTGCCAATGGAACAGGTTATATCAATTCTACCGGTAATCCCGGGATGGCCACGGCGGGTAGTGGTGATGTATTGACCGGTATAATCACAGGTCTTCTTGCGCAAGATTATGAACCTCTACAGGCGGCTATCTTTGGGGTCTATTTACATGGGTTGTCCGGTGATATAACTACTTCAAGAGCGGGTTATGAGGCCGTTACCGCCGGGAAAATAGTCGGTAATATTGGAACGGCTTTTGTGGAACTGTTCAGAAAGGATGGAAATAGAAATGGACAGAAAACCGATTAGACCTTTAGCTTTTTCCGCTTCAATCTTTTCTTGATCCAAGCCACTGCGTTATCATATTCAATAAAAAACTCCATGTTCTTTTTATAGAACATTTTTTCAATTTTGAAATTATGCATGTCAATTTCCTTTTTGGAAACTATGGCAAAAGCGATAAGGTTTTCCAAACCTCTTAGATAGGTGTAGATAATGGGGTCAATGGCATAGGAGTTTTTCCGAAGACTGATGTATCCAAACTTTTTATCCCTAAAATGTATTTCCGATATTCCGATAATTTGGTATGCCCTTTCCAAAGTAACCGTGGCGCCTTCATCAAAATTGGCCACAATATAATTGTCATATACCTGTACCGTACCTATGTCCAAAGAGTACTCTTTAATGACCATAGGATTTTTTGTAAATCCAAACTTCATTCCCATCAATTATAGTGTCGACACGAATTTATGAGGGTGAAGTCCCGAACTGAAAAATTTTAGATTAAAAGCATATTTATCGTTTAAATTGTTAACAAATTGCCCATAGATTACATTTTCTTAAAAAGTTTGGGCGTTGAAACCAAAAAAAGAGCCCTTAAAAGGGCCCTTTTATAAGATGAACGGATTGGGTTTATTTGGCCTCGGACGATTCTTCGGCTTTTTGGATCTTTATGGTCAATTCCTCTTTCTTATCGTCAAAGTCCATATAGATACTGTCCCCCTCGTTTAAATTGGAATTTACAATTTCTTCTGCCAAAGCGTCTTCGATATACTTTTGAATGGCCCTTTTTAAAGGTCTTGCGCCATACTGCTTATCAAATCCCTTATCCGCAATATAGTCCTTTGCCTTATCGGAAAGGTGCAGGTCATAACCAATATCCTTAATCCTCTTAAAGAGCCTATCCAACTCAATACCAATGATTTTGTGGATATCTTCCCGCTCAAGCGGATTAAATACGATTACATCGTCGATTCTGTTCAGAAATTCCGGGGCAAACGCTTTTTTCAGTGCATTTTCAATTACACTTTTGTGATGGCTATCTGCCTGTGCTTTCTTGGCAGCGGTTCCAAAACCGACGCCTTGTCCAAAATCTTTCAACTGTCTGGCCCCTATATTGGAGGTCATGATAATGATGGTATTCCTAAAGTCTATTTTTCTGCCCAGACTATCGGTGATAAACCCATCGTCCAATACCTGTAATAGCATATTGAACACATCTGGGTGGGCTTTTTCAACTTCATCCAAAAGAACAACGGAATACGGTTTTCTCCTGACTTTTTCGGTCAGTTGTCCACCTTCTTCATACCCTACATATCCTGGAGGTGCACCAACCAATCTGGAAATGGCGAATTTCTCCATATACTCACTCATATCAATACGTATAAGTGCATCCTCGGAATCAAACAATTCCCTGGCCAAAACTTTGGCCAATTGGGTTTTGCCCACCCCGGTCTGACCCAAGAAAATAAATGAGCCAATGGGTTTGTTGGGGTCCTTTAGGCCGGCCCTGTTCCGTTGGATGGCTTTTGCCACCTTGGTCACGGCTTCATCCTGGCCAATTACATAGTCTTTGATCAGGGCAGGGAGTTCGGCCAGTTTGTTGCTTTCGGTCTGGGCAATCCTGTTTACCGGAATGCCGCTCATCATACTAACCACGTCGGCAACATTGTCTTCCGATACCGTTTCCCGGTTTAGTTTGCTTTCTTCTTCCCATTGTTTTTGGGCCGAAGCCAGGTCTTTCTCCAAACGTTTTTCATCGTCACGAAGTTTGGCGGCCTCCTCATATTTCTGCTTTTTGACCACGCTGTTCTTAAGCTCCCTTACATCTTCCAATTGCTGTTCCAATTCCAATATCTGCTTGGGAACATCCATGTTAACAATGTGGACACGGGAGCCTGCTTCATCCAGGGCATCTATCGCCTTGTCTGGAAGGAAGCGGTCCGTCATGTACCTATTGGTAAGTTTTACGCAGGCCTTAATGGCGTCATCCGTATAAAAAACATTGTGGTGATCTTCATACTTGCTCTTGATGTTCATCAAGATTTCAATGGTTTCCTCAACGGAAGTGGGTTCCACCATCACTTTCTGGAAACGACGCTCCAATGCACCGTCCTTTTCAATGTACTGCCTGTACTCATCCAGGGTAGTGGCGCCGATACATTGTATTTCACCTCTGGCCAAAGCCGGTTTGAACATATTGGATGCGTCCAAACTTCCGGTGGCACCACCGGCACCTACTATGGTATGGATTTCGTCAATAAAAAGAATTATATCATCATTCTTTTCCAACTCGTTCATTACGGCCTTCATTCTTTCCTCGAACTGTCCGCGATATTTGGTTCCGGCAACCAGGGAGGCCAAATCCAAGGTAACAACGCGTTTGTTATAAAGGATTCTGGAAACCTTTTTGTTGATGATGCGTAAGGCCAAACCTTCGGCAATGGCACTTTTTCCAACGCCTGGTTCACCAATCAGTAGCGGATTGTTTTTCTTCCGCCTGCTCAAAATTTGGGAGACGCGTTCTATTTCCTTTTCACGACCAACAACGGGATCCAATTTATCATCTTCCGCAAGTTTGGTAAGGTCCCTTCCAAAATTGTCCAATACAGGGGTTTTGGATTTTTTACTTCCCTTTTGCTGACTGGAGGAACCAAAACTACTTTCCTTGCTATCTCCGGAATCCCCGCCATCATCAGGGTCACTGGAAAAAGATTCCGAGCGTGGCGTGTCCAAATAGTCATCATCACTGGTGATCATGGACTTGAATTGCTCTTTTACATTGTCGTAATCCACCTTTAATTTGTGTAGCAATTTTGTGGTCGGGTCATTTTCGTTTCGTAAGATGCACAATAATAAATGTGCGGTATTGATCGAGGAGCTTTGAAAAAGTTTGGCCTCTAAAAAAGTGGTTTTCAGGGCCCGTTCTGCCTGCCTCGTTAAATGAAGGTTCTTTTTGTCTTTTTGTATAGAACCGGTATTGGGATTGGCCGGACTCAAGATTTCCACTTTTCGTCTCAAATGGTCCAAATCCACATCAAGGGCGTCCAAAATGTTTATTGCCTTTCCGTTTCCGTCCCTCAGCAGACCGAGCATTAGGTGTTCCGTGCCAATAAAATCATGGCCCAAACGCAGTGCTTCTTCTTTACTGTAGGCAATTACATCCTTTACCCTAGGAGAAAAATTATCATCCATAGCTTTTCTTTATCCGAACTAAAATTAATAAAAGTATTATAACGGCGGTCAAATACCATACCCATATTCGATAAAGTCGGAATAATTAACGAAAAATGGCAGCTTTAACATAAACTTTAACGCAGGAAATGTTCTGATATTGAGTGGGGTTCCGTGTTGATAATTTTTTTAATAAAGTCCTTTGTAATCATCTTCAAAGGTGCATTTTTTGGTATATTGCCACGATATTTTAACCACAAAAATCAATACGATTTTAATATGGCTGAAGGGGAAAAATTGATACCTATCAACATTGAGGATGAGATGAAATCGGCCTACATTGATTATTCAATGTCGGTCATTGTGTCACGTGCGCTGCCAGATGTGCGGGACGGCCTGAAACCCGTCCATAGAAGGGTGCTTTATGGCATGCATGAACTGGGTGTACGCTCAACCAGTTCACATAAAAAGTCGGCCCGTATCGTTGGGGAGGTTTTGGGAAAGTACCATCCCCACGGGGATACGTCCGTTTACGACACCATGGTCCGGATGGCGCAAGAGTGGAGTTTGCGCTATATGCTTGTTGATGGACAGGGAAACTTTGGTTCTGTTGACGGTGATAGTCCTGCGGCTATGCGTTATACAGAGGCCAGAATGCGCAAGATTTCCGAAGAAATGCTTGCTGACATAGATAAGGATACGGTAGATCACCAACTTAATTTTGATGATTCACTTCAAGAGCCTACCGTACTTCCTACGCGTATTCCAAACCTATTGGTCAATGGGGCCTCGGGAATTGCAGTGGGTATGGCAACCAATATGCCACCACATAACTTATCTGAGGTTGTGGACGGTACAGTGGCCTATATTGACAATAATGCCATTGAGATCGATGAACTCATTACCTACATTAAGGCCCCTGATTTTCCAACTGGAGGCATTATTTATGGGTATGATGGGGTAAAAGAGGCCTTTCATACCGGACGCGGAAGGGTAGTGATGCGTGCCAGGGCGCATTTTGAGGAAGTCCAGGGAAGGGAATGTATCGTTGTTACGGAAATTCCATTCCAGATCAACAAGGCCGATATGATAAAGAAGACGGCGGATTTGGTCAATAATAAGAAGATTGACGGTATTGCCTCCATTA
The DNA here is from genome assembly GCF_023016285.1 of Muricauda sp. SCSIO 64092. Taxonomy (GTDB): domain Bacteria; phylum Bacteroidota; class Bacteroidia; order Flavobacteriales; family Flavobacteriaceae; genus Croceivirga. The sequence goes on from NZ_CP095413.1 coordinate 4,137,036, forward strand.
GGGACGAGTCCGATCGTAAAGGGATGCGTATTGTATATATTTTGAAGCGGGATGCGATACCCAATATCGTACTCAATATGCTTTACAAGTATACTGCGCTACAATCCTCATTTTCCGTTAACAATATTGCCTTGGTCCACGGAAGACCACAATTACTGAACCTCAAGGAAATCATCCATCACTTTGTGGAGCACAGGCACGAAGTTGTTGTCCGAAGGACCAAGTTCGAACTAAAGAAGGCGGAAGACCGTGCCCATATCCTGGAAGGTTTAATCATTGCTTCTGACAATATTGACGAGGTAATCGCCATTATTCGGGCCTCTGCAAATGTTGAAGATGCCCGAAATAGCTTAATGGAACGCTTTAAGCTTACCGAAGTTCAGGCAAGGGCGATCGTAGAAATGCGCTTACGGCAGTTGACCGGTCTGGAGCAGGACAAATTGCGGGAAGAGTATGATGAACTACTGAAGACCATAGAGGACCTAAAAGATATCCTTGATAAAAAGGAACGTAGGATGCAGATTATCAAGGACGAGTTGTTGGAGGTCAAGGAAAAGTATGGGGACGAACGAAGATCGGAGATCAATTTTGCCGGTGGTGATCTGAGTATTGAGGATATGATTCCGGATGAACAGGTGGTCATTACCATTTCCCATGCAGGATATATCAAAAGAACGCCCTTAACGGAATATAAGACCCAAAATAGGGGTGGCGTGGGACAAAAAGCGTCAACCACCAGGAACGAAGACTTTTTGGAACACCTTTTTGTAGGGACCAATCACCAATATATGTTGTTCTTCACCCAGAAGGGAAAATGTTTTTGGATGCGGGTCTTTGAAATTCCGGAAGGTAGTAAAACCTCCAAGGGACGGGCTATCCAAAATCTGATCAATATTGAGACAGAGGACAAGGTGAAGGCCTTTATCTGTACCCAGGATTTAAAGGATGAGGATTATGTGAACAGCCACTATGTGATTATGGCGACCAAGCGGGGGACAGTAAAGAAAACATCCTTGGAGCAATATTCAAGACCGCGTCAAAATGGTATAAACGCGATTACCATTCGAGATAACGATGAACTGCTGGAAGCCAAACTGACCACGGGAACAAGCCAAATTTTCTTGGGATTGAAATCTGGAAAAGCTATCCGGTTTGAGGAAGGTAAGACCAGACCTATGGGAAGAAATGCCTCAGGTGTGCGGGGAATTACCTTGGCAAGTGACCATGATGAAGTCATTGGCATGGTTTCCGTCCATAATTTTGAAGATGACATTCTGGTAGTCTCGGAAAATGGATATGGGAAAAGATCCAACATAGATGATTATCGCGTAACTAATAGGGGTGGAAAAGGGGTGAAAACCATTTCCATTACTGAAAAGACGGGCGGTCTTGTTGCCATTAAAAATGTTAGCGATACGGACGATTTAATGATCATCAATAAGTCGGGTATCGCGATTCGAATGGCCGTTGAAGATTTAAGGGTCATGGGTAGGGCCACTCAGGGCGTTAAGCTTATTAACCTAAAAGGGAATGACTCCATTGCTGCGGTGGCGAAAGTCATGAAGGATGAGGATGCTGTGGAAGCCATGGACATTCGTGATATAGTGGTCAATCAAGAAGATGGCACGGCTCTTGATAACGAAACTGACGAAACAGAAGGGAATAATAAATAAACACTAAAATTATAATTAAATTTTGAACATGAGAACTAAATTAATATTGCTGTTTGCGCTTTCGATTTCAGTAATTGGATTCGCACAAAAGGATGAAATAAAAGCCGCCTCCAAAGCAATGAAAAGCGGTGATGCTACTGCGGCCAAATCTGCCCTTGAGGGGGTAGCGGGCTCAATTGATGGCGCAGATCCCAAATTACAGGCACAATATTACAGCCTTATGGGAGATGCAACTGCCCAACTTTCGGATTATGATGCGGCCATTGCTGCCTACCAAAAGGTAATCAGTGTGGAAGAAGCAAGCGGAAAAGCCAAATTTTCTGCAAATGCAAAACAAAAGCTAACCCAAATGACTGCGGAACTGGTAAACGCTGCCGTTGAGGATAACAATAACAAAAAGTTCTCTGAGGGTGCAACCAAGCTTTATCAAGCCTATACATTAAGTCCCAACGATACCATTTATTTGTACTACGCTGCCAGTAGTGCGGTAAACGGCGGCCCCGATAATTACGATCAGGCCATCAAATACTACAGTGAACTTAAGGATTTGAACTACGATGGAAGTGAAGTCAAATATTCCGCTGTAGATGTTGCTACAGGTGAAACGGTAAGTCTTGGCGAACAAGAGTATGAACTCTACAAAAAAACCAATTCCTACAAGGACTTTAAGGAAGAGAAAACCCCTTCCAAAAAGGCGGAAATTGTAAAAAATATTGCACTTATTTACCAAGAACAAGGCAAGAATGAAGAGGCTCTGGCTGCCTATGATGATGCGCTTGCCAATAACCCCAACGATGTGAATTTGGTTTTGAACAAAGCCAATCTATACTATTCAATGGGAGATAAGGACAAGTTCAAGGAACTTATGGGGCAAGCCTCTGATATGGCTCCAGACAACCCTGACCTCCTTTACAATATTGGTGTAATCAATATGGAACAGGGGAACATGGACGAAGCGAGAGCTGCTTACAAAAAGGCTTTGGAGGTAGATCCAAACTATACCAACGCCCTATTAAACCTTTCCACTACCTATGTGAACGAAGGAAATGTATTGGTGGATGAAATGAATAGCTTGGGCACGTCCAGGGCAGATACCCAAAAGTATGACGAATTAAAAGAAAAGCGTGACCAATTGTTCCAGGAAGGTGCCAATGTTTTGGAAACGGCCCTAAAGAACACCCCGGATAACATCCAGATTTTGGAACAGCTAAAAAATATCTACGCTGCTTTGGGGGACAATGAGAATTTCATGCGCGTAAAGAAATTGATTGGGGAATAAACAATCACACTCCCTTTGAAATTAAAACCCTGTTCGGCTTTGGGCCAGCAGGGTTTTTTTATGGTACCACTTTTTTGATTACCCTTAGACTATGGGTATACATTCGTTTTTGGGTATTGAAAATACCCGTGTGATCCAATCTGTCAATCCGAACGTGTCCCGCGGCATGAATGATGTAATTGTCTTTCAGGATAATCCCAACATGGTCAATAATTCCCTCGGAATTATCAAAAAAGGCTAGATCCCCAGGTTCACTTTCTTCAATAAAACTCAATGCCTCCCCTTGGCTGGATTGCTCTTCCGTTCTTCTAAGGAGCTTGTTCCCATTTATTTTATAAACCATTTGGGTGAACCCGGAACTGTCAATTCCAAATGGGGTCTTACCTCCGGTGAGGTAGGGGGTATTAAGGTATAGCAATGCCGTATCCACCAAGTTTGACTTTTGCCCCAATGGCATTTCGGGCATCGTTTCAATGTGGTGCCCCAAAATTGGGGCAATATCCATTCTGGAGCCGATAACTATGGGCAAAAGTTCGTTATTTTGGGTTGACGCGTACAAGAGAAAATCCGTATTATGGATGGGTTTTGTACGGGCATTTATTTCCTGAAATTGTTCTTCGGAAATCTTGGTGATCTGGTTGTTTTGAATCCATCCCTCGAAATCATCAAAAACCAAGTGGATCCGGCTAAAATATTTCCTTTCCTCCTTAATTTTAAAATGATCCCCATACAACACCTGTGAAATCATTTCAGAAGAAGGATCGGAGGTGGCTCGGATGGGAATTACACTCAGATGTCCTATCCCATATTGCATATACCTTGGATTTATTAGCGTTCCAAGATTATGGCCGAAGCACCACCACCACCATTACAGATGGCCGCAGCACCAATCTTTCCATTGTTCTGTTGCAGCACATTGAGCAAGGTAACCATAATTCTTGCACCCGAACATCCGAGGGGGTGTCCCAGGGACACTGCACCACCATTAACGTTAACATTGGAATCGTTGAGCCCCAAAAGCTTCATGTTGGCCAAACCTACAACGGAAAACGCCTCGTTGAATTCAAAAAAATCAACTTCATCCAATGTGATCCCAGCTTTGTCCAACGCTTTTGGTAAGGCCTTTGCCGGTGCAGTGGTGAACCATTTGGGTTCTTGGGCGGCATCAGCATAACTTTTGATTTTTGCCAATGGCTTTACATTTAGGGAAGCTGCCTTTTCCACACTCATCAACACCAAAGCGGCCGCACCATCGTTTATTGTGGAGGCATTTGCGGCAGTAACGGTACCGTCTGGGGTAAAGGCAGGGCGTAGCACTGGGATTTTCTCCATTTTTACATTCTTGTATTCTTCGTCCTCGGAAACCAAAATGGGGTTGCCCTTTCGTTGTGGTACTTCCACCGGGACCACTTCAGTAGCAAACTTTCCACTGGTCCACGCCTGGTTGGACCTGGTATAGGACTGCACGGCAAAAGCATCTTGCTCTTCCCTGGTAAAATGGTGTTCCACAGCACAGGCATCTGCGCATACGCCCATCGCATTTTGGTCGTAGGCATCGACTAAACCATCTTTTTGCATTCCGTCAGTGAGTTGTGCCGGGCCAAACTTTGTTGCGGTCCGCAACTGCATATAATGGGGAATCTGGCTCATGTTTTCCATTCCTCCCGCCACCACAATTTCGGTATCGCCGAGTGCTATGGATTGGGCTGCCTGCATGACCGCCTTCATACCGGAGGCACATACTTTGTTCACTGTGGTACAGGGCACGGTATCGGGTATTCCCGCATAAATGGCGGCCTGTCTTGCCGGGGCTTGACCGGTGCCCGCCTGGACCACATTTCCCATGAGTACCTCATCCACGTCATTAGGGGAAAGGTGTATTCTGCCCAAGGCATTTTTAATGGCAACGGCACCTAATTTTGGTGCGGAAATACCAGCCAAAGCCCCCATAAAACTTCCAATTGGGGTGCGCACGGCAGAAACGATAACGACCTCTTTCATCTTTAACTTTTTAGTGCCACGAAAATACTAATTTTTAAAGCCACTCACTCCAATTAAGGGAATGACCCTAAATTTTCTATTTTTGATTAAGTCTACCTGAAGAATGGCAAAATCTCTGGATAATTTTTACAAGAATCAATCCCTTATTTACAAATATGTTCTTTATGTAATTTCCGTAGGGCTGATTGTGTTTTTTTTCCCTAGGGGAGGGAAGTTCAAGTACGAATTCCAAAAGGGAAGGTCCTGGCAATATGAAAATTTATACGCTCCCTTTGATTTTTCCATTAATAAAACGGAAGAAGAGCTCAATGCGGAACGCAGGGACTTGACTGAAAATAAGTCGATTTACTATGCCTATAATGATTCCATCTCCCAGGCGGTAAGGCAAAGCTTCTCCCAAGCTTTTAAGGACGAATTTTCGGAAACCGCATACTCCACATCGGCAAGGGACTATTTTTCGGAAATAGGGGATGCCATTTTGGATAGTATTTATGCCGTGGGGGTTTTTGAAAGTGTTGATTCTGGTAGTCGGTTGTTGGTCGTAAAGAACAATGAGGCCATTCCCGTACAGACCAATAAGGTGTTACAAAAGCGTGGTGCAGTGAATGCGGTGGTCAGGCTTTTGGCTGATGTTCCGGATGGGCCAAAGGAAAAATTGGAACGTATCCTAGTTAGGGTTATCGAGGCCAATGTTTTCTTCAATGGGGAGTTAACGGAGAAAGCATTGCAGGATGAACTGTCCACCATTTCGTTCACTAGGGGAAATATCCCGGAAGGAAAATTGGTCATTGCCAAGGGCGAAGTAGTGGAAGCGGAAAGATTCAATATTCTTGATTCCCTGAAGTCGCAGTACGAATCCGAACTTTGGAAAGGTAACAATTACTACTTTATCCTCTCGGGTTATACCATTTTGGTCGCATTGGTCCTGGTGATGCTATTACTGTTCTTAAAGAAGTACAGACCCCGGATTTATGCCAACAACAATAAGGTCACCTTTATCTTCTTCAACATATTGATTCTGGTTTTTAGTACCACTTTGGTCGTCGAAAATTTTGAAACGTATGTTTATGCCGTACCCCTTTGCATCCTACCCTTGATCTTAAAGAACTTTTTTGATGCCAGATTGGGCTTGTTTGTACACGTTTTGACCGTCCTTATTTTGGGATTTGTGGTACCCAATAGCTTTGAATACATTTTTCTACAGATCATTGCCGGCATTGTAACCATACTCACGGTTTCCGAACTTTACAAAAGGGCCAATCTTTTTATTTCTGTGGGACAGATTACCCTGATTTATATGATTGGCTATTTTGCATTCAACATTATTCAGGAAGGGAACCTCGACAATCTAAAATGGGTCACTTTTGGATTGTTCCTACTTAATGGTATGATTACCCTTTTTGCCCAGCCCTTGATCTATCTTTATGAAAAGATTTTTGGTCTAGTGTCCGATGTTTCCTTATTGGAGCTGTCCGATACCAATTCCGGACTTTTAAAGGAATTGTCCGATAAAGCCCCTGGAACATTCCATCATTCGCTTCAAGTGGCCAATCTTGCGGAAGCCTCAGCCAATGAAATTGGCGCCAATGCCATGTTGGTGAGGGTTGGCGCACTGTACCATGATATCGGTAAAATGAATAGGCCAACCTTTTTCACGGAAAATCAGATAACCAATGTAAACCCACATAATGACCTGCCACCCAAAGAGAGCGCAAAGATTATCATTGATCATGTCATAGAGGGTATAGAACTTGCCAGAAAGCATAACATTCCGGATAGGGTAATTGATTTTCTGCGAACCCATCATGGAACAAGTTTGGTCTATTATTTCTTCAGGAAACAACAGGAATTGGAACCAGAAGTGGAAGAGAAAGGATTTCGCTATCCCGGTCCCATACCTTTTTCCAAGGAAACCGCCATTTTAATGATGGCGGATGCGGTGGAGGCCGCTTCAAAAAGTTTAAAATCCCCCACCTATACCATAATTGACGAATTTGTGGAAAAAATTGTCCAAGGGCAATTAAAGGCGGACCAATTCTTAAATGCGGACATCACCTTAAAGGAAATCGAAGCCGTTAAAAAGGTTCTCAAAAAGAAATTGACCAACATTTACCATCTTAGGGTGGAGTATCCCGAATAAATACTGTTAAATAATTGAAAACAAGGTGGTTGTTCGTAGCCATATTTAAGAATTTTAAGTAAATTAGAGAGTATTACACTTAACATCAATAGTATAACTATGAGTAAAAGTACCGTCCTTACCGTTGTATTGTTTTTTGGTTTTTTTCCTTTTTTACAATCGCAAAACCATGGTCCCCAAGCTCAATTGCCCCTTGCCCATTCCTTTGTGGGACCTATTGAGCAGACCACACAAAAAGATTCCCTCGCCATTTGGCGCGAACAGTTGCATTTACATATAGATTCGGAGAGATACCGACCCAAGGAAACGCTTTTTTTTAAAGCTTACGTCCTCACGGGGCCCAAACAGTTGAGGGTAAGCGCGAGCGATGTCCTTCGTGTGGAACTCTTGGATGCCCAAGGTAATTTGGTCCTTGACCAATACCATAAAATCCAACAGGGCGCGGCAGACGGGATTATGGAACTTCCCAAGACTTTAACGGAAGGCACCTATTATCTAAGGGCTTACACCCGATGGATGTTGAACTATGGGGAAGAAAACCTCCCCCTAAAGGAGGTTCTGGTGTCAGAAACAAAAAATAGCAGCGATTACAAGAGTGGATCGATTGCCATTTTCCCGGAAGGCGGGCATTTTGTTAAGGGTCTTGAAAATAGGGCGGTACTTTCCGAGAGCCATGGCAATCCCATTCACGGAACCATTGTCAACGAAGAAGGGATACAGGTAGCCAATGTGATGGATTATGGTAGTGGTCTGGCCACATTCAGTTTCGTTCCCAAGGAAAGGGAAAACTATTATTTTGAAAAGCCCAATGGAGACCGAATCCAATTGAAGCAAACCTTTGAGATAGGTGGGGTACTCCATGCCAATAACATTGAAGACCAAAAAATACAGATCAGGATCGGGGTTACCGACGAGTTACGGGAAGGTACATACTTTCTAAGGGGGACCAGGAAGGGCAAGGAATATCTAAAATCTGAAATCACCTTTGACGGGGACAAGGATATTATTGAGTTGACCATCAAAAAGGAAGGTCTTCCCCATGGTTTGTTCAATTTAACGTTGGTGGATGCCTACGGCCAAGTATGGGCAGAAAGACCGCTTTATATTGACGGGGGCCATTTTCAATTTAACCTCTCCCAAAAGTCCCTGGTGAGGACCGCAGAGGGAGAAAAAATTCGTTATGTCCTTAAGCTGACCGATGACAACGGTAAGCCTATTTCCACGGATGTTACGGTACGTATTAAAGATGTCGATAATATGGCCCATAACCGGGCACAAGCAAGTCATCCAAGAGGTATTGGTTTTTTAAATGACCTAAAGGTGTTGGCCCAACGTTTTCCGGAGGTTCCGTCGTGGGCTTATCAAAATGAATTACCAGATCAGATCAAATATGCCATCCAAAATGGGCTGGAGTTTTATGGTCAAGCCTATGATTTTAATAATACTCTGGTAATCGACGATAAGGTTCAGGTTTATATCAAAAATGAAAAAGATGTTGAAGTAAGGGAAGTGGCCACCAACTCAGAAGGTTTGTTTGCGCTCAGGGGGCTTCAATTTGAAGGTGATGTCACCATGACATTCAGAAAGGACGGTAAGAACATCAAGGAACAACTGGTAAAGGTTATTCCCTATCAGTACGAGTTGCCCGAGCTAAAACTAAACCAAGTAAAGGATACTGCGGCTCCCAACCGCGCTCGGAAAAGTGGACAGATGATTCCCCAAAAACGGTTGTCCGACTTTGATTTTAAGGACAAACCCTCCGAGTTGATTCCCTTGGATGAGGTTACCTTGTTGGGACAAAAAAAACTGCGAAAAGCCAATGCATCAGTGTATGGCATTGAACCGGATAGGGTGGTTTACCAAGATCCGAAACGTCCAAAACCCATACCACAGCTGTTTTTGCGCGTTCCCGGTGTATATGTGTCCGGTATAGGGGATTTAAACCCCTCTTTGTCATTACCATCAAGGGCGGGTATGGGTCCCGTACTTTGGGTTATTGACGGTTTTCCACTGCTCCAGGCCTCCTATATTGCGGGATCCGGAGGGGGTTTTTCCACGTTTCAACCAAGCCCTTTGCGAGAAGTAATGGATATTGTTCCATTTGTTGATGTAGAACGAATCGAATTCTTATTTGGACCTAATGCGGCCATATATGGGACAAGAGGTTCTGGAGGTGTTATTTTAATATACACAAAGAGCGGTTCGTATTCAACGGAATTTGTGGCCAGGGATAATGCACAGTTAACCTTTAAGGGATTTCAATCACCAATTGACATAGAGAGCTATTTTATTTCGCAAAATAGAAGATCGGCAAATACCAAAAGTGCTTCAACCTTATATTGGAACCCTTTGTTGACAACGGATGAAAATGGGGAAGCTTCCTTTGAGTTGGTTGTTCCCGAGAATCTTGAACAGGTGCTTTTTGATGCCAAGGTCATCACCAAAGAAGGGAAAAGGGGTTCTTTTAGGGCTTTAACGGAATTACAATCAAATAATTAAAAAAATAGTTGTTTCCTTTAAGTTGAAAAGGTATTTTTGCAACCGCTTTTTTGGCGAGTTCATTTAGAAATTGGAGAGGTGCCGGAGTGGTAACGGAGCAGATTGCTAATCTGTCGGCGGGTAACTGTCGCCTGGGTTCGAGTCCCAGTCTCTCCGCAGAGCGGGCCTAAAGGGGCTGTAGGGCTGACAGGTCTTTCAATACATGTCTTCGATATCAAGGATTGCGGGCTATGCCCTTAGTCCAGCTCAGGACAGGCTCCGCCCGGAACCAAGCTACTGAACAGTAGTGGTTTTTTTTGAGTTCTGGGATTTAAAATGTTGAATGGCAATAATCATTTTCGGGGTGTAGTACCGCATCGAGTGCGGCACAGGCTCCGCCCGGAACCGGGCTACTACCAGTGGTGGTTTTTTAGGTTCTGGGATTTGAAATATTGAATGGCAATAATCATTTTCGGGGTGTAGTACCGCATCGAGTGCGGCACAGGCTCCGCCCGGAACCGGGCTACTACCAGTGGTGGTTTTTTAGGTTCTGGGATTTGAAATATTGAATGGCAATAGTCATTTTCGGGGTGTAGTACCGCATCGAGCGCGGCACAGGCTCCGCCCGGAACCGGGCTACTCCCACAAGTAGTTTTTTTAGGTTCTGGGATTTGAAATATTGAATGACAATAGTCATTTTCGGGGTGTAGTACCGCATCGAGCGCGGCACAGGCTCCGCCCGGAACCGGGCTACTCCCACAAGTAGTTTTTTTAGGTTCTGGGATTTGAAATATTGAATGACAATAGTCATTTTCGGGGTGTAGTACCGCATCGAGCGCGGCACAGGCTCCGCCCGGAACCGGGCTACTCCCACAAGTAGTTTTTTTAGGTTCTGGGATTTGAAATATTGAATGACAATAGTCATTTTCGGGGTGTAGCGTAGCCCGGTTATCGCGCCTGCTTTGGGAGCAGGAGGTCGCAGGTTCGAATCCTGCCACCCCGACAGAAAGGGTATTGAAGTAAAACAAAATACCCTTAATAAAATGAAAACCAGCAAATTATATATTTGCTGGTTTTTTTTGGTTCGAATTGAAACCAATTGAAACCAATTGAAACCAATTTGAATATGTCCTATATGGTGTCCTATTTTAATTGGATAAGTTTTTTTAAATTGAGCTCGTATTTGACTTTCGTTGCGATTTGACTTTCGCCAAAAGAATCGTTTAATCAAGATGAAATCAAATGAAAACTTCAAAAACGTTCAGTATCAACTTTTGGCTTAAAAAGAAGGCCAAAAAGAAAAATGGTACCATTCCAATCTATGCGCGCATAAGGGTCGATGGGGTCCCTGCCGATATCAGTATCCAAAGATCTACATTGGAGGAGCACTGGTGCCAGGAATCCGGAAGGATCAAACACAAGGTAAAATGGTCGAAAGGGACCAATGATTATCTGGATGATGTGTATGCCAAATTATTGGAATGCCATAAAGAATTGCATTCAGAGGGTCTATTGATCACGGCCATAGCGGTCAAGATGCGTTATCTGGGAACGGACAAGATCTTTGGAACATTGGTGGAACTGATAAGCTACCATAGGACCAACGAAATACCAAAACTGGAAAGGGGAACGGCAAAGAACTATGGCGCCACTGAAAAATACCTGTTACGGTTCATCAAGAAAAAATTTAATGTTTCTGACTTGGGCCTACTATTTATCAATTACGCTTTCATTGTAGATTTTGAAAGATTCTTAAGGACCTGTAAACCTTTAAAGAAAAACCAGCCATTGACCAACAACGGTATCATGAAGCATTTGGAACGGTTTAAAAAAATGATTGGAATTGCCTCAAAGTTTGGTTGTTTAAAGCAGAATCCGTTCGACCTATATCAAATGAAGTTTGATACTTACGACAGTGCATATCTGGAAGATTTCGAATTGGAAATTTTAGAGTCCGTCTCTATCCCTGTTCGTGGATGGGAGGTGGTAAGGGATATTTTCGTATTTTCTTGTTATACAGGATTAAGCTATATAGAAGTAAAATCATTAAAGCGAGGTGATATAGTGCAAGGTATCGATGGGAACCTTTGGATCAATGTTATACGAAAGAAGACCAAAACCCCGGTTCAGGTTCCATTGCTTATGCAGGCTCAGGAAATTCTCAATAAGTATTCCCATTATCCCAAAGCTCAAAATGAATTTTCTTTATTACCTGTGTTTTCCAATCAAAAGGTAAATAAATATATCAAGGAAATCGCCACTTTGGCAGGAATAAACAAACGCCTCACATTCCATGTCGCCCGTCATACATTTGCAACAACGGTCACACTTACCAATGATGTCCCAATGGAGACAGTATCGAAGCTTCTTGGTCATACCAAGTTATCAACGACCAAACGATATGCGAGGGTAGTGGAGAAGAAAATAAGCAAGGACATAGGTCAATTGAAGATAAAATTAAAGACAAGGACAAAATCTATATCTTATCAAACAAGAGAACGGGGGACACCAATGTACGTGGTAAGATAAAGACCGATCCATTTATCAGGATATACCATAAGAAGCAGCATCTAACAAACATTAAAAAATGTTGATATGGTGGAATTGGTGGACACGTTGGACTTAGGATCTAATGTAACGATGTGAGGGGCAAGTATCTTCACCCTCACTTGTTTATTTCTCAAATAAATGTTGCAAGTGTCATTCTGTCAGTGAAAGTTTGCATTTTTTTAACAAGAAAAAGTTGGCATAAAATATGCATAATGAAATGCAGTTGCCCGGAGAGAGCAACTGCTAGTTGTATTAAGCAATGTCAGTCGCCAAACGTACTTGCTTAAGTTAACTTTTTCAAGTTGGAGAGCGCAAAGCTATAAACTTTTCTGTTATAACCAAATCTCTCGGATATTCTCTTTCGGTACAATACATCATACCGCAATAGTGAAAAGTGATGTGTCAAAAACTTTAATTATTATGAGTAACCATTTACTCAAATTTTATCCTGTGGATAATGGTGATACGACCTTAATTACTTTATCCGATAAAACTACCATTTTAATTGACTGTAAAGTTAGAGCAGGAAAGGAAACAGATGCTGGGAACAAAATTTATCCTGTTAAGGATGATCTTTTAGAAAGTGTACAAACCGATAGTGAAGACCATCCTTTTTTAGATGTTTTTATTTTAACTCATCCCGATGAAGACCATTGTCTTGGTTTTGAAAACAATTTTTTTCATGGTCAATCTCCGGATAATTACGGAAAAGCAAATGAAGAAAATGAAGAAATTATAATCAACGAACTATGGTGTACTTCCATGCTTTTTTCAGAAGCTACAAGTAAAGATGCTAAAGCCCTGAAGAAAGAAGCTGAACGTAGGCGCAAATTGTGGGATGAAAATAAACCGGAAAAAAACGATGATGGTAATCGTATCAGGATGATTGGTTATGATGGAGATAATAAATTCGAGAATGTGCCTACAAGTGTGCCAGGAGATACTATTATACTGGAAGAAATCAATGGTAATTCGACTGGTAACTTTGAATTATTTGTTCACTCTCCATTCAAAAAGAGTTTGATCACGGCTACCTCCGAATCGGATAAAAACTTTAGTAGCATTGCTATGCAAGCACGCTTTAAAATTAATTCAAGTGATCGAGGCTGGGCTTGTTTCTATTTATTTGGAGGAGATGCGGATCATAACATCTGGAAAGAAATAATTAATAAAACTGAAAAAAATAATAGGACAGATAAGTTAAAATGGGACTTGTTCCTCTCGCCTCACCATTGTTCATGGACATTTTTTAATGATGTGCCATATGATGAGAAGGAAGAGAATAAGACGCCCAAAGACACTTCTTTGAGGGTTCTGGATTATAAAGAGGGAAGCGGAAAAGTAATTGGCTCTTGTAAAGTAGTAAAAAAGAGCGACAAAAACCCTCCTCATGCTGAGGCGAAAAAACAATACCAAAAGAAACTTGATAAAGACGAACACTTTATTGAACTGGCCAAACATCCAAAAGAAAAAGAACCAAAGCCGTATGAGTTTAAAGTAACTCCAAGTGGGCCTGTAAAGACAGGTAAAAAAGAAGGTACAGCATCAGCTTCGGCTGGTGGAACGATAGGTAGTGTTAACAAAAAATCTGAATATGGCTCGAAGTCTTCATAGTACAGGATATGAAGGCTTTGAAGGGGAAATTTCTCAACACCTTTTTGAAGATTTATCTTTGTTAAGAGCCTTTACGGGCAAGAGGAAATTAAAGTTACTTAAATGGGATGATAAACGCATAGCAATTCCACTTCGATTATCTGTAGAATTGCCACCTAGAGGAACATACGAAGGTGTTGATATTAGAAGTAAGGAAGATATACTGTTTGTTTTTCATCCCACAATGTACCCGAATATCCCACCAAGGGTTTATTCAGACCGTAAGAGCTTTCCAAAAGATCAGCTCTCACACCTATATATTAGTAAAGATGGAAAGCCAGCGCCTTTTTGCCTTGTTAGGGGGAATTATAAAGAATGGTATGCTAATAAACGAATAACGGATTTAGTAATCAGGGTACAAAATTGGTTGGCAGATGCGGCAAGTGGTGATTTAGTTGAAGATGGCGGACAATTTGATCCAATGAGGCTTGAAGGTTTTTGCGGAACAACAATTTACAAATACCATGAATTGGCGGAGGTGGTTAATTCAGATAAAGCTTTAGAAGGCACAAAAAATATGGCTCTGCTATTAATAAAAGAGCTGCAGCAGGATACTGACAAAAACCAACCATCTTATGAAGTTGTAAGAATATTGACCTCAAAGGAAGATGTAGAAGAAGCATTAAAGCCTATTGTTCAAGCAATTTCTAAGGAAGCCGAAGGAATTAAAGTTAACCGTTACATGTTTGGTGCTATATATTGGCAAGAAGAAAAAACTCCTAACCCGCATTATTTTTCAGAATTACCTTATGACCTTCTTACATTGTTAAAATTTGGAAAGAATACAGGTATAAATATGGGCTCGATAATATCTCTAATCCCATTATTTAAAATAAATGGGATAGATCAATTTCCTATAATAGTTGGTGTTAAGCGGCCAAAACCCCTTATTGGTTATTCAGGAGATATAGAGTTTTTTAATTTCTTTTTAAGAATCAATGAGGACGATATTAAGGAAAATGAAATTGAAAACAATGTCAGGGTATCATTCCAACAGCACAAAGAACCACTTAGTGTTCAAAAAGCAAGAGAAGTTTCGGGAAGTAAGTCAAAGATTGATTCTGCTCTAATTTTTGGTTGTGGTGCTGTTGGTTCCAAAGTAACCATGCATCTTATTCGTGAAGGATATGATAAGCTTTGTCTACTTGATAGTGATACAATCGAGCCCCATAATATGATTAGGCATGCTTTAACACCAGGTCTATTGGAAAAAATAAAGCTATTGCACTAAGAGAATCTGCCCAAAAAATGTATCCTAAAGATACTCTTCAAATATTAGGGTTGTCGATTAATGGAGATTTATACCTTGAAACTCCCGAGCTTAAAAAGTTTATGAAGAACTATGATTGGGTCCTAGATTTTACAGCTTCACCTGCTTTTCAAAATAACTATATTAAACAAGGATTAGAAATTAACAATAAAGTTGCCAAGGGGTTCCTGACCGATGAAGGGTATATTGGTGGATTACTGATTGAAGGAGAAGAAAGAAACCCCAGGGTTGATGATCTGCATATTTTGATGCAGGCTCAATATCTAGAGAAGGATTATATTTCTAATTGGCTGAAAAGAGAACACCGAAGAAATAAGAAAGAAAGTGTCCTTGTTAATGTAGGTGTAGGTTGTAATTCTGAAACTACTGTAGTTTCTGACGATCTGATTTCGCTCCATAGTGCTTCCTTTGTAAGGGGGATTAAAGGTGCTAGTAATAAAGAGGGACAGATTTGTTTGACCAAAATTAATAGGAAAGAATTTGAGGTAACTAGTGAAAAATTGACTATTTCACCACTTACAATACTTCATGATATAAATTCTGGACAGTGGGAAATTAGAATGAAGAATGGCATTGAGAAGTTGCTCAAGTCGGAAATGGGTAAAGCCATGCCGAATGAAACAGGCGGGGTTTTTATAGGACTTGTAAATTATAAAACAAAAACAATACATGTTACAGATGTAGTATTGGCCCCACCGGATAGTGAGGCTTCAGAAGGATGTTTTATAAGGGGAATTGATGGACTCAGAGAGCAGGTTGAAGAACATAAAAAGAAATCTGGTCAAACTTTCGGTTATATTGGTGAATGGCATTCTCATCCACATGGTCCTATGGGAGCAAGTTTGAAAGATGTACAGACTATGTCCAAGTTTAAATCAGACTATGTGAGAAACAACTATTCCATACCTGTTTTTATGATAATAGTAACTCCAGCTGGATTAATTTCTTATGTGTATTAGAAGAGACAATAATAAATTTTAAAATAATATAATAATGATGTTTGACAAATATTCAAGAACAGCGAGATTGTACCCTGCAATTATTACTTTACTACCGTTTATGCTGCTGTCTATTCATTTGAGCAATACAGAATTAAGTAGTTTATTTAAAGAAGTTTTAGCCATTAAGATTACAGCAAATATGGGTGCCGCTGTTGTACTGCTTTATTTGCTTATGCAAGCTAATCGCTACATTAGTAAAGTTTTTTTTGAAAAACGTTTCTTTAAAGGAGAATTGGAAATGCCTACAACTAGGTTTATGCTTTTCTCCGATAATGAATACTCTGAACAGAAAAAAGAGCATGTTCGCAATAAAGTTAAGAATGATTTTAATTTCGATATGCCTGATTTTGAAATAGAACGGTCTAACGAAATTGAAGCAAAGAAACTTATTGCCGAAGCTGTAGGACTAATAAGGAATAAAGTTAAAGATGGCAACTTATTGTTGCAGCATAATATAGAGTATGGCTTTTTTAGAAACCTTATTGGTGGTTCAGTTTTAGGTTCTATTACAGCAATAACAGGAGTTGTTTACTTCTATAAAGTTAATGCTCATTGGGGCTTTTTGCTTTTATCAATTTCATTGTCTGTTGTATTTCTTCTCCTCGTATTGTTCTCAAAACGAATAATTAATTATTTCGGTAAGCTTTATGCAAAGCGGCTATTCATCGAGTATCTATAGAAATTATGAGAAGTTACAAGTTTACTACAAAATGGATTTAAATAGAAAATGAATAAAATAATACATATAACAGGGGATTTTAGCAAGTTGGTAAGTATATTAAAATCAACTTCTCTTCGATTAAGTTATTCAAGAGAGAATTTTTATAGCAATGGGAATTCTATCTCAAACGCCGTTCATCCTATGGTATGTTTTAGTGAGTATAACCTGAAAGAAATTGGTTCAAAGAAAATCACTTACGGGAATTATGGCGTAGGCTTTAGTAAAGATTGGGCTAGATCAAAAAAAATAGGTCCTGTTTTATATGGTTAGCCAACAATCTCTGGCGGCAAAGGGAATGGCATCATTACTCAAAGCGAGACGGAATCCGGAGGTGTCCAAACTTCCTAAAAACCTTAGACTGCCAATAATGGAGTTAAAATGTTTTATCAAGAACGAACAAGGTTTTAATAGCTACTTTAATAAACCTAATTTTGACTTCAAATCGGAAAATGAATGGAGATATGTGCCTGAGAAATGGAAAATTGATGGCAACTATATATCGCAAAGCCGGAAAGTTTATGACAAAAAACCAGAGATATATAATAAAAAGCTTTCGGATTATTCATTGAACTTTGATCTTGATGACTTAGATGTGGTATTCGTTGCTGATAAACCTGAGATAGAGTTGTTAGTAAATAAGTTCGAAATATCGAGGGAAATTATAAAACTTGCAACATGGAAGGATAATAAACTAGATAGAGCTGTAGAACATCAATTTTTAAATTATTAGAAATTCAAAACACTTTTCAATGCTCCATCAACTTCGGAATGAATAAAGTTAGCCTGATAACAAATTGTGGTCTTCAAATCACGATTTCTATATAGCTTTTGAAGTTTTACGGGATGAATGGCTTCCTAGCTATGTCCAAAACTATGTCTCGTGATATGAATGGTCAGTTTTTTATCAATTTTCACCATTTCTATAATAGTATCTTCCATTTTTGAAATCGTTCCATCTGGCTTTTAAAACATCTGAAATTCTTACATCGGTTAAATTGGAACTGAAGATAAAGAGGTTTCTTGCATGAAGTTGTCCAGAATTAAAATCTGGTAGTGGCTCTAACAACATGATTTCCCATTTGTTTAGTCCTATTTTTAGGGAAGGCTACAAAATCCCTGTCTTTCCCAATTCGTAATCTATGATTATTAGGAACAAGGAATAATAATCTATTCTTTTTTTGATCGTATTCGTAGTGATGTTGTATTCATACAATATTATCGAAAGTTAAACTCGCAAAATCTTTCTCGGAAAAGGGACGGCATAAAGCCGTTCGTTCCTCACTATTTATTCCGTTTCCTTGCCACTCCAAAATTTTGATTTCCGTTTGGTCATGCGCAAATATTGTTTAATCTAAAATTTATTGTCATGGCAAACCATTGTTACAATTACATTACCATTAACGGAAACAGTACCGAACTAAATGAACTTTACGAACGCCTTACCAAAGAACAGGGGTATGTTGATTTTAAGCATGTTTTGGGCAGAAAACATGAAATCACTTATGGAGAAATATTTCAAGTCGTTGGCACAAAATGGTTTACTCCAGAGATAGAACGCGTTGATGATGGGATTATCCTAAGTGGTGATAGCGCCTGGTCACCACCGGTTGCATTGTTCAAGAACCTTGCGGAACAATTTACCTCATTACAAATCTGTATGGGCTTTGAGGAATCCGGTATGGATTTCGGGGGAGAGATTCAAATCAACAAGAATGGCGTTAAGGAAATATTCAGTGGCACCTTTTGGCAATATCGGGCCCATCAGGATTATTTTTCCTTTCTAGAAGCTGCAACGGATGAAGCCAAGTACTTAATTGACGATGGCATTATTTCTTCGCTGACAGATTTAAAAAACCTTGATATTTATACCTCGCTTCACGAAGAGGATAAAGAAGGATTTCTAAAAGATGTACTTAAGTCAACAACTAAAAACCTTTACCAAGTACAATTCAAGGCCAATGAACATGTCTCCGAAAGCATATTCATGGATTCTGAACAAGACGTTAAGCAGCTGCATCCAAAAGCAATAGTTGCACAAGTTACCTAATGCCCCTGATTGTCCATTAAACACTTGGTTCACTGGAACCAAGTGTTTTTTGCCCCATGCCATCCGGCACATTCACGCTACATTTCGTTTTACTCCATTTCGGTAAAAGAGCTTCATTAAAAACATCTTGGACACGATTCACAATTTTCTCCCTCATTTCGGGAGCCGTTCCGTAATACTGGAACGCCAGCCCTTCATTCACAGTCCAAAATTCCAAATCATGTCCGCTCTGCCAACTGCCCAGATTCATATCGGCTTATTATAAATTAAAAAGTGACCCGTGTAAGGTAGGGATGCTGATTTGGATTGAAGATGAACAAAAAGTTTATAAATCTTATGTAAAAGACACCCTAATCTTAGAGGAATAACCTAGAGCGAATAATATCACACAATATTCCCACAAAGGTAAACCCGCAAAATATTCTCGGACAAGGGACGGCATAAGCCGCTCGTTCCTCGCTATTTATTCCGTTTCCTTCCCACTCCAATTTTTTGACTTCCGTTTGGGGCAACCTGTAAAAATATTGTGTAATCAAAAATTTTTACATCATGGCAAACAATTGCTACAATTCAATCACGGTTTACGGTGAAACCAGCGAACTCAAAGAACTTTACGGAAAACTTACCTTTAAAAAAGAATATGTTGATTTTTGGCATGTCCTTAACATGGAACAACCACAGACTTTGGAAGAGGTCTATACCATAGTGGGCACAAAATGGTTCACCCCTGATATTGAACTGTTGGAAGATTCCCTGATCTTACATGGAGACAGCGCATGGGGACCACCGGTAGCACTTTTCGAAAAGCTTGTATACCAGTTTCCATCCATCAAAGTAGATTTTCATTATGAGGAACCCTTGATGGACTTTGGCGGTAAACTCGAAATCTCCATTAACGGCACCAATGAAATATTCATTGGCGGATATCGGGACTATCTGGCGCATACCGATTATGCGGCCTATCTATTCAACGCCCAATGGGATATCCAGTATTATATAGAAGACCAAGAATTGACAACGGAGGTAGAACTAAAAAACCTTGGGATATTTGAATCGGTAGAAAAAGCCGACTGGAAACAACTGCTATGCGATGTGGCCAAAATCAGCACCATGAACCTATATGAAATCCACTTCAGCCAAAACCCCCATATCGTTGAAAGAATGTTCGTTGCTCCTAATGACGAGGTTATCAAAGACCTAAAAAGGTCAAATCCGGATATTGTCATTCTGGAACATAAATAGAATATATCGGTTACATGGGTTCAGTAGATTTTCCCGTTGAACCCATTCAGCACATTCACGCTCCATTCCGTTTTACTCCATTTCGGTAAAAGAGCTTCATTCGACAGGTCTTGGACACAATTCACAATTTTCTCCCTCATTTCGGGAGCCGTTCCGTAATACTGGAACGCCAGCCCTTCATTCACAGTCCAAAATTCCAAATCAAGTCCGCTCTGCCAACTGCCCAGATTCATATCAGCTTATTATGAATAAACTACCACTTCCATACGTCAATCTTTTAATTAATCGGAAGGGCAATCCCCTTTATTTTCTTAACGCCATTATTGACAAATACTACTTGGGTATTTGCCTGCAATGTCTAAAAATAAAGGGTTTGCCCAGGTCATTTTAAGGGGTTTATAATAAATAAAGCCTCTATTGTCTTTCGGGTCATCGAAAGACAGGCATGGAATAACCAAATCTATTCAGCACAGCCCCACTTGCACTCGCTTAACTTCCCGTACGCTCCCTTGTGGGCCAGTGTGAAAGATTTGCTAATACCATTATGGAACTTGTCAAGACCAAGCAGGTTTTGATAAGAAATAAGGTTTCTACTTCCTTGAAAATCCAAGGATTTTTCTACGTCGCATACACTCCTGATTTCTTCTCAAAAGTCTTGACAAAACCCACTTCATTCATTGTGCTACGCACGCAAGAAATCAAACAAACACCCCTTAAAATTTAAATCAGTTAAAAACAAATAAGGGGAATTATCAATCTTTTAAATTTTTAATTATGAGTAGTTTAAGAAACAGAACACAGTTGATCGGAAACGTTGGCGGAGAGCCAAGTATTGTAAACCTTGAAAGTGGGAAGAAAGTTGCAAAGTTTTCTTTGGCGACCAATGAGTATTACAAAAACGGCAATGGTGAAAAAGTTCAAAATACCTATTGGCACACCATAGTCGCATGGGGCAAAGTTGCCGACATCGTAGAAAAATATGTGGATGTGGGCAAGGAAGTTGCCATTGAGGGAAAATTGACCTCCAGATCTTACGAGGACAAGGACGGTGCAAAACGATATGTGACCGAAGTGGTGGTATCCGAAGTTTTACTATTGGGCAGTAAGGATTAAATCTAAGTTAAAGAGGGTGTAACCGTCGAAAGATGCACCCTCTTTTCAATATTGATCTTAAAAAGAAGAATAATGAAAAACAAAGTTAACGAAATACAAATCAGCTATAAAGAGAAAATCAAGGTTTCGGATGCTCCCTCTGTCCGTAGCTCAGAGGACGCGGCACAAATTTTATATGAGCTTTGGGACAAGGAAACCATTGGACTTCAAGAAAGTTTCAAAGTATTACTGCTCAACAACTCCAATAAGGTCAAAGGCATATATGAGCTCTCGAAAGGGGGCATTTCCGCAACCATTGTCGATGTCAGGATATTGTTCGCAACAGTTTTAAAATCACTATCAGTCGGAATCATCATAGCGCACAACCACCCTTCGGGCAAATTAAAGGAAAGCCATGCTGATTTGGAACTGACACGCAAGATTAAAAAAGCCGCTTCGTATTTTGATATTACCGTACTTGACCATTTGATAATAACCCCAAATGGAGAGTATTACAGTTTTGCCGATGAAGGTTTGATGTAATGAAAATACTTGAACGATGATACATTTAAACTTTAACAATCTCGATGATAAAACGCAAAAACAACTTTTTGAAATGTCCAAGAAAGATGTCGAACGTCAGTTCGGGGAACAGATAAAAGCCTACGCTGAAAGAAATCGATTGAAATATTCCGAAGTCCTATACGCAGAGGTAATGCGGAATCTATATAGTTATAGATTTACCTTTAGAATTTGAAATAAATTTAATAGAGAATAGCCTTTTAATATAGGGCTATTTTTTTGCGTTGTTGATTTTTAAAGGTATCGAACCATCAAAAATCAAATCGGGACTTGACAATTTACTGAGTTTGTGTTCTGCCAAAGTCATATTATCATTATGTAGCCGCAATTTAGTCCTTTAAAAATATTCCCTTAAAAAGACTACGGCATAAAGCCACTTCTTCAGCCATCGCAAATTTATTCCGTTTCCTTTTTAGACGAAATTTTGAAAAAACTATTGCTCCGGCAAATAATTTAAAATTTCTAATTATGGAACAATTGATTTTAAAAGCAGGAGCTAAAGTAACTTTTGATGAAATGGGGTACAGATATACCCATGAAACCAATGAATATGGAGACCGGGAAGTAGAGGATTTTCATTTTCAATCTTACGGTATTGTACTATTGATTGTTGGGAGTAGTTCATTGGTTTGGCTTTGGAAGGAAATAAATGAGTCATTGATTGATACGAATTGCGTGGTACTTGATGAAATGAAAGTGGAATGGCTCGCTAACAATCGACTTTCACCTATCAATGATTCTGGGGATATTCGTATCATTTTCTAATGACAAATACGGAACCACCAGTTCCGTATTATTTTTTTGTATGGTTTTTGTCATGGTTTTTGTATCAAAAACACACGCCAAAAACCCAATGTTCAGTCCTGACTTCTATGGTTTATTGCCTATAAGTGGCATCTTGGTTTAAATGAAACTAACAAGTTTTTTCCTTGAGCCTTTTTCCGTGACCTTCCGGGTACCATCGACAAGAACCAATTTATAGTTGTAAAATTCAAGGACATTTTTGGTATAATAAAAAGATGTGATAAAACATAATCCGTTAGAGTCAATTAACATTCATTTGACTGAAAATTAGTCCCTGAAAAATGTTCCCTTAAAAAAGACTACGGCATAAAGCCACTTCTTCAGCCATCACAAATTTATTCCGTTTCCTTTTTAGATGAAATTTTTAAGGAACAGGGGGCGCCAGTAAAATAATTGATAATTCAAAGATTTACATTATGGAAACAAGAGTAAAAAGAGTGTTGGAAATTCCAGCAAGAAAATCGCAAGCCATTAAAACCACCGAGCAACATGTATCGGACAAGTCTTTTTATCTGGTCATTAACTTGTGGGTATTCAAATTTGAATACTCGAAAGAGCAGTTCCCTGATAACAGTTGATCTCCAAAATCGATTCTGTGCAGAAAGGCTCTTGAAAAAGAGTCTTTTTTAATGGTCGTTCCCATCAAATCTGACGCCCTGAATTCCATTTGTTGACATTTTAATATCTATTGGGATCAATTGAACCCATTTGACAGGGTTTTCCATTTTCTTTTTTGCTGGAACGATGTTATATTTATACAGGCCCGTTGGTCGGGCTTCGTGCGGTCAATTCTCCCGATAGTCATCGGGATCGATTTGACTTTCCTTTTGACCGTACATCTCAATTCTTGTCAGAATGCAGTGCCACTGATTGGAACAATCAGGGGGCTCGGATTTTTGTTCGCCGGGGCGAACGAAAAGGAGAAGCAAGAGGGTAGCGTGCTGGCGCAGCGCTACATATCCCATTTACTGCGTAAAGCCCCTGTTTATAAGGGATTTCAGGGATTGGTCAAAAAAATGAAATAGGGTGATTTGACGCAAAAACGCTCGAAACCCCAATAAAACTGTCATTTTTTGCGTCAAAAAGAACCAAATAATAAAAATTATGAACACATTTTCTACTGTACGATTTAAAATTAAGGTTGCCAATAGGTTCAGAAAGTTCTCTATGCAAGTTGCCCGTACCCATACCGAAGCCTTGGAATCCATGTTGGATTTTTTTGAGATTCATCAGCTGTCTCCATCGGATTCCATCGATGGCAGTCTCAGTGCCTTGGAGATAAGGATCAAGAGACGGATAAGCAATGCCATAGCCATCATTAAGGATATAGAAAAGAGCCAGACCCTACCAACAGTGGCCATGTTGCAATCCTTATTTCAGGAGCAATTCGAACCTAAAGAAGACAGTGATCTTGAGGATGACTTTGATTTCGTGGAAAAGAAATTTGAAAATGGCCATGAACAGGAAGAGTGGCTGGAGGAGACTACCGTTCCCAAAATCCTATACGATAGACTGGAGGACAAAATGGAAATGCTCAAAAAGGATTTTGCTTATGTACTCGAACATGTAAAAGCCGTCAAGAGCAATTTCGGAAAAGATTACCTCAAGCTGGAGCTCCCCATGGGAGCAGTGGAAAAATATAAGAGGACCATAAAAAACAATTAGTCATGTACATAGCCATTACCAAACAGCACCAAGGCGAAAATTTTAATGGGAGCGTCAGGGATTTTGTCAAATATCTTGAAAAAGAGAACGAAGATAAAAGCCCAGAGCTCCAGCAGCACTTCTTTGATCAATATAACGATGGGATAAGCGCGGAAGAGGTCATTTCGGAAATCGATAACAATACGGCCCGACTAGGGAAGAAAGACCCCAAATTCTATTCCATAGTGGTCAGCCCGTCCAAGGGAGAACTAAGGGCGATCGGCAACGACCCCGAAAAATTGCGTGAATACACCCGGGAGATCATGAAAGATTATGTCGCTTGCTTTTATAGGGACCGAAAGGTAAACGTGGACGATATTAAATACTATGCCAAGATAGAACGGGAACGGACCTTTAAGGGCACTGATAAGGAGATCCGTGAAAACCAACCCTATGCCACCAAAATACTGGAACTTAAAAAAGAGGTTGCCAGGATCGAAAGGGGAGCATCAAAAGGAAACATAAAATCTATCAAAAAAGAGATCGACCGCCTGGAAGAAGATGCCCCGCACAAGATTGGTGGAAAACGGATCGTCCGGGGAATGAAAAAAGAGGGCATGCAGACCCATGTCCATATCATCGTAAGCCGTACCGATGCAATCAATAGCTACAGCCTCTCACCGGGAGCCAAATTTAAGGAGTCCACTACGGTACTCAATGGAGTACCACAAAAACAAGGGTTCCATCGAGATAAGTTCTATCAAGCAGTCGAAAAGACCTTTGATAAAAAGTTCGGTTACAAACGAAATTTTGTGGAAACCTATAAGGCAAGGAACATGCTCGATAAAGACCCTAAACGCTTTCTTGCCATGCTTGCCGGACTCCCGACCACGGAGAAGCAGGTGGCCTTTAAGATGCTGTTCAAAGCCGGGATAAATGTGCCCACCATCCCTACCAATAAGGTACAGCTCGCCTATAAGGCACTTATGAAGTTCAAACGAGGAGTGGAAACGGCCATCAGCTCTGGTTCGATCGGTGTTTAAACCCGATAGATAAATTGATCCATGCAAATAGATTACATATTATGTTGTTTGCTTTGTTCCGAATTTAAAAATATAAATCATGAAAGGTAAAAGCTTTAATAGAATTAAAGATGATCATATTAATTATTTAAACTAAACCGATAACCGATGGATTATAAGATTGAACTTGTCTTGAGTTTTAGATTTGGATCAAATGAAAGGGCTACGGAACTTTGTGTCGCTGAACAGAAAGACCATAGCCCGTGTACAAAGTACTCGACAAAGATAGCATTATGACCGAGATAGTCCCTTACCTTTCACCTCCCGGTCGTGGGCCCTCCTCCCGGGCACCCGTGGCAGAGATAGTGAACGCGGTGCTGTATAAACTCAAAAGTGGTGTGCAGTGGCATATGCTGCCAGTCACCGAGCTGTTCAGTGGTGAACCCCTGAATTACAAGACCGTGTTCGGCCACTACCGTAAGTGGAGCAAAGCGGGTGTGTGGAAGGAATGCTGGATAAGGCTTCTATCGGAGAACAGGTCAAAGGTCGACCTCTCCAGCGGGGATTTCGACGGCAGCCATACCACGGCCCTTCGTGGGGGCGAACAAGTGGAGTATCAGGGCAGGAAGAAAAGGAAGACGACCAATTCCCTCTACTTGACCGATAGGCAGGGGCTTCCCCTGGCCATGTCGGAGTCCGTGGCCGGTAACTACAACGACCTGCACGATATAGAGGTACATGCAGAGGAGGTCTTCGCCACCCTGGACGATGCCGGGATCGCCACCGACGGGCTGTTCGTCAACGGGGATTCGGGGTTTGATTCCAGGGGCTTCCGAACGGCCTGTGCCAAAAGGGGCGTGGTTCCCAACGTACCCTATAACCAAAGGGGCAAGGAGGTTGACAGGGACGAGCCTTTCGATGAAAAGCTCTATGGGGAAAGGTACTCGGTGGAAAGAACCTTCGCCTGGATGGACGGTTTCAGGTCGGTGCTCAACAGGTTCGATACCACCGTTTCCAGTTGGATGGGGTTCAATTTCCTTGCCTTTATCGTAATCGCAATTAAAAAATTCAAGAAAATCAACAACTCAAGATGACTTCTATTTTAATCTTTTTAACAATACTTATAATTATTCTATTTTTTTTAGGTAGAAAAAAAAATAAGCATCAAAAGAATATTTCCAAAGGAAAAAAAATAATAGATAAAATCAATTCCTTTGAATATCCAGGACAAAAAATAAATTATCTAAAAAAGATCGATCCTTTTGTTTTTGAAGAATTGTTGCTGTCCGCATATAAAAACAAAGGTTTTCGAATTAAACGTAACAAGAGGTATACAGGTGATGGAGGAATAGATGGAATCATCTATAATAAGGATAATGAAAAAATAGTATTACAGGCCAAACGGTATTCAAAATACATAAACAGGCAACACGTTAGGGATTTTGAAAATAGTATTTATAAAGAGAAAGCAGTAAAAGGATATTTTATACATACAGGGAAAACTAGTCCAGAGACAAGAAGAATGTTTTCTTCTTCTAATGTTGAATTGATAGGAGGAAACAAATTAATAGAATTAATAGCTAAAGTAAACTAAACTGATGGTGATGGTATTATGATCGTTCAAATTCAAATACTGATTCCCGCGTTGATCCTAGGGGCATTGACCGTCCTTACAATCAATAAATATGTTCGCCAAGGTTCTGCGATGACGCTTCTTTGTCTGATAATGGCAATGGGAACCATTGCGACCAGTACAGATGTTCAGACATCGCTCAAAGGCATCTTGCTGATGGTCCTGCCCTTGCAGTTTACCAATATTCTATGTTATGTATACATGGATGGGAACAATGGAAAATCATCGATAGCAAAGCAATATAAAGTGGTTATCAAGACCAAAGGGGGCAATCTGGTCCTGGAGAACATACGCCGGGGGATTTCCGTGATAGCCGCAGCGGGAAGCGGAAAGACCGAAAGTGTGATCTATAACCTTTTGGAGCATTTTAAAACACATTTATTTAGTGGGATAATCCACGATTACAAGGATTTTGAGATTACCGAAATGGCATATCCGTTGTTCACGGACAAGGGCGCCAAGTTCCATATTGTCTCCTTTGACCCCATCCATTACCGCGTCAATCCCATTGCCCCAAGATACCTGCCGGACGAAGAAAGCGTCTATGAGATTTCAAGGGTGCTCTTGGAGAACTTATTGGAGGTCAGGGAAGGTGACGGCAACAGCACGTCCCGCTTTTTCAAGGATGCGGTCGAAGGCCTTATCAGCGGACTGATCTGGCGTTTGAAATCGGATTATCCGCACTATTGCACCATACCCCATTTGATAGCGCTCTATCAACAGGTCAATACCAAGGGACTTTTAAAGTTTCTTAAAGGGAACATCACCTCCAGGGCCATGGCGAATGCCTTTATCAGTGGTGTGGGATCGGAACGACAGACCGCAGGAGTGAAAAGTACGCTGGCCAACGCCTTTAAAAAAATCAGCACCAAAAAAATATTCATGGCACTTTCCTCGGACGATATCCCATTGAACATCAACGACCCCGAAAACCCATCGGTGATCTGTGTGGTCAATAATCCCAAGAAGGACGCCTCCCTGTCCCCGGTGATTGCCACTATTTTACATACCATCACCAAACAAATGAGCGAACGGAACAAATTGCCCTCATTTTTACTTCTAGAAGAGGCATCAACGATCCGACTGCCCAATATGCACCGTATCCCGGCCACTTTGCGAAGCTACAATATCGTATGTGTCTATGTACTTCAGGATAAGATACAGAACGACATGATGTATGGGGAAAAGGCTGGCAAGGCCATATTGAGCAACCTGTCCTACCAATTCTTTGGAAAAGCCAACGACCCGGAAACCGCAAAATACTACGAACGCTTTTTTGAGATCATCAAAGACCCGACCCATAGTATAAGCAAGGCAGCGGGACTTTCACTGGAAGCACGGATAACCAAAGGGGAAAGGGAGGTCCCCAAACGGAGGGCGGAGATTTTCTTCCGGCTGAAACAGGGGGAATTTATCGTATTTGCAGACGGGAAGGACAAAAGGGTCCAGTTTCGAAAAGCTGAAATACAACGTGGTCTGCCCGAGCATAAAGAGATCAGCGCATCCCAAATGGAGGCCAATTACAAACGCATCCATAATGATATAAGGTCCATATTCAAAGGATAACCGCTTTTTGTTTTTTGAGCAAGGTTTTATCAAAGAAGAACTTTCCATATATAAAATTTATATTTATTGTAAAATCCCTTTTACTCTTATCTGTTTTTCTAAATCTACTTTTACAATCAAACCGAACAAATAAACTTAGGAACACCCTTCTTTGATTTGGTCTTTCTTCGCTAGTATATTCAAAGTTAGACCCATCAATATTCTGAATAATTCATGAATACACTTCTTGAATCACTTTTAATTCCCGCTTTGTCCCATTTTCATAGGGCTTTAACACTTTTTGTAGGAGGGCATTTTAAAAAGTCAGATTTTATGGACATAAAGAAACTTTGTCTTGAATAATATGGGAAGGCATAATTACAAGGAACCGTTCGTTGTATCCGATATTGGCTGAAAAATTGTGAAGTCCACGTGGATAAGATGAAGAACAATGTGTATTTAAATGTAACCTAATACCACTCGAAACCCCGACCTGTATACTGTCCCCATACATTGTTTAACGGCAATTAAAACGAGAGGTTCAATGTATAGTGACATTATTAAAGATTTTCAAGGTAAACTGGATAAGCTCAAAGAAGAAAAAAGAATCAACCTTGAAAAAGCCAATGAAGGAATCCATCTTTGTAACAACACCTTATACCTTTTAAGGAACGTTATAGAAAAACATGATTTCAGATCGGAGGAAGACGAAATATACTTTTTCAAAAAAGTCAAGTCAAGACCATTGAGTGCCCTGGTATATTTTAATGAAATCAGGACCTGTAAGCTGATGATGCCCAAAATGGGATTTGAGGACCAATTCTCATATTTGAAAAAAAAGGTTAGGAGAGTAAACAAATTTTTTAGTAAAAATTGGGACTTTGTACATTATATGGAACAGAATCTCAATTATTTGGATAAACAGTACTTTACCCGCAAAAACCAAAACTTTCCATTATATTCCACACCGGAGACCTGCTACCTCGATCCCAATTTTTTCACCTCCCACGATATGCTTTGGGCCAAAATAAAAGGGCTCAACTGTTTTGCCGAACACCTAAAAGTATTGATAAGGGAAATCGAACGGCGACGGGAGGATATTAAATTTGACAATAAGGGGAAGCCCCTTGCCTGGACCGAATCAAAAACAGCCTTGGTGGAACTGGCCTATGCCATTCATACGGCCGGTGCCGTAAACAATGGCAAAGAGGATATCAAAGCGATCGCATCTGCGTTGGAAGAAGCCTTTAATGTGAAAGTGGGCAATATCTATAAGGCCTACACGGAAATCAAAAGGAGGAAAGGGAGCAGAACCCGATTCCTGGAAAGGCTCATAACCTCGTTCAATCATAAATTAGATCGGGACGACGCCTTATAGCATATCTTTTTCCTTAAAAAACAAACACATTTTTATCGTAACTACGAAACACCTACCGATAAACGATAAAACGCCAATTTTTAATTGAATACTTGCATAACTCCAAAAAAAACAAAGGGAATCCGGGATTGATGACCCCCCAAAAAAAATTACGTAACTACGATGGCCATTGTGAACGAATTCCATTAAAGCTTGCAAAATTTGCCCAACGAAAGTCAAATCAGTTCAAAGTCGCCATTAAAAAAATAACAAACCTTGGCGGCTTTGTCTTTAAAAAAAGTTTTACGACCATGGGAGCAACTATCATCACTACGGAAGACCTTTACGAATTCAAGTTACAATTATTGGAAGGCATTAGGGAACTGCTGGAAAACCAATCGGGCCCACCGCAAAAGAAATGGATCAAATCACCGGAGCTCAAGGAACTCCTGGGTATTTCATCAGGAACATTACAGAACCTGAGGATCAACGGAACGATCCCCTATACCAAGGTTGGGGGAGTGCTCTATTACGACTATGCGGAAATCGTGCAACTTATGGAAAAGAACAAGATCAATAAATTCTAATGTGTTTTGCAAGCGACCAACTATATCAAACACCTTAACGGAGTATTTGGACAATTCTCAAAGGACAACCGTTTGAACCCGACCCATATCAGTCTTTATGTGGCCCTGTTCCAGCTATGGAACAACAATTTCTTTAAGGAAGAGTTCTACATTAACCGGGAAGAAGTGATGGACTTTTCCAAGATAGGTTCCAAATCCACGTATCATCGTTGTATCAAGGAACTGAGCCATTGGAACTATATCCTGTACACACCATCCCATAACCCATTTAAAGGGAGCCGGATCAAGATGTTCGATTTTGGGACAAGTACTGGACAAGTGCTGTACCCAAGCCGTACCAAAAACGGGACAAGCACTGGACAAGCACTGGTACCTATAAACAAACATATACAAACTATAGAAAACGGTAAAAACATAAACAAACGGCAAATTTTAGAAAATTCAAATGTTAAAAATCCGGAAACTGAAGAAAAACAGATTAGTGCTGTCCCATATCAGGACAACCTAAAGACCAGTTCCGATAAAAATTATGATGAACCCCTATGAGCCATTCCAAGCCACATATCATTGTTGAAGGAGCTAAGCAATATCCGTTGGGTACGATGCGGGGCAATCAGATCTTGTACGATTTTGATAAAATGTTGGTCTATCTGGATGCCAAGGGCAAGTTACTTTTTGGGAATAAATTCAAAATCTACAAAGAGGACAGGGATATCCTTTACAAACTATGCCTGTACTTTATCCAGGACAGGGCTTCTTGTAAAGAATTCGGAATTGATATTGATAAAGGGATTTTACTTTCTGGCCCCGTGGGTTGTGGAAAGACCTCCTTGATCCGCTTATTGAAACACCTGGTGCCACACCGGCAACCTTACGAAGTCGTACCCACTCGTAACATTGTATTCGGTTTCAACCACCTTGGTTACAAGACCATCGAAGATTATGGCAACACCCAATTTTTCTGTTTCGATGATTTAGGTATTGAACCCATCGGGAGGCATTTCGGTAAAGATTGCAACGTAATGGGTGAAGTACTGCTTTCCCGATATGATCTATTCCTGAAGCGAAAAACCAAAACCCATGCCACTACCAATCTCAATGCCGCAGAACTGGAAGCGCTTTATGGCATTCGTGTTCGTAGCCGAATGCGACAACTATTTAATTTGGTGGCTTTTGAAAAAGGGAGTAAGGATAAGAGGAAGTGAGACTTCACTCCTCCCAAACAACACTCAATACTGAGTTATGTGAACTTGAAATAATACAATACTCAACGAAATTAAAATTGTTGTCGTCCTCCCAATTTTTTAAATCAAACCAGGTAGATTTCCATATCTGCTGTTTTGATTGAGCCTTGGAATAAATCTTTCGTTTCTCAAAAAATTCCATGGCAACTGAGTCTTCAGGTGGTTCAAGTTTTGTTCTATCGATAATAAAATGTGGATAGCCCTTGGGCCATTTCCAATAACTAACTGTTTTATTATGCGAATGAAAAAGGCAAATAGGATGGTCTCCTAAGTCAAAATATTTGAAAGCAATCTATGTTATGCTCCTTTTGAAAAAGGAAGCCAAATCTCTAAGTAATTGAGGAGAGAATTTTTTGCCTTTTTGTTTTTTGTAAAATAAAGTACTTGGCATTAGTTGTACTAGCCACTACTTAACCTGACAGTTGTGGTTAATCTGACACTTGAAAAGAGCCTTTAAGCTCATTGTACTCGATGAGCTTTTCTTTTGCTAAAAGTATGAAATGCCCAATTTCGTGGGCAAGGGTAAAACGCTTTTTTTGTTCAAATTCAATATTCTCATTGATTTCAATTATTGTATGCTTTTTACCAAAGATTATTCTTCCATCTGAATTCAATAATGGTTTTTTGATTACCGTAGCCCCAAGACCACTGGCAAATAATTCTAACGGAAAGTCCAGTAAACTATCGAAGCCATTTTGCTCTAATACGTCTCTGGCAGCGGCAGAACCTTTATAATATTTATAATTCTTCATTATCTAATTCATCCATCAAATCAACCAATTTTTTTCCTTTGATAATTTCTTTTATTTCATCTGCCGTCAACTTATCTAAGTTTCTGAACTGTACAGACATTTGCTTTGATTCCACTAAGTTCATCAATGTTGCAATAGGCTTATCTAAATTTTTATCAATGGCAGCTTGAAATTTCTCAACAATTTTCTCAATTAGTAATAGATTGCTTTCTTGTGCTATATAGCAATGACCATTTGGCCATAGCATTATATGATAATTTGAATTTGCAAACAAAATTTGGTCTACAAGTACTTACCTTCGGTGACCGAACCCTTTGGATTTAATACCAGTTCACCCAGAAAGGATATGTAAAATAATGTGTTAAAGTAGACGGAGTTAGACTCTTGCCAGACTTCCGAGAAAGATGAACATTGCAATCGACTTTAAGGGCGTAACTTAAAAACTCCCGAAGGGTTGTCTCATCTCCTATTTTTGGGTGGTAGTTTCGAGTCAATTTCTTTGAATCGGTACTATTAAAACTATCTTTTTTCCAAAGGCAGAAATTGCCTCATCAACTCCTCAATTTTAATCCTGACAGTATTAATTTTTCTGACGTTTATATTTTTCTTTATGGCCAGATGGCTTTTATAACACTGGTGAATAGGAATTTCTTTGAAATAGTATTTTTCTCCTTCCACACTGGTTTCATTTCCCATTATTTCAAATCCATTTAAATTCATACTGAGACCTCGACCAATTGCTTTTAAAACAGCCTCTTTTTTTGTCCAATAACCAAAAAATTCTTCTTGACTTTTTTCAGAATAAATGATATTTCTATATTCCTGCGCAGTCATATAACTCTTAAAACTGTCAATTTCAATTTTCTTTATCTTTTCAATATCTATTCCAACAGGTATAGAATCTGAAATTGCGCAGACGACAAATTGACCAGAATGCGAAATGTTAAAATCTAGAGTATCGCTGAGGCCGGGTAATCTAGGCCTGCCATATTTGTTAAATACTAAACTTTTTAAATCTACATCAATTTTATATATTTTCTTTAGACCATAAGATAACAGTCCTCTTCCTAGCGATGAAGACAGAATATCAATTGGCCTTTTGTAAATTGAGTTGTAAAATTCTTTTGAAATTGAATTTGTTAAATTTTGATTGGGAATATTATATTCATTAAGATCAGTGATAAAAATATCGGTCATTATTCAAATTTTACTATTAATCCAATTCAAAAATGAAGTATCCCATCGCCATTAAAATGAAAAAAACTTTACGTATAATTTCAGCGCAATAAAGCAACTCAAATTATGAAAGATACAGATATACTTTTAGGTTTCATTTGGAAAATAGCCAACATCTTAAGAGGGGATTTTAGAAAAGACGAATATAGAAAAGTTATTATTCCGTTTGTCATATTAAGAAGATTCGATTGTATTCTTCAAGAAAAAAAACAATTAAAACAGACCACTTATTCTCAAATAGAAAACTCGACTGATTTAGATTTGGCCTTAATAGTTAAAAATAAAGATAAGTGTTTTAGATTGCTATTGGACTACCTGAAAGGGTTTTCTGGAATAACAGAAGATATCCTAAATAATTTTAATCTTATTAATCAAATAAATCGATTACAACAATCAAGACTACTTTTTATCGTGCTCCAAAATTTATGCAACTTGGATTTAAGTCCAAAAACTATTTCTTCCGAACAAATGAGTACACTTCTTGAGGAAGTAAATAGAAAAACATCATTTTTAAGCGGTGATCTTCATGGTGAATACTACACCCCAGAGGAAGTTATTTCATTAATGCTAAAACTTTTAGTGTGTGAAGATAAAACCATTGCCAAAAAAAACATCGAAAAGAGTGTATTTGATTGTTGTTCTGGCACGGGAAATACCCTTCTTATGGCTCATGACTATTTCAAATCTTTAAACTCATCTATCAATATCAGTCTTTTTGGCCAAGAAATAAATGCTGAGTCATATGCCTTTTGCAAAGCTGCAATGTTATTGAAAGGCACTTGTTCAGACAACGTTGTACTAGGAAATAGTTTGTTAAATCCTGATTTGACCACATCAAAAGGTGATAACTTTTTCAAAAATGAGTTTGACTATTTCATTACCAATCCTCCATATGGAATGCAATGGAAAAAAATCGAACCATTAGTTAAGGAAGAGCATCAACTACAAGGATTTTCTGGACGTTATGGACCAGGTCTTCCTTCAGTAAAAGATGCATCGCTACTTTTCTTAATGAACATTATGTCAAAAATGAAGAAGGAGGGTTCAAGGATGGCTATAATATTCAATGGGTCTCCACTTTTTGCAGGAAGACCTAGTCCTAAGAAAAATGAAAATTCAATTCGACAATGGATTTTAGAAAACGACTACTTAGATTCAATAGTGGCATTGCCCAATTGGCTTTTCTACAGTACGGGAATCACTACCTATTTATGGATTCTATCTAATAAAAAAGAGACTAGAAGAAAAGGCAGTGTTCAATTGATAAATGCATCTACATTTTTTGTAAAAATGAGCAAAACTATTGGCAATAAGAGAAACCGATTAGATAGCTCACATATTACAAGAATTGTAGATGTTTATAAGTCGTACTCGGAGAACGAATATTCAAAAATTGTAAACAATAGCGCATTTGGATATAAAAAAATAACCGTTGAAAGACCCCAAAGAAAAAATGGTCAGATAGTTTTGAATAAAAAAGGAAATCCAAAACCAGACATCAATTTGAGAGACACTGAAAATATTCCATTAAATAGAGACCCCAAGGAGCATTTAGAAAAACATATACATCCTCATTTTCCTGATGCTTGGATTGATGAAGATAAAATAAGCATAGGTTATGAAATCCCTTTCACAAAATATTTCTTCAATCCAAAACCATTAAGAACACTCACAGAAATCAATAAGGATCTTTCAGCACTTCAAAAGGAAATTGATAACCTCTCAGTTTTTTAATTTCGTAAATGAGTCTTATTCCTAAAGAGCAGTATTTACTCAATATTTTGGATAAAATGCCAAAACATTGGCGCTATGTACAACTAAGATATTTGTTAAAAGGAGGGAAGGACGGAATCCGTAATGGAATATCTGGAAAAACCATACGTTCGAACCAAAAAAAAAATGATGACTACCTCAAAGTATATAGTCAAGTAAACGTTTTAAAAAATGACTTTGGAATTACGGATAAATGGATAGAAAAAACCTGCTCCAAAAAACTAAAAAAATATGAAGTGGAACCTGGCGACTTGTTAATGAACATAGTCGCTTACGACCCTATCATTAGAAAAGTTCCGCAAAATATTGATAGAGGGATATTTGGGAACAATATTCTCCGTATTCGATTGAATCAGAAATTAATATTGACTGAATTTTTCGAAAAAACGATTAATCATAGCAGACTTTTGAAGTACCAACTTGAATCGGGTAGTCGCGGTTCTATAATCCAAGGGTTAAATTCAGAGACTATAAAGTCGTTAATTGTTCCTGTTCCACCAATAAATGAACAAATCAAAATATTGTATCATTTAACCAAAAATATTGAAAGTTATGAATGTTTGATTACCAAAAAAAAGAGATTAGTTTCCCTTCAATATGAAAAAATCAGAACTTTAATTTACATGTCATTTCAGGAAACCTACAAACAAAACAAGGGTTTCGAGCAAAGAAAGAATATATGTAATCAAAATCAATCCAAAACTTGGAATCTTATTCGCTTAGGATATCTTTTCAAAACAATCCGGGTAGGAATAACACCTAACACAAAGTCCACCAAATATTATGAGAATGGTAATATACCTTGGATTACCGCAGGAGATTTGAACGATGATTGGATAAAAGGCAGTATGAAGAAAATTACCAAGATGGCTCTCAATGATTATCCAGAATTAAGGTTGTACCCCAAAAATTCGTTGGTTATTGGGCTTACCGGAACTACTATTGGGAAAGTTGGCATTTTGTCGGTTGAATCATGTATAAGCCAATCATGTTGCGTAATTGCTGAATCAGATAAAGTGGATATTGAATATATTTTTTACTGGATGAAAACCCAAAGAGACTATTTAACAAATCTTTCTCGTGGAGGG
Source organism: Muricauda sp. SCSIO 64092 (assembly GCF_023016285.1). Lineage (GTDB taxonomy): Bacteria > Bacteroidota > Bacteroidia > Flavobacteriales > Flavobacteriaceae > Croceivirga. Next base: position 4,173,450 of record NZ_CP095413.1, read on the forward strand.
AGTCTATTAAACATTACCAAAGAAATCATAAAAAACTTAAAGGTTCCCTTACCACATCTAGAGGAGCAAAGACGAATAACTTTTCTGCTAAATTTTGAAAACAAAAAAAATGAACGCCATATCTTTCTTTTAAGAAAGCAAATAGAGCTTTTAGAGGAGTATTCAAGAGAAATGAACAATGAGATTTTGTCCTATGGTAGGTTAGACAGAAGGTTATAATAGGAATTACCAGTTTAGCGGTTGCCATCCATTATCTTGAATATGATGCTCAATTACTTTTTCTCTGATGTCGACAAAGTCAAATTTTTTACAGTTAAGAAGTGCGGTTATTTGCTCCTCAAAATAGTTTCTTTTCCAAAGATTTAAGATGATGGTTGCATCTACTGTGTTCAAGTTATCTAAATGACGTTTGACCAGACTACTTTTAAGGTTTTCCTTCTTTTTGAATAAACTAAACCACACGTTGATATATTATTTGCTATATCATCAAATCTAGTTCATAAGTCAATAAAGTGGGAATTTTATAGTAGAAATTTGAGACGAGCCCTTAAGGGAACCTAAAAAGGTAGATTATTCAAAAATAAAACTTATAAAAACTCCTCTAGTTCTCATAGCCTCGATATTACCTGTCCATGGGCTATTAGGATCTTCGTCGGGAATAATTTCATTCGTTAAAGCAAAAACCCCGCGTATTGTGGGTGTAAATTTGAAATATTCAGTGTAAAACTCAATTCCAAATCCAAGTTCATAACCGTTCACGCTTTTTCTCATTCTAAAAGTACCACTGGAATTATCTTCCAAACTATCCTCCTTGCTCCCCAAATTTATGGCAGTGTATACCCCCCCACTTATAAATGGTTTCCAGTTCCCAAATCTCAAAGTACTTATCTTCAGTATCAAAGGAAAATTAATGTACGTAGATCTAATCTCTCTTAACGCATCATTTTCATTATCAAAACCAGGAAAACCTAAAGTTCTTTGTGTGTAAAGCAAATTGGGTTCAAACCTTACATCTAAAAATTTGTTCACTCTCATTTCTCCAATTAAACCGACGTTAAAGCCAAAAGTAGTATTGACCAAAATATCCTGGCCAATGTCATTTTTATATTCAAATTGGAAATCATATTGATTAAACCCTAAAGAGTAACCATAATTTAAAAAAGGCTTGTCGTAATTCTGAAGATTAATAATCGCGTCTTTATTAAACTGGCAAAACATGGACTTACTTAAAAAAAAAAGAGTCAGAAATAAAAAATAGATTTTGCTATTCAAAACATAGTTTAATTATAACAATAACATTTTCTTGATAGATTTAGTATACCCATAAACTATTTTCAACATATAAAAGTATTTTCTTTTAATCGATCTATTAATTTTCGATTCTTTTGACCATATTAACATAGTAAGATTTTTCTGTTAATTAATTATTATAAACTGATGCATTAATACATCTTTTTCTTAATTTGACCCCAACATTAAGTACAACCATTAACCTACTGCACATTAATGCCTCCAGGACTTGACACTAAAAAAAGAAATAAACTCGATACGATTATAGAAAAAATATTCTTGTTTTCTAAAACCAATCCAGAGAAAATTGTATTTAGGTTTTTAGAAGATGGAGAATTTGAAAAAGATACGAGAACCATAAAGGATTTAACGGATAGGGCTTTAGTAATATCTTCTAATTTACTCTCTTTAACTAAGCCTGGCGACCGTGTGCTACTTCTATATGACTCTGGTTTAGAATTTATCGATGCTTTTATTGGATGTTTATTTGCTGGTGTAATTGCAGTCCCTGCGATACCGCCAACTGGAAGACGAAATTTGGAAAGAGTTGAACGAATTATTGAGGATTGTGAGCCAAAATTAATCTTATCAACAAAGAAGATTTACGAGAAGACTGTTGTCAGAAAAAAAACATCATCACTTTCGGATATCGAATGGTTGATATATGAAGAAATAGAGAATAACATACAATTTAATTTACCTAAAATTCATCAAAATGATATAGCATTCCTACAATATACATCCGGTTCTACAGGCAATCCAAAAGGTGTCATGGTTACTCATGGAAACCTAATGCATAACAATCGGTTGATTGAAAAATGCTTTGGAAACACAAAGGATACAATAGGAGTAAATTGGCTCCCCCTATATCATGACATGGGACTAATAGGTAATGTAACACAAGCATTATACGTCGGCTTTGAATTAATAATAATGCCTCCAATTTCTTTTGTGCAAAAACCAATCCGTTGGTTTAAGGCAATAAACAAGTTTAAGGCAACTGCAACTGGCGGTGCAAATTTTGCGTATGACCTATGTTTAAATTCAATTAAGGATGAAGAAATTGCTGATTTAGACTTAAGCACCTGGGAATTAGCTTACAATGGTTCAGAGCCAATTAACCCTGTGACGGTGGAAAGGTTTATCGAACGATTTAAGAAATTTGGACTTCAAAATTTAAGAATACTACCATGCTACGGTACTGCCGAATCGACATTGATTATAAGTGGCACCAAAATCAAAAATCTAGAGTCCTCAATCATATTGGACAAAAAAAAATTGGGTTTAGGGAAAATTGAAATAGCTGGTAACCAAGAAGTAGACACAGTTAGGTTATTGGACAGTGGAAGGGTTTTAAAAGGCGTAGAAGTGAATATCGTTAATCCTGAGACCCAAAGCAAATCAGAAAAGAATGAAGTTGGAGAGATTTGGGTGAAAGGTCCTAGTGTAACACTTGGATATTGGAATAAGAACAAGTCTTCCGAAGAAACTTTTAAAAATTTCATTCAATTCCCAATATCCAATGAGAAAAATGTAGAAGGTCCTTTTTTAAGAACGGGAGATTTTGGTTTCATATATAACGAAAGACTATATATATCAGGACGTCTCAAAGAAATGATGATTTTCAATGGCGTGAATTATTTTCCGCAAGATTTGGAAAGAACTATTCAAAACTCCCACAAAGATTTACAAAAAAACTCAGGTGCAGTATTTAGCATAAATATAGGTGGCAATGAAAAGTTAATTGTTGCACAAGAAGTAAAGAGGACCAGTTTAAGAACTTTCAACTCAAGAGAAGTTTCCAAAGCTATTTTCGATTCAGTTTTTCAAAATCACTTTTTATCAATTTATGAATTAATCCTTATTAGCCCCGGCCGTATACCGAAAACGTCAAGTGGAAAGATACGGAGGTTATCAATGAAATTTTCTTACGAGTCGGGGAATTTAGAGGGAGTCCTAGAACGAATTTCTCCTAAAAAGAATGATACCGATTCAATAATAGCTTCAAACAAAACTGAGTATCAAAAAAAAGAAGTTTCGACTACCGAAAACGAAATACTTAACTGGATAACAAATAACATTGCGGAAGTATTAGATACTCCTAGAGAGGAAATTACCCCTGATAGACTTTTCGCTGAGCTAGGATTGAATTCCATTCAAAGTATCAGACTAACATCCATGTTATCCGATTTTTTAGGAAGAAATATATCCCCTACAATAATATTTAATTATCCAACTATCTCTGAACTGACATCGTATTTGGTAAGTGATAAAAGAACCACCATTCAAGATGAACCAAACACGAAAATCCAACTGAACACTGAAGATATTGCGATAATTGGTATGGCATGTCGATTTCCTAAAGCAAATAACCTTGAAGAATTCTGGAGTAATATTAAGGAAGGTATCGATTGTATAAGCCCTCTACCAAAAAATCGCATAAAATTAACCGGAATCGCAAACGATTGGATAACTGGAAGAACTAACAGTTGGGGTGGTTATTTGGAAAATATAGAAGATTTTGATGCTGAATTCTTTGATATTTCCCCAAGAGAAGCCAGGAACATGGACCCGCAACAAAGGATTCTCCTTGAACTCTGCAATGAATTGATTGAAAGGGCTGGATTTGCTAGTTCTCGATTAAAGGGCGCCAACATCGGTGTGTTTATTGGTGCAATGCAAAGCAATTATAGAGAACTAATTAATGCATCAGGCTCACACGATATTTATGCGAGTACTGGAACATCGCTAAGTGTGCTTGCAAACAGAATATCCTATTTTTTTGATTTTACAGGCCCCAGTCTAACTTTAGATACTGCTTGCTCGTCTTCTTTAGTTTCGGTCCACACGGCAATACAAAGTATCCAAACCGGCGAATGCCATATGGCAATTGCTGGAGGGGTAAACTTGATATTGACGCCTGAAACTACATTGGCTTTATCCAATGCTGGAATGATGGCAGGTGATGGGAGATGTAAAACCTTTGACGATTCCGCAGATGGATATGTGAGAAGTGAAGGGTCGGGACTGGTATTACTCAAACCCTTATCTAAAGCAATTCAAGATGGTGACAAAGTACATGCTGTAATAAGGGGGTCTGCTGTAAACCAAGATGGAAAAAGTAATGGATTAACTGCACCAAATGGATTATTACAGCAAAAAGTAATTCTCTCGGCACTCAAAAGGGCGAATCTGGAACCCCACAATATAAGTTATGTGGAATCTCATGGGACTGGAACAACTTTGGGAGACCCAATAGAAGTAGAAGCTCTTAATCAAACTTATGGAGCAAATAGATATGTTAATAAACCTTTGATTGTAGGATCAGTGAAGGCCAATATTGGCCATTTGGAATCGGCTGCAGGTATTGCCGGTTTAATTAAGGCTGTTCTTTGCATGAATCATAATTTAATTCCTAAGCAACTACATTTTAATAATCCAAATAATTATATCCATTGGAAGGATATTTCAGTCAAGGTTGCCGATAAACTAACTCCATGGTATAGTGAATTGGGACAGAAACGACGGGCTGGTGTGAGCTCTTTCGGTTTTGGCGGGGTCAATTCCCACGTTATTCTTGAAGAAAGTCCCTATATAAATAGGAGTGAAAATAAAACACAGAAGGCTACTGAAAGATTTAATATTTTTCCAATTTCTGCCTATGATAAGGGGGCATTGCAAGCACTTTGTCTTAAAAACACAGCACTCTTACAAAAGGAAGGTAATGTAAGCTTGGATGATTTTGCTTTCAGTCTTGCCACAACAAGAAATCATTACTCTCAAAGAATTTCTATTGTTTCAAAAAACAAAAAAGAATTGGTTTCCGCTTTAGATAAGCTGGCATTTTCTATCAAGTCCTTAAACAACCATAATCAGCTAAAGCCAGCATTTTTGTTCACTGGACAAGGGTCCCAATATTTGGGAATGGGAAGTCAACTATACGCAGAGGAACCCGTTTTCAGGAAATCAATAGACAAATGTTCAGAAATACTTCAAGAATTCATTGGGTTAGATATAAGACCCATTATGTTTTCTGAGGTTTCAATTAAAGACAATTGTGAACTGGACAGAACTGCAATTACTCAACCAGCACTTTTTAGTATTGGATACGCACTATACCGACTTTGGAGCAGTTGGGGAGTCAATCCCCATGCCTTATTAGGTCATAGTATAGGGGAGGTTACTGCTGCTTGTATTGCTGGGGTTTTTTCTTTGAAAGACGCCTTGTTATTAATTGCAATGAGAGGGCAGTTTATGCAGGATTTGAAAGAGAAAGGAACTATGCTATCAATTGAAGCTACTCCAAAGAATGTTGAAAAATTGATTTCTGATAAGCATGATAAAATTGCAATTGCGGCCATAAATGGCCCAAAACATGTTGTCCTTTCTGGAGATCATTTAACGGTCCTTTCAATCAAAAAAATTCTGGAGGCAAAAAATATCAAATGTCGAGATTTAAAAGTTTCCCACGGATTTCATTCACCGTTGATGAAGCCAATGCTAAAACCATTTAAAGAAATTCTGAAAAAGATTAGCTATAAGAAACCAAATCTAAAAATAATCAGCACAGTTTCTGGCAGCGAGGTAAACTTGGAAATGAGTAATCCAGATTATTGGCTTAAACACATTATTAGTACCGTAAATTTTGAGGATGGTCTTCTGTGCATGGAAAAAGCTGGCATCAATTCTTTTATAGAAATAGGACCTCAACCTGTACTTTCCTCTTTGGGACAAAGAGTTCTTAAAAAATCTTCTGAATATTTATGGATTCCATCTATGAAAAGGAAGGTTAACGAAAACAAGCAAATTCTCTTAGGTCTTTCAAAATGGTATGATAAAGGAGGTTCAATTGATTGGAATTCATTCTACCAGAAAAAGAAGGCTAAAAAAGTTCCCTGCCCAACCTATCCTTTTCAAAGGGAAAAATATTGGATAAAATATGTTCCAAACCAGTTCTCGTCTCAAAAAGAAACCATTTCAGAACCAATAGATGATCAAAATCTAAATATCCTTTCAATTGAATCAATAGAACGCCGATTACGACAAATAACAGCCGAAATTCTCGAGATAGATGAAAACGAAGTGATGTCAACCGTCAACCTGATTGAACTTGGTGCAGATTCCTTGGCATTTATGGAGATTATAGGCGATGTGGAAAACGAATACAAAATCAAAATTCCCAATAGGAGACTTTATGAGGATTTGACCAATTTAGAGGCAATTACAGGTTTCGTTCGTGCCGAAGCGATTAAAGTTAGCCACAAAGAAAACAAGACACTTGTACCACTTTTGGATAATAGGCAATCACACTATTCGGATACGCATGATAAACAAGAAGAAACAATTATCGCAAATAAACAATTCGAATTACCTCTAATATTGTCTCAAAAACAACTTTTCCGTTTAGACCAAGTTGATCCTGAGATGTCCTTAGGGTACATTCTTTGTTTTAGTCTTCACATCAGAGGGACATTGAATTTTCCTGCTCTGCAATTTGCCGTGAATCAGATGCTTTCAGACAATCCCTTATTGTTTGGCAAAATTTCAGAGGACGGCGAGAAATTAATCTATTCAAACAGTTTTGACCTTCCCAAGATCAATGAGATAGACGTAAGTCTTCTTAATCAAAAAGAAGTTGAGAAAACCCTCGCTGAACTTATAGAATCTAGTTTAAAACAAAGTTTTAAACTTACAGAAGGTCCCCTAATTCGTTTCCATGGATTAAAAAAACCTGAGGACGAATATTGCCTTATCATATCATTACCTCATATAGTCGTTGACGGCTGGTCATGTGTTCTTCTAGTCCAGGAGTTAGCATCAAACTATAATCATCTGATGTCAAATAAAAGGCACACAGAATTGCATAAAGTACCTTTTTCAAATTATGGGAACTGGCTAACCGATCAAACAGCGACAGAATCTTGGAAAGAAAGTGAAAAGTACTTTTTGAAAACCTTTCTAACGAAACCTCTTAGTATAAAACTTCCTTTTCCAAGGACCCAAAGAAGGACGGCGGGGTCGGAGACTATGCACGGGACAAAGAAAAGAAGTCTCAAAATTAAGGAATGGAGTAGCGATAAGGGTTTTACCACCTACATTACTTTACTGTCTTGCTTTGAAGTTCTTCTTTTCAAGATCACTGCCCTTAAAGAAATGGTTATAGGAACGCCTGTTGCCGGAAGGCCATTGGCTGAAAATCACAAAACCGTAGGTTACTTTTCCCATTTGATGCCACTTCTTTCGGAATATGAGCCGAGTATGGCTGTTCTGGAATTTTTTGAGCGAATAAAGAAGCAGTTTCTGAATGCTTATGACAATCAGAGTTATCCATATTCATCTTTTTTGGAGCTCATGAAGCGAGAGGGAAAACCGGCGAATGACCTTATAAATGTGGTCTTTAACTTCGATGTTGGAGTTGGAGATTTCGAAATGATTGGCCTGAAAACCTCTTTTCAACAGCATAAGGCCTTATATACTGATTTTGATATCACACTTAACGTAATTGAGTATGAAGGAGAGCTAGTTTTTAATCTAGAGTATTCCGAAGCAATTTTAAGTTCTGAAGACGCTCATAATTTACTAGAAAGCTATCTCAACATTATTGATTCAGTCACTGATAAAGAGCTATCCACCCTTAAGGACATCACTCTATTATCCGAAGACAAGATACTTGATTTAAAAGCTTTCCAGGGACCCGAGGTTGCCTACGATTCAGAGAAGACACTGGTCGACCTCTTTGAACAACAGGCACGCTCCACTCCGGAGAACGTGGCCCTGGTTTATCAAGAACAGACCCTTACGTACCGTGAGCTCGACCGCCGTTCGAACCAGTTGGCCCGACACCTGAAACAGCTCGGCGCAGGCCAGGAAGCATTGGTGGGCATATGCATTGAGCGCTCACTGGAGATGGTCATCGGCATCCTGGGGATACTCAAGTCGGGAGGGGCCTACGTGCCCATCGACCCCGACTATCCCTCACAGCGCATTGGTTATATACTGGAGGACGCACAGATCGAATTGTTGCTGAGCTCCAGTGGGAGCATCGAAAACGTTCCCGATCTGGACCACCGTACCGTGCTCCTCGACAGGGATTGGGAAACCATATCCCAGCGGTCCGCCCGTAAGCTCTCCTCAGGGCCCTCCCAGGAAAACCTCGCATATGTCATATTCACCAGTGGGTCGACCGGACAACCCAAAGGCGTCATGATTGAGCATCGCAGTCTTTTAGACAAAATTGTTTCGGAAAGAGCTTTGCTGAACAAAGAAAGTCTACTCAATAGCTGCCTGGTTACCAGTTTTGCTTTTGATGTTTCCCTACTGGAAATATTTATCACTTTGGTTGCAGGAGGGAAGCTTGCGATTCCTTCAATGGAAACCATCCATAATCCGGAATCTTTGGTATCCCTATTAATTAAGGAAGAAGTTACAACCCTTCAAGGCACGCCGAGCTTCTTTTCCAGTGTTTTGGCTGTTCTTGATACGGAACAAGCCGAGAAATTGAAGCTTTCCAAAGTTTGCGTTGGAGGAGAATCATTAACGGCCAATTTATTGACTCAATTCCAAAAAAAGCTTCCTAAAACAAAACTAAATAATCATTATGGCCCCACTGAGACTACAATAGACTGTATCGTCTATGAAAATGTAAAAGACTTCAACGACAACATTATTGGTAAACCACTGCCAAATACCAATGTTTTTATAGTCAATAGGGAGTTCAACCTTCTGCCAACCGGGGTCATTGGTGAACTCTGTATTTCTGGAGCCGGTGTTGCCAGAGGGTATTTAAACAATGTGAAACTTACTAGTAAGAACTTTGTTATAAATCCGTTTGAGGACCTAAGAGATAAACATCTTTACCAAACAGGAGATTTAGCACGTTGGCGAGCCGATGGCACCATTGAATTCATAGGTAGAAAAGACAGGCAGATTAAAATTAATGGGTATCGGATTGAACTAGAGGAAATTGAAAAAATTTCATTAAAAAGTTCCGCGATTACTAACTTTTGTGTTGACCTTCGAAAGAATGCCAAAGATGAGGCTAGGCTAGTAGGATACGTGGAAGGCAGTAATGAAGAAATAAAGAAGCTTCAGGAAATTCTAAAAGCGAAACTTCCACATTATATGCTTCCCTCAATTTGGGTTTCTTTGGATAAAATGCCTTTAGGGTTAACTGGCAAGGTCAATTACGATGCTTTACCAGATCCCACGAGTTCATTGGTCTCCTCTAAGTCATTTCAAGGACCAAGAAATGATGGCGACAAGGAGATTGCCTTGATTTGGAAAGAGCTTTTAGGTGTTGAAAGAATAGGGATACATGACAATTTTTTCCAATTAGGAGGAGATTCTATAATCGCCATTCAGGTGGCAGGGCGCCTTAAAAAACAGGGGTATCAAATTACTCCGAGAGACCTCTTTAACTTTCAAACCATTGCTTCCTTGTCAGATTCACTTAATAAGGAACGTCTAATTACAGTTGGAGAACAGGGAATCCTTAGTGGAAAAAGCCCATTATCTCCTATTCAACTTTGGTATTTTGACAATGAATACATTGCGGGTTCATCATACAATCAGTCTGTCCTACTACCAATAAGTAAGGAAGTTTCTTCTACTGTAATTAAGGATATGATAAGGCAGATCTATTCCTTTCATGATGCTCTTAGGTTTAATTACCGTAATATTGATGGCATATGGAAACAAGAATATTCATCAATCACCGAGCTGCCATTAAATGAGATAAATCTTCGAAAGACAGAAGACCCTATAAAAAAGGCGGAAGCTTTTATCGCTTCCTTTGGACAGGCGGAGTCTTTGGATAAAGGGCCACTGTTCCAGGCGACAATTTTGAATGCTGCAAGTGAAGATTCAGAAAACCACTTACTACTTGTTGCTCATCACCTCTTAATTGACGTGGTTTCATGGAAAATTTTACTCGAAGACTTTGTAGACCTGCTAGAAACTTGGAACGGTATTGACAATATACCTAAGGAACAAAAGGGAAGTTCTTACCGGCAATGGGTAATAGAATTGACCAAATATGCCAATAGCCAATATGTGATTGACGAGCTTAACTATTGGCAGTCACTAGCCGAAAGTTACTATAGCTTGCCACTAGATTTACCCTTAATGCCTTCAAAATGGGAAAATCTCCAAAAAGAGAAATGTCGTTTTAGCCAAGATACTACTTCACTTCTCACTAAGGTGGCTCATTCTGCCTATGGAGCAGAGGTCGAAGAAATTCTATTAAGTGCCTTAACCCTTACCATTACTGAATGGACTTCTCAAAAACATGTACTTATTGGTTTAGAAGGACATGGTAGGGACCTACAAACAGATTCCTTGGATATAAGCAGGACGGTAGGGTGGTTTACAAATTTGTATCCTGTCAGATTGAACGCTTTAAGTAGCTCTGATCTCGGAAGCGCAATCAGGCGTGTGAAAGATGAGTTGAGAGGTATTCCTAACAAAGGACTTGGTTTTATGGCTTTGAGATATCTAAATTCATCGGAGGCTACAAGATCCAAACTGCGGGATGTTAAATGGGATATAGCCTTTAATTACATTGGTAGAATAGACAATGTCCTGGACGGACAAGGAAAATTAAATCTGAGAAAGGCAATTTTCGATTCACATTTTGATGAAAGAATACCCTTTGGGAACAAACTTGAAATCGAGGCAGAAATAAGTGAAGGCAGTTTAAATTTTGTTTGGAATTATTCAAGCTTGAATTACAAAGCTGATACGATTAAGCGCCTTTCCAACAACTTCAAGACTCACCTTAATGCCCTTATTGAACACTGTGCAAGCCAAGCTGAAAGGAATTTCACCCTTTCTGATTTTAATCTTCCAAAAGAAGTTACCGAAAGTCAGTTAGATGAATTACGGGGCTTTTTGCTAGAAGAAAAACTACTTGACACTTTCTCGCCAAGCTCAACTTATCGTTTGAGTCCCCTACAGGAGGGCATCTTATTTCACAGTCTTTACAGTAAATTTTCGGACGTCTATTTAGAGCAGTTGCGAATAGATCTGGTCGGAGAACTAGAGGTGGAAGCAGTGAAGGCTTCCTGGAATCATATTTTAAAAAGCCACAGTGCTTTGCGTAGTGGATTTTTGTTTCAAAACTCTGTTGCACCATTGCAATATGTAGCGAATCATACAGAAATGCCGTTCGCGTACTTTGATTATAGCTCAGAACTACAAGTTGATGTTGATAAAAAGCTAGCTGCTTTTCTAGAAAACGATAGAGAACTAGGTTTTGAAATGGAGAAAGCTCCGTTAATGAGAATTGGCCTCATAAGAACGGGAAAATTGTCTTACTCTATGGTCCTTACCCATCATCATTTAATCATAGATGGATGGTCTCTGGCCTTAGTTCTTAAGAAATTTATAGAGGCGTACGATAAGTTTTCTAAAGGTCTAGAATCCTCTATCACATCAGTTGATTCGTATAAAGAATTCATTGATTATTTAAATAGTAGGGATCAAGTAAAGGATGAAACTTTTTGGCAGGATTATCTGAGAAATATTACCACACCTTGTAAACTTCCTTTCTACAACTTCAATGAAACTTTACAAAATGATTATAAGGGAAGAAGCAATTTAAGGTGGGAAATCAGTAGAGATCTTACAAAAAAAATTGAACGGTACACTAAAAAGAATCAAATTACCATGAGCACCTTGGTGCAGGGAACATGGTCTTATTTGATAGCTAAGTACAAGCAGACATCGGATGTTGTTTTTGGAGTTACTGTGTCAGGGCGTCCTTCAGGCATTCCAAATATCGAACAAAGGGTTGGGTTATATATAAATACGCTGCCATTAGTTGTGACCATAAAGCTAGACCTATCGATTAAGGAATGGCTGTCATCCATCCAATTAGGGCATTCAGAATGTCGGGAATTTCAGTATACTGGTCTTTCAAGAATACAAAACTTAGTTTTACCGCATTCTGCCGAAGGCTTGTTTGATAATATTATTGTTTTTGAGAATTACCCGATACCTGATATTTTCTCCAGTGCTGATAAGACATTTGAGGCTAGAGTTGTTGAGCCCGAAGAACATACCAATTATCCGTTAACGATTAAGGTATCAATAGCAACAAATTGGGTTATTGAATTTCTGTATGATGGCTACTTGTTAGAGTCAGCAGTAATTCAAATGATTAGAAATCACTTTGAGAATGTTTTAGAAAAGATAGTTACTTCTAATGAGAAGACCTCCTTAAAGGACCTCTCCATCTTGGGGAGCCAGGAGTTGGCTTTATTACTAGAAGACTTCCAGGGCCCCGAGGTTGTTTACGACTCAGAGAAGACATTAGTTGCTCTTTTTGAGCAGCAGGCCCGCTCCACACCGGAGCATGTGGCCCTGGTCTACCAGGACCGGACCCTTACATACCGTGAGCTCGACCGCCGTTCGAACCAGTTGGCGCGTTACCTAAAAGGGCAGGGTTCTGGCCCGGAGGTGTTGGTGGGCATATGCATAGGGCGTTCCCTGGAGATGGTAATTGGGATATTGGGGATACTGAAGTCGGGCGGGGCCTATGTGCCCATGGATCCAGACTATCCCTCACAGCGCATCGGTTATATGCTCGAGGATGCACAGATCGAGTTATTGCTAAGCTCCAGTGGGAGTATAGGCAGTGTCCCTGATTTGGGTCAGCGTACGGTACTTCTGGACAGGGATTGGGCGTTGATATCGGAAGAGTCAACCCGCAAGTTGTCCCGGAAGTCTTCATCGGATAACCTGGCCTATGTGATCTACACCAGTGGATCAACCGGGCAACCCAAAGGGGTTATGGTTGAGCACAAAGGCTTGCTGAATCGTTTATTATGGGCTAATGCACATTATACTTCCTTCTCTCATACTGATGTAGTTCTTCAGAAGACCACTTTTTCATTTGATGTTTCTTTTTGGGAAATTATGTGGCCATTAATTCAAGGCGCGAAATTGGTTTTGGTCGGGCCTGACGGGCAAAATTCCATGAGATATTTAAAAGAGGTGATTGAAGAGCATGAGATTACTACAATTCATTTTGTCCCATCGGTTCTTGTAGAATTCCTTTCAGAAATTACGATTGGAGATTGTGAATCTTTAAAGAGAGTACTATGTAGTGGTGAAGCTTTACAAATTGGGCATGTCAAAGCTTTTAAGGACAAATTTCCAGATAAGCGATTGGATAATTTGTATGGTCCTACCGAGGCTTCTATAGAGGTAACCTCTTGGAAAGCTCCAAACAGTGGTGAGGAGGTCAACTTTACGGCTATCGGCAAGCCCATATCGAACACCCGCCTGTACATCGTATCGGAGGACACGGTCCTGTGCCCGATCGGCATAGTCGGGGAGCTGTGTATCTCCGGTTCCGGTCTGTCCAGGGGCTATCTGAACCGTCCGGACCTGACCGCCTCGAAGTTCGTCCCCAACCCCTTCAGCGGCATCGAGGGCGACCTTATGTACCGAACCGGTGACCTGGCACGCTGGCTGCCCAACGGCAACATAGAGTTCATCGGACGGGCCGACCACCAGGTAAAGATACGCGGCTACCGCATCGAACTGGGCGAGATCGAGAGTGTTTTATCCCAGGAAGATCAAATCAGTTCAAGTTGTGTTCTGGTCCATACCGACGAGAACGGTTCCAAACGGTTGGTGGGGTACGTTGTGGCCGACGGGGACCTGGACCGTACGGAACTGCAGAAAAGCTTGAAGCAGCAACTACCGGATTATATGGTGCCCACGATATGGGTGGAACTGGATGGTATGCCCTTGACCGCCAACGGAAAGATAGACCGTGCTTCCCTTCCCTTGCCCGACCAGTCCTCGCTCTCAACCCGGGCCTATGTCGGTCCCCGGACCGAGACGGAGGAGTCCCTGGCCGCTATTTGGCAGGAGCTGTTGGGCGTAGACCGCATCGGTGTCCTGGACAATTTCTTCGAACTGGGGGGACATTCCCTACTGGCAACGCGACTGGTATCGATGGTCCGCCGCCAGATGGACGTGGACCTGGCCATCAGGGATGTTTTTGTACACCCTACCATTTCAGAGTTGGGGGGCCATATATCGGGGCATTCCACAGGGGTATTGTTGCCCTCCATTGTCCCCTATGACCGTTCGGGTATGGACAGGGTCCCATTGTCCTACAGCCAGGAGCGTTTGTGGTTCATCGACCAGTTACAGGGCAGTTTGGAATATCACATTCCCTTTGTCCTGCGCTTGGAAGGCACATTGGATCGCACCTTGTTAGCAGATTCTTTACGGGAGATAGTCTCCCGCCACGAGGTGTTGCGCACCGTTATCCTATCGGATGAGGGCGTGGGCCACCAAGAGGTCCTCCCATCGGAGGACTGGGCCTTGGAGTATTATGATGCCGTGGAGCGCTCGGATGTAGAGGGCTATCTCAGCCTGTTCCTTTCAAGGGCCTTTGACCTTTCCAAGGACTATATGTTACGGGTGGGACTGTACAGGTTGGGTGAAGCGGAACATATTTTGGCCGGGGCCTTCCACCACATAGCAAGTGATGGCTGGTCCAACGCCATACTCATCAATGAGTTCGTGGCACTATACGGTTCAAAGAAGTCCGGGCTTCCGCACGGGCTCCCCGCGCTTGGGATCCAGTATTCGGATTATGCCCTATGGCAACGGGAGCACATAAGCGGTTCGTTTTTAGAAGAACAGCTGTCCTATTGGGAGGCCCATCTCAAGGATGTTTCAGTTTTGACCTTACCGACGGATCGTCCCCGTAGCCCGCAGGTGGACAGTTCCGGTGGCAGTCTGTCCTTTGAACTGCCCCCGGACCTGAGTGCTTCGATCCGTGGCCGCTGCCAGGAAGAGGGCGTTACCCTGTTCATGTTTTTGTTGGCGGCCTTCAAGGTACTGTTGTACCGGTACAGCGGACAGAACGATATATGTGTGGGGACGTCCGTTGCCAACAGGACACAACAGGAACTCGAGGGGCTCATAGGGTTCTTCGTCAATACTTTGGCCCTTCGCAGTGATGTCTCGGGGAACACAGCTTTCCGTTCCTTCCTCTCACAGGTCAAACGGACAACATTGGATGCGTACGAACACCAGCACGCACCCTTCGAAAAGATCGTCGACCGTACCGTCAAGACAAGGGACATGGCAACAAGCCCCCTGTTCCAGGTGATGTTTGTGCTACAGAATACACCGGAGGAACGTGAAATCGTCATGGAAGGGCTTTCCATAAACCTTATGGAGAATCACGATGGTATTGCTAAAATAGATATAGCATTTAATGTAAATGAGACAGCGGAGAATCTTCAACTGGTAATCGAATACCGTAGCTCTTTATTCGACCGTTCCACCATGGAGCGTATGGCCTCGCATTACCGCGAGCTACTGGAGGGTATCGTTCTGGACCTGGACCGGTCTGTGGGCAGTATCCCTATGCTCACCTCCCAGGAGCTGGCCACGGTACTGGAAGCTTTCCAGGGGCCCGAGGTTGTTTACGACTCAGAGAAGACATTAGTTGATCTTTTTGAGGAGCAGGCCCGCTCCACTCCGGAGAACGTGGCCCTGGTCTACCAGGACCGGACCCTTACATACCGTGAGCTCGACCGCCGTTCGAACCAGTTGGCGCGTTACCTAAAAGGGCAGGGTTCTGGCCCGGAGGCATTGGTGGGGATATGTATAGAGCGTTCCCTGGAGATGGTAATTGGGATATTGGGGATACTGAAGTCGGGCGGGGCCTATGTGCCCATGGATCCAGACTATCCTTCCCAGCGCATCGGTTATATGCTCGAGGATTCACAGATCAGATTGTTGCTAAGCTCCAGCGGGAGCATCGAAAACGTGCCCGATCTGGACCACCGTACCGTGCTCCTCGACAGGGATTGGGGGACGATATCCCAGCAGTCAACCCGCAAGCTCTCCACAGGCCCCTCCCAGGAAAACCTCGCTTATGTCATCTACACCAGCGGGTCGACAGGGCAGCCAAAAGGCGTCATGATCGAGCATCACAGTATACGCAACCTGGTAGTTTCCCAGATAGCGATATTCAATGTCACTGCAGAGAGCAGTGTATTGCAATTTGCCTCCTTTGGATTTGATGCCTCCTGTTCAGAGCTATTTACCACCCTTCTAACGGGTGCCTCGCTTATTGTTCCGACCAAAGAAGAATTGTTGTCCACCACCCGGGCCGTTGATCTTATGAATACCCATAAGGTCGATGTAGTGACTTTACCGCCTTCTTATCAGGTATTACTGAAAGATATGCAAGTTCCCTCACTGCGGACGATTATTTCCGCCGGAGAATCGTTAAACATCCCTGTAACCAAGCACTTTCAATCTCAGGGCATCCGTATAGTGAACTTTTATGGTCCCACGGAGAATACCATAGGGACTTCCATGTCGGAGAATCCGATACTATCCAATGGACTATCAACCATCGGCAAACCCATATCAAACACCCGCCTGTACATCGTATCGGAGGACACGGCCCTGTGCCCGATCGGCATAGTCGGGGAGCTGTGTATCTCCGGTTCCGGTCTGTCCAGGGGCTATCTCAACCGTCCGGACCTGACCGCCTCGAAGTTCGTCCCCAACCCCTTCAGCGGCATCGAGGGCGACCTTATGTACCGAACCGGTGACCTGGCACGCTGGCTGCCCGACGGCAACATAGAGTTCATCGGACGGGCCGACCACCAGGTAAAGATCCGTGGCTACCGCATCGAACTCGGGGAGATCGAGAGCGTCCTTTCACAACAGGGGCAGATCGGCTCCAGCTGTGTCGTGGTCCATACCGACGAGAACGGTTCCAAACGGTTGGTGGGGTACGTTGTGGCCGACGGGGACCTGGACCGTACGGAACTGCAGAAAAGCTTGAAGCAGCAACTACCGGATTATATGGTGCCCACGATATGGGTGGAACTGGATGGTATGCCCTTGACCGCCAATGGAAAGATAGACCGTGCTTCCCTTCCCTTGCCCGACCAGTCCTCGCTCTCAACCCGGGCCTATGTCGGTCCCCGGACCGAGACGGAGGAGTCCCTGGCCGCTATTTGGCAGGAGCTGTTGGGCGTAGACCGCATCGGTGTCCTGGACAATTTCTTCGAACTGGGGGGACATTCCCTACTGGCAACGCGACTGGTATGGTATCGATGGTCCGCCGCCAGATGGACGTGGACCTGGCCATCAGGGATGTTTTTGTACACCCTACCATTTCAGAGTTGGGGGGCCATATATCGGGGCATTCCACAGGGGTATTGTTGCCCTCCATTGTCCCCTATGACCGTTCGGGTATGGACAGGGTCCCATTGTCCTACAGCCAGGAGCGTTTGTGGTTCATCGACCAGTTACAGGGCAGTT
The DNA here is from genome assembly GCF_023016285.1 of Muricauda sp. SCSIO 64092. Lineage (GTDB taxonomy): Bacteria > Bacteroidota > Bacteroidia > Flavobacteriales > Flavobacteriaceae > Croceivirga. The sequence continues at coordinate 4,191,057 of NZ_CP095413.1, forward strand.
TGGAATATCACATTCCCTTTGTCCTGCGCTTGGAAGGCACATTGGATCGCACCTTGTTAGCAGATTCTTTACGGGAGATAGTCTCCCGCCACGAGGTGTTGCGCACCGTTATCCTATCGGATGAGGGCGTGGGCCACCAAGAGGTCCTCCCATCGGAGGACTGGGCCTTGGAGTATTATGATGCCGTGGAGCGCTCGGATGTAGAGGGCTATCTCAGCCTGTTCCTTTCAAGGGCCTTTGACCTTTCCAAGGACTATATGTTACGGGTGGGACTGTACAGGTTGGGTGAAGCGGAACATATTTTGGCCGGGGCCTTCCACCACATAGCAAGTGATGGCTGGTCCAACGCCATACTCATCAATGAGTTCGTGGCACTATACGGTTCAAAGAAGTCCGGGCTTCCGCACGGGCTCCCCGCGCTTGGGATCCAGTATTCGGATTATGCCCTATGGCAACGGGAGCACATAAGCGGTTCGTTTTTAGAAGAACAGCTGTCCTATTGGGAGGGCCATCTTAAGGACGTTTCAGTTTTGACCTTACCGACGGATCGTCCCCGTAGCCCGCAGGTAGATAGTTCCGGTGGCAGCCTGTCCTTTGAACTGCCCCCCGATTTGAGCGCTTCGATCCATGGCCGTTGCCAGGAAGAGGGCGTTACCCTGTTCATGTTTTTGTTGGCGGCCTTCAAGGTACTGTTGTATCCGGTACAGCGGACAGAACGATATATGTGTGGGGACGTCCGTTGCCAACAGGACACAACAGGAACTCGAGGGGCTCATAGGGTTCTTTGTCAATACTTTGGCACTTCGCAGTGATGTGAGTGGCAAGTCTAGTTTCCGTTCCTTCCTCTCCCAGTTAAGGCAGACCACCTTATCGGCCTATGACCATCAGCATGCACCTTTTGAGAAGGTCGTCGACCGTACCGTCAAGACAAGGGACATGGCAACAAGCCCCCTGTTCCAGGTTGCCTTTGCATTACAGCATGCTGCGGATGAAGCAGGGCTTGAGATGGAAGGGCTATCACTAGAATTCAAAGATATAACCGAACATACTTCGAAATTTGATATCACCCTTACCGCCACCGAATTGGATACCGGTATTGCGATGAACATCGAATACCGCAGCTCTTTATTTGATCGTTCCACCATGGAGCGTATGGCCTCGCATTACCGTGGGCTATTGGAGGGTATCGTTTTAGATCTGGACCGGTCTGTGGGAAGTATCCCTATGCTCACCTCTGAGGAGCTGACCACGGTACTGGAGGACTTCCAGGGCCCCGAGGTTGTTTACGACTCAGAGAAGACATTAGTTGATCTTTTTGAGGAGCAGGCCCGCTCCACACCGGAGCATGTGGCCCTGGTCTACCAGGACCGGACCCTTACATACCGTGAGCTCGACCGCCGTTCGAACCAGTTGGCGCGTTACCTAAAAGGGCAGGGTTCTGGCCCGGAGGCATTGGTGGGGATATGTATAGAGCGTTCCCTGGAGATGGTAATTGGGATATTGGGGATACTGAAGTCGGGCGGGGCCTATGTGCCCATGGATCCAGACTATCCTTCCCAGCGCATCGGTTATATGCTCGAGGATTCACAGATCAGATTGTTGCTAAGCTCCAGCGGGAGCATCGAAAACGTGCCCGATCTGGACCACCGTACCGTGCTCCTCGACAGGGATTGGGGGACGATATCCCAGCAGTCAACCCGCAAGCTCTCCACAGGCCCCTCCCAGGAAAACCTCGCTTATGTCATCTACACCAGCGGGTCGACAGGGCAGCCAAAAGGCGTCATGATCGAGCATCACAGTATACGCAACCTGGTAGTTTCCCAGATAGCGATATTCAATGTCACTGCAGAGAGCAGTGTATTGCAATTTGCCTCCTTTGGATTTGATGCCTCCTGTTCAGAGCTATTTACCACCCTTCTAACGGGTGCCTCGCTTATTGTTCCGACCAAAGAAGAATTGTTGTCCACCACCCGGGCCGTTGATCTTATGAATACCCATAAGGTCGATGTAGTGACTTTACCGCCTTCTTATCAGGTATTACTGAAAGATATGCAAGTTCCCTCACTGCGGACGATTATTTCCGCCGGAGAATCGTTAAACATCCCTGTAACCAAGCACTTTCAATCTCAGGGCATCCGTATAGTGAACTTTTATGGTCCCACGGAGAATACCATAGGGACTTCCATGTCGGAGAATCCGATACTATCCAATGGACTATCAACCATCGGCAAACCCATATCAAACACCCGCCTGTACATCGTATCGGAGGACACGGCCCTGTGCCCGATCGGCATAGTCGGGGAGCTGTGTATCTCCGGTTCCGGTCTGTCCAGGGGCTATCTCAACCGTCCGGACCTGACCGCCTCGAAGTTCGTCCCCAACCCCTTCAGCGGCATCGAGGGCGACCTTATGTACCGAACCGGTGACCTGGCACGCTGGCTGCCCGACGGCAACATAGAGTTCATCGGACGGGCCGACCACCAGGTAAAGATCCGTGGCTACCGCATCGAACTCGGGGAGATCGAGAGCGTCCTTTCACAACAGGGGCAGATCGGCTCCAGCTGTGTCGTGGTCCATACCGACGAGAACGGTTCCAAACGGTTGGTGGGGTACGTTGTGGCCGACGGGGACCTGGACCGTACGGAACTGCAGAAAAGCTTGAAGCAGCAACTACCGGATTATATGGTGCCCACGATATGGGTGGAACTGGATGGTATGCCCTTGACCGCCAATGGAAAGATAGACCGTGCTTCCCTTCCCTTGCCCGACCAGTCCTCGCTCTCAACCCGGGCCTATGTCGGTCCCCCGGACCGAGACGGAGGAGTCCCTGGCCGCTATTTGGCAGGAGCTGTTGGGCGTAGACCGCATCGGTGTCCTGGACAATTTCTTCGAACTGGGGGGACATTCCCTACTGGCAACGCGACTGGTATCGATGGTCCGCCGCCAGATGGACGTGGACCTGGCCATCAGGGATGTTTTTGTACACCCTACCATTTCAGAGTTGGGGGGCCATATATCGGGGCATTCCACAGGGGTATTGTTGCCCTCCATTGTCCCCTATGACCGTTCGGGTATGGACAGGGTCCCATTGTCCTACAGCCAGGAGCGTTTGTGGTTCATCGACCAGTTACAGGGCAGTTTGGAATATCACATTCCCTTTGTCCTGCGCTTGGAAGGCACATTGGATCGCACCTTGTTAGCAGATTCTTTACGGGAGATAGTCTCCCGCCACGAGGTGTTGCGCACCGTTATCCTATCGGATGAGGGCGTGGGCCACCAAGAGGTCCTCCCATCGGAGGACTGGGCCTTGGAGTATTATGATGCCGTGGAGCGCTCGGATGTAGAGGGCTATCTCAGCCTGTTCCTTTCAAGGGCCTTTGACCTTTCCAAGGACTATATGTTACGGGTGGGACTGTACAGGTTGGGTGAAGCGGAACATATTTTGGCCGGGGCCTTCCACCACATAGCAAGTGATGGCTGGTCCAACGCCATACTCATCAATGAGTTCGTGGCACTATACGGTTCAAAGAAGTCCGGGCTTCCGCACGGGCTCCCCGCGCTTGGGATCCAGTATTCGGATTATGCCCTATGGCAACGGGAGCACATAAGCGGTTCGTTTTTAGAAGAACAGCTGTCCTATTGGGAGGGCCATCTTAAGGACGTTTCAGTTTTGACCTTACCGACGGATCGTCCCCGTAGCCCGCAGGTAGATAGTTCCGGTGGCAGCCTGTCCTTTGAACTGCCCCCCGATTTGAGCGCTTCGATCCATGGCCGTTGCCAGGAAGAGGGCGTTACCCTGTTCATGTTTTTGTTGGCGGCCTTCAAGGTACTGTTGTACCGGTACAGCGGACAGAACGATATATGTGTGGGGACGTCCGTTGCCAACAGGACACAACAGGAACTCGAGGGGCTCATAGGGTTCTTTGTCAATACTTTGGCACTTCGCAGTGATGTGAGTGGCAAGTCTAGTTTCCGTTCCTTCCTCTCCCAGTTAAGGCAGACCACCTTATCGGCCTATGACCATCAGCATGCACCTTTTGAGAAGGTCGTCGACCGTACCGTCAAGACAAGGGACATGGCAACAAGCCCCCTGTTCCAGGTTGCCTTTGCATTACAGCATGCTGCGGATGAAGCAGGGCTTGAGATGGAAGGGCTATCACTAGAATTCAAAGATATAACCGAACATACTTCGAAATTTGATATCACCCTTACCGCCACCGAATTGGATACCGGTATTGCGATGAACATCGAATACCGCAGCTCTTTATTTGATCGTTCCACCATGGAGCGTATGGCCTCGCATTACCGTGGGCTATTGGAGGGTATCGTTTTAGATCTGGACCGGTCTGTGGGAAGTATCCCTATGCTCACCTCTGAGGAGCTGACCACGGTACTGGAGGACTTCCAGGGCCCCGAGGTTGTTTACGACTCAGAGAAGACATTAGTTGATCTTTTTGAGGAGCAGGCCCGCTCCACACCGGAGCATGTGGCCCTGGTCTACCAGGACCGGACCCTTACATACCGTGAGCTCGACCGCCGTTCGAACCAGTTGGCGCGTTACCTAAAAGGGCAGGGTTCTGGCCCGGAGGCATTGGTGGGGATATGTATAGAGCGTTCCCTGGAGATGGTAATTGGGATATTGGGGATACTGAAGTCGGGCGGGGCCTATGTGCCCATGGATCCAGACTATCCTTCCCAGCGCATCGGTTATATGCTCGAGGATGCACAGATCAGATTGTTGCTAAGCTCCAGCGGGAGCATCGAAAACGTGCCCGATCTGGACCACCGTACCGTGCTCCTCGATAGGGATTGGGGGACGATATCCCAGCAGTCAACCCGCAAGCTCTCCACAGGCCCCTCCCAGGAAAACCTCGCTTATGTCATCTACACCAGCGGGTCGACAGGACAGCCAAAAGGCGTCATGATTGAGCATAGTAATGTAGTAAGACTATTCAAAACAGAGAATCCTCTATTTGAATTCAAGAGTGATGATGTATGGACATTATTTCATTCCTTCTGTTTTGATTTTTCGGTTTGGGAACTTTTTGGTGCGCTTTTGTTCGGAGGAAAATTGCACATAATTCCAAAAGAAATTACCAAAGACCTGACCACGTTCGGAAAGCTTTTGATATCCGAGAAAGTTACCATCCTGAATCAGACTCCTTCCTCTTTTTATGCCCTTCAAGAACATTTATTATCACTTTCTAACCACCTAGAACTTCGCTATGTAATATTTGGAGGAGAAGCGTTAAACCCTCCACAACTAAAACAGTGGGAAGAAAAGTATCCTGAATGCCAGTTAATAAACATGTATGGAATTACAGAAACCACTGTTCATGTCACATATAAGGAAATTACAAATAAAGAAATTCTAGAGCCTACAAGTAATATTGGGAAAGCAATACCTACGCTCCATAGTTACATTCTTGATAAAGAATTAAATCCCGTGCCAATCAGTATAGTCGGAGAGCTGTGCATCTCCGGTCCCGGTCTGTCCAGGGGCTATTTGAACCGTCCTGATTTAACGGCCTCGAAGTTCGTCCCCAACCCCTTCAGCGGCATCGAGGGCGACCTTATGTACCGTACGGGAGATTTAGCCCGCTGGCTGCCCGACGGCAACATAGAGTTCATCGGACGGGCCGACCACCAGGTAAAGATACGCGGCTACCGCATCGAACTGGGCGAGATCGAGAGCGTCCTGTCACAACAGGGGCAGATCGGCGCGAGCTGTGTCGTGGCCCATACCGACGAGAACGGTTCCAAACGGTTGATGGGGTACGTTGTGGCCGACGGGGACCTGGATTGTTCAGCCTTGCAAAACCGATTAAAGCAACAGCTTCCGGATTATATGGTACCCACAATCTGGATGGAACTGGAACGCATGCCCTTGACCGCCAACGGCAAGATAGACCGTGCTTCCCTTCCCTTGCCCGACCAGTCCTCACTTTCGACCCAGGCCTATGTCGGTCCCCGGACCAAGACGGAGGAATCGCTGGTCGGTATTTGGCAGGAGTTGTTGGGCGTAGACCGCGTTGGTGTCCTGGACAATTTCTTCGAACTGGGGGGACATTCCCTACTGGCAACGCGACTGGTATCGATGATATGCCGTAGGCTGGAGATCGACCTGGCCATTAAAGACATATTCGAGTTCGGTACGATTGAAGAATTGGCAATATTTATCGACTACAACTTTAAAGATGAAGATGAGGACAATGAAGCGTATAAGTTTGTTGTAAAAATTTGATTATCAATGGATAGCACTATTTTAGAAATACTCAGACGGGCAAGTTCAGAAGATATAAAACTTGAGTTGGAAAATGGTTCATTGAACCTGAAATCCAAGACTGGGTATATCAGTCCGGAAATGATACAGGAGATAAGGGACAAGAAGGAATTGATAATTCAGCATCTTCAAAAACTCAAAGATAAAAATGTACCCTCCATATTCAAAAGCCGTATTCAACCTTACGATCGTTCAGGTATGGATAGGATCCCCTTATCGTATAGCCAGGAGCGTTTGTGGTTCATCGACCAGTTACAGGGCAGTTTGGAATATCACATTCCCTTTGTCCTGCGCTTGGAAGGCACATTGGATCGCACCTTGTTAGCAGATTCTTTACGGGAGATAGTTTCGCGCCATGAGGTATTGCGTACTGTTATCGTATCCGAAGATGGCGTTGGCCACCAAGAGGTCCTCCCATCGGAGGACTGGGCCTTGGAGTATTATGATGCCGTGGAGCGCTCGGATGTAGAGGGCTATCTCAGCCTGTTCCTTTCAAGGGCCTTTGACCTTTCCAAGGACTATATGTTACGGGTGGGACTGTACAGGTTGGGTGAAGCGGAACATATTTTGGCCGGGGCCTTCCACCACATAGCAAGTGATGGCTGGTCCAACGGTATACTCATCAACGAGTTCGTAGCGCTCTATAGTTCAAAGAAGTCGGGGCTTCCGCACGGGCTTCCCGCACTTGAGATCCAGTATTCGGATTATGCCCTATGGCAACGCGAGCATATAAGCGGACCGCTCCTGGAAGAACAGTTGTCCTATTGGGAGGGCCATCTTAAGGACGTTTCAGTTTTGACCTTACCGACGGATCGTCCCCGTAGCCCGCAGGTAGATAGTTCCGGTGGCAGTCTGTCCTTTGAACTGCCCCCGGACCTGAGTGCTTCGATCCGTGGCCGTTGCCAGGAAGAGGGCGTTACCCTGTTCATGTTTTTGTTGGCGGCCTTCAAGGTACTGTTGTACCGGTACAGCGGACAGACCGATATATGTGTGGGGACATCCGTCGCCAACAGGACGCAACAGGAACTCGAGGGGCTCATAGGGTTCTTTGTCAATACTTTGGCACTTCGCAGTGATGTGAGTGGCAAGTCTAGTTTCCGTTCCTTCCTCTCCCAGTTAAGGCAGACCACCTTATCGGCATATGACCATCAGCATGCGCCTTTTGAGAAGGTCGTCGACCGTACCGTCAAGACAAGGGACATGGCAACAAGCCCCTTGTTCCAAGTGATGTTTGTACTACAGAATACACCGGAGGAACGTGAAATTGTCATAGAAGGGCTTTCTATAAGCACATACCATCAGGATATCACATCTGCAAAACGTTTTTTAACTCTTACCGCCACCGAATTGGATACGGGTATTGCGATGAATATCGAGTACCGCAGCTCTTTATTTGATCGTTCCACCATGGAGCGTATGGCCTCGCATTACCGTGGGCTATTGGAGGGTATCGTTTTAGATCTGGACCGGTCTGTGGGAAGTATCCCTATGCTAACCCCTCAAGAGCTGACCACGGTACTGGAGGACTTCCAGGGCCCCGAGGTTGTTTACGACTCAGAGAAGACATTAGTTGATCTTTTTGAGCAGCAGGCCCGCTCCACACCGGAGCATGTGGCCCTGGTCTACCAGGACCGGACCCTTACATACCGTGAGCTCGACCGCCGTTCGAACCAGTTGGCGCGTTACCTAAAAGGGCAGGGTTCTGGCCCGGAGGCATTGGTGGGGATATGTATAGAGCGTTCCCTGGAGATGGTAATTGGGATATTGGGGATACTGAAGTCGGGCGGGGCATATGTGCCCATGGATCCAGACTATCCTTCCCAGCGCATCGGTTATATGCTCGAGGATTCACAGATCAGATTGTTGCTAAGCTCCAGCGGGAGCATCGAAAACGTGCCTGATATGGGCCACAGTACCGTGCTCCTCGACAGGGATTGGGCGTTGATATCGGAAGAGTCAACCCGCAAGTTGTCCCGGAAGTCTTCATCGGATAACCTGGCCTATGTCATCTACACTAGCGGGTCGACAGGGCAGCCAAAAGGGGTTATGGTTGAGCATGCCAGTATCTCTAATGAGATTCAATACTATTCTGAATTATTTGAATTTGGTACTGAAGACCGACAGTTATTACTAGCAAATTATGCATTCGACGCTTCCGTAGAACAGATTTTTTTACCCATTACCAATGGAGGGGCTTTGGTATTGATTTCAAATGAAGATATGTTAAGTCCTGAAAAATTTGAGGACTCTTTAGATCACTTTGGTATAACACATTTTCAAGCTACTCCCTCCTTATTAAAAACAATAACTCCAAGAAAATACTCAAAACTACAACGAGTGTGTTCAGGTGGAGAAGTTTGCCCACCAGACTTAGCTGTTCGATGGAGTGCCCACGTAAAGTTTTTCAATAAATATGGCCCAACAGAAGCTGCTGTAAATTCAACTTATTATTCCTATTCCAAAAAAAATCCAGGGATTCCTTCCATTCCAATAGGGAAGCCACTGGCTAATGTTCAGCTTTATGTGCTAGATAGTAATGAATGTCTTGTTCCTATTGGAGTTCCTGGAGAATTACATATTGGAGGAGTAGGAGTAGCGAGAGGATATCTCAACCGAAAGGAACTCAACCATCAGAAATTCATCACCCATCCACAATCCAAGAACAACCAACGTCTTTACAAAACAGGAGATTTGGTGAAATGGCTTCCCGATGGCAATCTTTTGTACTTGGGCCGTACTGATACTCAAGTAAAGATCAGAGGGTATCGTATTGAAGTCGAAGAAATCGAAATCGCTATACAAAATCTAGGATTGGTCTCAGCTGTCTCGGTTATTACAAGATCAGATGAGAATAGCCATGAACGCTTAATAGCTTATGTTATTGATAAAGAAGGTTTTAGCAGAGAAGAAGCTCAAAAAAAACTTTCCGCAAGTCTTCCTGAGTACATGGTTCCTGCCATTTGGATAAAGTTAAAGGAGTTTCCTCTTACCCCTAACGGAAAGGTTGATAGAAACTCACTGCCTCATCCGGAACGTCTGGACTTGACCACTTCAGAGTATGTTGCTCCCGAGACTACTGCTGAAAAGAATCTTGCTGAAATTTGGAAGGCCCTGTTATCACTTGATAGTGTAAGTGTTCATGATAACTTTTTTGAGTTAGGTGGAGATTCGATTATTGCCATTCAAGTGGTCAGTAGAGCTAAGCGCATGGGTTTCAACCTTCAACCAAGGGACCTTTTCGAACATCAAACTATTGCGTCCTTAGCTCTGATTGCAAAAAAAGAATCAAAACTGAGTAGTGAACAAGGCAGGCTTTCCGGACCGAGCGGTTTGCTTCCTGCTCAGCAGCGCTATTTCGAAACGCAGCATAGGACAGATGTAAGCTACAATCAAGCAGTCCTACTTGAATTATCAAAAGATATAGGTGAAGAAACCTTACAGCTAGTCTTTAAAACATTGATTAACTATCATGATGCCCTAAGGTTTTCCTATGCTCAGGACATAGAAAAAAATAAATGGATTCAGACCTATCAGGAAAATGTCTCCGATTTTTCTACCTCAGATTTATCAAGTTATAAGGGAAAACAATTGCAGGAGCAAATCGCGGTAGTTTGTTTAGAGGCGCAACATAGTATTAGCTTAAAGAATGGAAACCTATCTCATTTTCGATGGATAAAGACTTCAGGAAATGAGCCTCACAATTTCCTATACATTGTTGTTCATCACTTAGCAGTTGATGGTGTTTCTTGGAGAGTCTTGCTCAACGATTTGTCCGAAATGTTATCCAAACCAAAGATCGGGAAGTTCGATTTAGGATATAAAGGGACCTCGGTAAGACAATGGGTCAATCGGCTCGCTGAATTTTCAGAAACCCCAAAGGTGATTGACCAACTTACTTTTTGGGAATCGGTCCAGGACTCCTATAATCCCCTACCAACTGATTATAGTTTGGAGGAAATTTCTACGGTTGCTGATCTTAAAAATTATCATACAACCCTAGACCCCACGCTTTCAAAAGCCTTGTTGTTGGAGGTTAATAAAGCCTATACTTCAGAAGTAACAGACCTCTTATATGGGGCATTGGCTAAAACCCTCTGTGATTGGACAGGCCACAATGAGATCGTTATTGGTGTTGAAGGTCATGGAAGAGAAGATATCGCCGAGGATATCGATATATCAAGTACTGTTGGCTGGTTTACGAACTTATTCCCTGCTTTATTTCAACATGAACCGCACTATAAAGAAGGTCATATAATCAAAAGTGCTAAAGAGCAGTTGAGCATTTTCAGGGACAAAGGTCTGGGTTATTCTGTCTTGCGCTATCTACACCCTTCGGCTGAGCTCAGGGCGAAGTTGAATAGAAAGGATTTTGATGTCGTTCTAAATTACTTGGGTCAACTAGACAATATTATAGGTGAAAATTCCATAGTTCGACTTGCAGACGATCCTATAGCTTCCGAAAGCAACTCAGCTCTCCCAATTAACTATAAGATATCAGTTGTTGGCGCAATAGTGAACGAATCTCTGAAATTGAGCTGGAGTTATTCCAGGCATGAATATGAAGAAAAAACTATTGAGACTATTGCAGACGCCTATATTTCTAATTTGACGGCATTGATTACCTATTGTGGAGCCAAAACCACTGTAGAAAAGACACCCTCGGATTCTGCTTTAGCACCCGAAATCAGTTTTCAGGAATTTGATGAGTTTTTAGATGTCAAGGAAAACGGACAAGCTAGAAGAACATTAATAAATTCTGTGTATCCACTTAGTCCATTACAGCAGGGAATTTTGTTCCATGAACTCTACAATGAAGATTTCCAAACTTATCTTGGTCAGTTTAGCTGTGATTTTCCTGAGGGAATTGATGTCAATCGATTGCAACAGGCTTGGAAGCAGCTACTTGCAGAACACTCTATTCTAAGATCTGGATTTTCTCATGATATTTTTAAAATTCCCGTACAGTTTCCCTACAAAGAAGCGGACCTACCTTACACTTACTTGGATTATAGCTCTTTAGATGGTAAAAAACGGGAGGGAAAGTATCTAAAGTTCCTTAAACAAGATCGTCTTAAAGGAATAGCACTTGACAATCCTCCGTTGATGCGGATTGCGGTTTTTAAAATGGGAGGCAACAAATTTAGAATGTTGTGGACACATCATCATTTGATTTTAGATGGATGGTCTGTTTCTAATCTCATGGCTAAGTTTCTAAGGATTTATGAAGAGCTTTTAGAGAATCGGAAACCAAAAGTATCTGAAGAAGACCATTATGAAGATTACATAAGATTCTTATCTAAGACGGATAAATACCAGGAAGAAGCTTTTTGGAAAACCTATATGAATGGAGTCACTGAACCTATTCTTTTGCCATTCATTAAAGACAATATCGATAGAAACAAGACAAGAGGGATTCCGGCAGAGACCACTCTAACCTTTGATGAGACCCTATCAGATTCTTTGAAAACTTTGGCGCGCAACCATCACCTTACCATGAATACGATTCTTCAAGGGGTATGGGCGGTTTTGTTGTCAAAATACAGTGGTAAAAAAGAAGTGACTTATGGTGTTGTAGTTTCTGGTCGCCCTCCAAGTCTTGATGGTATTGAGGATAAGGTAGGGTTGTTTATCAATTCTATACCGCTATATGCAAAATTGGAAAACAACACCGAAGTCCTACACGTCTTTGAGAATATTCAAAAAGGCCAAATAAAGGCCAGGGATTTTGAGTATAGCAGTCTGGCTTCGATTCAAAATTGGACGGGGGTAAAGGGAGATTTATTCGATAGTATTCTTGTTTTTGAGAATTACCCTATAGTTGAGACTTTAACTGCTTCCGAACTACCCATAAAAATTGAGAATGTACAAACCTTTGAAGAGACGAATTATCCTCTGACTATTGTCACCGCGATAGATGATGTTTTAAGTATAAAGTTTTTATACAATGAGTATTTACTATCAGATGAATCCGTGTCCATGATTAAGGGACATTTCCGAAATGTATTATTTCAAATACTCAATAAACCGGAAATTAGAACTAACGATATAAGACTACTTACATCCGTCGAGGAAAACATTTTTAAGAATTTCAACAATACGGTCACGCCCTACCCTAAAGAAAAAAACCTGATTGATCTTTTTGAAGAACAGGTGCAGAATTCTCCACAAGCCATAGCTGTAGAATTTGATGAGAATCAAATGTCTTATCAAGAACTGAATCGCAGGGCAAATCAACTTGCTCACTATTTAATTAAAAAGGGTGTATCCTCTAATGATTTGGTAGGAGTGTGTGTAGAGCGTTCTTTTGAGTTAATCATAGGGATCCTGGGGATATTGAAATCTGGAGCGGCCTATGTCCCAATTGATCCTGAGTATCCGCAAGACCGAATAAGTTACATTGTCAAAGATACCTCGGCCAAGGTCATTTTATGTGATGGTAAATCAAGGAGGCTTTTAATGGATTCCTCGACGGGAGCAGACCTGTTGAATTTGGAGAATCAGTATGTTGAAATTGAAAAAGAATCAGGCACAAATCCGAGCTTGCCTATTCAGAATACCAACTTGATATATTCCATTTATACTTCTGGAAGTACTGGAATTCCAAAGGGTAGCTTGGTTCAACACAAAGGTTTAACCAATTTGGTCAATTGGTATGTACAGGAATTTGAATTCTCCGAGAACAGCCATTTCCTGCTATCGAGTTCCATAAATTTTGATCTTACCCAAAAAAATGTCTTCGCCCCGATCATTTCCGGTGGACGGTTGTGCATCAGCAGCTTTGCTTATAATGATTTTGATCAGCTTATAGATGTTGTTGAGAAGTTTGAGATCACAAATATTAACTGCACTCCTAGTGTTTTTTATGGATTTGTGGACCACCGTGAGGAGGAGGAGATGAAGAAGCTAAGTTCATTGGAATATGTTGTTTTAGGAGGAGAACCTATTAGTTTTAGCAATTTGCAGGAATGGTATACCAACCCATTTAACAAGGCTAAAGTCGTAAATTCTTATGGCCCGACGGAATGCTCGGATGTAGTCTCTTATTTCATTATCGACTATGATGCAGATAAGGAGATGAGATCAATACCCATAGGAAAACCAATATATAACACTGAGCTATATATCCTTGACAGTGATCATATGCAACTTCCGATGGGAGTCCAAGGAGAATTGTTTATAGGAGGTGAATGTGTAGGTTCGGGCTACCTGAACCGTCCGGACCTGACCGCCTCGAAGTTTGTCCCCAACCCCTTCAGCGGCGTCGAGGGCGACCTTATGTACCGTACGGGAGATTTAGCCCGCTGGCTGCCCGATGGCAACATAGAGTTCATCGGACGGGCCGACCACCAGGTGAAGATCCGCGGCTACCGCATCGAACTGGGCGAGATCGAGAGTGTTTTATCCCAGGAAGATCAAATCAGTTCAAGTTGTGTTCTGGTCCATACCGACGAGAACGGTTCCAAACGGTTGGTGGGGTACGTTGTGGCCGACGGGGACCTGGACCGTACGGAACTGCAGAAAAGCTTGAAGCAGCAACTACCGGATTATATGGTGCCCACGATATGGGTGGAACTGGATGGTATGCCCTTGACCGCCAACGGAAAGATAGACCGTGCTTCCCTTCCCTTGCCCGACCAGTCCTCGCTCTCAACCCGGGCCTATGTCGGTCCCCGGACCGAGACGGAGGAGTCCCTGGCCGCTATTTGGCAGGAGCTGTTGGGCGTAGACCGCATCGGTGTCCTGGACAATTTCTTCGAACTGGGGGGACATTCCCTACTGGCAACGCGACTGGTATCGATGGTCCGCCGCCAGATGGACGTGGACCTGGCCATCAGGGATGTTTTTGTACACCCTACCATTTCAGAGTTGGGGGGCCATATATCGGGGCATTCCACAGGGGTATTGTTGCCCTCCATTGTCCCCTATGACCGTTCGGGTATGGACAGGGTCCCATTGTCCTACAGCCAGGAGCGTTTGTGGTTCATCGACCAGTTACAGGGCAGTTTGGAATATCACATTCCCTTTGTCCTGCGCTTGGAAGGCACATTGGATCGCACCTTGTTAGCAGATTCTTTACGGGAGATAGTCTCCCGCCACGAGGTGTTGCGCACCGTTATCCTATCGGATGAGGGCGTGGGCCACCAAGAGGTCCTCCCATCGGAGGACTGGGCCTTGGAGTATTATGATGCCGTGGAGCGCTCGGATGTAGAGGGCTATCTCAGCCTGTTCCTTTCAAGGGCCTTTGACCTTTCCAAGGACTATATGTTACGGGTGGGACTGTACAGGTTGGGTGAAGCGGAACATATTTTGGCCGGGGCCTTCCACCACATAGCAAGTGATGGCTGGTCCAACGCCATACTCATCAATGAGTTCGTGGCACTATACGGTTCAAAGAAGTCCGGGCTTCCGCACGGGCTCCCCGCGCTTGGGATCCAGTATTCGGATTATGCCCTATGGCAACGGGAGCACATAAGCGGTTCGTTTTTAGAAGAACAGCTGTCCTATTGGGAGGGCCATCTCAAGGATGTTTCTGCTTTGATCTTACCGACGGATCGTCCACGTAGCCCGCAGGTGGACAGTTCCGGTGGCAGCCTGTCCTTTGAACTGCCCCCCGATTTGAGCGCTTCGATCCATGGCCGTTGCCAGGAAGAGGGCGTTACCCTGTTCATGTTTTTGTTGGCGGCCTTCAAGGTACTGTTGTACCGGTACAGCGGACAGAACGATATATGTGTGGGGACGTCCGTTGCCAACAGGACACAACAGGAACTCGAGGGGCTCATAGGGTTCTTCGTCAATACTTTGGCCCTTCGCAGTGATGTCTCGGGGAACACAGCTTTCCGTTCCTTCCTCTCACAGGTCAAACGGACAACATTGGATGCGTACGAACACCAGCACGCACCCTTCGAAAAGATCGTCGACCGTACCGTCAAGACAAGGGACATGGCAACAAGCCCCCTGTTCCAGGTGATGTTTGTGCTACAGAATACACCGGAGGAACGTGAAATCGTCATGGAAGGGCTTTCCATAAACCTTATGGAGAATCACGATGGTATTGCTAAAATAGATATAGCATTTAATGTAAATGAGACAGCGGAGAATCTTCAACTGGTAATCGAATACCGTAGCTCTTTATTCGACCGTTCCACCATGGAGCGTATGGCCTCGCATTACCGCGAGCTACTGGAGGGTATCGTTCTGGACCTGGACCGGTCTGTGGGCAGTATCCCTATGCTCACCTCCCAGGAGCTGGCCACGGTACTGGAAGCTTTCCAGGGGCCCGAGGTTGCCTACGATACAGAGAAGACACTGGTCGACCTCTTTGAACAACAGGCACGCTCCACTCCGGAGAACGTGGCCCTGGTTTATCAAGACCGGACCCTTACGTACCGTGAGCTCGACCGCCGCTCCAACCAGTTGGCCCGACACCTGAAACAGCTCGGCGCAGGCCAGGAAGCATTGGTGGGGATATGCATTGAGCGCTCACTGGAGATGGTCATCGGCATCCTGGGGATACTCAAGTCGGGAGGGGCCTACGTGCCCATCGACCCCGACTATCCCTCACAGCGCATCGGTTATATGCTGGAGGACGCACAGATCAAGTTGTTGCTGAGCTCCAGTGGGAGCATCGATAACGTGCCCGATCTGGACCACCGTACCGTGCTCCTCGACAGGGATTGGGAAACCATATCCCAGCGGTCCGCCCGTAAGCTCTCCTCAGGGCCCTCCCAGGAAAACCTCGCATATGTCATATACACCAGTGGATCAACAGGACAACCCAAAGGGGTTATGATTGAGCATAGTAATTTAACAGCTCTGCTTTACTCAAGATCTTATTATTATGGCGAAATGGGTTCCATGCTGTCAATCCCGCCTATGGTTTTTGACCCATCTGTCGTGGCTATTTTTGGGACTTTAGTATCAGGAGCCAGCCTTATAATTCCAAAAGATGAGGCTATAAATGACGTGGCAGAAATGCGTAATCTTTTGGACAAAAAAGAGATTGATTTCTTGCTCTGTTCACCAACCTATTACGACTTCTTACTGAGCGAAAAGTTGTTGGATAGTTTTACATATAAGCGGGTATTGTTTGGTGGGGAACCTTTAAATCAAAATCTAATATCGAGGCATTATAACGCATTTCCTGAAAGGATTCTTTTTAATGAATATGGTCCCACAGAATGTACAGTTTGGACTTCTGTATCAAAAGTTTACGACAATCAGCCTGTCACCATCGGCAAGCCCATATCAAACACCCGTTTGTACATCGTATCGGAGGACACTGCTTTGTGCCCAATCGGTATAGTCGGGGAGCTGTGTATCTCCGGTTCCGGTCTGTCCAGGGGCTATTTGAACCGTCCTGATTTAACGGCCTCGAAGTTCGTCCCCAACCCCTTCAGCGGCATCGAGGGCGACCTTATGTACCGTACGGGAGATTTAGCCCGCTGGCTGCCCGATGGCAACATAGAGTTCATCGGACGGGCCGAC
The DNA here is from genome assembly GCF_023016285.1 of Muricauda sp. SCSIO 64092. GTDB lineage: Bacteria > Bacteroidota > Bacteroidia > Flavobacteriales > Flavobacteriaceae > Croceivirga. The sequence continues at coordinate 4,207,825 of NZ_CP095413.1, forward strand.
CACCAGGTGAAGATCCGCGGCTACCGCATCGAACTGGGCGAGATCGAGAGTGTTTTATCCCAGGAAGATCAAATCAGTTCAAGTTGTGTTCTGGTCCATACCGACGAGAACGGTTCCAAACGGTTGGTGGGGTACGTTGTGGCCGACGGGGACCTGGACCGTACGGAACTGCAGAAAAGCTTGAAGCAGCAACTACCGGATTATATGGTGCCCACGATATGGGTGGAACTGGATGGTATGCCCTTGACCGCCAACGGAAAGATAGACCGTGCTTCCCTTCCCTTGCCCGACCAGTCCTCGCTCTCAACCCGGGCCTATGTCGGTCCCCGGACCGAGACGGAGAGTCCCTGGCCGCTATTTGGCAGGAGCTGTTGGGCGTAGACCGCATCGGTGTCCTGGACAATTTCTTCGAACTGGGGGGACATTCCCTACTGGCAACGCGACTGGTATCGATGGTCCGCCGCCAGATGGACGTGGACCTGGCCATCAGGGATGTTTTTGTACACCCTACCATTTCAGAGTTGGGGGGCCATATATCGGGGCATTCCACAGGGGTATTGTTGCCCTCCATTGTCCCCTATGACCGTTCGGGTATGGACAGGGTCCCATTGTCCTACAGCCAGGAGCGTTTGTGGTTCATCGACCAGTTACAGGGCAGTTTGGAATATCACATTCCCTTTGTCCTGCGCTTGGAAGGCACATTGGATCGCACCTTGTTAGCAGATTCTTTACGGGAGATAGTCTCCCGCCACGAGGTGTTGCGCACCGTTATCCTATCGGATGAGGGCGTGGGCCACCAAGAGGTCCTCCCATCGGAGGACTGGGCCTTGGAGTATTATGATGCCGTGGAGCGCTCGGATGTAGAGGGCTATCTCAGCCTGTTCCTTTCAAGGGCCTTTGACCTTTCCAAGGACTATATGTTACGGGTGGGACTGTACAGGTTGGGTGAAGCGGAACATATTTTGGCCGGGGCCTTCCACCACATAGCAAGTGATGGCTGGTCCAACGCCATACTCATCAATGAGTTCGTGGCACTATACGGTTCAAAGAAGTCCGGGCTTCCGCACGGGCTCCCCGCGCTTGGGATCCAGTATTCGGATTATGCCCTATGGCAACGGGAGCACATAAGCGGTTCGTTTTTAGAAGAACAGCTGTCCTATTGGGAGGGCCATCTCAAGGATGTTTCTGCTTTGATCTTACCGACGGATCGTCCACGTAGCCCGCAGGTGGACAGTTCCGGTGGCAGCCTGTCCTTTGAACTGCCCCCCGATTTGAGCGCTTCGATCCATGGCCGTTGCCAGGAAGAGGGCGTTACCCTGTTCATGTTTTTGTTGGCGGCCTTCAAGGTACTGTTGTACCGGTACAGCGGACAGAACGATATATGTGTGGGGACGTCCGTTGCCAACAGGACACAACAGGAACTCGAGGGGCTCATAGGGTTCTTCGTCAATACTTTGGCCCTTCGCAGTGATGTCTCGGGGAACACAGCTTTCCGTTCCTTCCTCTCACAGGTCAAACGGACAACATTGGATGCGTACGAACACCAGCACGCACCCTTCGAAAAGATCGTCGACCGTACCGTCAAGACAAGGGACATGGCAACAAGCCCCCTGTTCCAGGTTGCCTTTGCATTGCAGCATGCTGCGGATGAAGCAGGGCTTGAGATGGAAGGGCTATCGCTAGAATTCAAAGATATAACCGAACATACTTCGAAGTTTGATATCACCCTTACCGCTACGGAATTGGATACCGGTATTGCGATGAACATCGAATACCGCAGCTCTTTATTTGATCGTTCAACGATGGAGCGTATGGCCTCGCATTACCGTGGGCTATTGGAGGGTATCGTTTTAGATCTGGACCGGTCTGTGGGAAGTATCCCTATGCTCACCTCTGAGGAGCTGACCACGGTACTGGAGGACTTCCAGGGCCCCGAGGTTGTTTACGACTCAGAGAAGACATTAGTTGATCTTTTTGAGGAGCAGGCCCGCTCCACACCGGAGCATGTGGCCCTGGTCTACCAGGACCGGACCCTTACATACCGTGAGCTCGACCGCCGTTCGAACCAGTTGGCGCGTTACCTAAAAGGGCAGGGTTCTGGCCCGGAGGCATTGGTGGGGATATGTATAGAGCGTTCCCTGGAGATGGTAATTGGGATATTGGGGATACTGAAGTCGGGCGGGGCCTATGTGCCCATGGATCCAGACTATCCTTCCCAGCGCATCGGTTATATGCTCGAGGATTCACAGATCAGATTGTTGCTAAGCTCCAGCGGGAGCATCGAAAACGTGCCCGATCTGGACCACCGTACCGTGCTCCTCGACAGGGATTGGGGGACGATATCCCAGCAGTCAACCCGCAAGCTCTCCACAGGCCCCTCCCAGGAAAACCTCGCTTATGTCATCTACACCAGCGGGTCGACAGGGCAGCCAAAAGGCGTCATGATCGAGCATCACAGTATACGCAACCTGGTAGTTTCCCAGATAGCGATATTCAATGTCACTGCAGAGAGCAGTGTATTGCAATTTGCCTCCTTTGGATTTGATGCCTCCTGTTCAGAGCTATTTACCACCCTTCTAACGGGTGCCTCGCTTATTGTTCCGACCAAAGAAGAATTGTTGTCCACCACCCGGGCCGTTGATCTTATGAATACCCATAAGGTCGATGTAGTGACTTTACCGCCTTCTTATCAGGTATTACTGAAAGATATGCAAGTTCCCTCACTGCGGACGATTATTTCCGCCGGAGAATCGTTAAACATCCCTGTAACCAAGCACTTTCAATCTCAGGGCATCCGTATAGTGAACTTTTATGGTCCCACGGAGAATACCATAGGGACTTCCATGTCGGAGAATCCGATACTATCCAATGGACTATCAACCATCGGCAAACCCATATCAAACACCCGCCTGTACATCGTATCGGAGGACACGGCCCTGTGCCCGATCGGCATAGTCGGGGAGCTGTGTATCTCCGGTTCCGGTCTGTCCAGGGGCTATCTCAACCGTCCGGACCTGACCGCCTCGAAGTTCGTCCCCAACCCCTTCAGCGGCATCGAGGGCGACCTTATGTACCGAACCGGTGACCTGGCACGCTGGCTGCCCGACGGCAACATAGAGTTCATCGGACGGGCCGACCACCAGGTAAAGATCCGTGGCTACCGCATCGAACTCGGGGAGATCGAGAATACAATTTTAAAGCTAGATTCTATTAGTCAGGCTGCGGTCTTGATTAAAAAGAACTCAAACGGGGATGACTACTTAGCTGCTTACTTACAATCGTATAAAACACCAAAATTAAGGGCGTCCATATCTGAATACTTTGTTTACGATGACTTGGCCTATCACGCCTTAACTACTGATACCAAGAGAAACAATCACTATAAAGAGGTATTCAAAAGGTATTTAAAAGATAAAATCGTCCTAGATATTGGATCAGGCCCCGAAGCAATTTTATCTCAGTTCTGTATAGAAGCAGGTGCAGACAAAGTTTATTCCGTAGAAATTTCTAAGGAAGTATACGAGAAAGCCAAAAAACACATCGAAAAGAAAGGATTAAGTGATAAAATAATTCTCATTAATGATGATATTACCAAGGTAACACTACCTGAAAAAGTAGATTATTGTGTTTCTGAAATTGTTGGCCCGATTGGAGGATCAGAGGGCGCAGCCAAGCTCATAAACGCCAGTCGAAAACTGCTTAAATCTCCACAAAATATGCTTCCCAAAAGAAGCGTTACCAAAGTTGCAGGCGTCTGTTTTCCCGAAAATCTGCATGACTATAAGTTTGATACAATTGGAAAGCATTATGTAGAGAAAATTTTTGACAAAGTAGGTTACAAATTTGACTTACGCCTATGTGTGGAAGATTTCTCTTCAGACAATGTAATTACGACCGATGCAGTTTTTGAGGACCTAGATTTTACCCAACCCCTAGATTTAGAAGGCAATCACAATATTCGTTTGGAGTTCACCAAATCTTCTCAGATTACTGGATTTTTGGTTTGGTTAAACCTCTTTATTGATGAAGATATATGGCTAGATACCTTAAGCGAAAAATACAGTTGGCTCCCGGTTTATCTCCCAGTTTTCAAAAATGAGATCAAAGTAAAGCCTGGAGATTATATTGAAGCTCAGATATCGCGGCGTCTTTCCGATAACGATTTGAATCCGGATTTTACTGTGAGTGGTAGCTTATTTAGAAAAAACACAGAGAAAATCGATTTCAAATATAAATCGGTGAATCATGAGAAGTTATATCGTCATAACTCGTTTTATGAAAAACTTTTCGAACATGACACTGTTCAGGTTTCTAAACAAGTTCCGATTGGCCCAACGCAGTTAACACAACATTTGAAGCAGCATTTACCGGAGTATATGATACCTGGTGTTTGGGTAGAGTTGGATGCCATTCCACTGACGGCCAATGGTAAGATTGACAGAGAAGCTTTGCCAGACCCTGATCGCGATGCTTATTTGACCAGGGAGTATGTTCCACCTCGTGATGAGATAGAGCAGGATCTTGCTGGGATATGGTCTGAATTGCTGGGCGTAGATTCTATTAGCGTATTGGACGATTTCTTTGCCTTAGGCGGCCATTCTCTTTTGGCTACCAGATTGGTTTCCATGGTTCGGGTTGAAATGGAAGTTGAAATAGCCATCCGAGATGTCTTTACGCATTCTGTTCTTGAAGAGCTGGCTACTCATATCTCCGGAATCTCCAAGGGCGTAGTATTACCTCAAATTGTTGCTGTAGAAGACAAGGAGTTCATTCCGTTGTCTTACAGCCAGGAAAGGCTTTGGTTTTTAGATCAGCTTCAGGGTAGTGTTGAGTATCATTTCCGATCGTCTTACGATTGGAGGGTTCACAGACCTGGCTGTCTTTGAGAAGTCCTTGGAACGGGTTGTGTCACGGCATGAGGTTTTGAGAACTGTAATCAAGTCATCTGAAGGAAGTGGATATCAGGAGGTATTACCCGATGGTTTGTGGACGCTTGAGCAGTACAAAATTAAAAAGCAGGATAAAGTAGCTGAAATTCTAGAAGAGTATGTGACCAGACCTTTTGATTTGTCAAGAGATCATATGTTTAGAGTTGCGCTTTATGATTTGGGAACGGGGACTTATATCATGGCCGGTGTTTTTCACCATATAGCCAGTGATGGATGGTCAAATAACATTCTGGTAGAGGAGTTTGCTGAGATCTACCAGGCGCTTTTATCGGGCAGGGAGCCACTGTTGGCACCATTGGCTATCCAGTATACGGATTATGCGGTATGGCAGCGGGAGCATGTAGAGGGAGAGTGGTTAGATGGCCAACTTTCGTATTGGGAAAATCAGCTTCTAGGTGTAAGTAACCTCGCCTTACCAACGGACTATCCTCGACCTGCTATTCAGAGCACAGCAGGGGCTAGCATATTCTTTGATTTGGATCGCGATTTAACCAACCGCTTGTCAGCGTTGGCTCAGTCTGAAAAGACGACCCTGTTCATGGTTTTATTGGCTGCCTTTAAAGTGTTGTTGTACCGTTATACCGGTCAGGAAGACATTTGCATTGGAACATCCGTAGCCAATAGGACACAACAAGAATTGGAAGCTTTGATCGGTTTCTTCGTAAACATAATTACGGTAAGAAATAATCTTAACGGCAATGATACCTTCATTGACCTATTGAAAACAGTTAAATCAACGGTACTTGAAGGTTACGATTACCAGCAGGCTCCATTCGAACGGGTTGTTGAGCGCACTGTAAAAACCAGGGATAGAGCAACTACGCCACTTTTTCAGGTTCTTTTTGAACTCATTGCAGGGATGGATCAGGCAGAAATACAGGTGGCCGGGATGACTTTGAAACCCCAGGAGTATGACACCACAATTTCCAAGTTTGATCTCTCGGTTAAAATTATAGAAAGTAAGAAAGCGCTATCAATATGCTTGGAGTATGCAACCGCCCTTTTTAAAGAAGACACTATGAGAAGAATGGCATCTCATTATGTCGAAATTCTCGAAGCTGTTATCCAGAATCCCAAAGAAGCTGTTGGCAGAATTTCTATTCTTCCTTCTAATGAAAGAGAACTTTTGTTGGAAGACTTCAGCAGTACTACAGAGAGAACGAAAGAAGCGATTACCATCATCGATCAGATTTCGCAGCATGCCAAGTCGTTTCCCGATCTCGTAGCGCTTACGTTTGGAGATTTACACCTAAGCTACAAGGACCTCATGGAAAGAGTAGATATTGTAGCCGAACATCTAAAAGAACATTACAAAGTTGAGCCGGGCGATTTTGTAGGGGTGCATATGAATCGTTCTGATTGGTATGTAATTGCTACCCTTGGAATACTAAAGGTTGGGGGAGTTTATGTTCCTATTGATATTCAAAATCCAGTTTCCAGGAAAGCCTATATGGTAGAAGATTCAGCGCTAAAAATGCTGATAATTGAATCAGATGGTCTTTTTGATGTTATTGATCTCGATGTTAGTGTTTTTTCAATTGATATAGAATACGAAGGCATTCGTTCCCGATATTCAAATACAGATTTTTCAGCAGCATACAAAGTCTCATCAGAAGACACGGCTTATGCAATTTACACTAGCGGTACCACCGGCAGACCTAAGGGGGTTTTGGTAAGTCATGGGAACCTCTTGAGTTATCTTAGGTCCTGTTCGGACTACGTGGAAGACTCAAGTACAGGTCCTTGTAGTTTTATGCATTTATCGCCCTCATTTGATGCGTCCTTAACGGAGTTCTTTGTGCCCCTAATGAGTGCCAGGAAACTTGTAATTGGAAGCCATTCTGGCCTAGAGGTGTTTAACGATCCGAATTTTATAAAAGAGGCTCCTTATGATTTTATAAAACTTACACCATCTCATTTAGAACTTCTATTGCCCTCTTTAGAAAATTTAGCTTCAAAAAAGCTGGCTTCTAAACTTATATTCGGGGGTGAGCCGCTAAAGCCATCTCATATCAATTCACTCAAGACTTCGAACATCGAAGCGGTGATAATTAACGAATATGGGCCAACTGAAGCCACAGTTGGATGCAGTACTCATTGGTTTGAGCTTCATGAATATACCAAGGAACGCTCAAACAGTATTTCAATAGGCAAACCCTTACCAAATACGCAGATTTATATTCTTGATGAGTTTAGCAACCCTGCTCCAATAGGAATTATTGGCGAAATGTATGTTGGTGGGAGTCAGGTTGCGAAGGGTTACTTGAATAATAAGGCACTCACTGAGAAGAAGTTTGTAAAGAGTCCGATAACCGATTCAGATGGGATGTTCTACAAGACAGGAGATCTTGCCAGATGGCTGCCTGACGGAAATATAGAATTTATAGGTAGAAAAGATGAGCAACTAAAAATTCGCGGTTACCGGATTGAACCTGGGGAAATTGAGAACGTACTAATGGATTTAGATGCTGTTCAGGTGGCATGTGTCAAGGGCGTAAAAGACGAGTTTGGAGAAAAACTGGTAGCATATATTACAACAAAGGATGATTTTGAAAAAGACGTTCTAGAAGAAGAACTCAGGCGGCATTTACCGGAGTATATGATACCTGGTGTTTGGGTAGAGTTGGATGCCATTCCACTGACGGCCAATGGTAAGATTGACAGAGAAGCTTTGCCAGACCCTGATCGCGATGCTTATTTGACCAGGGAGTATGTTCCACCTCGTGATGAGATAGAGCAGGATCTTGCTGGGATATGGTCTGAATTGCTGGGCGTAGATTCTATTAGCGTATTGGACGATTTCTTTGCCTTAGGCGGCCATTCTCTTTTGGCTACCAGATTGGTTTCCATGGTTCGGGTTGAAATGGAAGTTGAAATAGCCATCCGAGATGTCTTTACGCATTCTGTTCTTGAAGAGCTGGCTACTCATATCTCCGGAATCTCCAAGGGCGTAGTATTACCTCAAATTGTTGCTGTAGAAGACAAGGAGTTCATTCCGTTGTCTTACAGCCAGGAAAGGCTTTGGTTTTTAGATCAGCTTCAGGGTAGTGTTGAGTATCATATTCCGATCGTCTTACGATTGGAGGGTTCACTAGACCTGGCTGTCTTTGAGAAGTCCTTGGAACGGGTTGTGTCACGGCATGAGGTTTTGAGAACTGTAATCAAGTCATCTGAAGGAAGTGGATATCAGGAGGTATTACCCGATGGTTTGTGGACGCTTGAGCAGTACAAAATTAAAAAGCAGGATAAAGTAGCTGAAATTCTAGAAGAGTATGTGACCAGACCTTTTGATTTGTCAAGAGATCATATGTTTAGAGTTGCGCTTTACGATTTGGGAACGGGGACTTATATCATGGCCGGTGTTTTTCACCATATAGCCAGTGATGGATGGTCAAATAACATTCTGGTAGAGGAGTTTGCTGAGATCTACCAGGCGCTTTTATCGGGCAGGGAGCCACTGTTGGCACCATTGGCTATCCAGTATACGGATTATGCGGTATGGCAGCGGGAGCATGTAGAGGGAGAGTGGTTAGATGGCCAACTTTCGTATTGGGAAAATCAGCTTCTAGGTGTAAGTAACCTCGCCTTACCAACGGACTATCCTCGACCTGCTATTCAGAGCACAGCAGGGGCTAGCATATTCTTTGATCTGGATCGCGATTTAACCAACCGCTTGTCAGCGTTGGCTCAGTCTGAAAAGACGACCCTGTTCATGGTTTTATTGGCTGCCTTTAAAGTGTTGTTGTACCGTTATACCGGTCAGGAAGACATTTGTATTGGTACTCCTGTGGCTAATAGAACACAACAAGAATTGGAAGCTTTGATCGGTTTCTTTGTCAATACTCTGGCGCTAAGAAGCTCCATTGAACCCAACCGTAGCTTTATAGAAACTTTGCAAGAGGTAAAAAAAGTCACCTTAGCCGCATATGACCACCAGCAGGCCCCGTTTGAACAGGTTGTTGAGCGCACTGTAAAAACCAGGGATAGAGCAACCACACCGCTATTTCAGGTGATGTTTGAACTGCAAAACATAGATAGTAAAAAGGAGATTACTATGGAAGGAATATCCTTTTCTTCCGAAGATACTGAAACTCAAACCTCCAAGTTTGATCTAACGCTTATTGCAACTGAGAGCGATTCTGGTATTCTCATGAAAATCGAATATGCCACAAGTTTGTTTCGGGAAGAAACGGTACAGGCAATGGCCAAGCATTACCAGAATATTCTTAGCTCTTCTGCCTCAAATCCTGAAATGGTAATAGGTAAATACGCTATTTTAAGTAATGCTGAAAGAGAGTTAATACTTAAAAGTTTTAATAACACTGATTTTGATTATCCCAAAGAGGAGACCATCGTAGATCTTTTCGAAAAACAGGCGAATGAAGCTACCGATAATATCGCGCTGGTTTCTAATGAAAGGGAAATTACCTATGATGAATTAGATAAGGAGGCAAACCGATTGGCAAGGTATTTATTGACTCTTGGGATTACTAAGGAAACGCTCGTTGGGATATGCATCGATCGAAGTCCCGAAATGGTAATAGGAATACTCGCTATTCTTAAATCTGGCGGAGCTTTTGTTCCGATTGATCCCCAATACCCTTTGGAGAGAATTAATTACATCTTGGATGATGCTGTAATTAAGTTCCTGCTGACCTCAAGTAGAATAGAGAAATCAGCCGAGATGCCAGATTGGATTGAAAAAATCTCAATAGATACAGATTGGGGTCAAATAGCAATACAGTCCGAGGAGAAACTTGATAGTTCTCCTTTACCAAAGGATGTTGCATATGTAATGTACACAAGTGGGTCTACCGGAAGACCGAAAGGTGTGATGATCCAGCACCAAAGCCTAATAAACTTTCTATGGGGTACCATTTCTCGTTTGGAAATGTCTGAGATGAATGCACTTTTATCGCTAACCACCTACACCTTTGATATATTTTATTTAGAGTTATTCGCTCCGCTGCTTCTTGGTTCTAAGGTTATACTGCAAGACAAATCAGTAAATATAGACTACATCAAGCTACAAAAGAATATCGGCTTATATAATCCAGACTTTATTCAAGCCACTCCATCAACATGGCAAATGCTTACCGATATTGGTTTTAACAGGCAAAAGGGCCTTACAATCCTAAGCGGTGGAGAACCCCTAAAGGAGGCGCTAAAGAATCGTTTGGTTAAGATCGGAGATAAGGTCTGGAATATGTACGGACCAACTGAAGCCACCATTTGGGCAACAACAAAACTCGTTGATTTTGATCATCCGGTAAACATTGGGTCTCCATTGTACAACTATCAAATTTATATCCTCGATGCTATGGATCAGTTGACTCCGATAGGTATTGTAGGGGAGTTATGTATTGGAGGTGACAGTTTGGCCAAAGGCTACCTCGGTAGACCAGATCTGGATAAGCAGAAGTTTATTGCTCACCCATTTAAAGAAAATGAGCGACTTTATCGTACAGGAGATATGGGCAGATGGTTATCAAATGGAGATATAGAGTTTTTAGAAAGACGTGATGAACAGGTTAAAGTTAGAGGTCACAGAATAGAGCTTGGAGAAATAGAAAACGCTCTTAATGGTCTAAAATTTATAAAGAATTGCACTGTAAATGTCAAGGAAGACACCAATGGTGTAAACCGCCTGATTGCCTATGTCATTTGTGAAGAAGAACTGGATCGAAAATTGATTTTAGATCACTTAAAGACAAGTCTGCCAGACTATATGATTCCAAGTATAGTCATGAAAATTGACGAGTTGCCATTGACTAGCAATGGAAAGGTGAATAAAAGGGCTCTGCCAGATCCAGAACTTTCAGAATTGTCCTCACAACCTTATGCTCCACCGAGAAACGAATTGGAACATGAGCTAGTTCAAATTTGGCAAGACTTACTGGAAATTGAGCGAGTAGGGATTTTGGACAACTTTTTTGAGCTAGGAGGGCACTCTATCATGGCGATGCGCCTGGTTGCACAAATCAATAAAGCCTTTGATAAGGAGCTGAGTATTGCTAACCTTTTTGAATTTCCGACCATTTCTCTCTTAAGTGAAGTGTTGTTCTCGGAAAACGAAATTGAGGAAAGCATTCTTGTTCCACTGAATGATGGAGGTGCCAAAACACCAATATTTTGCATGCCACCTGCATCTGGGACTATTCCGTATTATGATCTTGCCAAATTGTTGGGAGATGAGCAACCTCTATATGCCTTTCAGTGTCCTGGGCTAAATGGCAAGACAATGATAATAAGGACGGTGGAAGAGCTGGCCACCGCCTTTATCAAAGAGATGAAAAAAGTGGACCCAAAAGGGCCGTACAGACTAGCCGGCTACTCTTTTGGCGGGTTAATAGCCCTTGAAATGGCTTTACAGCTTAAAAAAGAAGGACTAGAAGTTTCTCAACTCTTCGTATTCGATACGTTCTCTCCAAGCAGTGTTAATTCACAGCGTAGCAGGAGTTTTGAGGAGTTATTGACAAGTCTTGCAGGCATTATTAATCAGGACTACAATACCTCCATAGAACTGCCTTATCTAAAACTTAAGAATAAGACTAAGGAAGAGCAACTAAATATACTTTATGGTCTAATAAAAGAAGCCAATATTGAGCCTACAGAAATGCAAATTAGAGGGCATATAGGGGTTTATATTGGAAATGACCAGGCAGCATCGGCATATCAACCACTAGTTGGTGAGAAATTAGATACGCAATTAATTCTGATTAAGGCCGAAGCGCTTGATACGGATTCCTTGAATAAGGAATATAATTCTAATATTCAGGAGATTTCATATGAAGAAGAGGATTATGGATGGCAGATGTACTTTAATGAAAGGATTGTGGTACACCGTATTTCAGGGACGCATAGTACGATATTCAGTCATCCCCATGTGAGGGAAATAGCTGAGAAACTCAATAAATATTAAAATTTTGAAGGTGACATACAAAAAGAGCGTTAGCATTGAAGCAATAAGTCCAAAGGTGATCCTAATGAAATACATCTAAGTATCTAATGAAGAAATATCTAATATATCTGAGCCTTATCATGTTCTCGCTTTTCGGGACGAATCTTACCGACTTTGCTCTCGGTGTATGGATTTTGGATCAGCCTGAAAGCAGCGTTTCAGATTATTCGTTGATATGGTTTTTCGGAATAACGCCTGGGGTTTTACTGGCTCCTTTTCTTGGTAGCCTTATTGATCGCTGGAATAAGAAGAAAATGATTATTTATGGCCAGCTGCTGTCTGGTGTTGGTAGCATAATTCTTATCCTGTTGCATTATCTAGGCGAACTGCTCCCATGGCATATTATGGTCGTTGCTACCTTCGGTTCTGTAGCGGGGATATTCGTATTTAAATCATTTTACGTTTCTACACCTATTCTGGTTGGAAAAAGTGAGTTGATCAAGGCACAAGGTGTTTCTACCAGTGTTTATTCGGCAATACAAATAAGTGTGCCCGTTATCGCACCCGTACTTTACCGGCTTATTGGAATTCGTAATATCTTTTTCATTGACCTCGTAACTTTCTTTATCCCCATTATAGTTTTTCTCATAATAGGTTTTGTAAAGGTTACTTCTACAGAAGAAGGACTTAGTTTTAAAAAGGACTATGCAATCATAAAAAGATTCCTGGAGAACCATAAAGGATTGCTATATCTACTCTCTTTTTTCTTTGGGGTTAACTTTTTTCTCGGATTAATTCAGGTGCTTTTTACTCCGCTAATATTAGACTTTGCCAATGAGTACACGCTGGGTTTGATACTCTCTGTCGCAGGATTTGGAAGTTTTTTAGGTGGAATAATAATGGCGAGAAAAAAGGAGGTCAAAAAACCGATCAGCACGGTTCTAAAGTTGAACATTATTATGGGTGTGATTCTAAGCTGCTCCTTGGTGGCCATCAACCCATATTTTTTGGCAATTGGAGGTATGATGATTCTGCTTCTTTTCAATGTCGAGGGAATAATTAACAATGCCTTCATACAAACAGTAATTCCAATAGATTTAATGGGAAGGCTATCTGGTTTTGTGGGTTTTGCCGTTGGCCTGGCAGCCCCAATCGCCTATCTGGTATCCGGATTTCTAGTAGACATACTAAGTATTCAACTTAGAAATTTGGATTTAGTTCTTTTTAGACATCTACCGGGTTCTGAAACTACTGCTTCTATAACTGTTTTATTCTCCATGTCTGGATTGTTGCTAGTTTTAATGTCTTCACTTTATCGTTACAACAAACATCTCAAGGCATTAGATGTTTTATATCAAGATCAAATGAATACGATAACCAAAAGTGTAGAGATAAGTAATTGAAATGAAAAATATATGAATGTAGGTTCTATGAAAAGGTATAAGGTTATCGCAATCCCGTTTGCCGGTGGGAATAAGCAAAGTTATCGATCCTTCCAAAAAGTCACTTCAAACGAGATTGATTGGGTTACTTTGGAACTTCCTGGACGAGGCTTACGATATAAAGAAAAACTCCTCACGAGTTTTGATGATATGGTGTTAGACCTCCTCAAGCAAGTGCGCAGTGTTATAAGTGATAATAATTCTACATATGTCATGTACGGCCATAGCATGGGAAGTCTTTTGGGCTATGAGATTGTAAAGAAATTAACCGAACAAAATTTAAAATTACCTGTTGCTATGGTTTTTAGTGGTCGAGCGGGGCCTAGTATAGGACCAGACGAATTCTTGAGTGAGCTTTCCGGACCGGATTTTTGGCAAAAAATAAATGACAAAGGTGGTCTCCCCATAGAGGTCCTCAAAAGCGAAGAGCTTATGGAATTCTACTATCCCATAATAAAGGCGGATTTTAAAGCCATTGAGGGCTATAGGTATTCCAAACCAGATAAGCCATTGACCATTCCAATACATATTTATATGGGCAAAAAAGAGTTGGGTGAAGGTAAAACCAAAATGGATGAGGTCAATGCTTGGCAGTTGGAAACCAAATTTCCGCTAAACATTCAATGTATGGATGGTGACCATTTCTTCATATATGATTATGAGGCGGCAGTGACAAGGAAAATAATTCACATACTGAAAACATCAAGTAGGACTTTATTATTCAAGTAAATCATATGAAATCAGACAAAGTATATCTTAAACCAAATGTAGTAATCGAGCCCTTATTTGATGGCTGGTATGCTTGGAGTCATTTAATTTCTCCAGCTACGGCGGCAATGAATGTTACAGGACGACATTTAAAAATAATGAGCTCGTATATTCAAGCACCGCATGTACATGTATCTGCGGTTAAGACCCCTAAAATGAAAGGAGGCCCTTTTATCGATTATGAAGATAACAGAGTAGACGAGATAAGGGAACTCAGGGACCTTACCATGCAAGAGCGAGCACAACTAATTGAATTTAGTGAAGCTATTAAATCCTTAGATAGAATGTTAAAAAGTAAGGCCCGTGGATATTCTTTGGAGCCCTTATATCAAGACATACCTGAAATTTTAAGAGGGTATATTGAGCTGGTCTATGATCTCAATAATCAACCATCTTATCGATTTTTTGAAAGTTTACTCTACAAGAGCAGGTTTTATTCAGAATCTGCTCAGAGCATCGCCTTGTGGACTACAGAAAATGATGAAAGACCATTTGTTTTAAGTACTCCCAGACTGGAGGACGAGAAAGTGGTTGGTTTAAATATGCCCTTCAAAAATAATGCTTTAGATGAGTTAGGTAAAATGAAAAGAACGGCAGGAACACTAGATGAAATTAAATCTAAACTTGGAATAAAACCCGAACAAGAGGAACTTTTTGAATCTTTTTTTACAGATGAGCCTCCAATACCCTATAAACCTTATGATGGAAATAGAGTTAGAATGCGCTACTTTGGGCATGCTTGTATCCTGATTGAAACAAATGGAATAAGCATTCTTCTAGATCCGTTAATTAGCTATTATGGGTATCCCCAAGAAGTGGATAGGTTTTCTGATATGGATCTTCCAGAGACCATAGATTACGTATTAATTACCCACAACCATCAAGACCACATTCTATTTGAGACTCTACTGCCTTTAAGGCATAAGATTAAGAATATCGTTGTTCCCCGCTCCTCTCGCGGACTCTTGCAGGATCCAAGTTTGAAACTAATGTTCAACGCGATTGGATTTACCAATGTCATTGAAATTGACGAAATGGAGAGCATAAACTTCAAGGATATCAGTATTATTGGAATACCCTTTGTAGGAGAGCATTCAGATCTCAACATTCAGGCAAAGATTTGCCACTTCGTGAATATCGGGGAATTTAAAATGCTATTCATGGCTGACTCTTGCAACATCGAACCAAAACTTTATGAGCTTATTCAAAAGGAAATAGGTGATATAGATGTGTTGTTTCTAGGAATGGAATGCGATGGCGCACCACTTTCTTGGCTATATGGTCCTCTACTAACCGAAGATATTCCGAGAGAAAAGGACTTCTCCAGAAGACTGGCAGGATCTAATTATGAGCGTGGTAAAGCGTTGGTGAATGCCTTTAATCCAAAGGAAGTATACGTCTATGCAATGGGTCAGGAGCCGTGGTTGGAGTATATAAGCAGTATAAAATATACCAAGGACTCAAATCCTATTATTCAGTCAGACCTGCTTATTAATTACTGTCTAGATTCTAAGATTACTGCTGAAAGGCTATTCGGCGAAAAGGAAATTTTATATAACAAAAACGAAATACAACTAGTAGAATAATTTAAAATATTAGAACAATGAATGAAAATTATCGTGATTATATTGTCATCGGTGCCGGGCCATCCGGCATACAGCTTGGCTACTTTTTCGAAAAAAAGGGGCTGGATTACCTGATATTAGAAAGAAATGGTAAACCGGGAAGCTTTTTTGAAAAGTTTCCGAGACGTAGGGAATTAATTTCAATAAATAAGGTGTATACTGGTTATGATAATAATGAGATAAATCTGAGATGGGATTGGAATTCCCTACTTGCAGATACCCCCGAACTTCTTTTTAAGGAGTATTCTAAAGACTATTTCCCAAATGCTGATGACTTAGTTAGGTACCTCGGAGACTATGCGAATCACTATGGATTAAAGGTGGCTTATGATACCTCGGTCCTTGAAATTTCCAAGAATGCTATTGGTAATTTTCAAATCGTTTGTGATAATATAACTTACGAGTGTAAGAACTTAATCATAGCTACAGGGATTCCGAAGCAGTACCGACCAAAAATTGAAGGAATAGAATTTTGCGAGTTGTATTCTGACTGTTCCGTAAATCCGGATGAATATGTCAATCAAAAAGTTCTAATTATAGGTAAAGGGAATTCTGGCTTCGAAACTGCAGATAACCTTATTGGGACTGCAGCAGTGATTCATATAATAAGCCCTGAAAACATAAAGTTTGCTTGGAAAACGCATTATGTAGGCAACCTGCGAGCTGTTAATAACAATTACTTGGACACATATTTGTTAAAGTCTCAGAACGCCGTTCTAAATGGTGAAATTCTAGGCATCTATAAAG
Organism: Muricauda sp. SCSIO 64092; assembly: GCF_023016285.1. Taxonomy (GTDB): domain Bacteria; phylum Bacteroidota; class Bacteroidia; order Flavobacteriales; family Flavobacteriaceae; genus Croceivirga. Next base: position 4,224,257 of record NZ_CP095413.1, read on the forward strand.
ACCCAGATGGCAAATACAGAGTAAGAATTGACTACACCAAAGTAAAAGATGCAGAAGTTGAGGAAATTTGCTATGACAGAATTATTCTTGCATGTGGTTTTAAGATGGATGATGCAATTTTCAAAGAAGGATTCAAACCAGATACGCTCTACAATGGCAAGTTGCCAGCACTAACGCCAGAATGGGAATCGGTTAATATATCAAATCTGTACTTTGCCGGAGTACTATCGCATTCTAGAGATTTCAAGAAGGCTACCTCTGGCTTTATTCATGGTTTTAGATACAATTGCAAGGTTCTTGCTGATATATTGAACAAAAAGAATAATGGTGTTGACTTTGAATCGCAGCTGTTTGAAGGTGTGGATTCTGGCAAAGCCACTAATTTGGTGATTAAAAAAATCAATATAACTTCTGCTTTATGGCAGCAATATGGCTTTTTGGGCGATGTACTGATAATTAATAAGATCAATAATCAGCTGAGGTATGTTGAAGCCTTGCCCCTAGATTATATCAATGAAATATTTTGTACAGAAGTTCATGATTATTTTATCATCACCCTGGAATATGGCTCGGACAAAAGAGACCCATTTGCGCAAGATGTGGAGAGAATCAACCGTTTTGATTCCGATGGAGCGGGAGATAGTGATTTTTTACATCCCATCATAAGATATTACTCTAACGGCAAGCTACGGTCGGAACTACACTTAATAGAGGACTTAAATGGTGAGTTCAACAGAAAGGAACACATTCAGCCGTTACATGATTTTTTTCAAAAAGAATTTTTGGAAATTGAGAATAAATCCGAACGTGTTATCGCTGAGTAGCGTATGGAAAACTCTATAGACTAATGATTAGGAAGGAAAATCGTACATCCCAAAATGAATCAGGTCTCAGAATGCTGAATTAGGCTTTTTACAAGTGCTACTTCTTTCTTTTGTTTTTCAATTTCAAGGAATAACTGTTGCATCTGAAGAAGATTTGACTGGATTTCCTGATTTTGCATGAGCTCATTGAGGCTTTTGGTGATTGTTTCGTCGGAAAACTGGTCCAAATTTAGGCAGTAGCCTAATTTGTAATGTTCCACACGCTTGGCGTTATCATGCTGATCCCTTCCCATTGGGATTATTAGCATAGGAACACCAAAGTAAATGCATTCTTTGATCGACCCCAAGCCCCCATGAATGATAGCCACAGAAGCTAATTGAAGTATTTCAAGTTGAGGAACCCAGCTATAAACGTCAGTATTCTCAGGGGGCTCTACCAAGTTCCAATTCTCCCTTGAGGAACCAAGAGACAAAACAAGATGAAAATCCTTAAAATAATCAGATTTCATCGCTTCTAGAACAGTATTGAAAAGACTCTCCGCCTTTTTTGGGTATTCTTTCGTCTGAGATCCCATGGATACATAGATTATTTTTCTATGTCCCATTTTCTCAATGACTTCTTGTAAGAAGTTGTTTTGAAGATTATTTGCCAAATTAATACAGGGACCTAGATAAACCTCCTTTTCTGAGTGCAGAGAGGTATTCACATTTAATTGCCTGGGACATAGCATTACCTGAGGCATTTTCTTTAACGGCGCCGACATCTCTTCGAAGCTTTTAAATATCAAGTTTTCTTTTTCAAAGAATTCCATAAATAAACCAGGCAAAGGCCCCGTTAACTCCATAAAAGTCTGCACGGCATAATTGGCAGAACGTTGTTCAAGAGTAATACCTGATTTATCAGACAATGGCGGAAAAAGGGTATGGAAAGTAATTTGCTTAACACCATATTTGTAGTGAATTACAAGCGCCTCTAGGCTAAAAAAGAAACTCGAAAAAACAACTTTAGGTTGGATTATTGGCATAAAACCATCAAGTTCTTCAAATATCGATTGCATGTAGAGTTCACAAGAAATCGAATCTGTACTAACTCCATTGTCCTTAAGTCTTTTGACATATCCTCTTGGAAAGATATCCTTAAATATAGGAATACATTCAAACCCATTTTTTGTTATAACATCCAAAGTATCTTGTATCCCTACAAAACAAACACTGTACCCAACATCTTGAAGATTTCTTGCTATGCTAAATAATGGATAGACATGGCCTTCCTCAAAATCGGTTATAATCACGATATCTTTTTTTTTCACTATATTAGATTTAAGGATATAATCTTATATCTGTTCTTTTTCATAAAACCAAACTTTGAGTTGCGTGGCTTTTTCGAATAATTTTAAGATATGAAAAATAGGAAAGTATTTAATCTAGTTTTACCTATTATTTTGATTATAGTTTGTTTACTACTACAGTTAATCCTTTATTATCATCCGTATTTTGATTTAGCAGAAAAGCTAAGAGCGGCTGGTTATTACTAAAATTTATAAAAACAAGGTTATTTGGAATAATCTAGGTTTGCTGGTTGTGACTGCTCTTCTAGAATTTGCACACAAATTTTCATAATATTTTTAAATTCAATTATTTAATAATCACTAGACGATTTTCAAAACGAATACCATTCCTAAAACTAAAGGCTACAGGAACTCCTAATATGAAATGATTTATTGATAATGATTGCAATATCTTCTCTCAAAAAGTTCGAATTCTGTCCTTTTGAGGTCCCATCAGTGGTTTTGAATGCTCTGGAACAAGAATAGGAACTAAAATCATCGTTATTGAAAACCAAGGGTCTAATATGCCGAAAAGAAACATTGATTTGCCAATTTATGAGGACATCAATGCCTTTTTTGATGCTATAGACAATTTAAAAATTTAGCTCAAAACTATTCTGGTGTTTTAAAATTTGATGTTTTTGAGCCTTATTCAAACTTTTCACGTTCCGTATTTAAATGATTAACAATTCCCATCAAAATAGCCATTGCCAACGCCCTAATACTTTTGGATTCCAAAAAATAATCCGCTTCATCGGGGTTGGTCATAAACCCCATTTCCACAAGTATGGATGGGCAGTACCCAACAATCCCTCGTAACACCTGAAAATTGGCAAACCCAATGCCCCGTTTTTTAAGACCTAGCTTTCCAGTGCTTTCGTCCAAGACGGAAACACCAAGCGAGATCGATGCTTTGCTATTCGGGCTATCCGAACTGTGCACATATACTTCCATTCCTCTAGAAGCGTTTTGAGAGGCATTACAGTGTAAGGAGACAAACACATCCGCATTCAAACTTTTGGCCAATCGACTCCTATCCGATAGGGAAATCAGTGTATCGGTATATCGGGTCAAATAGATATCCAATTCATTTTCAAAAAAGGATCTGTTCAGGTTTAAAATCTCTTTGGCAACCTTCAAAGCCACATCCTTTTCGTATGTGCCATTTACACCAATTGCACCCGAATCTATCCCTCCATGACCTGGATCTATAACAATTCTCTTTTCCGTTCCGATTTCCTGACCAAATGATCGGTCCGAACCGATCAGCAATACTAATGGTATAAAGACAATCTTGATTTTTTTTGAACACCAATTTTGAGATTTCAGTGAGGTATTGACTTTCATGGTCTTTGCCTTTTGATATCAATTGAATTTAAAAGAATCCAAATCGAATCAATTTTTAATAATTAAACAAGTTTCTGAAAGTCAAATGTTTGCGAGTTAATATACAACAATTATTGTAATGCCCGCCCTTCTCAAGCTATCTGTTTTTCAAAGTAATGTAATCAATGGCATCAATTATTGGAAAGCCTATTTTCCTTTTAATTTCCGTAAGATCAATAGGTCGATGGTAATTGGTTTTTTGGTCATACAATAGTTACGCCAAGTTAAACCCGCAAAATATTTCTCGGAAAAGGGACGGCATAAAACCGTTCCTTCCTCACTTTTTATTCCGTTTCCTTTCCACTCCAAAATTTAGTCTTCCGTTTCGTTCAGGCGAAAATATTGTTTAATCCTAATCATATTTCGCATGGAAAACACACAGACCTTAGAACTAGCTTCAAGTGACGGTCAATTGCTCTTGGAATTTAGCTCTTTCAATGAACTGGAAGTTAAGGAAGGCAATCTGAAGAACATTCAGAACATGCTTCCCGAACTATTCCCTGAACAACAAAAGGATGTCCAAAAAGCGGAACGGCGCTTTAAAAAAGGTAAAGGTATCCTTTTTACCAATGGAACCGGAACCGGAAAGACCTTTACAGGACTTGGTATCATCAAAAGATTTATTGTAAAGAACAAAAGGAACATACTGATCGTGGTTCCAACGGATAAAAAGGCCAGGGATTGGATTATTGAAGGGCAGGTACTAAATCTGGAAATCAGATTACTTGAAAATACAAAAGATTGTAAACCCCAAACTACCGTGACCACCTATGCAAATTTCTACCAGAATAAAAGATTATCTGACCTTAATTTTGATCTGGTCGTTTATGATGAATGCCACTATTTACTTCAGAATGGCTCAGGCAATTATACCGAATGTCTTTGGAAACATAAACAAGTGGCCAAACTTCCATCCACGTTCGAACAAAAATACCATGAGAATATTAGGCAAGCAGCAAGCTATGAAAAAGATGGAAAAAGTTATGTCGATAATGACGTTTACAAATCCATTTATAATCAACGATTGGCCGAGTATATCAATGCTACCAAAGTTGTATTTCTGTCCGCCTCTCCGTTTGCCTATCATAAATCCATCATGCTAGGTGATGGTTGCCTTTGGGACATTCGTGAAAAGCCCTATTTGGCAGAATATGTGCACGGAAGTTATAACGAACCTGATGATTATGAGAAGTTCTTTATAGAGCATTTTGGCTATCGCATGCGCTATAATAAGCTGACCACTCCGGACAGTCATGTGAATGTTGGGTTGATGGAAAGGAATTTCTACGAAAAATTCCGCAAAGAAGGTATCATTTCAGGTCGTAAAATTCAAGTTGAAAAGGACTATTCACGTGACTTTATAATTGTCAATAGTGAAATCGGTAAACGAATAGACCAGGGTAAAGAGTTGTTCCATTCGTCCGATTTCAGCGATAGGTATAAGTACTTGGCCAAATATCAATACCGAAAGTTTAATTATAACTATACCAATCAACTCTTGGAATGTATTAAAGCGAAAGAGGTGATCTGCAGAATTGAGCAACATCTTAAACTGGGTAGAAAGGTTGTCATTTTCCATAATTACAACAACTCCTTACCTAGCCATCCGTTCCATTTTGAAGCCAATAAACTAATCAAGTCAGAAGAGGAGCTAGTTGATAAAATTGGGCTATACGATGACATTCAGAGATTTAACAAGGAATACCCTGAATTTGTCAACCTGGATCTTTCAAATCTGGTCAACCCTCGACAAACCATTATAAATAGCTTTCCAAACGCTTTGGAAATCAACGGCACCATTTCAAAAAAGAAACGGATACATAATATCAATCTTTTTAATGACAATTGTTCCAAATACAATCTGCTATTGGTTCAAACCAAGGCAGGCAAGGAAGGAATTTCATTGCATGATAAAATCGGTGGTGTAAATAGGGTTTTATTGACATTAGGTTTACCTACTGCACCTACCGATGCCATTCAGATCGAAGGCCGTATTTACCGGATAGGTTTAATGAGCAACGCGATATATGAATACATCACACTTCAGACAAATTTTGAAAGATTTGCTTTTGCTGAAAAAATTGCGACCAGATCAAGAACGGCCGAAAATCTTGCAATGGGTGAACAGGCTAGAAACCTGGAACTGGTGTTTACGGAGGGATACCTGAATGCACATGATGAATTGCCTTCCAGCGACCAAGGAACCGGAGGTAAAAGTTCCGACCTGGAATTTGAAACCATCTCGGAATTTGATAAGGCAAAGACCTACTATTTTGGAACAGGCAAAAGGACGGCATCGAATAAGTCCAGAGAAGGGACAGACTACTTTGCCACACCGGAACCGCTCGGTTTAAAGATGGTAGAATGGCTTGACCCAAAGCCTGGACAGTCATTATTGGAGCCCAGTGCAGGGCATGGCGCCATAGGTAGATTTTTTCCCGAGAACACTGTTAATACTTTCATCGAACCGAGTTATACACTTTGTTCCAAACTTTCCATGAATGTAAATGGAGCGGTCAAGGCACAGCATTTTGAAAACCTGAGTATCTGGAACAAGTATCAGGGAATAGCCATGAACCCTCCATTCGGGTCGGCCGGAAAAACTGCAATGGAGCATGTGGCCAAAGCAGTTAAGCACCTTTCCAAAAATGATAGGTCCAAAGTGATAGCCATAATACCAAATGGGGCTTCAATGGAAAAAAGACTCAACAAATTCTTTGCTCATCCGGATAATCGGGATATTCATCTTTCATGCGAAATAGTGCTCCCATCAGTGGTTTTTGAACGCTCTGGAACAAGAGTGGGAACTAAAATGATCGTTATTGAAAACCAAGGATCGAACATGCCGAAAAGAAACATCGATCTGTCAATTTATGAGGACATCAATGCCTTTTTTGATGCCATAGAGAATTTAAAGATTTAGCTCAAGATTATCCTGGTGTTTTTCAAAATCTGACGTTTTCGAGCATCGGGCGATTCGGGCGTTTTTGAGTTATCAACATGGGCACTTCAACTTTTCATACGATTTGATACCGATCCGTATCAAAGAAACCCAAGCGAAATCAAATTTTATTTTATTCACAAAACACTGATAACCAGTATTTTGAAATTCAATATAGTGTATTTTTCAATCAACGAAATCCAACAAATCTTAAATCAATTTAAACATGAAAAAATCACTATTCCCGACCGCTTTTTTATTGCTTGTTTCCAATACCATTTTTGGACAGATCGGGGGCATCGAAGATTCCGTTAACGATGTTTCCGATACCATTAGGGCCATCTTCCCGATTATCCTGGGAGTCATCTTCCTAATAGGCTTCCTGTTCAATGCAGGACACTTTTTTGGTGAGAACGCCGACCTCAAAAAAGGGATTACCCGTGTGTTGGTATTCGTACTTATTGCGGGTGCTGTTGTCGGCATATTTACCTATTTGATCGGTATCGTAGTATAACCCCTTAAGAGAAATTTATTCATCCAAGCTTTATGAAAAAATATGAGGTCCATAAGGATATCCGAAAACGAGCAGTGATCATGGGGTTGCCCATTTCATTGTTCGCGCTCATGATGACATCGGTAATCGGGTCGTTACTGCTGATCATCTTTTCCTTTAGCTTTTTGGTCATCATTATGGTATTCCTTTTCAATGGAAGCTTATATGCGGTTCTGACCCAACTGGGCAAACACCCTGCCCTGTTGCATTTCAAAAAAGTATTTCCAACCACCATCAGTAACAAACGAGAAAGTCTATTTCATTATGAAGAAAATTAACCTATCCGCATACCATCCTATCCTGAGCATAGAAAAGCATATCGTTTTTGCCAATAACGGCAATGTAGTATTGTGCTATAAAGCTGACCTACCAGAAATCTATTCCCTGTCCGAAAAGGATTTTGAGGATATGCACGGTTCTTGGTTCCAGGCATTCAAGTCCTTACCGATCAGTACGGTAATCCATAAACAGGATGTCTACGGGAAAGGCCAATATGCGGCGGATAAACTCCCCAACAAAAGTTTTTTGGAAAAGGCGACCCATCGTCATTTTAAAGGTCGTGAATGTCTAAGCCATGAATCCTATCTGTTTTTTATCCTGCCATTGGACAAAGCTCTGAACGCTTCAAAATTCACCAACCCATTTCGAAAAGTTGAAAAAGGCATCCATAAAAAATTAGATCAAAATGTGCAGGAGTTCATTGCCTCGGTAAACGATGCGGTCTCCTTTATCAATAACAGCCGCATGGTGTCCCTGAGACAATTAAAAGAGAACGAAATTTTAGAGCTTACGAGTGCCTACTTCAATGGGTTCAATGACGGTTTTGATACGGACGTCCAATTAGGGAAATCCGCCATTGAAATCGGTGGGAACCATTTTGATGTATTGGCGGTAAACAGCGAACTCTGTTTTGGTGATGTGGTACAGAGCAGTAAGACCAATGACAAGTTCACTTCGGATGATTTTGTATTCCATCAGGGCTTTATCGATGGATTGGGACTGAACCTGAACGAGAACCATATCATCAATCAAATCATATATCTGGATGACAAGCACAAATGGAGAAAACTACTGGACAAAAAAATTGAAGAACTCAACAAAAGTTCGAACTTCGGAACACAGAACAAGGTCGTTCAGAAGAAAATTGAGGCCATTGTTGCTAAAATTAATGAAGACGACAGTTCAAGAATTATACGAGGGCATCTCAACATTGTTTTCTGGTCCCCGGAAGCCGGACGGCTAAAAAATATTGCCTCAAAGATCAAGACCGAATTCAAGGAACTGGACATCGTACCGTATTATCCAAAAGGCGAGGAACGAAAGCACTACTTTCTCAATTCCTATCTATGTTTCAGTTCCAATTTTTCCAATGAGGACCTGTACGTAACCGATCTGAAACATGCGCTGTGCCTGTATATCAATAACAGCAATTATAAGTCGGACGGACAGGGCATCATCTTTAATGATAGGCAACACAACATTCCCGTTTTAAAGGATGTATGGGACGAACAAAAGAGGCGCATCAAGGCCAGGAACTTTGCCATTTTCGCCCCAACGGGGGAAGGTAAATCCTTTTTGGCGAACAATATCCTTCGGCAGTATTTCGAGCAGCAAGTGCGACTGGTCATCATTGATCTGGGAGGTTCCTATTCCAAATTTGCCAAGCTCTATCCCGATGACCATATCATCTTACGGTATGAGCAAGGGAAAAATTTGGGCATCAATCCTTTTTACATTTCCAATGAGGCCGATCTGACCCCGGAGCGATTGGAAGACCTGGCCATTTTCCTATTGGAACTATTGGCAGAGGGCAATCAGGTTTCAAAAGCCAAAGAGGTGGCAGTAAAAAAAGTATTGTTGCATTACTATAAACACATCCGTTCAGATCATTCCCTGGCCTCCTTATATCGATTTATAAAAAACAAAAAAGATAGCCTCATAGAGACCCTTAATATAAGGGAAGAGCATTTCAGCGTTTACAACTTTCTGCACATCCTTTCGGAATATGTAGATGATGGCCTGTACAGTTTCCTTTTCAATGTAAGCGAGGACCAGACCTTTAAGATCGAGGACAAACGCATGATCGTCTTTGAACTCGATGAAGTGAAGGACAATAAGGAAATCCTTTCCGTGATGTTGAAACTCATCAAATCGGCCATCCAGCGGACCATCTGGAGAAACCGCTCTGAAAGGGGAATCATTCTCTTTGATGAGTTTGCCAAACAGCTCAAATTCGATAATGTTCTGGAGAGCGTGGAATTCTATTATCAGGCCATCCGAAAGCAAAATGGGGCCATTGGTATCGTTCTACAATCCATTAACCAATTGCCCAACAATTCCACATCGGCAAGCATTCTGGAAAATACACAGGTCATTTATAGCCTTCGGAACGAAAAAGGGTATGAAGAACTTCAAAAGCGATTGAACCTGTCGAGCCACGATCTCAACCAATTAAAGTCCATTCACAACAACCTTACAGGAGATAGAAAGTACACGGAAATGTTCATCAAGATCGGGAAGGAGAGCAACATTTTCCGCCTCGAAGTACCCAAAGAGGTCTATGCCGCATATCTCACGGACGGAAGGGAAAGCGAGGCCATAATGGCCATTTATAATAACACCAACAATATGGAAGAAGCCATAAACACATTCATAAAACAACGGCCATAGGCTGATTTAACATTAACAATTAAAATCCTTTAAAATGAAGAACAAAATCAAAACATTAGTATTGGTACTGACCATAACTATTTCATTATCTGGCCACATTGTGGCCCAGGGGACCCCGGTATATGACAATACCAACTTTATCAGTTTTTCCAAATCCCTGGTAGAATCCGCAAAACAGACCTCTGAACTATTAAAGACGGTTCAATTTCTCAAACAGCAGAAAGAGAATATCGAGAAAGTGAACAATGTTATCAAGCAGCTAAAGGCAGTCCGGGAAATGGCAGTGAACAACGAACGTTTGTTCAACATTGTACAGAACGATCTACGCGAGATTTTAAACTCGCCTTATATCAAGCCCAGTGAAGTCAATAAGGTCTCGGAATCCTTTAACTCCATTATCGAGAACTCTTTGAGTGGATTGGAATACACCGAACGGATATTGTCCAGTGACAACCTTAAAATGACCGATGCGGAACGTGCTTCAGTGCTAAAGGAAATGGAGCTAAAATCCAGGGAAATGGTCGCTGAGAGCGAGGCCAGGACCAAACGTTACCGTGAGATCATCGCCTTTCGCAAAATGCAGGACAGAATCAACAACAGGAAAACCAATTACTAATGGCGGGTATCTTTTTGGGCATAGGATTGGAATATGTAGATGCGGTATTTACCACCATCAAAAACAGTGGCTTTTCACGGTACACCATTACCGGGATGAAGATACTGGCCATTCTGTTCTTTCTCATCAATATCCTTAAAAAGTATAATGAAGGCGTTGCCAACAACGAAGGGTATACCTGGGGACTGACCCCAGCGGAACTCGCAAAGAATTTTGCGGTGGTCATCTTGGTCATTTTCTCAACACAGGTGTTGGATGTTTTTGATACCATTTTAGTGGCCATCGAGACCCAATACCGGAACACGGCTCCTGCGCTCCTCCCGTTACAGATGCAGGACATCGATCTGGAACAGGATGTGGGCGCATTGGAAGCCGCCAAAAAAGCATTGGCCATGTTGTACGAAGCTCTGGTAACACCACTGTACGGCTTAAAGATGCTGGCTTTTATAATAGGGATATTCCTTTGGCTATTGGATCTGTTCATCTACCCCTTGTTCCTTGCAGAACGTTTCTTTCTGTTGGGCATCATGCAAGCATTTTTCCCTTTGGTGATCAGTCTTGCCGTATTTGAAAAGTTCCGTTCACTGGCCTACAACTTCTTTAAGCTCTATGCAGGAGTGTATATGTTGGTGCCCGCCTTTTTCCTGGTCAATGTATTTGTAAACAACCTGTACACGGAAATCAATACCAACTTCTGGAACAGCCTCTTCGGAACGGATTGGGGAAGTACATTTTTTGCACCATTGCTTCAATTTGGCTCCATCGGATTTATAGTGCTGCTGAAGTTCAAGCTTTACCATAGGGCGACCTCTTTTGTATTCAGGTTATTTAATTCCTAGCGCCAGAAGCCAGCAATCTCAAAAATCAATTATTAAAAATTTAGAATCATGAACAAACTAAGAAACAAAGTCCAGTTGATCGGAAATGTTGGGGAAAGACCCGAGATAACCGAATTGGACAATAACCATAAAGTGGCCCGCCTATCATTGGCTACCAATGCGCATTATAAAAATGCCAAAGGTGAAAAAGTAAAACGTACAGAATGGCATACGCTTATTGCCTGGGGCAAGGTTGCTGAAATAGTGGAAAGATTGGTAACAAAAGGTCAAGAGCTTGCCATAGAGGGTAAACTGACTTATCGCACCTACGAAGATAAAGAAAATGTTAAGCGCCAGGTAACTCAGATAGTGATATCCGAAATATTACTACTGGGCAAGGCAAAAAAAAATCAGGACGAAGATGAAAACGCCTTATAAGAACATTTACGACGTGCTTGGACTCAACCGATTCATTGTTTTGGCAGTCGTTATTGGAGCAGTTTTGACCTGTATCGTATCCGTGTTTATGGTCGTAAAACTTCACAAAGAATCCGTCAATAATGCCTTTGTGGTCAATTCGGATGGAAGTGTCATTCCCCTAAAAATGGTACAGCAGTACGAGAATTTGGAAGTGGAAGTATTATCACATTTAGAACTGTTCCATACTTATTTCTACCACATCGATGCGAGCAATTATGAAAAGAACCTGGAGAAAGCGCTATGGCTGGGGAACAGTTCTGTAGATGCATTGTACGGACAGAAAAAAGCTGATGGGGTCTACAACCGATTGTTGCAATACTCCTTAGTACAGAAGGTATTAAAAATTGAATCCAAAATCGATATCCAACAGGAACCGTATCGCTTTGAGACCACCGTCATTTTTGAAATCAACCGAGGGGCGGTCACGGACCGCTATGAGCTGACCACAACAGGAAACATCATCCATGTGGATAGGAACTTTCCCAACAATACCCACGGATTATTGATAACCAACTTTTTTGAAAATAAACTGAGAAAACTTAAAAACTATGAAGATAGAAAAGAATAAGATCGTGTTCGTCGGGGTCATTTTGTGCGTAGTGCTCTTCATTGTCTCATACTCGATAATCGTATTGGGAAGTGAAGAGGAACCCACAATTGAGAACAATCAGATCCCGGTCCCGGAGCTGGAAGACGCACAGAAAGAATACGGTTCCAAATTAGAGGCATTGGACGACCTAAAGGAAGCCCGCCAAACCAATGCACCCAGTATTTATGATGAACGTTTGTTGGACTCGACCGGAGTTTATGACCCGAATCTATTGGAAAAAGAAAAGATGCGCATCGTAGATAGTATCTACAATGAAGGACATATCAGTTATTCCGATAGAAGCTTCAGGAAACCTGATGTTAAAATTGAACCAAAACACACCCAGAAAGATTCCATCCCTAAAACCAACAAGCAAGAAAATGCCATTGTAACTAAAGAGTTAGGCCTGGAACATCAACTGTTTTTTGCGTCGAATCCGTTGGAAAACGAAAGCTCGATTTCCCAAAACACGGATGCGTTCATTTATGTTCGGGTGGATGGTACGCAAACGGTACGGAACGATCATCGCCTGCAAATGCGCCTGAACAGGAACGCGATTATAAATGGTACGCCATTTTCGAAAAATACGCCCGTTTATGGAACTGTGAGCTTTAAACCGAACAGGACCCTTATAGAGATCGAGAGTATCGATCATCGCTCGGTAAAGCTCAAAGCTTTCGATCTTCAGGACGGAAGTGAGGGTATCTACGTCAAGAACAGTTTTAGGGCCGAGGCCGGACAAGAAGTGGTCGGTGATATTGTCGATGACATCAACGTCGTTGGTCTTCCCCATATTTCGTCTCCGCTCAATACAGGAGTAAGCGGTATCAAACGAATATTCCAACGGAACAACCGAAGCGTAAAGGTTACCATAACCGATAACTATCAACTCATTTTAGGCCCTAACAAACAGTAATCAAAATCATTCCTATGAAAACCTATATCATCTGTACCATGGCCTTTATGTTTTCCGGCCCAACCGTGGCACAGCAAAAGTTGGACACTATTTATGCCAATGATAAAAAGAACGTGGCCCTCTTTTTCCCTGAGCCTATCCGCCAGGGAATTACAGGTACGCCAAATTTCGTGTTCACCTATAATCGGGAGAAAGAGCAATATTTTGGATTGTTGCAAGCCACCCCAGGAGCAGAAAGCAACCTCTTGGCCCTGACCAAAAATGGACAGGTCTATTCCTATATTTTGAAATACAGGGCACAATTGCCGAAGCTGAACTATTTTATTTCCGGGAACGAGAGTATCGGAAACGAGCGACCAATGGCCATTGACCATAAACGGATCACTGAACCGGTAGACCGAACCGCCTATTTTCAGAAGTTCAGCGAATATCAATTAAAATCAAGGTACCTGCCCATTTCAACAAAACGAAGGAAGGGGATCAAACTCCAACTTCAAAAAATGGTATACAATGCCACCGAAGTATATCTGGTGATAGAGATTACGAACCGTTCGGGAATTGACTTTGAAATTGATTTTTTAAATGTCTATAGAACCAACGGCAACAAGCAAAAGAAAGCCTCTTACCAACGATTGGAACAGCATGTATCATATAAATATAAAATACCGGACTTGATCAAGGACGGGCAGTCCGGACGATTCGTATATGTATTGCCCAAATTCGTCCTGGGAGATCATGAAATGTTGGAAATCGAACTAAAAGAGTCAAAAGGGAGCAGGGCCGTCATCCTGTCCACCTTGGACCCGTTAAAGTCCCAAAACATAGGGCGGGCCCATTAAAAAAGCGATTCCACTTAGCCTATTTACCGCATAAAGAAAAGTACCCCGCCAACCAAGGATTTTCATCCCAATTGATACCTCGGATGCTTCCAGGGTCGTGCTTGCCAATGGCGGGTGTACGATCATAGGTGTTTCCTGAAGATCCGATCAGCAGCGAACCGTACCAAAGGGAGAAAGGAACAGATGCCCAAAAGTTGGGCCAGGAACAGCTATGCCCTAAAACAATTCACAAAACATAAAACAAAATCAACAAACCATGAAAAATAGAACGATTATCAAAACCCGATTCATGCTGATACTTTTTACCGGCATTTGTTTTTACGCCCAATCGCAGAACCATTCCTCTGCCATAGAGTTTTTGGGAGGTTACAGCCCTCATGGGATCGGCATTGCACTCAATTACGATCATCATACTTCCAGAACCGGTTTTGTACAGGGAGGCATCTATTATTCCTCCAATAAAGCGGAAGTAAAAGAATCCCTTAAAGTATCCTACAATACGTTCAATGTAAATATCGGTTACATCACGAACATATATACCTCCAGGCTGGAGAGTATAAAGCTCAATATCGGGGGCGGTGGCCTGATAGGCTATGAGGAAGTGAACCATGGGAACGGCCTACTTGAAAACGGAGCGCTGCTCTTGGACAGGTCCAAATTCATTTATGGCGGTCTTGCCCTTATCGAACTTGACATTTACATAAACAATGACATCGGCCTTGTCCTAAGGTTCAGCGAATACTACCACGTTAACAGCGACCTGGGCGCATTCACCCTCTTTGCAGGGGTAGGTGTGCGATACTTCCTCTTTTAAAATAACAATTCACTACGTATCATGAAAAAAGTATATAAAACACCTATCGCCATAGGTATCACCCTAATAACATTTTTTGCCTGTACAAAGGACATGGACATCCAATTTTCATTTCCTTTTGAAATTATCAAAGAGCATAAGAACGTTGCCACCATTAATTATAGGGAACCTACCAAAATACAGATCGTTCCCGAGAGGATCGTTAAGGACAACGTGTATCGATTCAGATATACCGTTGCCGATGGAGATGGGGCCTTAAGCTATAAAGGCGGGGAACCGTTACCGGAAAACACATTGGAAACCTGCGGGCAATTTGAAATGCACCTAGAATTCATTGGAACGGCATTGGGCAAATGTAAGGTCGAGTTTACCGTAGAAGATATGGAGGGACTGACAGAGACCGTTCACCTAAATTATGACATTGTCCATAATCCCTTTAAAATTGAGGTAAATTCGACGACCACTGCACTTGTTATAGGTAAAACCGCTCCGGTAATCTATAGATCGGAGAATACCGGAAAGGACAGTTCGGTGACCTATGAATCCTTGATACGTTTCAAGAAAGGGTCAGGTAGCCTGTACAAAACCAATGATATCGGGGAATCCACCTTTAAGATCGAACCCAACGTATATTTTCCAATCCAAGAAGGCCCGCAGTTTTACAATTTGGTATTGGACGCAGCAGGCGAACATACCATCCTATTCCAAACAAAGGACTCAAACGGCCAGTTAAAAGAAGCGGAACTGAGTTTCAATGCCGATATCATTGATTTTACCTATATAGGAGCACCACAACGTAATACGCTTTTTGTGGGTGAATCCACGAACCTGAACTTTGAGATCAATGAATTGTTGGACGGCGGGGACGTATACGAAAGTAGGTATGAAATCAATTCGGGCAACGCTACACTAAAACGAACTTTTGGGAATATTGGGGAAATACTGTCACCAGGTGTTAACTATCCAGTTGGGGCAAACGCCTACTATTGGGAATTGGGGGCATTGGAAGCCGGAGCAGTGGACATCACCTTTTTTGCAAAAAACACATCTGGAACCGAAAAACAACTCAACATCACTATTGGGGTATCAAATGGGGCATTTGGGTTCAAGGCTACCAATTCCGAAAATTTTGCCGCTGTCAACGATGATGTTCCGGTCAATTTTTTAATTACGGAAACAGGTCCCCAAGGATCGCCCTATACCATGATATTTGAATCTTCATCAAATGGCGTTTTGGAAATCGGGGGAACGACCTATGCCCAGGGGGAACCTATCCCGATTGAACGATCCAATTTTATTGGAAACTACAAGGGCTTGATACGTGGAAAGCACGATGTTCTGTTTACGGTGACCAATGTGCTCAATGAGGTCATGGAAGATGATTTTTCCATAACCTTCAATGAGGAATCCTTTATGTTCACAGCAATAGCGGAAGATACCAATATTTATGTCGATGCCGGTACCCATATTAATTTCAATATTACGGATGGTAGCGACGGGGCCACCTACCAAGTGTACTACACGGTTTCCGGTCCTGGAAAATCCAGTTTGACCTCCGGGAATGCCCAATTTGATGCAGGAACCTTTTATGATGTCTTAAATGGCCCGTTTTCTTGGGATTTCAATGCCCTTTCCGAAGGGAATGTAACATATACCTTTTATGTTGCCAATAATAGTGGTCATGTCCGACATCGGGAAGTTGAGTTTGTCATTGTCCCTAACCCAACCGATGATTTCACCTTTACCGCTATTGGTTCGGCCAACAGTGAAACGATAGGTCGGCAGGTGCCTGTTAATTTGAACATCACCGAGACCACTGGGAATTCGATATATTCAATGGTATTCACAACTACGGGTACGGGGACATTGAGTTACAATGGTGTAAATTATAACCAGGGAGATCCGATAACCGTAACCCCAGGAAACCTTACCGCTTCTTATTTGGGAAGTACACCCGGTGTCCACGATATCACCTTTACGGCAACCAATGCTGTTCCAATTAGCCGTAGCGATGCCATAAGCATTACATACCACAATGTTGATTTCAATTTGTCCGTCTCTGGCGACAGCTCCCTTTATGCTGGGACATCCGAGGATTTCAATGTACACTTATCACAGGTACAGAACGACCCATCGATAACCTATAACGTTGCATATAAAATTGCTACAGGTTCCGTGGGCAATGGAGAGATAAGCACAAGCTCCAATGTTCCCATCACATTAGGGCAGCCATATCCCATTGATATGGGTACAACGGCGATGTACTTTACGGCAACGGATATTGGGCTTACCATTATAGATGTCACCGTTACCGACAGCAACAACCAGTCACATACGTCACAGGTCACTTTTGATGTGCAAGATATAGATTTCACATTTTCCGGGGCACCGCAGCAAAATGAGATCGAGGTCGGGCAGACCACAAACCTCAATTTTAATATCCATGAAACAGTGGCTTCAGGAGCTTCTTATCAAATGAAATACGAAATTGTAAGTGGTATCGGCAACATTAAGGATGGATCCACGACCCAATCGGTCAACACCTATTACAACGTGAACACGGGAAATTATTCATGGGAGTTTGAAGCTATCGGTAGCGAAAATGTAGAGCTGCTGTTTACTGTACTTAATACCACTACCAATGTCACCCATGCCCAAACGGTCGATATTACGGTCAATGAACCACCGGTAAGTGACTTTACATTTACGGCCATTGCTTCTTCCAATACGGCGACCGTGGGGGAGAGCGTGCCCGTGAACTTCAACATTAACGAGACCGTAGGAAATTCAGATTATTCCATGGTATATACTTCTTCAGGTAACGGTACTCTGGAGTACAACGGCATATCCTATGCACAGGGTGAGCCCATTACCGTTGCGCCAGGGAATTTTACGGCAGCTTATACAGGTAACGTTTCAGCAGCTCATAATATAACTTTTACGGCAACCAATGCCAATGATGTGCCCATAAGCCATAGTGATGATATTGAAATTACCTTTACCAATATTGATTTCAATCTATCGACTTCAGGGGATAGTTCATTATATGTTGGAAATTCAGAAGATTTCAGTGTTCACTTATCCCAGACACAGAATGACCCGAACATTAGTTACCTGGTTTCTTATAATATCGCTTCGGGGTCTGTTGGTAACGGTGAAATTACCACCAATGCCAATACCTCTATTACTATGGGGCAACCTTATGATATGGATAAGGGAACTACCACAATGGTATTTAATGCTGTTAGTGTCGGAATTGTTTATGTGGATGTTACTGTCACCGATAGCCACAACCAATCGAAAACATCACGAGTGACTTTTGATGTGGGAAGCATAGACTTTACCTTTAGTGGCGCACCACAGCAAAACACTATTGAAACTGGTAAGACCACCAACTTGAATTTTACCATTAATGAAGCCGTTACCTCCGGTGCTGCATACCAAATGAAATATGGGATTGTCAGCGGGAACGGTAATGTTAAGGATGGTGCGACAACCCAATCGGTAAATACCTATTATAACGTGAATACGGGCAACTATTCTTGGGAGTTCAAAGCGGCGAACAGTAGTGGATCTGTGGAGCTGCTCTTTACAGCGATCAATACGACCACAAATGTAACACACTCCCAAACAGTCATTATTACAGTAAATGAACCTCCGGTCAGTGACTTTACATTTAGAGCCATTGCATCTGCCAATACAGCGACCGTTGGGGAGAGCATACTTGTGCACTTCAATATCACTGAAACTGTTGGGAATTCAAATTATTCCATGGTGTTTACAACCAGTAGTTCAGCAACTTTTGTATATAATGGAATAGAATATAATCAAGGACAGTCTATACCTGTCAATTCGAGCAACTTTACCGGAACTTATAAAAGTAGTACTGCTATTGAACATGATATTTTATTTACAGTAACCAACGCCAATAACGTGCCAATAAGTCATAGTGATGATTTTACAATTACTTATTATTTATTGGAATTTGAGTTTTCTGGAGCTTCACAACAAAATACAATCAAAACAGGTGAATCCACATTTTTAAACTTTAACATTTCGGAAACCTTTGTCTCCGGAAACAATTACGAAATGAAGTATGAAATAATAAGTGGAGATGGCAATGTAAAAGATGGTGGACTTGTAAGGTCTGTAAATACTTTTTTCAATGTAAACACAGGTTCGTACTCATGGAAGTTTGAAGGAACTGAAAGCGGAACTGTGGAGCTGTTGTTTACTGTACTTAATACAACCACTAATGTAACTCGCACACAAACGATTGACATAATTGTTACCAATCCTCCTGTTAGTCAATTTACTTTTACTGCAATTCCTTCAGCTAATGATGGAACAGTTGGTCAAAGCGTGCCTATTAATTTCAATATTACGGAAACCATAGGTAATTCAACATATTCTATGGTGTTTACATCCACTGGAACTGGGACTTTGGACTATAATGGAACCTCTTATAACCAGGGGCAACCCATTTCCGTTAGTCCCGGGAATTTTACTGGTGCTTATACAGGTAGTTCTTCGGAAACCCATAATATTACTTTTACGGTAACGAATACCAATAATCTACCTATAAGCAGTAGTGACAATGTTTCTTTAAATTATGATAGTATAGATTTTACATTATCAACCGTTGGGGATGGGTCTTTGTTTTTGAATTCTCAAAAGGACTTTTATGCTATTATTTCTCAAGAAAGTAATGATAACTCAATAACATATAGAGTACGGTTCAGTATTACTGGTGGATCTACAGGCAATGGCCAAATTAAAACTGCTGAAAACAATACCACCATACCCCTGGGAAGTTACCGTGATGGGATAGTCGATGTTGGTTCAACAGCATTTTTATTTGAAGGAACCTCTCAGGGAACCGTCAATATACTGGTTGAAGTTATGGATTCGGACAATAGATATAAAAGCTCGACCATTTCATTTACAATAGACAATGTTCCCTTTACTTTTGATACCGCTGCACAGGACGGAAGCATTGAAATTGGTGAAAGCACTAACATTTTTCTTAGTGTAACAGAGCCAACACAAAGCTTTACCAATTATGAAGTAAAATATCGAATTACATCTTCTGAAACTGCTCAAATATCGTACAATGGAACCTCTATCAATCCAAACACTTATAGGCCGATCAATACGGGCTCAACACCTTGGGCTTTTACCGGTACAGAAGAAGGTAATATTAGTGTAATGTTTACTGTTAGAAATAAAAATACATTATCGATACGTAGTAAGACTGTTGAAATTGAAGTGAATAAAATACCATCACAATTTAACTTTACTGCCATACCCACTTTGAATAGTGCTAAAGTGAATGATTGTACCGACATCAATATTAATTTATCAGAAACCGTTGGCACTTCAACTTATACAATGGTATTTACATCATCTGAATCAGGAACTGTGCATTATAACGGAACTACTTATAGCCAAGGACAACCTATAACAGTTAGTCCAGGTAATTTTGTCATATGCTATACGGGCACGAATGATGGACTAGAGCATAACTTAGAATTTACTATAACAAATTCAGAAAGTCTAACTAAAGATAAGAGTTTGAATATTTTTATAGAATCAATTAACGATTTTGAGTTTTTAGGTTCTACAACCAGCTCAAGTGTAACAGTCAATGATAATGTTGGTGTAAATTTCACTTTAAATGAAATAGTAGGAAATAGCATTTACTCAGTAGTTTTCACAACAAATGGTAACGGAACTTTTGTATATAAGGGTAACACTTATACAAATGGTCAAACAATACCTTCTTTTTCAACAGGCGCAAGTGGAGGAATCTATTATCCAACAAGTGAAGGGAATCATTTAATACGTTTTATTGCCTCAAATTCAGAGGGGCCTATATTATCCAGGACATATCAAAGACTCTTGAATGTGTCACCATCCGACATGGAAATAAATTTTTCAAAACTCTCGTACAATCAATCCCAGAGCGGCTTTCTAACTTTTGATGTTGCTGAAGCCGGAGTTTACACCATAAACATAAGCCCCCGGAGTAATGCGAATGGTTATTTTTGTAGCCCTAATTCAACTTTTTGTTTACCTGGTTTTGGATCTTATCAACTAAATACTGATATTCAGGTAAACTTCAATTCGGGAGCAAATGTCATAAATTTTACAACCAATAAATCTACTGATGTAGTATATGATATCAGCATTAGTGACCACGTCAATACAGTTACAGAAACTTTTGAAATTGTAGTGAACCCAAATATTTTGTTTGGGGCTATGGGATATACCAGATATCAAAATAGCAATGGCATAATAACCAGTTGTATTAACAACTCTTCTGTATATCTGGGAGGTGTAACAAGTTATTCAACAAATGTAAGGGCTTTTATAAATAATGCAAATTTTGCAGTAGATGGGACTACAATTGTTTCTTATGACATAAGATATAACGGTGTTACTACCAATCATAATTTCTCACTAACCGGCTTTAACAGTAACGGAGGAACTTATAGCTACAAACTTTCGTATGGTCCCACTGAGACTGGTACGATAAACAGTAGGGCTTTTAACAATGTACTGGTATTGGGAACGTCAAAAAGAGTTACCATTGTGGATAAACATCTATCAATATTACCCTCCAATACAGATACTCCGTGTGGATATAGGGTTAGCAATGCGATGACTTCAGGAATTTTTAATCAAAACTATCTGAATCCTGGTAATAGTTTCCAAATACGTATTCATACTTCCAATGGAAAAACCTCAAATTGGAAAACAATGAATTCAACGGTACCTCCCAGTTATCCGAATGTATTTTTAGGCAACTTTTAAATCATATTAATATTCTTAAATAAACAATAAAGGCAGATAGTAAAATTACTATCTGCCTTTATTGTCAAGTCCAAAAGCGAACATCTTGATCCGCTCCTTTAACTTGTGTAAAGGATATTAAATTTTTTTTGGAAACTCTCCTCCTAGGCTATTTTTGAAAAGATATGATTAAAAAGTAGATGTTTCCCATGGACACTCCGAAAAAATATATAGCTCTTAATATTGAGGAATTTAGAAAAACATCTAATACACATTACAGTTTTATATGCTATGCTTAATTATAGTGGATTATGATTATTGAAAAAAGAAACTATCATCAGTAGTTATTGTAGTACCTCTGTTCGATACAAACTTCATTTTAACCCCATGCATCCCCTCTTCTGTACCAACATAGAATACATCACTGTTTTGTACAGAATGGGAATCGTTAAAAAATTCTACTACATTAAAAGAATCTCCTGCGTTATATTGTTTCCCGTTATAACTTATGAACCCTTCTTTTGTACTGCTCAAAAAAGTAGCTGTTACTGAAGTATTGCCATTGCCATAAGCAGGTAATACATAACCAATATAACTGGCTCCATATAAACTCGATGCTTGTCCTTGGATAAAAGGATAGTCTTCAGGTGTTCCCCCTAAAGCTTCTAGGGTTATATCCAACTTAGCCTTGATTATCATACCTTCTACTCCGGTATGTTCGCTTTCAACAATGGTCTTACCATCATCATTTTTTGTACAACTAACTACATTTAAAAGTGCAACTACTATTAGAAACAGATTTTTTTTCATAATCATTTTAGTTTATTCAGTTCATTTTTAAGATTCTCATAGCCTAAATCATAGGCTTGCATGTTTGATTCTTTCGATAATTTGGACCCTATGATGTGAACCATTTTATATTTATCGGGATTCTCTTCATAAAGCTTTTGAATCCATGGGATACATTTATAATTAAATGTTTTTTGGTCTAGTTTATCTGTAAGCAGAAAACAAAGCCCTTGCACCAGATCTTTTTCCATTGACCTGTTTTCGGTTTGAACATTTTTTACTGATGAAGGTTCTTTAGGTTCGCTTTTACAGGAAATCGCAAAAACAACCAATAAGAGTAAGGCATAATGTCTCATAATTAGTCTTTAATAAGAGTTTTTGAAGATTCGCAATGCAAAACAGAGAATAGTAAAACGAGCTTCTGGTGTTTTTTGGTCAGCACAAACCCTTGGACTATTTAGCACAAATCTTTGATTTAAAATCAAAGATTTGTGCTTTATGCGAATTACCCTAAAAAAAGTGCTAAGACCCTTTAAAAGTGGGACGCAATAAGAGTATTTTGAGATATTGAAAATGAAAGGGGATTTCTACAGCTCATGCAATCAAGTTGACTAAAATAACCTGTAGATCATTGACCAAATACATCTAACTGTGATCTTAAAACCTGTTTTACAATTTATCTATATGCTCTTTGATCCGTGCCAATAGATCTTCAAAATCAGGTTGACCGTTATAGTACAGCGAAGCCGTGGCAATATATCTTTTTCTAAATGCATTTCTCTGATCTGGGCCACTCAATAAAAATGCTTCGTTTTCTGAAATGGGAATATCCAGATCTGCTTTGGGAAAACGTACCCTTTTATGTTCGTGATAGGCTTTAGTACCAATAAAATCATTTACATCTTTGTTGGCCAATAAACAATATATATCATAATATTGGCGCATCAAATTCGGGCGTGCCTCTTTTCCGTTTTGTTCCTGTCTGTATTTTGTGGCTATGGTCTGTAACTTTTCCACAAATGTATAGCCAGGATGGTAACAGGTAATATCAATAGCACGATTGTCCATAATGGTTATGTTATCTATCGTGACGGCCCTGTCAAATGCCCATGAACTTATTGAAATTTGTGCATTTGGGGTAACGGTATCAAATCCCGCTTCAAGCAAGATCCCTTCCTTTACACCATCAACAGAACCTGTTTTAGCTTCATAGTGTAGACGAATACCACCGCTACGGTAATAGAGCTCGTCATCAAAGGCATGGTCCCTTTCAATGGAAACAATGCCATCTATTTTAATATGGTCAGCAAGCCAATCGTAGTATTCTTTGCGGGACAGTACACTTTTGGGCCTGGTATTCTTGGGGTTTTCATTGACCCCCAAATGGACGGGCGGTTTGATATGTATATCAATATCCTCGGAAAACCGATCTATGATTTTATAGCCTTTGGATAGTGAGGTACCGCCTTTAAGTTCAAAATCCAGTCCTTGCTTTTTCAGCCCGTACAGGACATGCATGATCCAGTAATCTTTTTCAATTAGCTGAAGTTGAATCTTTGTTTCCTGCTCCAAAATTCGCAATAGATCAACAAAGTCTGGGTGCTCATGAAGATACTTATTGGGCATACTGGCGTTGTTCCATTTTATTTAGCATTGGTGTAAAAACCTTCTTTGCTTTTACCCCTCCATAGGCTTTAACCGTTTTTTGAAGCTTTTTAACATCCATTGTTCTGGCTTTAGTCTCAACTTTTGATAATACTTCTTTTGGGTTTTCTGCAAGGGCGCCAAGATTGTTCACTAGGTCGACCAATAAAAATTCAGGTGTCAATTTTTTAGGGAAACGGGGTTTGGCATGAAAGAAAAACTTCCTGCCACCCAATTCGAACTCACCGTGCCGTTTATGGTTATATACAAGGCGTTTGTTATAAAGCTGTGTCGTGCCAACCCCCAAAGTATTATAAGCATTAAGGGAGGTAAGGAGAAATTCATCATCTTTAAGAAAACTGCGTACCAACACCTTTTCGTCCGGGGGGGCAAACCCAAATGCGGTTTCTTTTGGATAATAGTACAATCCATGGGAAAGCTTTTGAAGCGTTCCTTTTTGTACAAGTTCCCCAAGATGGCGATCAACGGCATTGGACCATTGTTCAAGGTCGACCCTGCGGTAGACCCTACCACGTTTGAGACATTTCTCCAATTCTTTTAATTTGCCCATTTTGTCTTCCTTTTTATAGGGTAATAATAACAAAATATATGCCAAAATGCAAATATTTTAATTTAAAATTCATGCAAATTTAATTTAAGAACTTGAAAATATCATAAAAAGAAGTGGTAACATTTTGAAAAAGAAATATTGCCACTATGTTGATTAAGTGGTAAAAATTGGAAATAGAACCGTCTCGAAAGCAGTGTTTATTTTCAATGTTGCGATTTGGTTTGAATTGTTGGAATTTGCTTAAATTTATTACTGCGGATTGTTATATCCAACGTCAGTATGTCCTATATTGTGACCTATTGAGTAGATTTTAAAATATATTGCTGATATTCAATGGTTTGTCGAGTTGGTTCGAATCCTGCCACCCCGACTTTTTAAGAAATCAAATAGTAACAAAAACTTGGTAATCGTATGATTATCAAGTTTTTGTCGTTTTAAGGCAATCATTCAATTTGAATTGATATGGTAAAATAAGTTACCTATTCGGTTACCTTGTTCTGAAATGGTTCAAAATGGTAACCGAGCTTCTTTGATTTGACTTTCGTTTTGAGATGTTTAATTTTTAAAAATGAAAGTATGCAGACCATTCACACATTCAGTGTCCTTTTTTGGCTGAAACTAGCCAACAAAAAGGACAGCAAAGCCCCACTTTATGCACGTGTCACCGTAAACGGCAGACGTGCCGAGATTTCCCTTAAAAGGAAAGTGACCGTTTCAGAATGGGACGTTTCCAAAAACAGGTTAAAAGGTCTAGGTAGCGAAGCCAAACAGTTGAACAACTATCTTGACGGAGTACGTTCGAGACTTTTTGAATGTTATCAACAATTAAAGAACAAAAACAAATTGGTTTCCTCTCAACTTATCAAGACCTATTTTCTTGGTAACGGGGAAAACAGGTATAGCATTTCCGATATTATCGAATATCATAAAGAGCATATGAAAGATACCCTGCGATGGGGAACACAAAAAACTATTTCACCACCCATAAATATATCTTCCTTTTTCTAAAACAAAAACACAGGACTACAGACATATATCTTTCCGAACTCAATTATAAGTTTATCATAGATTTTGAGCGTTTTTTACGCCATCAAAAGGATATGGGGAACAATACCGTCATGAAACATATAGAACGGCTTAGAAAGCTTGTAAACCTAGCCCATAAGATGGAATGACTGGACAAAGACCCGTTTATAAAGTTCAAGGCAAAATACATCCGAAAAGAAAGGACATATCTCACATTGGATGAGTTACAGACCATCGAGCAAAAGCAGTTTACAATCGAAAGGTTACATCTTATAAAGGATTTGTTCGTTTTCAGTTGCTATACAGGGCTGTCCTATGGTGATGTGATGAACCTTACAAAGGATAACATATGTATCGGTATAGATGATAAAAAATGGATAAGCTCCTATAGACAAAAAACAAACATACCTGTTAGAATTCCTTTATTGCCAAAAGCACTGGAAATCATAAACGGTTATAAAGACCATCCCAATACTTTTGCGACCAAAAGAATTTTTCCATCCATCTCAAACCAGAAGTTGAACTCTTATCTTAAGGAGATAGCCGATGTATGCCACATCAACAAGAACCTCACTTTCCATATTGCAAGACATACCTTTGCCACAACGGTAATGCTGTCCAATGGCGTGCCCATGGAAACGGTATCCAAGCTTTTGGGACATACCAAGCTGTCCACCACACAGATATATGCCAGGGTAGTGGAGGGCAAGATAAGCGGGGATATGCAGCGATTGGAAGGGGTGTTTAAGAAGGAGTAATGGAAAATCTTTGCGTGACGCCCAATCATCGCTCAATCTATCATTTTATTATTGGTGGAAAACCCGCGCATCGGCAACCTCTTTTTCCACCAATAAAAAAACGTTTTAAAAGTTGATGCAACTTCTTTTAAATTTGAGGGAATGAAAAAGAGCAGATTCACCGAGACACAGATTATCAAGGTCCTATCGGGACAAGAACATGGCAAGACCGTTGCCGAGATATGCCGTGAGCACGGCATCAGCCAACCGACCTTTTACAACTGGAAGGCGAAATATGGGGGCATGGGGGTCAACCAACTCAAGAAAATGAAGGAGATGGAGTCGGAACTGGCCGAGTTCAAGCGCATATACGCCGATTTGGCCTTTGAGAACAATGCCCTGAAGAACCTGATCGAAAAAGAGCTCTAAGGCCCGCCGAGAAGCGAGAAGCTGTCGGATACCTGACCAAAGAGGAAGGGTTGAGTATCAGGCTTTTCCTCTATTTTTAGTGCTGTCCCATTGAGTAGTTTTACTATCGCTTAAGGGTAAAATGACCAGATAACCGCCTGCCATCTTCTAATATAGCCCTATACCAGTAATCGTCAGAAGGAAGTGGTCTACCGTTAAAGTTACCATCCCAACCATTCCCTAAAGGGTCTATCTGTACAATAGGGTTCCCATACTTATCAAACACGTAGATAATGCTATTCGGAAGATTGTTATTGGAAATACCTATAACATTCCAGGTGTCATTATAAGAATCGTTATTAGGCGTAAAAAAACGAGGAAAACCAATAATAGCAATTTCTTGAGAAACAATGCCGCAACCATTTAAATCTTTAACATAAACAGTAATATTTCCAGAAGATAAGTTTGTAAATTCTGGGCTTTGTTGATAGATGAAATCATCTACAGAATACTCATAATTACCATCTCCTGATACGATTACACTTAAAGTGTTTTGACTACTGCCTCCATATTCAATCTCGATGTTTTCTATAACAGCTTTACCAGATGGCAATACTGTAAAGTCTTGAAAAGAAGTGCAGAAAAACTGTTGTCCATTATTAGTATATCCATAACCAACTTCTATTCTATAATCGCCAATTTCTGATATATAGATATTGGGGTTAGTGCCTATTTCATTTATTTCAGCACCATTTATAGTACTCCAGGAATAGGTATGATAATTATCAGGAGCAAACAATTCAATAGGACTGTCATCGTTACAAAATATAAGCGTTTTAGAAAAATCAAAAACGGGTGCGGGTGTGGGGTTAACTATTAGATTAACAAGGCCATAGTTTTCACATCCATTTTCATTAATAGCTGTATAGTATAAAGTTTGGTTAAAGGCCACCGTATTACTGTAAGGCACGGAAACATCTATAGCATTGTTATTATTTCTGTCATTCTCTGTCTCATATAATGAGTAGACAATACCGCTAGTAGAGAAAGCGTCTTCTAGATTAAAAGTAACAATACCAGCTGAAGGGTTTTCTGTATCACATTGTGTTTGTGTTAATGTGAAAGTTTCATCCGTTGGGCTTTCTAAAACCTCTAGGTTAAGAACGCCATAGTTTTCACATCCATTTTCATTAATGGCTGTATAATATAAAGTTTGGTTAAAGGCCACCGTATTGCTATAAGGCACGGAAACATCTATAGCATTGTTGTTATTTCTGTCATTCTCTGTCTCATATAATAAGTAGGCAATACCGCTAGTATGGAAAGTATCTTCTAGATTAAAAGTAGCGATACCATCTAAAGGGTTTTCTGTATCACATTGCGTTAATGTAAAAGCTTCATCCGTTGGGCTTTCTAAAACCTCAATTACAGCTTCGCCAAAAATATCGCACTTAAAAGGGTCTGAAAATAGTATGTCTAGCGTGTATTTGCCCGAGTCTTCAATTCCTATATTGTTTAAGGTGAATGTATTTCCAGTGTAGTCCAAAGCAACCTCGTCTTTTTTCCATCTATAAGTTGCACCTTCATAGCTTTCTATGCCTATTGTCAAATTTTCTCCTGAACAGATATCTAAAAAACTAACGCCTATATTTTCACTATTTTTAATCAATGTAGCTTTTTCAAAAAAAGATTGAATAAAAGGAGGTAGTCCTTGTGTACCATTTCTTCCATTTAAGAATATGGCATTATGTTCGTAATTGGATGATAATCCTTTTTCATCAGGATTATTAATGACTCCTAAATATGGGGTTCCGTTATCATAGTCTATGCTAATGGTTCTATAAATTTTATTATTCGGTCCTAATTGTAATGCTCCTCTGTATATTTCTCTTTCATCTAAAACTACAGCTGAGTTAGAAATATCAGAGGCTGTTAAATCATACTGAAGAAGATGAGATTCAGCCCCATCTATCCATGAATGAGCGTAAAGAAATTTGTTATTAGGCGAAAATTCTAAACCATAAGCCCAATGATTAGAATCATTTAATTGTAACTCCAACTCATTTGATAATTTACCAGTATCTACATCAAAATCGTAAAGATAAAGTCCGCCATCAGGACCAGCATTTGCAGATGCCACTTTTTTACCATCGGAAGATATTTTTAAATACCCCCTAAGGTCGCCACCCCAGGTAAGCTCTAAATTAGAAGCAGATGTAACAGAATTTATATTAACACCATTTTGGTTAATCTCAAAAGCATGGTACGTGTTTATAGACCCTATAACACCTGTTTCTGTAGATAATGTTATAACCCAAAGAGATTTATCAAGACAATTTTTAACAACAGCAGCGATTTTTTCCGAACAGTACTCAAGTAGGTTTATGTTTTTACTTGTAATAGCGCCTAAGCCATTATTAGCGGACATATCTGCAATAGAGTAATTTAAACCTTGGTGAAGAGTAGGGTCAACAGCATTATTATGATCTACAGTGAAAATATAAAATATATTTGGATCTTTTGGTTTAGGCACTATAATAGCCGTTTGTGTACTAGAACTATCGCCAAATAAACCATCACCGTTTTGCATCTGGTTATGGTCTTTATTATACACTATTTCACCATCGGTATAAAAAAGAAGGTTTCCTTCCTTGTCAGATATACTAGTGCAGCCTTCAAAAGTATTTATTTGACCATTTTCAAGAACCGTTACTGTGCCATCGTCATTAAAATGAATACCCGCTAGATTACCAAAATACCAATTTGATGCTTGTTTTTGCCCAAAAAGGGAACAGGAGAAGATTAGGCTTATCATAAAAGAAAGAAAAATTGTTTTTTTAATGGGCTGCAATAGCTCTTTCATAATAAAATTCCACATGACAGCTCTTTTAATATTAAAATTGATGCTTTATATAAAGTATCCAATAATATGTGCCGATGTCTATAAAAAAAGGGGACAGAAAAGTAAGTTATAGGGATAATTAAAATTAAAGAAAGTCTAATACTCAAAAAACATGCAATAAGTAAGTGTTGAAGTTTTTTAAAACGGTTCTGTCACATCTAAATGAGAAAAACCTAAAAAAATATCTTTAGCATCAAAAAAAATGTTCAAAGGTCATAGTTTCCCAAAGTCAATTATTACTCAAGCCGTGTATTTTAAATTCAGATTCGGATTAAGCTATAGAGATATTGAAGAACTAATGCTATTAGAGGTGTTAAAGCAGACCATGCCACCATACAACGATAGGTTTTTAAGTTTACACCACTTATTTGCCCAAATACTAAATGTTCCGGTTTGAAAACTAAAAAGAGATTTTCAACTGTTTGCGAATAATTTTTAAAACTTAAAATAAACACAAAAGTTAATAGTAGAATAGTTTTTTTCATTTTAAACGGTTATCTGCTTTTTTGATTTGACTTTCGTCCTTACAAATTATTGTTGAACCAAAGTCACCTTAAAATGAAAGCAAAAAGCACTTTCACCATTATTTTCTTCACCAGAAAATCAAGAAGCGATCCCAAACAATTATCTATCTATGCGCGCATTACCGTAGCGGGCAAACGTGCAGAAATCAGTTTAAAAAGAAATGTCCATATTACCCAGTAGGACAGTACTAAAACCAAAGGTAAGGGAAATTCATCCAAAATCAGGGTTCTGAACGCCTATCTGGACGAAGTCCATAGCAAACTACTGAGAAGCCACAAAGAGCTATTGGGGGAAGATAAGATCATATCCTCGGAAGCCATAAAATCCCGTTACCTGGGAGAGGACGACAAAAGTAAGACCTTACATGAATTGATTACTTACCATAATGACAATATGGTCCATGTCCTAAAAGCTGGAACGATGAAGAACTATTATACCACGGAAAAATATTTGAATACATTCCTGTTAAGGAAAAGAAAGCTGAAGGACATTTATTTAAAACAATTGAACTTTAGGTCCATCACGGATTTGGAGCATTACCTGAGAAACTGTAGGGATTCCAAAAAACGACTTGTACTTGGTAACAATGGGGTCATGAAGCATTTGGAACGGTTCAAGAAAATGATAAACCTGGCTATTAAACTGGAATGGATGCATAAAAACCCATTTGACCGCTTCCAATTGAAATACAATAAATACGATAGGGAGTATCTGACCGAAAGGGAGCTTGAGCTATTGGAACTAACAGAATTTAAAAAAGAACGGTTGCAAAAAGTAAAAGATTGCTTTGTCTTTTCATGCTACGGGACTATCCTATGCAGATGTGAAAGAACTCACAGAGGATAATATTGTAAAAGGAATTGATAACAATAACTGGATATATACCAAACGGGAAAAAACGGACGAGCTTGTAAAAGTTCCCATCCTGCCCAAAGCATGGATGATATTGGAAAAATACAGAGCTCTTCAAAACGAGGGATCAACAACTGGTCTGCTTCCGATAAGTTCCAACCAAAAGACCAATAGCTATCTAAAGGAGATAGCAAAATCATGTGGTATCCACAAGAGCATTTCGTTTCATGTTGCCAGACATACCTTTGCCACTACGGTAATGCTGTCCAATGGCGTGCCCATAGAAACGGTGTCCAAGCTTTTGGGACATACCAAACTATCTACTACACAAATCTATGCTAGAGTTGTAGCGAGTAAAATAAGTGAGGATATAAGTAACCTATTGGAGCGATTTGAGCAAAAGAGAAGTAAAACTTTAAGTAATTGTTGAGTAATAGCATGTGGCATTGCTGAAATAGAACAACGCTCCCTAAGGTCGAGTTGTTTCCAGTTCAACAAGCATTACACCACCATCATTTTTTTAATGGTTTTAAACCCAAAAAAGAGCAACGGATTATTTGCTGCCCCGTTGGCGCTATATATCCTGCTTCCGTTTTCAACATCACATTCAACTTCTTTTTCGTCCCTGTTTTAAGTGGGTTTGGCACTTTTTTTATAATAAATAGGAAAAAATATTGACATTATAACTTCAAAATATTTTCCTACCTAATTAATATTTATTTGACTCCTCCTATAACTATATAGCGACCAAGCATTGCTATGATGAAACCCTTATTTCTTTAAAAAAAGCTATAAGTGAAAAAAATACTGCTTCAAAACAGTTCGGTCCCAAATTTTAAAAAAGGCAAGAAAAGTACCCCACTGTCCTTTTTAATACACAATGCTCTTGCCATTGTCGGGCGCTCTAGTTTATGGCAGGCAACCGATAGGCCCATACGTAAGGGAACGGTACAAAAATATAAGAAAAAGCACATTTTTGCCATACTGTTGGTATTTATCCTCAGTGCTCCGGCCATGGCACAGGACGCTTTTATCACTACTTGGCAGGTAGGAGAAAATGGTATAGGAGACGGAGATCTAACGGTTACTATACCCACCACAGGAAGTGGCTACAATTACACCGTGGATTGGGGGGATGGCACGGTAGATACAACAACCTATACAGGAGATGCAAGCCATACCTATAGCAGTGCCGGCGCCTACACCGTTTCCATCACGGGCGATTTCCCCAGCATCTATTTTGACAATGCAGGGGACAAGGATAAGATACGGACCGTGCAGCAGTGGGGAGGCATCCAGTGGAAAAGTATGGAGAAGGCCTTTGCAGGATGTACCAACCTTAGGGTCACCGCCACGGATACACTCGACCTGACCCAGGTAAGACACATGTCTTTCATGTTCAGCGGTGCTTCTTCCTTCAATCAGGACATAGGAAACTGGGATGTAAGCAACGTATTATATATGGATGACATGTTCAACGGTGCTTCTTCCTTCAATCAGGACATCGGCGAGTGGAACGTGGGCAACGTATTACATATGGGCGGCATGTTTGCAAATGCCGCCTCCTTCAATCAGGACATAGGTAACTGGGATGTGGGAAACGTAACAGATATGAATGGCATGTTTGCAATTGCCACCTCCTTTAATCAGAACATAAGCGGTTGGAATGTGGACAAGGTAGAAAATATGCGTTTCATGTTTACTGGAGCCATAGCTTTTAATCAGGACATAGGTAACTGGGATGTAAGCAATGTATTATATATGGATGGCATGTTTAAAGATGCTGTTAATTTCAATGGTAACATCGGAGATTGGGAAAATAAGACAAGTAATGTTACAAGTATGAGTAGCATGTTTAACGGCGCTTCTTCCTTCGATCAAGACATCGGCGAGTGGAACGTGGGCAAGGTCACAAATATGATTCAAATGTTTAAAGATGCTGTTAATTTCAATGGTAACATCGGAGATTGGGAAAATAAGACAAGTAATGTTACAAATATGAGTAGCATGTTTAACGGCGCTTCTTCCTTCGATCAAGACATCGGCGAGTGGAACGTGGGCAAGGTCACAAATATGATTCAAATGTTTAAAGATGCTGTTAATTTCAATGGTAACATCGGAGATTGGGAAAATAAGACAAGTAATGTTACAAATATGAGTAGCATGTTTAACGGCGCTTCTTCCTTCGATCAAGACATCGGCGAGTGGAACGTGGGCAAGGTCACAAATATGGAAAATATGTTCTGGCGTGCCAGTTCCTTCAATGGGAACATCGGAGATTGGAGAGATAAGACAAGCAATGTAACGGATATGAGTGGCATGTTCTGGGGTGCCAGTTCCTTCAATCAGGACATAGGCGACTGGGATGTGGGAAACGTAATAGATATGAGTGAAATGTTCCGGGAGGGTTCCTTCAATCAGGACATAGGAGGCTGGAACGTGGGCAAGGTCACAAATATGAGACTTATGTTCGGTTTTGCCTCTTCTTTCGATCAGGACATAGGTAACTGGGATGTGGGAAACGTAACGGATATGAGTCTAATGTTCTACTATGCCAGTTCCTTCAATCAGGACATAGGCGGCTGGAACGTGGGCAATGTCACAAATATGGCATATATGTTCTACTATGCCAGTTCCTTCAACCAGAACATAGGTAACTGGGATGTGGGAAACGTAACAAATATGAGTGAAATGTTTACTGGAGTAAAACTTTCAGTTGCTAATTATGACGCACTGCTTATAGGTTGGAACTCAAAATTTTTACAAAATAATGTTCGATTTAGTGGAGGCTTAAGTCAATATTGTTCAGGAGAAGCAGCCAGATCAAATATGATTAGTAATGATAACTGGATTATTACCGATGCAGGAAGAACGATTACACCAATACTAGAAGATATAGCTGATCAAACTGTTTCTGATAGTTATACCTTACCAACAATCATTGGGGTAAATCTTACAGGTGATGAAAAATATTATACAGGTAACAATGGTACAGGAACATCTTATAACTCTGGACACATGATTAGCTTTAGTGACTTTTCCTCTTATCCAATTACCTTGTATATCTACGATGGTAATTCAGACTGTAGTTCAGAACAAGATTTTCAACTGACCATAACCTCATTACCACCACCATGTACCATGTTATCGTTACCATCATCGGGAGCTATTGATGTTCCCATAGGAACAAACATTGAATGGAATGCCGTTTCAAATGCAACAGGCTATAGACTAACGGTCGGTACAAGTTCAATGGTTGGCGATATCCTATATGCTTTAGATGTAGGGGATGTTTTGGGTTACGATCTACAGGAGGACCTACCGGAGAACACATCCATTTATGTTGATATAACACCTTACAATTCAGAGGGAGACGCTATGGCCTGTACAGAAGAAAATTTTACTACTGAGCTTTTGATACCATTACCATCGTGTACCATGTTATCATTACCATCATCGGGAGCTATTGATGTTCCCATAGGAACAAACATTGAATGGAACGAGGTCCCGAATGCAACAGGCTATAGATTGACTGTCGGTACAAGTTCAATGATTGGCGATATCCTATATGCTTTAGATGTAGGGGATGTTTTGAGTTACGATCTACAGGAGGACCTACCGAGGGACACATCCATTTATGTTGGTATAATCCCTTATAACTTGGGAGGGGACGCTATGGCCTGTACGGAAGCAAATTTTACCACGGAACTTTTACCCCCATTACCATCGTGTACCATGTTATCATTACCATTATCGGGAGCTATTGATGTTCCCATAGGAACAAACATTGAATGGAATGCCGTTTCAAATGCAACAGGCTATAAACTACGGGTGGGTACAAGTTCCATGACCGGCGATATCTTAAATACTTTAGATGTAGGGGATGTTTTGAGTTACGATCTACAGGAAGACCTACCAGAGGACACATCCATTTATGTTGACATAACACCTTACAATTCAGAGGGAGACGCTATGGCTTGTACAGAAGAAAACTTTACTACAGAGCTTTTGATCCCATTACCACCAAGATTCTTTACTCCAAACAATGACAATATAAATGATTATTGGATAGTTCCAAACCCATCAAATCAAGTATTGAGGGTTTTTATTTTTGACCGATACGAGAACCTGTTAAAAGAAATAAGGGATATTTCAGCAGGTTGGGATGGTACATTCAATGGCCGCCCTATGCCAGCTACTGACTATTGGTACTCAGTAATCTATAGAGATGGTAAGATATTAAGGGGACATTTTAGTTTAATACGCTAAACTTCTAAACTAAATCAATTGAATACTAATTGAGAATGTAGTTTCTTTTCATTTTACGCACTTATCTTTTTAAGATTTTAACTTTTCTTTTGCCCTTACCTATCGATTACCGATTAAAAGAAAAGCATCTGATTGAAAACAATCAGATGGCTCGGAATTTTGACCAACGGGAAAAAGGGAGAAGCAAGAGGGTAACGTGCTGGCGCAACGTTACATTCTTCATTTACTTCGTAAAGCCCCTGTTTATAAGGGGTTTGGAGTTTTATAAGTTTTAAAGGGGAAAAACAAATTGTCACAAAACCTCTGAAAAACCCATAAAACACTGAAAAGTATTGTCACAATAAACTATAAAACATAGCCCAAATGGATGATTTAAAACAGTACGGATAAAAAAGAAAACATTGATAAGGTTCAAGAGTTTTTCAAAAAAGGTTTCAAATAGCTATTCCAAAACATTGGATATGGTCATGGACTTTTTCGAGTGGCATGGGTTTTTACCCGATGACCGTTTAGGGAAGAGCATGGTAGAGGAAATTATCAAGAACCGAAAACGTACCAATGCATCCATAGCCATCATCAAGGACATTGAAAAGAGCGAGACCCTACCAACTGTAGCCATGTTACAATACCTATTTGAGCAGCATTCCGAAGAAAATGACAGTGATTTTGAGGATGGTTTTGATTTTATAGAAAAGAAATTTGAAAATGGCTATGAGGAGGAAGAGTGGATGGAAGAGACCACCGTTCCCAGAATTAGCTATGACCGATTAAAAGATAAAATGGATTTTCTAAAAAAAGACTTTAGTTATGTATTGGATAATGTCAAGCTTGTAAAAAACAGTTTTGGTAAGGACTACTTAAAGCTGGAACTGCCTATGGAAGCATTGGAAAAGTATGGGAGAACCTTAAGAAACCATTAGAAAACAAATCCTCCTTTCATTTTTTTATCCCAGAAGTACCCTCTAATATCCCTTTTTTAAAAGGTTCCCGCACTTATTGTTGAATGATTATGAATAATAGTTGTTCTTTAACAAGAATTAGCAATAAACTTTACAAAGGTAACTGATTGTTGTGGTCAATTATAACTAATGAGGAATTTTATTGACCTATAGAATAATTAACCCTATGGAAGGTGAAAAAAATTAAAATCAGTTTGCCAAATTCGTTGAGTAAATCTCAATTGTAATTAATTAAGGATTTTCACCTTTTCATTGGGGACTAAAAAATAAAAACAACTTACAGTTCTGTTCTGTATATCTGCCTAATTAGATAAATAAAAGGATAAAAGTTCCACAAATAAACGCACTTTTATTACGCTTATCCGGAAATATATGAGGAACAAACGTAATATTATGTTTATACAGCTATACGTTATGTGCAAACTGAATAAAAATCGAGAATTAAAACAAATATGAAACAAATGACTAAAATGCTGTTTTTGATGGCAGTAATCGGATTAACAAGTTGTAGTCCAAAAATCACATCAAATTTTATCAACTCGTAACCCAAACTATCCATTGATGAAAAAGTGGCACTTATGGACATTGAACACAAGTTACCCGAAAGAATTACAAAAATTGGAGATTTAAGATTCCAAGATTCTGGGTTTTCTACAGACTGTAGCCTCAATAGTTTAATGAATCAAGCAAGGATTGAGGCAAGAAAGAACGGCGCAAATATTGTAAAGGTCATAGATAAAAAGAAACCTGATTTATGGAGCAGTTGCTACCGACTAAAAATCGAACTTTATAAATACGAAGGAGATGTTTCATCATTACCGCAATACAAATTAAAACTTGACTAAATATCAAAAACAAATCAATGAGAATTATTGTTAAAACCATCCTACTTTCATTCGTGCTATTTTTAACAAGCTGTGCTACGATTATATCCGGTTCACGACAAAATGTGGAAATTGCTTCAGAACCTACTTCTGCAAAAGTTTACATAAACGAAATAGGAGTAGGGAACACACCTGTTCAAAAGAATCTAAAAAGAAATCAAGAATACAATTTGGCACTCAAATTGGACAGATATGAAACCTATGAAACGAAATTGGAGAGAAAATTCAATGCGTGGTACATTGGTAATATTGCTTTTGGGGGACTAATTGGAATTATAATTGATCCGATAACTGGAGCAATGCATAAGTTAAAACCCGAAGAAATAAATGGAAGTCCGAAAAGCGGAACTACCTACATACGGAAAATGGTAAATTATTCATAAAAATAAGTATGGATATTGACTCGAATTCTGAAAAAATTGGACAATTAAAAAAATCGGAATAAAAGTCTGCACATAACAATGATAAAAAACATAGGACTTTTGTTCTTAATCGAAAGATTCGTGTTTATTTGCGAAGTGCTCAACTATAAAATTTGGCATTTACGAAAGATGATATATTGGATACTACCACATATAATTTTTATCAGGAATTTTTCTGCATAAATTATTTTCCAACCTTAAATTACTTTGGTTGTTAAAATTGTATATAATCTATGATTGATATAGTAATTTCCAGTTCCTAATTTTTGCTTTGTCAAAACTCCATCTTTCGCTAATTTGTTCAAGTAGTTCGCAGCTGTTATTCTGGACACGCTTAAATCCCTTTCAATAAATTCAATTTTAGTATACGGATGTTGAAATAGGTTGTTCAATAAGTCTTGACTATAAAATTTATAATTATCCCTAATCAAGTGTTTATATTCAAGCATAAGAATTTGAATTTCTTTAATCAATGCAATGGTCTGTATAGAAGTTTGCTCTACCGCTTGTATGACGTATATTAACCAATTCTCCCAATTATCCGAAATTCGTACCTCTTGTAGCAGTTCGTAGTACTTGGCCTTGTTTCCAATAATATACCTACTTAGGTAAAGTATTGGCAGGTCAAGTAGACCTTTCATTACAAGATACAATACGTTGATTATTCTACCGGTTCGTCCATTTCCGTCATAAAATGGGTGGATACTCTCAAATTGGTGATGAATGATGGCCATTTTGACTATTGGGTCAAATTCTGATAGACTGTCGTCATTAATGAATTGTTCAAGATTGGACATTAAGTCTTTGATGGTTTCGTAATCTTGGGGGGGCGTATAGACAAGCTCTCCGGTAGTGGCATTTTTCAAGGCAGTTCCAGGAACCTTTCTAAACCCCGCATTATTTTTTTCGAGTTCGGATTGAATTTGGATTATATCGTTATTGGTCAAGATATTCTTTTTGGATATTAAGGAATATCCTATTTTTAAAGCGGATATATAGTTTTGAACTTCCTTGGCTTCCGAGGATTTCAAACCGTCAAGGTTTAATTCTGCTTTGTAAAGGTCATCGTGGGTTGTAATTATGTTTTCAATTTCAGAACTATCCTTAGCTTCTTGGAGACCTAACGTATTGATCAGTATATTTTCGTTGGGAATGCTTGAGACCAAACCTTTTAATTCAGCGAGCGCCCTATGGGCTTGGTTAAGTTTTTTTAAGACTTGTTTTGTCTCAATATCTTTTGATATGGGTAGTTTTTCTAGTTTGAAATTAGTCATAATGATAAGAAAATCTAATTTTCTTTACAAATGTAATTCTTTTGATAAGAAAATCTAATTTTCTTTACATATAAAAAAGATATGATAAGGTTTTAAGATATTCTATACATTCAATAATTCATCGCTTCCCCCTTATCTTTATTCTCTTATCGGAAACCACCAAATTAAACGATGTAAATAGAAAGCCAATAAAATTTGTACCTTTATAACATCAAAGAAGAACAAATTATATCTTCAAAGTTCTTTTTAAGGTTTTAGTGTGCAATTAGGTGTACATATTTTGAAAAAATGAAATAAAATACTGAAAAACAGTGCGATATAAAAGGGTGGTTAAGTCTTTATATTAAATTTGGGAAGCGGATACCGCTCTCATTAAGCACCAATTCCTCCGGGGCTAGCCCCGGAGGGATTGAAAGCCCAGACAGAGTTTAATTTACAGATCCTTATTTTTAATTTACACACTTATCGGGATAGTGTCAACTTAATTTATGGGTGTAATTAATCTACAAGTTTAAATAGTCTATCATATCTAAACTTATGATTATGAAACGAAAACAACACAAATTCAAATTTCCCTACTATGTTGTTTTCGGGAAGAAGGCCCCAATATCTGGAGTCCTTTGAATTTTCTCTATTGTCTCCCATCACGAAATAATAGTTTTTTTTGAACGTATATGTAGTGATTTTTTTCTTATTTGAATAAAAACAGTCTCCAACCTTTTCTATAGGTAAATTTTCATGAGTATGGATTACTTCAGAATATAATGCATAACTAATAGGCGTTAAGTTGATAGACATTTTTTTTTTGGTATGACATAAGGGCCATAATTATCTGAGCTCCAATGATGATATTTGGATTTAGGATATACTTGAGCGTAATTTTTATTAGCGTTAATAATATCTTTTTTTAAATTCAAATTACTGGTTTCGAGTATCACATTATCATTACATAATATTTTATTGTTTATGTATATTTTATTGTTTTTTATCAGTAAAGTATCACCAGGTGTAGCTATGCAACGCTTAATGATGCTTTTATTGTTTTTAATGCCGCTAAAAACGACAATATCATTATTTTCTATCGGAGTTGTTCCTTTTAATCTTTTATCACTCCAATAAAATGAATTTTTAGTATGTAGGTTTTGTTCCTTTTTCTGATACAGAATATTAATCCATGGAATTTCTGAAAAAGAGCTAGGAATTTTAGGCCCATATTTAAATTTGGTAACAAATATAAAATCATCTTTAAACAATGAATTTTTCATTGAAGAGCTAGGGATTTTGTAAATATCAAATATCAAGACTTTTAAAGTGATAGACACACAAAAAATGAACGGCAATAAAACAAATACCTTTATTATGTTCTGTAGTAATTTGTCACGAATGAAGGCCAACAAATAAATTGCCCCCTGAAAAAGAGAATAATATATAATTAATAGAATAGACAGCCATTCTAGACCTGAGAACCATATATGTGCTACAAGAAATAATAAAACTATATTCTTATAATATCTCAAAACATTCTATTTTCTTACAATAAAACTGGTAATTTCATTACCCAGATAACCTTCTCCACTAACACCTTCTATATTTATTATAAACTTACCAGTAATGTCCGAACAATAAAAACTTATTTTGGCTTCTCCATTTTCATCGGTAATAATAGAAGGGTTCCAATATAAGGTATTTCTATAATCAGGAAAAACATCTTCTTCCGGTTTGTCTTTGTAAGTAGGATTGAAGAACTCCCGCTTACCATAGTATCCTTTCAATATTCTTAAGTTGAATTTTTCGAGCAAGTATTCTTCTGTGAATTTAGGATATCGATATTTTTCTGTCTTAAGACCTTTAAACCTATAACTGCTGCCTGGTCCGTTTTTCCACTCAAACCCCATGTATTGCTCATATGATTTGCCTTCTATGGGTAATGTGTTGTTTGTATGATCAAACTCATGTATGGGACAGTTTAGTATACCAGATTTACACACATAATCTGTGTTCATATCTATTTTGGTTAAACTGTCTAAAACAGCTAAATATTTATCTCTCATAATATTGGGCTTTTGAGCTTCAACAGTAACCCCCTCAAGTTCAATAGTTTTGTTGGGTATGATAAAGTTTTCAAGAGATGTGGATTTTTCTTCATACAATTTTGGTAGTGGATATTGTATAGTTTTTGAACCCCTAATACTGTTTATATCATCAAATGAAGCATCACCTAATTCAATTTTATATTTGGGTTTTTGAGGCGTTAAAGGTTTAAGGTATATATATGCTTGTTCCCCCATTTTTAAAACTTCATCAGTAATCAAGAATTGATTTTTAGAGTTGACTGCGATAAATTTTGATTTGCCCTTATTTCCTGTAAAAGCGTTGATAAAGTATTCCTTTGATTTTTCAACTTTACCTTTTGTAAATATTTTGGCCCGGATAGTATCCGAAACAATGGACGTAATATTTCTTTTCTTAACACTTTCACTGTTCCATATATATTTTCTCCACCCTTGTGTAAGTAATAATAAGTCCAATGCTTCTAGTCGATTTTCGTTGTTTTCCTCAAAGTAATAACCAGGGTTGTATATCCTACCTTTTAGCTGTGTAGAAAGATAATAGTGAGACAAAATGTTTTTGTTATCCTTTTGGTTTTGATAATGGTTATCAAAGACACTAATACCTATATGAGCAATTACTGGTTTTTTTTCTTCATTCGATGCACTTATTTTTAAAGTAATTTTATCTCGAACTTTATAATAATCTTCATTTTCCGAAATATCTATATAGATTGTTTTATGAGGATTGACATATACTAAACGTTCGGCAAGTGGTTTTAGGTCTTCATTAAAAAGAGTTACTTCTGCAATGCCTTGCGGCAAATCCCGCAAAGGAATTTGTATTTGGGTCTCTCGATTTAAGTTAGCTATTGCAATATTGTAAACTATACCCCGTATTTGCGTCCGTAAATAAACTCGTTGACTATTCAAATTTTTAGTTTGTGTAATCTTGAAAACCAACCTATTATTATTATTGGATATTACCTCCATTGCTATTCCATCAGGTAACATTTTGGGTAAAGAGTGTTTGATATTTGTTTGATTAATTTCAATATGATAGTTCTTGCTATAATTTGGAATGAAGTTCAAAGTTCCCATACCATCGTGTTGGCTTTTAAATTTTAATAATGGTTTGTTGTTTTCAAATAATGTCCCTGATATCTCTTTTGGTACACCAACAGAATCAGAAGCTTTAAATGCAAGTTTGTTTTCAATGTCAGATATCAAATATCCCCCTTCAGGAAAAGTATTGAAATGTAAATTACCATCATTGATATAAGAATTAGGCTTTGTTTTATTCTTTATACTTTTTACTATGTGTATTTTCTTTAAAAAAGAAAACTCATCTATATTTTTAAAAAAAGTATATGAGCTATAGCCTGTCAATGTATATGAGCCTTCTTTTAAAGAGTCATTTAGTATTAGATGGCCGTCAACAAATCCATTTTCTATTTCATATCTTTCCTCCCAAACAGGTTTATTGGTATGGTCTTCTATCAGTTGAATAAAAAGTACCTTGCTTCGTTGAGAAGGAACAAAATATTGGGAGTCCAACAAATATCCTTTAAACCATAAATCTTCTTCCGTTTCATAGATGTCCTTATTGGTTTGGAGATAACCTAAATCCGAAGCTAATTTTTCAGTATGCATCTGGAGGTTGTTTACTAAAGAATCTGCTACAGATTTATGTTCTTGGGAAAAAGAGAATATTGTAGCTAAACATGAGATACCTCCCAATACAACCCTTAATATTTGAAAAAAGGGATCATACATTATTCTTTTGTGGTAATTTGATGTTTTAGCTTCACAAATGCACTACTGTTTTGAGGTGATTGAAATTCATAACCTTCTATAATTCCATTTTTTATTTTAACAACACATGGGTATATTGTGTTGTTGGTAGGAATGTTCAATTCATCTCTGATATCTAAATATATGTTAGAATAATCCTTTAGACGAAGATTTGTTTTATTTTCCAAAGTCTTGATAGATT
This sequence comes from Muricauda sp. SCSIO 64092, assembly GCF_023016285.1. GTDB lineage: Bacteria > Bacteroidota > Bacteroidia > Flavobacteriales > Flavobacteriaceae > Croceivirga. Next base: position 4,267,132 of record NZ_CP095413.1, read on the forward strand.
CTATTTTGGTAAGAACAAATAGGATATTATCGTTTTCTATATTTTCCTTCATAAAGATTTCTGCTTCTTTAATACATCCTTGGCAACCCAACCCCGGGAGAATAACAATCCATTGCTGGGTTAAATCCATATTTATGTTTTCCATGAAAGATTTTATAGCTTTTAGTTCAGGATCATCGTTGTGATTCTTGCACGATACACAGATACATGAAAATATGATAAATACCAATATTACGCTTGAATATACTTTTTTCATTTATTAAATTTTTACCGCGTTAAATATTTTTATAATTAGATTTTCTTCCCTATCATCTTTGTCAAGATATTCAATATTCAGTCCTTCCTGTGTGACAATGTAGCCTTCCCTTTTTTGTAACAAGGGAAGCTCTTTTTGCTGGAAAAACGGGATGACCCTGTCATTGAGCAGATCGGCCGCTGTGATGGCGTTTTTACGGTCGTAGAGCTTTACGAACGACACCTTGCAATAAGTGTCGATAAAGGTCTGGGCATAGATACGGCCGATTCCTTTGACCGAACCGACATAATAGGTGTCCTGTGCGCCCAGGTAACCGGGGTGGTGGGTCTCTATCTCGCCGTGGGCCTGTTTTTCCTCTTTGGCACGCTCCAAGGCCTGTAACTGGGCCTCGGTCAGCACGAAGCCATCTTGGGCGGATTTGGCCTCCAAGGCCTTCAACCGTTTTTTAAAGGTCTCCAGGTCATGGCGCAGCCAAACACTCCGTACACCGCCGGGGGATATGAAAGTTCCCCGTTTCTTAAGTTCATTGGACACCCGTAACTGCCCATAGGCGGGAAGTTCAATGGCCATCCCTTATCCCGTCCATTACTTCATCATTAGTAAGTTGTCTTGGACGGTGAAGAACTTTTGGGGAGAGCAGGTCGAAATTAAGAATGTCATCTATATGGTCCAAATGAGGGTGCGTAATCACCACATAATCCAGTTGATTAACCCTGTAATTGTATCTAAGATGCCTTAATGGACTGAACTCTAAATCATTTCCCGAGTGGTCACCAGTTCCTAAGTCTACAACAATATGTCTATCGTTTGGAGTTCTAATGTATGTGGAATGACCATGTTGGACATCCCAAAATACAATGGTACATTCATTTGCCATTTAGATTTGATTTTATTCTTTTTGAAATATAACCTGTTTGCTTCCTAATATGGCAATGGTACATTCATTTGCCATTTAGATTTGATTTTATTCTTTTTGAAATATAACCTGTTTGCTTCCTATATGACAATGTAAACATCAGTAAGAGGACAATCAGTGTAATAGGGATCCTCCAATTTACAAGACATGTGAACTTCATTTCAATCCATAGATATATTTTGATTAATCCAATCAAAGAAATTAGGCCGATAATGGTTCGATACATATTGTTTACCTCTGAAAGCAAATCAATTTTGTCATCTTTCTTTGAAGCTTTGATATGGTCTTTGTACGATTCAAATTTTGCAATCTTTACCCATTTCAGAAATGGTTCTATTACCAATGAACCAAATCGACTTACAACTAATCCCAGAAAGTAGTAGATGAAAGCTTTGGTCAGGATGTCTCCATCAATCTCAAAGCCTGCCTCTTTTGAAATCCAAAACCCAAATATCACTCCTGGAAGTAAGTAATTGAAAATATTATATGATGATATTTTTTCAAACAATTCTTTCATTGCCTATAATGATTGAACATCCTGTCAGTGATGGATAATTTCCTCACTTTAAAATATTGTGATAAATGGGAACAGAGTTCCCTGTATAACGTGTAATGTTTTGATTTACAAAAAATTGTCTAATACTGTGCCAAGTTAAATTGGCTGACAAAAAGTCTTAAAATTTAGTTAGAATTACTGTCTAACGTGCTGTTAACATGTAAAATATGTGTGTGATTAAGTTGTTCAATCTCAAATTACCATTCAATTGCATACCCCATGAATAAAGATTTTAGTCAAACATTGGGATTATTAGGGAAAAAGAATTCAGATAAAATTTAAGCTTGACAAAAAAAATGAAAGCTGTTATTACAAATAGCTGTTTAATATTTTTTATACATTTACGGCCTTAAAGAAGAGCAAATCATATCTTCTAAGTTCTTTTTATGGTTTTAGTGCGCAATTAGGTGTACATATTTAGAAAAAACAATTTAAAGTGCTGATTAACAGTTCGGTATAGTTAGATGGTTCATTCTGCCACCCCGACAATAGTAAACAAAGGGCTTTCGAGAGATTGGAAGCCCTTTTTGTTTTCCTTAAAATTGCTGGGTTCCCCCAACTTTTTCCATTTTCTTTTTTCCTCTTTACTCATTTGAATTGTTTTGATTTTTTACGAATAACCTTAAGTTATTTTTTAACCAAAGAGCAGGAGGTCATCTGGAATTGTGAGACTGTATGAAATCAAAAGATTCACCACCTTAATTCAAAACAATTCTGCTGTATGGTCAAGACCTAATCTGAATAGATAATGGATTGGACCTTTTCCGAATTTCCGCTCGGTGGGCAGTTCCCCAATGGCAAGAAAATCCAATAAAGAATGCTAAAACAGATACTCAGGGTTATGATATCCTATAGCCAAAAAGAAAAAACAAAAGGTGGTTTACTTTTTGTTTCATTTTTTTTCTCAGGATTGAAAAGGCTCTGACCATATTTTTTTCAACCGTATTAACTGAAATATTAAGATAATCGGCAATTTCATTATAGGTCAACCCCTCTTTTTTACTAAGTAAAAAAGTTTCTTTGCACTTTGGTGGTAGCAGTTCTATCTCCTTTTCCACCGCGGTAAGAAGTTTAAAAGTCCGACTTTCATCTTGGGTTTCAACAAATGAATCCAACCCTTCTATATATTTTTTTTCCAGAGCGGTTATTGACATCTGTTTTCTATACACGTCAACAAATTCATTATAAACAGATCTATACAAGTAATTTTTTATAGAAATGGTCTTATCCAGTTTTTCGCGCTTCCTCCACAACTGAATTATGACATTTTGCACAATATCTTCTGATTTGAAATTATCTCTGGAAAGATTGGTGGCATAATCACAAAGTTCCTTGTAGTATTCGTCAACCAAATAGGCATAGGCTTTTTCCTCTCCCTTAATGAGTCCTTTTACAAGTCTTTTTTTGTTGATTTCTCTTTTCAAACCTTCCCAAATGTAATTTTTTTTTGATTAAGAAGGGTGGTATTCAGTTTCGGTTTCGTTTTTATGATATAACCAAACGAAAAGATATTAAGTCCGAAACTCTGAAGTAAATATGTTGCATAAGTTTTATGTGATATGAAGAGTGATTTATAAAAATGGAGAATCGAATAAAAAGCTTAATTGTCAAATTTCTGGCCAAAGAGGCGGATATCCATGAACTCCAACAATTGGAGTTATGGGTAGGAAATCCTGAAAACCAACAATTGTTTCAAGAGTATATTGAGGCCAACGCGATAATGAATATGAGTGTAGGTAAATATGACAAAAAAAGAGCTAAGGGGATCATTCTAAAACAAATCAGAAAAGAAAAAGTCAATCAGGGGAAAAAGGCAGTGAAGCCGAATTTTATGAAATATGCGGCGATACTGGTAGTGGCGTTAATACTTGGTTATTTTTATTTTATTGAAAATAGGGATTTAAATGACCCTGTTGTGTCCTCGCCAACTATTGATGATACAATCAAGCCAGGGTCCGATAAGGCTACTTTGATATTGGAGGATGGTTCTGTGGTTGATTTGAGTTCTGAGCACACTTATGAAACCAAGAACATTAAGAGCAATGGCAAGGAAATTGTTTATTCTGGCCAAGAAAACGCTAAGGATATCAAATACAACTACCTGACAGTTCCAAGGGGAGGAGAGTATTTTCTCAAATTGGCAGATGGAACCGAGGTTTGGTTGAACTCCGAAACACAATTAAAATATCCTGTGAGCTTCGTAGTGGATAGGCCAAGGGAAGTGGAATTGATTTATGGAGAAGCGTATTTTGACGTATCTCCAAGTATAGAGCATAACGGGGTAAAGTTCTTGGTGCTAAATCAATCCCAGAAAATAGAGGTATTGGGCACTGAATTCAATATAAAGGCCTACCCAGACGAGAAAAATATTTATTCAACTTTGGTCGAGGGAAGCGTTTCGGTAATTTATGGTACTTCAAGGGAAAATCTGGCTCCTGGTCAACAATCAATTCTTCATGTGGAAAGTAACGAGGTGATTGTTGATGATGTTGACGTTGAAAGTGAGGTCTCATGGAAGGATGGGGTTTTTATTTTTCGCGAAAAACCATTGAAGGATATCATGAAAGTTATATCCAGATGGTATGATGCCGATGTTGTTTTTGAGAATAAGGATTTGGAAACCTTAAGATTCAGGGGGGTTATTGGAAAACATCAGGAAGTAGAAGAAATATTGTCAATAATGAAATCGACCTCGATAAAGGAATATGAGATCAGGGACAAAACCATTTTACTAAGATGAAATATAAATGATGGCCGTGTGGTCAATCCGAGCTGGCCAAAAGACAACCAACATAATGAAAATCAATTGCTAACAACTCAAAACTAACTCTTCTGCCTATGAAATAAATCCAAAATTTATAAAAAAAGAGGATAAGGTTTTACCCGTCAAAGTAAGTAACCCTACCCCCTTATGCCATTATTGATTTAATACCAAATTGTATAACAAACCAATAATTAACAAAGTTATGAAATTAGACTTCGAAAAATGCTTTTTTCCATTTGGGAATAAGCTTTTAAAGAACATTATGAGAACATTTCTATTCTTGTTTTGTACGGCTATTTTTGCTGCTGTCCCCAGCAATTTGTTATCGCAGAATCCCAAAATCAAGATAGATAAAGACAAGATGGCGACAGTGGATGAGGTTTTTGACCTCATTGTGGAACAAACCGATTACAAGTTTTTTTATGAAGAGGGTATTTTCAAGAATTATCCAAAAATACCGCTCAAAAAAGGTATCATAAGGGCAAATAAGTTGCTTAGCCGTAGCTTGTCTCATGGCAATCTTGAGATAAGTATAACCAATGGCAATCTTGTCGCAATCAAAGAGAAACCTCCTACCACCTCCCCAAACCAGCAGTCTACCAACATTTCTGGAGTTGTAAAAGATGTTAATGGACAACCTTTGCCTGGTGCCAACATTGTGGAAAAGGGAACATCCAATGGTACCCAGGCGGATTTTGATGGGAATTTTTCTATTCTGGTCGAGGATGAGAATGCAGTTTTAGTTGTGTCTTACATTGGGTTTAATGCCCAAGAAATCCCGCTTCAGGGACGCACCAATATCAATGTTGTGTTAGAAGAAAGTGCGGCAGCTTTGGATGAAGTTGTGGTTGTGGGATATGGTACAGTACAAAAAAGTGATTTATCTGGATCGGTATCTTCTGTTGATCCAGAACAATTGGAAAATATTCCTGTAGCGAGAGTGGATCAGGCATTACAGGGAAGAGCTGCAGGCGTGTCAGTTGCTGCAACCGGTGGTGCACCAGGAAGTGCGGCCTCGATAAGAATTAGGGGATCCAATTCAATTAATGGGGATAATAACCCCTTATTTGTGGTGGATGGCTTCTTGACTCCTGATGGATTTGACCTTAACAGCATTAATCCAAATGATATTCAATCGATAGAAATACTAAAAGATGCCAGTGCCATTTCCATTTATGGAGTACGTGGATCCAATGGAGTAATATTGATTACAACTAAAAACGGAAAAGGTGTAGGCACTTCAAAACCTCAATTTAACCTTAATCATTATACTGGAATATCCAATATTGTCAGAAAGCTAGATATAATCTCTGGCCCAGAATTGGCACAATATGTTAATGAAGTTGATGAGTTTGAAGGGGCACTACCTACATATCCTGATGTTGATGATGTGCCAAATGTTGATTATCAAGACCTGATATCAAGAACAGCAATTACAGAAAACCTGGACTTTTCAGTGCAAGGCAATTCTGATGATTTGAATTATTTTCTTTCTTTGAATTATTTTAATCAGGAAGGTGTCATAAGGGAATCAGGAATAGAGCGCTACCAAGTAAGGATTAATATTGACGCAAATACATCAAAAAAATTCTCCTACGGAACTAGGTCCAATGTAAGTTTTACGGATAGAGATAATGCATTAATAAATTGGAGATCAATATTTATAGATGCCAACCCTCTTATTCCGATAAGGGATGAAGACGGTGAATATACGGTAATAAGTCCGGTAAATGGGGCTAACTTCAATAACCCAGAAGCTCTTTTCGAATTTAATGGCAATAGAACCCGTAGGTTAAATGCATTAGCTAATTTTTATGTACAATATGAGCCCATTGAAGGACTGGTCTTTAGATCTACTATCGGGTCAAATTTAGTTTATGCCAAACAAGATGTTTTCAATTCCGCGCAAGCACCAAATAGGAACCAAGCCTCTGTAAGGGTCAATCAATCGTTTTTTGTGGGTTTGTTAAATGAAAATACTGTAAGCTACAACAAGAAATTTGGTGATCATTCTATTAATTCTGTAATAGGGTTTACATGGCAGACTGATAGAACAGAAGCAACTACAACCGGTGGAGATGGCATTCCCAATGATGCTAATGGAACAAGTAGTCTAATCTTGGCGGACCCACTATTGAATACCGCGTCGATTGGCCTTTCAACGCGTCAATTAGTGTCTTTTCCAGCTCGCTTAATATATAATTACAAAAGTAAATATATATTAACATTGGCAGGTAGGCTCGATGGGTCTTCCGTGTTTGCTGTCGATAATAAATATTCTTTTTTTCCTTCTGTTTCAGCTGCATGGAATATAGGCAGGGAAAAATTTTTGGAAGATTCCAATCTTATCAGTCAGTTAAAATTGAGAGCTAGTTTCGGGGTTTCTGGATCTCAGGCCATAGGGCCATATAGGACACTTTCCATTTTACAACGGCAAAATGCCATTATTAATGATGCTGCAACTCTGGGGCTTCAACAAGCTAGAGCGGCGAACCCTAATTTGGAGTGGGAAACCACTGATCAAATAGATATAGGTTTAGAATTGGGTTTTTTCAATGATCGCCTACGTTTTGAATTCGACTACTATGACAAAACTACCAATGACCTTTTGGTAAATGTACAAAATGTACCAAGATTTGTTGGTTTGCAAAGTCCCAACCAACTTATCAATGTTGGGAGTATTTCTAACAAAGGCCTAGAGTTAACCGTTGGCGCAACAGTTGTGGACAAAAAAGATTTTAGATGGACTACCGATATAACCGTTTTTGGAAATAGAAACAAGGTTTTGGCATTGTCCGAAGGCAATGATGAAATACGGTCTAACTTCGGTGGTAATGCAGTAGGTCAATCGCGCTTGGTCATTGGATCTCCTGTCTTATTTTATGGGCTCGAGTATTTAGGTGTATTCCAAACACAGGAAGAAATAGATGCAGCACTGGCCAACCAATCTACAGATGTCGCGTCCGGCGAACCACCGAATTCAGATAACGATTTTGTTTTTGTTGATGGCTCCACTGTACCTGGTTCGGGAAAGTTTAGGGACACTAATGGTGATGGAGCTCTTACAGACGAGGATTATGAACCTATTGGGAATCCAGAAGCCAAATTTTCAGGAGGTATTAATAATAGTTTTATCTATAAGAACTGGAGTTTGGATATTTATTTACAAGGCTCATATGGAAATGATATCTATTTTGGATTAGAACAGCCTGGTTTTTTTGGGCGCCTTAACTCAAGCTTGTTTCCAGATGTATTGGATAGATGGACGCCACAAAACACAGACACACGAGTTCCTAGAGCTGGAGCGTTTTCAAGTACTTTTGCTAGACCCAATACACAATTGGTCAAGGACGGCTCACATTTGAGAATTAGAAATGTTAGGCTGGGATATAATGTGCCTACGGATAAAATAGACTGGGTCTCAAATTTAAACCTTTACATTTTAGTGGACAATTTAGCTGTGTTTAGCAATTATAAGGGTTATGACCCCGAAGTTGGCTTTGGTGGCAACAACACAAGAAGTGGTGTTGATGATGGCCTTTACCCTCGTAATAGAACATTCACTCTTGGGATTAATGCTAAATTTTAAAAACTTATGAGAACAATTAAATGTTTATTGGTTTTAGTGCTGGTTTTTGGCACTAGTTGTGAAGATTTCCTAGAAGAAAACACTGATGGGCTTTTATCATCAAGCAGCCTTTTCGGTAGCAATTCTGAAAGCGAACCTGTATTGTTTGGCTTATATGGGCAGTTCAGCTCTGGGGATATGTATTCTGGGAGTGTTACTTGTTTGGATTTAGGAACAGATATAACTACCCGTAATAGAAATGGAACCACAGTACATGCACCACATACAAATTATCTATTGTCTGCGACCAATTTAGGTGCATCGCAGGGTATTTATACTAGAATGTACAGGATAATTGCCAATGCAAATTTTCTAATTGCCAATGTTGAAGATAATCCAAACGTTACCGATGAAACCATATTGGGAGAAGCCTTGTTTCTTAGAGCATTGGCTTATTATCATTTAACACATTTATGGGGAGATATAGTTTATTTTCGAGATGATTTGACCATTGATGAAAGGAGAGTTTTGTCTCAAACGCCTAAGGAAACCATATTTGAGGATATGGTGGCAGATCTACAGCGGGCCGAAAACCTCATGTCAGCAGATCTGCCTTCAGGAAATAGAGAAGGTAGGGCCAATAGGTGGGCAGCAAAGACCCTAAGAATGAAATACCACTTAACACAAAATGACTGGGATGGAGTTCGGCAAGCGGGAGAAGAGATATTGACGTCCTCTCCACATATGTTGGCCGATAGTTATGATGACCTTTGGTATATATCTAACGGATTCAGTGATACCGACCATCCGGAAATCATATTTAAATCTCAAAGAATTTCTGGAGAAGAGCCTGGTGGGACCGGCGGTAATATTGGCGATATGCACGTCCCCAGATTGGGTGACCAACCGGGAGATGGCAATTCAGAGATCATCGATGGGATGACCTTAAGGGAAACATTAACTGCAAACGGTGAATTGTTCAATGGTTTTGGCATTAATTTAGGCTTGCCAAGCTTTGTTGAGAGTATTGCGGCTGATGATACGAGACAGGCTACCATCGCAACGGATACCTATAGAGGATTTAAATTGGGGGTACGAGGTGATGAACTAGATATTAGCGACCCGAACAGCACGCGTTATTTGTCCAAATTTTGGGGGTTATTAGAAGATGCAAACCCTAGAGGTGGCAGGGGAGTCGATTTTCCTGTATTTAGATTGGCCGATGTAAAATTAATGCTGGCAGAAGCCTATAATAATCTGGGACTATTTGCACAGGCATCTGAACAAATCAATGACATTCAAATTAGGGCGTATGAACCGGATAGACCGGTATTTTCAAGCTCAGACCAATCTTTAATAGCTGAAACTATTTTTAACGAACGTCGTTGGGAACTGGCAGGCGAAGGACATAGAAGATATGATTTAAATAGATGGGGGCGACTTATCGAAGAAGTACTGGCACAAACCTATATTAATGAATTATTCAATCCAACGGGCAATATTGGCAACGAGCATTTGTTGTGGCCCTTCCCTATAGACGATTTTGAATTTTTAGAGCCTGGCCAAATAGAACAGAATCCGGGTTATTGAGGGTCACGAACGGAGTGGCAGTTCTTTGAAATTGGCACGAAGGTGCTGTGGAAACTTGGAGGGGAAGTTCCCTAGGCTTACTTGACAGAATGTTAGTTTAAAAATGCTTTGAGTTAGTTTGGTTTTTTGGTAGCATAGTTGCCTATGTTGCAGAATTCACCCGGAAACAATTTTCGGATGATTTTTTTAGGACATGTTCCGCAAATTCATCCTTAAACAGTGAAGGGATTTAAACAAATTGATTGTAACCGGATAAAATATTCAATCCAATAAATTTAGAACAATGAAGTACCTATATATAGCTTCAGTACTACTTTTTTGCCTAGGAAGCAAAGATCGAGTTATAGAAGACGAAAGACCGAATGTAGTGTTTATTATGGTCGACGACCTGGGATGGAAAGATGTTGGCTATATGGGGGGCGATTTTTTTGAAACTCCCAATATCGATAAACTTGCGACAGAAGGTATGGTGTTCACTAATAGTTATGCTGGTGCCGCTAACTGTGCGCCCAGCAGAGCTTGCCTGATGACAGGTCAAAATACACCCCGTCATGGCATTTATACGGTTTCGCCTTCCACAAGAGGCAAGGCCAAAGATCGTAGATTAATCCCGACAAAAAATACGGATTCCCTGCAATTAGAGATGTTTACTATGGCTGAAATGTTTAAACAAGCAGGCTACACCACTGGGACTTTCGGAAAATGGCATTTGGGCAAAGACCCGACCTTGCAAGGCTTTGACGTAAACGTGGCCGGAGACCTGCGTGGCAACCCTGGAAAAAATGGATATTTTAGTCCGTATAATGTAGCCAACTTGGAAGATGGTCCCGAAGGCGAACATTTAACAGATAGATTGACCAGTGAAGCGATAAAATTTCTAAACACCAATAAAGCGACTCCATTCTTTATATACGTCCCATTTTACTCGGTGCATACCCCTATTCTTGCCAAAAAGGAATTAATTGAGAAATACAAATCAAAGACCAATAACCTAAAAAATATCAATCCTACCTATGCGGCGATGGTCGAAACAATGGATATCAATGTTGGTAGGCTACTTTCGGAAATCAAAAAATTGAATCTCGATAAAAATACCATAATCGTATTTACTTCGGATAACGGAGGAATTAGATACATTGCCAGGCAAGACCCATTGCGGGCTGGGAAAGGCTCCTATTATGAAGGTGGTACTCGCGTACCAACCATTATTAAATGGCACGGAAAGATAAAACCTAATTCTAATACAAACGTACCTATTGTGAATATGGACTTTTTTCCAACGTTTCAAGAAATAGTCAAAGTATCACTTCCCAATAAAACCTTGGATGGTAAAAGCATTTTACCAATCCTGAAAGGAAACACTATAAAAAAGAGAGCTCTTTTTTGGCATTTTCCAATATACCTAGAAAATTATAATAATAAAATGGACGATTCCAGAGATCCTTTATTTAGAACACGACCAGGTTCTACTTTGGTTTACGACAATTGGAAACTACATCAATATTTTGAGGATAACGGATTGGAATTGTACCATTTGACCGACGATATTGGTGAACGAAACAATTTAGCTGAAAGCCATCCTGAAAAACTAAAGGAAATGATGGCTATATTGACCCAAAAACAAAGAGAAATGGACGCACCTATTCCAACGATGTTAAATCCTGAATATAGGGAATAAGGAGTTTAAACCATTTCTAGAACCGCATAGCGCTGATGATATATTTACTTCACTTGAAATTGATAAAATCTAAAATCTGCTACTTTGCTTATCTCAAAGTCAATATTTCCTTCACCATCAACTTCCTTTTCTTCGGAATCTCCTGTGAGCAAGTCTGTTAAAATGAGTGTAGTATTCTTAATAAAATGCAGCCTCATCGTTTTTGTAGCTTCCCCATTATTGATTTCTCTAAAAATGGTTAGATATCCGTTGTTGATTTCAGGGTTGTAATTCTGAAATCCTGACCAGCTCGAATTATCAGGTTTATTGCCTACAGGGAATACATAACCCTTGTACATGGCATCCCGATGTTTTTTGTAAGTTTTTAGAATCGTCCTGATCTGGTCTCTGGCTTCATTGGTATAGTAGTGAGTCTCCTGAAAAAAAATGGGAGATCCCATTAAAGCAATGGCTACCGAATATGGATGATTATGCAAATAAGCATCGCTTTCTTTTCGATTGACCCGATCGATATTCTGAACACTCACCTGGAACTTGTTCAGGTTGGTGTATTTGGCTACCTGCCAGGCATCGCGAAGAACAAGGTGTGGGCGGTATACTACATTTTCCGGAATCATGGGTTTTCGGTTCTCCAAATAAATATTACCGTACTCCCTACCATAGAAATAACCGATTCTTGGTGGGTTTTCCGTAACATCCCAGTTTACTCTTACCTTATGATCGGTATCCAGAACAAACTGTCTGACCTTATTCACAAAACCATGCAATTTTTCATAGCTATTCAGATTGGCAAAATCTAGTTTGTAAGAAGTGAACCCTCCTGTTTTGTATTGCGCTAACAAGTCCTTTCCAGGGATGGTCCATGCCGCCCAAAGTCCTAATCTGACACCAGCCTTTTCAGCGGCTTCCTTGATATTGGTCCAACCCTTAGGATAAACGTCATAGACGCCATAGGTTTTGGTTTTGGTTTGTTTTGCGGGTGCATCCCAGATGTTATATTGGTTGCCCTGCCAGCCATCATCAACCTGATGAAGATCGATTCCAAGGTCTCTTTGACTTTCTATTTCAATAAGGGTATTGGCTTCTCGAGATGCATATTTGCTTTCATCACCCGAAGCACCACTACCCCAGTTGTTGGCCATAATATAAATATCCCGTTTAGGGTCGATAGGAAAACGTTTCCTATCGAATTGTTTTAATGCTAATTGACGGTCACTGCCATCACCCTGATAGGACACCACCCAATAGGCCCATAAAGGATTATAGGTTTCTGTCAAATCATCTACACTTATACCAAGGCCTGAGGCATAAACTCCGGGTTCATCGACATAAAATGCCCCAGTATGTACGCCTTGTTGATTCACACATTTGTGCGACTCCTGTACTAGAATTATACCATTGTCCCTGGATTTTATATCGATAACACTGGCCCAGTTGTAAGTTCCTTTTCCACGGGTTGTTTCTTCTTTCAGAATCTCTGTTTCCCTGGTGTTACGGTGTTGGGTATCGTTATAATAGCCGATTAAAGAAGTTTCGGAACCCTCCGTTTTCAAAGGTATATATTCTGCCCTGGTCACACTTGTAGAATCCGTTGAACCCTTGTCTTTGTAATTACCTAACTTTTTCACAAATAACTGGGTACGTAGTCCTGTGGCATTTGGGTATGCCCATACCACATATTTAACACCAACACCATCGCCTGGATATTCGAACTCTGCAGTCACCTCCAAATGGTCAGAGGTAAAACCGTAATCATTGGATTTCCTGGTGGTCAATTCTGTTAGCTTGGCTTCAGCATTTTCTGAGAGGATGCCACTCAGGTTCCAATCAGAACCAAAAGGGCTTCCCAGAGATTTATAAGATTCTATGGATTGCGTCAATAACCCTTGTGGTGTCAATTCCCAAACACGGGTGATTTTACCCGTTGAGATATTCAAAGTATTTCCTTTGGTATAAGCTTTGGCTTCTTTAAAGCTTTCCTCTATTTGAATATTAAAATCCTTGTTACAGGATATCAGAAACAATAGGCTAAGGCCTAAATACTTAAAGCAGTTTTTCATTTATCTAAATTGTATTATTATTTTAAAAAGTTTTTGTTAACGGTTCACATCGAATTGCCAGTGTTCTACTGGAGAATCCACATGTTCTTTTTCAATAACGGCCATCGCCTTTTTGACCAATTCTGGATGATTGGATGCCAAATTGTTCTGCTCTCCGGGATCAAATCTTAAGTTGTACAACTCAACAGGTGTAAATGCTCTATTCTTAACTTTTCGGATAGCCTTCCAGTGATGATCCATCAAAACCGCCTGTGCTGTTTTATTATTATTGGAATGAAACTCCCAGTACAGGTAATCGTGTTTTGGCTGGTCTTTTCCTAATAAGGTGGGGACAAAAGAAACCCCATCAATAGGTTGGGGCATATCAGCTCCTGAAAGTTCCGCTACAGTAGGCAATACAACCCAAAAGGCTGAAGCATGATCAGTAGTGGTCCCTGGTGTAATCTGTCCAGGCCAACTGGCAATCATGGGAACACGAATTCCTCCTTCATAGAGGTCGCATTTATAACCCCGATAGATATTGTTACTATCGAAATAATCCGGATCGGCTCCTCCTTCTAAATGTGGCCCGTTGTCTGAAGTGAAAATAATAAGCGTATTATCTTCAATGCCTAGGGCTTTTACTTTAGCGATGATCTCCCCAACCTGTTCATCCAACAAATGTATCATACCCGCAAAGGCTGCATGAACCTCTGGTTGAGATCCATAACTTCCTATTTTATAATGCGGACAATCTGCATCGCAGCCTTTATACGATTTCTCGGGTTCCAACTTGCCACGATACTTGTCCATATATTCTTCCAGTACTTTAAGCTCGGCGTGAGGTATTATACTGGGTACATAGCAAAAAAAAGGACGGTCTTTATTGACCTCAATAAAGGCAAGTGTCTCTTCATGAATCAACTGCGGCGCATAGGCACCATCCATATCACCTTCGTTTTCCTTGAGCATCACTTTTTGATCGTTGCTCCACAGATGGTAAGGATAGTAGTTGTGCCCGGTACGTTGGCAGTTATAGCCATAAAACCGGTCATAACCCTGTTTTACGGGATCTCCTTCAGACTTGAGATATCCCAATCCCCATTTGCCAAATGCTCCTGTAGCATAGCCCTGCTTTTTAAGTACCTCAGCTATGGTAACCACCTCGTCAGCAATAGGGTGTTGCCCTTCAGGTTGTACATCCTTATTTCCTCTTATAGGCTTATGTCCTGTATGTTGACCAGTCATTAGAGTACTTCGGGACGGGGCACAAACTGTAGAACCTGAATAATGCTGCGTAAATCGGATACCATTGGCTGCCAAGGCATCGATATTAGGTGTACTGAATTTTGTTTGTCCGTAGCAACTGAGATCGCCATAGCCTAAGTCATCGGCTAAAATGTAGATAATGTTGGGAGAATGTTCCGGTTGTCGTTTCTTCGGTTGTTGACAGCTTTGTGCCCAAAAAAACAAAATTGTCGCAGCACATGAGAAAATTCTTTTTTTCATTGGTTTGTAACGATTGCCCTTCTCTTTGCTGATTTGGCGTAGAATAACTGCCTTAGCCCTTTTTTTGTCATATTTACCTACATCTGTATTCATTATTGCTGTGGCTTTGACATACCCCTGAAACAACTTTTCATTTTCAGTACTTCCAATCCATAGCTCTACTTGTTGAAGTTTATTTATTGCAGCTTCTTTAGCCATAAACTTGACGTTTAAACTTTTTATTCGATTATCCATTCTAAAAATTACCTTTTTGGTCTGTCGAAAATTCGTGCAACATTTTTATTTGTGGGACTTGAGTTAAATATCTTTGTTTGTCTTATTAGTATAAACGACGCCAAAATCGAATACCACCCCTTCTAATGAAGAAAACCACAGTATATATTGCATAAGAGATCAAGAGAAAGACCTGTCGAAAGTTCTCTGAGGAGGAAAAGATCCGTATTTTACCAGCTGGCCTGAGTAACTGTTAGGAATTTATCCTTTTTATCTTATTTATGCGTCTTATTTTGGTTATCCTGCGTTGAATTTCCTTAGATAACGGTGCTATTCGCGTCAAATTCGCCTTGCCTAACCAAAAAAAACGTTTTTCTTTTGATAATAAAAGCACTATATCTATAAGGTTGAATACGACATTTTTTTAAGTATGGTTATCTACTTTTTTGATTTGACTTTCCATATAGACCGCACACATCAATATAGGACAGGACGGAATGTAAAATCCTAAAAAAAGCATCTGACCTTTTGGTCAGGTGGCTGGGAATTTTGACCAGCGGGAAAAATGAAGAAGCAAGAGGGTAACGTGCTTACGCAGCGCTACGTTTTTCATTTACTCCGTAAAGCCACTGTTTATGAGAGATTTGGGGCTTTAAAGAATTCGGATGGGAAAAAACAATTGTCACAAAACCTCTGAAAAGTCCCATGAACATTCAAAATATTGTCACAATGGACTATAAAACGAGAGATTGGAAGCCTTTTTTTCATTAAAATCGTTGAGTTGCCCCAACTTTTTCCATTTTCTTTTTTCTCTTTATTCATTTGAATTGTTTTGATTTTTTACGAATAACCTTAAGTTATTTTTTAACCAAAGGGCAGGAGGTCATCTGGAATTGTGAGACCGTATGAAATCAAAAGATTCACCACCGTAATTCAATTATTCCGTTGTATGGTCAAGACCTAATTTGAACAGACTATGGATTGGACCTTTTCCGAATTTCCGCTCGGTGGGCAGTTCCCCAATCGGCAAGATTGCTGATGACGGGAACCAGTTTTTCACAGTACTCCGTCAACTCATACCTAACGGTAATGGGCCTAGTGTCCATAACTGTCCGTTTTATGAGCAGATTGGTTTCCATTTCCTTGAGTTGCCTGCTCAACATCTTCCCAGAAATCCCCTCAACATCCTCCAAAAGATTGGAATAACGTTTGCTCCCAAAATAAAGAGCCACCAATATGTGCATCTTCCATTTTCCACCCAGTACGTACATCGTATCGGATATGGCCCTAATCTTATGCTTACAGGCCTTTATCTTTTCTTTATTGCTTCCCATGTGCTGTCACTATGTTTCTTTTATGTCACTGTTACTTTTAGTAACTATGTGTCAAAAGTATATATTTTTGACAAAAATTCGTCAGTAACTACAAAACAAATAGGAACATGGACTTAATAAACACACTGAACTGGAGATACGCCGTTAAAAAATACGATGGGCAAAAAGTGCCCGAGGAAAAGCTCGCTCGGATTTTGGAAGCCATAGGCCTAACCGCTACATCGGCAGGCATACAACCCTATCGCCTTTTTGTGATCAACAATGACCAAGTGAGACAGCAACTCGCACGGGATTCCTTCAATACCCAGATTACCGAAGCTTCCCATCTCATCGCATTTGCTGCCTTTGAGACGATTACCAAAGAACACATCTCAGATTTTATAACATTCATGGCAAAGGAAAGGGAATTGCCAGAAACTGCCCTGGATTCCTATAAGGACTCCCTTGAACAACATATTTTGGCTAGAACTGACCATGAATACTTTATTTGGTCCTCCCAACAGGCCTACATTGCATTGGGCACGGGAATGATTGCTGCTGCCGATGCCAAAGTAGATGCCACTCCCATGGAAGGGTTTGATTCGGAAAAATTGGATACCCTGCTTAACCTTCGGGAGAAAGGGCTAAAAAGTGTGCTATTGCTGGCACTTGGGTACAGGGATGCCGAAAAGGATTTTCTGGCCCACCAAAAAAAGGTCAGGTTGCCCTTAAATGAACTGGTAATCCAAATCGATTGACTGCACTAAAGGAACTACAACACACATTGAATGTTTAATTTAAAGGATATACAAATGAAAAAAACGAATAAAACACTGTATTGGGTCTTTACTGGATTGCTTTCACTGCTTATGGTAACCTCCGTCACACGCTACTTTATGGATATCGAACAATTCCAGAACTATTTTACGGCCTTTGGATACAATGGACGTATCGTGGTGCACCTTGCCATTGCTAAGTTGCTTGCGGTTGTGGTCATTTTAGCGAATAAATGGCCTACGCTCAAAGAGTGGGCCTATGCCGGACTGTTCTTTGATTTCGTATTGGCATTGGAAGCACATATCCATTTAAAGGACGATCAGTTCTTTGGTCCCATCATCGCATTGGTGCTATTGGCACTATCCTATGCTTTTTATCGAAAGGTCTTAAGGGACAATGAGGACAACGTTTAAATTTGTAACTCCCCCCAATCAGGATACACGTAGTGAATCCTGCCACCCCGACTTTTTAAGAAATCAAATAGTAACAAAAACTTGGTAATCGTATGATTATCAAGTTTTTGTCGTTTTAAGACAATCATTTAATTTGAATTGATATGGTAAAAAAAGTTACCTATTCGGTTACCTTGTTTTAAAATGGTTCAAAATGGTAACCGAGCTTCTTTGATTTGACTTTCGTTTTGAGATGTTCAATTTTTAAAAATGAAAGTATGCAGACCATTCACACATTCAGTGTTCTCTTTTGGCTGAAACTAGCCAATAAAAAGGACAACAAAGCCCCTCTTTATGCACGTATCACCGTAAACGGCAGACGTGCCGAAATTTCCCTTAAACGAAAAGTGACCGTTTCAGATTGGGACACTTCCAAAAGCAGGATAAAAGGGTTTGGAATTAAAGCCAAACAGGTAAACAACTATCTTGACGGAGTATGTTCGAGACTCTTTGATTGCTACCAAAAATTAAAGGATGGAAACAAATTGATTTCCCCACAACTTATCAAGGCTCATTTTCTTGGTAACGGGGAAAATAGATACACCATTTCAGATATTATCGAATACCACAAAAAGCATATGAAAGATACATTGCGGTGGGGAACGCAAAAAAACTATTTCACCACCCATAAGTATATCTTCCTTTTTTTGAAGCAAAAACACAGGACAACAGATATATTTCTTTCAGAACTCAATTACAAGTTCATCATAGATTTCGAGCGATTCTTACGCCACCAAAAAGATATGGGAAACAATACCGTCATGAAGCACATAGAACGGCTCAGGAAGCTTATAAACCTTGCCCATAAGATGGAATGGCTTGACAAAGACCCGTTTATAAAGTTCAAGGCAAAGTATATCAGAAAGGAAAGGGCATACCTTACATCGGGCGAACTACAGACCATTGAACAGAAGCAGTTTACAATCGAGAGATTGCAACTTATAAAGGATTTGTTCGTATTCAGTTGTTACACGGGACTGTCCTATGGGGATGTGATGAACCTTACAAAAGACAGTATCTGTATTGGAATAGACGGAAAACAATGGATAAGCTCCTACAGGCAAAAAACAAGTATTCCCGTTAGGATTCCTTTATTGCCAAAGGCTTTGGACATTATAAATAGTTATAAAGACCATCCCAGCTCGATAAATAAGGAAACATTGTTTCCAACCATTTCAAACCAGAAATTGAATTCTTATTTAAAGGAGATAGCCGATGTGTGCCATATCAACAAGAACCTCACTTTCCATATAGCAAGGCATACCTTCGCCACTACGGTAACTTTGAGCAATGGTGTACCGATTGAAACGGTATCGAAGCTTTTGGGACATTCCAAGATAACGACCACCCAGATTTATGCAAAGGTGATCGAAAGAAAGGTTAGTGAGGATATGCAACGATTGGAAGGGTGTTTATGAAAGAATAATGGAAAATCTTTGCGTGACGCTCAATCGTCGCTTAATCTATCATTTTATTATTGGTGGAAAACCCGTACATCGGCAACCTCTTTTTCCACCAATAATAAAACGTTTTAAAAGTTGACGTAACATACTTTTGTTCGGGTTAATACTATTCCGTTTAAACAGGCAGCATTTGACCGCTTATCCCAAAAGAAATAAGGGAAATGAGTTTTATCACTAATCATCACAATTCCCATTACAGGGCTGTGCGTTTTCAAAATCTGTTTCCGTAAATGTATAGGTGTACCTGAAATGCCTATCGGATATTATACTGTCCTTATAATTTGAGATAAGGACAGATTTTTCGCCCCCATGGATTACATATGACGTATCGTTAATAATTATGGTATTATGGGCACCTAAAACACCTTCCAAAAACCCTTGACAGCAACTTTCAGGTTTTGGGTCTTTAGGAGCGCCGTCAGTTTCATATGCGTATACCATTCTCTGGGATTGCGGGTTCAATTTTACATCTATTAAATTTACACCTATAAAACCCATAGGTTCTGGCTCAAACATTTTAAAACGTATCGTACTATCGGTTTGATTGGCATAAACCAAATCCACAGACATTATATACTCTATTTGGTCATTATTACTACATGAGGTAAATAAGAAACCTGCTATCGTACTAATTCCAATGATTAAAAAGCGTAGTATTTTATTCAGATAGTTCAAACACATTTTCTAAATCTGATTCGGTGATGATAAATTTGGATATAAAAAAAATCAAGGAAATTATCTTTTTGTCTATCATTTATAATCTTGGCTATTCAATATCCTTATCTGTTATTGTGAAAACTATTTCTCCATAAATAAATGTGCCATAACTAGGATTAAGAATCTCATCAAATTTTATTACTTCCCATGAATCAAAGTTATACGGACTATTAATTTCATCCCCCAAGTAACTTCCTTCCCCTTTCCATTCTCTTATAAACTCACTTCCTAAGAAAAGTTCAAATTTAGGAGCTCCTCTAGCAGTAGTATTATATACTCTAATATTTGTTTCAATAATTAATGGATTATTACCTTCTATAACTCCGTCAGAGGAGTAACTAGGTTCAAAAAAATCTTGCTTTTTAGAACTTGGTGGCAGTACGAGAGTATCAGTAACTATTGTATTACCGCTATCAGCTCCGCTATTCCCAAAGTTATGATAAACTAACTTTATTTCTTGATTAGAATTGTTCTTAAAAGTCCTTTGATATAAATGATCTTGAAATGCTTCTTTTGGATCACAGCTTAATAATATACTAAGGCCAATCAGTATAATTGACAAACGCATTATCAACTTGTCCATCGTCTAGTTATGGGCATTATATTATGTTCTATTCAAATAATTCTAAATCAGGTGAATTAATCGTAAAAATCCATTCTTCATCATCTCCATTCATTTGTAATTTCCAATTTTTACGATTGTATATGTCTTTTGGTACATCCCTTTCTTCCCCTATGTTTTCGTCAATATAACCATATGCATTGTCGGGCTTTGTCCACTTAATGCTCTTATTATTGCCCTCAGTTGTAATTCCAATAGAGTCAAAATCGGCAATGGCATTAAATCCTCCACCCAATGCACTATATGTCAAGAATTGTATTTTATTTGATTCAAAAATGTCAATAACATTCTCTTTGGATTCCTCAAACAAGCTAACCTTTAAAGTCTGGGTTGTTCGGTTCTCAATAAGAAAACTAATTTCCCTAGTATTGGGGTCACATGACAAAATCAGCAATATAATTGCAAAAAGGTAAATCAATTTAGTATCCATAATCGTCAAATATTTTGTTGACCGTGGCAATGTTTTTGCCTACTCTTGAATTAAATTCTGCATTTAGTTTTGGTATGGTAGTCACATGTCGATTTAAACATGAAAAAATGTTCTGGATAGTGTAATCGGCTTCATTGACCACTCTCCTAATTGCTACCGCAGGAATCCATCCACTTATTGGATGAGGCCTATAAAATCTTGTTGTTCCAAATTCTTCTTCGGCTAATCTTGCGCCAATATAAAACCCCCACATTTCACCAACCCCACAAACACCTGAGTTCTTACCACGTCCATTTCCATAAGGGTTATTTTTATTGCCGTATGTAATAATGTAGTTAATATACTTGATCCAATAGCCATTACCAACTTTTTTGAAATGCGAGGCATGTCCCAGTTCATGAAAGGTGGTTTCAAAAACACCATCCGTTCCTTGACTCGCATTTGCTTTTATAATCACATCGGGAAGTACAAACCTTGCAACAAGCCACAATTTATTGAGGGGTACAAAAATGGCTGCTTTATTAAGAAAAGAAACCAAATCGGAATTGGTTCTAAAACCTACAGCTCCCCAAGTTCTTCTGAGCATTGGTGCAGCACCACCACCAGATTTTCCATTGGCAACAATTCTAAGATTGCGGTGTGGCTTGCCAATACCAAATCGGGTGCAATAATTTAAGTATTTAACCGTAGCATTGTTTACCGTTGACCAACGCCAACCCACGGAGTTTGTATTAAAAGTTATGTTATGTCCATATTTGCTATGCTTTCCTGCTCTGTACCTTGCTGAGGAAATACTAATGGTTGACGGCCATATTTTAAAACCCCTTGTGTTTTTGAACACTACGGTATATCTAACACTACGTCTGTAACCCCTGTTTACTTTATAATACCCTTTCGAATTTGTCCAACCTTTGGCCCATTTGAACCAACGTCTTGTTTTGACCTTTACACCGACAACAGGGTCAGGAACTCCTGTTACGGTATTTCTTACCTTGATATAGCCTTGAGGTCTTCGCTTACTTCTCCTTGCCGTGATTCCATTTTTGGCTTTTTGTTCTTTTTCGGGTTCTTCCCAATTGTCCGTAATCCTTAAAGATTCATCTTCGAGATCATAAAGAAAGCTTTTGGAAATACCACTTTTTCCTGCAATGGTAGTAGTAGTGGTTTCGTCCTCTTCTTCATCTCCTTCTTCCTCTTCAAGACCGGATTCCTCTATCAAAAATAAATCCTCAATTTTTTCATAAGTTACGTCGGGGTGGAATTGATAATCTTTTACTACCGAAGTGTATAACCATTGTGCTTTTTCTATTTCTGTATTTTCATCAACAAAATAGTCTCCCTCTTGCTCAATTTCGACATCCAGTGGAATTATGGAGAGGTTTAAAGAATCTGCAATCAATAGGTTCTTTTGCTCATCATTCTCCACCCAAAACTTTACGTAATAATCAGTGGTTTGAATATCCAAATCATCATTTAACGTTTTTGAAGAATAGTTCTTAGGTTCCTTTTGTTGTTTTCTCTTTAGGCTTTTTAATGCCAGTCTCATGTTCTCGACAGAATAAGGATTTGACAACTTTTCTCCTAAGACAATTTTACCATCGGATTCAGAAGCTAATTCTTCACTCAATGATAGTTCTGGTTCGGAGGTGTTCTCAATTTCATCTTTTTTACAAGAATACGTAAGTATTCCAATCAGGGCTAGTATAAGTAACCCATAACTACGTGCTTTTTTCATATAGTTTGGTTTTTTTGGTATAAATGTTGTTTGGTATAAATGTTGTTTTGTATTTTAAAATTCATTCTTTACAGAAATTCTCCTAAAAAAAGTGTCGAGACCGACTAAAAATGGGATGAAGAAGAAGTAAGAAGGGATTGTGAAATCTGAATATTTTCCAATTATTGCGCTTTCACCTCAAAATCTGATGTTTTGACTTTTAGTTTTTTCCAAAAACATATTTTTTAGTGCCAAAACGTATCAAACGGGAACAAACAACGTTTTTCTTTCGATGATGAATATGCTATATTTACAAGGCTGAAATAAGCACATTTTAAGTACGGTCATCTACTTTTTTTGATTTGACTTTCCTAATGGCCGTACCCATCAATAATTGATAACGGAATTTTGATTCCGTAAAAAGGCAACTGATAAGAGAATCAGTTGTCGGAGAATTTTGTCATGCCAGAGCATGAGGGAATTTGTAGAGCAAGAGGGTAGCGTGCTGGCGCAGCGCTACGTTTTCCATTTACTCTGCAAAACCCCTGTTTATAAGGGGTTTGGGGTTTTGGAAGTTTTGAAGCAATAAAACTAATTGTCACAAAACCTTTGGAAAGCCCATAAAAAACTGAAAAATATTGTCACAATATGATATAATACAGGACTAAAATGGATGATTTTAAAACGGTACGGATAAAAAAGAAAACTTTGATAAGGTTCAAGAGTTTTTCAAGAAAGGTTTCAAACAGCTATTCCAAAACTTTGGATATGGTGATGGAATTTTTCGAGTGGCACGGGTTTTTGCCCGATGACCGTTTTGGAAAGAGCATGGTAGAGGAAATCATAAAGAACCGAAAGCGCACCAATGCCATCATAGCCATTATCAAGGATATCGAAAAGAGCCAGACCCTGCCAACAGTGGCCATGTTGCAATCCCTATTTGAACAACAGTTAGAACCAGAAGAGGAAGAGAGTGATTTTCAAGATTACTTTGGTATTATAGAAAAGAAATTTGAAAATGGCCATGAGGAAGAAGAATGGATGGAAGAGACTACCGTTCCCAAAATTCGATATGAGCGTTTGGAGTATAAAATGGATGAGCTAAAAAAGGATTTTAGCTATGTATTGGATAATGTCAAGCTTGTAAAGAGCACTTTTGGGAAATCTTATTTTAGATTGGAGCTTACGGAAGGGGAAATCGAAAAATTCAAAAGAGTAATAAAAAACTCATAGGTTATGTGCATAACCATATGTCATTAAAGAGTAATGCGTTTTACTTTTTTGATATGTTTAAAATAAAACAAACCTGTTTAAAAATAATTAGTAGTAAAATCTAAATAATATGTAGTTAAAATTAACTTAAAATGAGTATATTAGACTACAAATAGAGGCAGATAAATGATGGATGAAAAATACCCTAATCGGGGTATTTTTTTATGGATTAAAGTTATCCCTATATAACTCTATGGAATTGATTACGGATTTCCACAAGGAATATTAATATTCAATTTCGATTTTTACGAGTTACATAAAGTAGGAATAGGCTCTTCCTGTTTATAGGGAATGATATGAGATAATAGGAATAAAATGATGTATATAACAAGTTAGTCACAAATTGAAAAAAATATGAGCATAATATCAAAATCCCGACTGACAGGATATAGAAATAGTACTCGCTACTACAGCAAGACTATTAATGAAAGCTTAAGGGAATTTAAAGCAGAAAGCCGGTATTCTAAAGTGACTATTTTCCTGTCTCACAAACACGATGAAACAGAAGAACTTGATAGTGCTATTAGTTTCCTGAAGCGTTTTGGAGTAGAAATCTATGTTGATTGGCTTGACGATGGAATGCCTAGAACTACAAGTGGAATTACCGCAAACAGAATTAAACAAAAAATCAAAGAGAATAGAAAGTTTATTTTTCTTGCTACGGAAGGAGCAATAAGTTCCAAATGGTTTAATTGGGAATTAGGTCACGGAGATGCACAAAAGTATATTGAACATATTGCTGTACTTCCAGTAAAAAACAATTACTCTGATTTTAGTGGAGCTGAATATCTACAAATCTATCCTTACATATACGAGAGTGATTCTACACCAAATTCATTCTATGTAAAATATCCAAATGGTGACTTAAAAGGACTCGGAGCTTGGTTAAAAAGTTAAAGAAATGGAAGAAAAGAAAATTAAACACCTTGAATTTATCCAACTGGTAATAACTAGAATGAATGTTAATTCTTTTTTACTTCGTGGATGGTCAGTAACGCTTGTAGCAGCATTATTCGCATTTGCAGCTAAAGACACAAATATCGATTATGTGCTGATTACCTATATTTCAACACCACTTTTTTGGCTATTAGACGGTTATTATTTATCACAAGAGAGAAAATATAGGGACTTATACAACGTAATTCGACAAAAAAATGAAAATGAGATTGATTTTGATATGAATGCAACAGTAACAAATAGTAATAAAAATAGCTGGATTTCGAGCACATTTTCGATTACTCAAATAATCTTTTACGGAACCCTAATCGCAATTACACTTGTGGTAATGTTTATAATAAATTAATATGGCGAAAAGAGTATTTTTTAGTTTTCACTATCAAGATGTTATTGACTTTAGAGCAAACGTGGTAAGAAATCACTGGCTACTAAAACCTGACAGAGAATCCGCAGGTTATTTTGATGCTTCAGTTTGGGAAAAAGCCAAAAAGGAAGGCGATTTAGCATTAAAAAGATTAATCAATGGAGCATTAAAAAATACCTCAAACACTTGTGTTCTAATTGGTTCGGATACTTTCAATAGAAAATGGGTAAGCTATGAGATAATGAAAAGTATGCAGGTGGGTAATCATATTTTTGGAGTTCATATTAATGGCATAAAAGGCAAAGATGGAAAAACAAAAACAAAAACAAAAGGTTCTAATCCACTATATTTTTTAGGTTATTCATTCTCTGATGATGGTACGAAAATTAATTTACATGACTACATAAACGGGAAATGGATAAAGTACCCTGATTTAGACGGTTATTCTGTGAAAAAAGTGGATGAAAAGTATAGAAATAAAATTTACCGATTGTCAGAGGATTATCCTGTTTATGACTGGAATAGTGACGATGGATATAATAATTTTTCAAAATGGACGAAATAAAGCCAGTGACTAATAACGTATCCTAAAAATAGCGGTTTAATCGCTTAAACGAAAGAAAATGAATAAACTAAAGGTTATTGTTAAACTGAAAAATTAGTGCATAAAATCTGCAACTATTCATAACCTAGACTATTGTACATAATTATGACCAAAACATCTAATGGAAGAGAATAACCCAAAAGTATTTATAAGTTACAGTCACGATAGTAAAGAACACCAAGACAGAGTACTTGAACTATCGAACAAGTTAAGAAGTGAAGGTATAGATTGTGCTCTTGACCAATATGAAGATTCACCACCTGAAGGTTGGCCAAAATGGATGGACAGAAATGTAAAAAACTCTGACTTCATTTTAGTTGTATGCACAGAAACCTATTATAGGCGAGTTGATGGTACAGACGAAAAAGGAAATGGCATAAAGTGGGAAAGCACTCTAATTTACCAACAGCTTTATAATGCGGGAACAAACAACACTAAATTCATTCCTGTAATTTTTAAAGATGGAGAATTTAAGCATATACCAGAGCCATTACAAGGTTCTACCTTTTACAATGTTGATGACATTGATGAATACGAAAAATTGTATTGGAGATTAAGAGGTGTTAAGACCACAAAACCTGAGTTAGGAAAATTAAGAGAATTACCTGAAAAGTCAAGAAAAACTCTGTTCATTTCAGGGTTAATCGACCAAGAAAAATGGGATGAGGCAAAATGGCAAGCAGGTGTTGCTTATTTATATTCAGCAGAAGGAGACCTACCACCTGTTATTACCGTTCTCTTTAAAAACTTGGATTTAGGAAAGGAAATCTTTGAAGAAATAATAGAAAAGACAGGCATAGAGGACAAAAGCGAAAGATTACGAGTTTCTATTGTAGAAGGAGAAGTACCTAATCAAGATTATGGCTACTTTGTTGTTATTGGAGAAAATGTGGAATCGACAAATAATCTCATATCAAAGCTTCCAGAAAATAAAGAAATTCGATATGTGGGAATCAATCAGCGAATTCACAGAATGAAACCAAGTAAAGGTTCAGACAATCTTTCCAATTTCAAAAAGGAAGTTGAAAAACACGGTTGCTATCATATAGCACCAGCACAACAAATTGAAGATCCTGAAAAAGGAATGGGATATAGAATTGAGATGGAATACAAAATTTTGAAAAGAAGAATTGAATTCAGGCAATATGATGAAATTCCTGATGAGAATGACCCAGATAGCATTTTGAAATCAGAGGGAATTCTACAATATAAATTTTAAAAAATAACTATGTACAATAATGCTTCTGTAAGTAATTGCTTGTTCTCATCTACCTCTGAAAATCCTTGCGGATTTTCAGCTTGGTGTGTACCTGCCTGCCTGCAGGCAGGCTTGCAAGATTAACCGCTAAACCACGCAACTCCTCATAGCCAAGACCGTCAGACTGTCTCAAAAGTATTAAGAATTAGAGAGAAACATTATAATGAATTATATACGAGGAGCCTCCCGAGAACAACTTACATTATATACCACATGTCTGGACGATATGGTTGATCGGGATAATACCGTAAGGTTTATTGATGTTTTTGTTGATAATCTCGATTTGGAGCAGTTAGGTTTTACAACTATTTCTAATCAAGGTAGACCAGCATATAATCCTAAAGATTTACTTAAGCTTTATATCTATGGCTATATGAATCGTATGCGTTCTTCCAGGGTATTGGAAAAGGAATGTGTTCGTAATATAGAACTCATGTGGTTACTTAAAAACCTTAAACCAGATCATAATACGATCTCTAGGTTTAGACAATCTAATCCCAAAGCCATAAAGCGTGTCTTTAGAGAAAGTGTTTCTATAGCTCAGGATTTTAATCTTATTGGAGCTATATTCATTGCTGGTGACTCTACAAAACTTAGAGCTCGGAACAGTAAAAAGAACAATTACAATAAAAAGAAAATACAACGCCATTTAGAGTATATAGACAATAAGCTAGATGAGTATAATGAGGCATTAGCTACCGCCGATGGCGATGAAAAAAAAGCCATCGAAAAAGCGATAAACAAACATCGGGTACATCAAGATAAATACCAACAAATACAAATGGTATTGGAACAGGATAAGAGCTGTGAAAACCCACAAATATCAACTTCTGATCCAGATAGCAGGCACCAAATTGTTCGGGGAACGATTACCGAAATAACCTATACAGCCCAAAGGACTGTAGACGATAAACATAAACTTCTTATTGATTACAAACTCACCAATGAGAATGATAAAAAGGCTATGGGTATGATGCTTAGAAGAGCAAAAAGTATTTTAAGAACCAATACATTTACAGCACTTTATGACAAAGGCTATCATACCGGTAGTGAGTTCTATACTGCAAATTGCCTGGGAATAAAAACCCTTGTGGCCATACCAGGTATTGGCAGAAGTAGCCAAGCACCAGACCCAACTTATAATGTTGGGCACTTTATTTATAACAAAAAAGAGGACACCTATACTTGTCCGAAAAACAGAGAACTAATCTCTAATGGTAATTGGTATAAGGCTAGAAACTATAAGTTTAAGCAATATAAAACCAAGCCTTGTAAAACTTGCCCAGTAATGACAAGTTGTACAACTTCAAAGGTCAATGGGAAGATTGTTCAACGTAGCCAGTATAAATCGTACATAGATAGCAACAAAAAGCATGTAGCCAATAACCAAGGACTTTACAAAAAGCGACAAGCCATTGTAGAGCATCCCTTTGGTACGATAAAGAGGCAATGGGGTTTTGATTATATAATTACAAAGAAAGGAATTGCTTCAGCCAGTGCTGATTTTGGATTAACAGCTTTAGCATACAACCTTAAAAGAATGTTCAATCTAGGCTGGAAACCAAAAATATCCGTCTTAAAAGCATTTTTTAAACACCTTATTTGCTTTTATAATGACCAGAGTGTTTGTTTTAACGGAATCTCAGTTTTAGGTAATCCATTTGGAAAACCCTCTAACAAATTAATATATTTTTAAAATAAACAACTAATCACGGTAGTTTTGAGACAGACTGACGTTGTAAGTAATGCAAGCAAAAACTATTACAAAAAATGAAAAGGATTAATTTGGAATTATATCCGAACCCAGATATTGGTAGAGATTGCTTATTTAATATTAATCATGTAATCGAACTGGATAAAAACATGAAGTAATCTATTTCCAATAAAATATCCAATTAAACTTTTAATTTCTTAACTTTAATCGCTAAAACAAAACAAAAGTTCTTATCAAATAAGTTACCCATTCGGTTACCTAATCAATTAAGAAGTACGTAACTTTTTGATTATTAAAAACATAAAGGGAACGGCAGACTTCCTGCCACCCCGACGAACTTAGAAATAGGTTATATCAAAACACTATTAATCATATGATTTTCAGTGTTTTATTGGTTTTTTGACCCTTTAAAGACCAATAAGGGAAATTTCTGAATTACATTCTATGACTTTACGAAGTACTCTCGACTTTTTGAAGCACATCAATTGTTTTCATTGAATTCCATCTTCGAAGTTATTGTCCATCCAAAGAAAAGTTTGTACTTCTTTCCTTTCCTTCCTTAATTTTCGATATCCCTGTAATTTCTTCTTATGTCCCACTTTCCATATTGATTAGCACATTTTAAGGATTTTTTTTAAAAATTAGCGATTCTTTTATGCCCAATCATTAAAAACAGAGACACTTGACCTGTCCTTTAGATTTTGACAATAACCGCCGTCCAAACTATGCGGCCTTATATTTACACGTTTTTGTTTTTGTTTTTAGTTCATTACACCTGTATTCCAAGAACCTCGATAAAAAATATGCAGTTCAGGAACAGGAGTTCACCATTAGTGGCTATGT
This sequence comes from Muricauda sp. SCSIO 64092, assembly GCF_023016285.1. Lineage (GTDB taxonomy): Bacteria > Bacteroidota > Bacteroidia > Flavobacteriales > Flavobacteriaceae > Croceivirga. The sequence goes on from NZ_CP095413.1 coordinate 4,296,721, forward strand.
GAATGAAAGGGGAAGTGAAGAGCTTTTATTAGGTGTTTCCATTTATGTGCCGCAACTACAAAAAGGAACTGTAAGCAATGACTATGGTTTTTATTCCTTAACCCTCCCAAGGGGAAGACATACACTGGTTGTGTCCTATATTGGTTTTTCCACACGGCGGATCAATGTCGATTTAACCGGTAATATTGAGTTGGACATCATTCTAAAACCTAACACAGAACAATTAGACGAAGTAGTGGTGACAGCGGGTTCGCAACTTCAGGAAAGTAAAGTGACACAAATGAGTTCCCTTAAACTAAATCCTGAAATTGTCGAAAATGTTCCTGCCCTGTTGGGTGAAAAGGATGTATTAAAGACATTACAGTTATTGCCTGGAATTAGTGGTGGAACTGAAGGTAGTTCAGGTTTTTTTGTCCGTGGTGGCACACCTGACCAAAATCTTATCATCTTGGACGATGCAGTGGTATACAACAGTAACCATCTTTTTGGTTTCTTTTCCGTTTTTAACGGGGATGCCATAAAATCAGTAGAAGCATTCAAAGGTGGATTTCCCGCACGTTTTGGTGGGAGACTTTCTTCGGTCGTTAAAATTGATATGAAAGATGGGAACAAGGAAAAGTTGACGGGTAAATTCAATATCGGACTCATCTCTTCCTCCCTTTTATTGGAGGGACCTATAAATAAAGGAAAGACCTCTTTTATCTTTAGTGGAAGAAGAACATATGCGGATCTTTTGGCAAAACCTTTCTTGCCGAAAGATGTGAATGCAGGATACTTTTTTATGGACCTCAATTTTAAAATGCACCACATTTTTGATGATGACAACAAGCTCTATTGGAGCAACTATTATGGAGAAGATAGGTTTTTCAGCAATGAACGTTATGATGATGGCGATCGTTTTAAAGCGCGCTTGGATTGGGGGAATATTACCTCTTCCCTGCGTTGGAACCATCGTTTTAGCAATAAGTTTTTTTCCAATACCTCTTTAATATTCAGCAACTTCAAATTCAGAATTTCTCAAGAAGATATATTTGAAGATCAGGAAAACATTTTTCGAACCAGTTCCGGCATCAACGACTACACCCTTAAAAACGACTTCAACTATTACCCAAATCCCGCTCATTCCATACGGTTTGGTGTCTTGGGCACAGTTCATAACTTCACTCCACAGCGCTTGTTTGTGCAAGATTCGTTTTTAGAAAACCAGGATACCGAACAAGTGCTCAATTCCTTTGAAGGGGCCACTTTTATTGAGGATGACTGGAAAGCAACCGAGAAGTTGAATGTCTCGGCCGGACTTCGCTTTAGTTACTTCAAACAAAATGTTACCTCATACAACTATTTAGAACCCAGATTGGGGCTCTCTTACAGGCTTGGTCCTACGTTTGCCGCAAAGGGTTCCTATGCGAACATGAACCAATTTGTCCATTTATTGTCAAGTTCCGGCATTGGGCTTCCCACGGATTTATGGGTATCTGCAACAGATAACGTAAGGCCCCAACGTGCCCAACAATTTGCGTTGGGTGTAGCCAAGGACTTCACGGAAAGTCAATATTCCCTTAGTCTAGAAGGGTATTACAAGACCATGGACGATATTATCGAGTATAAGGAAGGGGCTTCGTTTTTGGTCTTGGACGACTTCGAAACTGCCAAAGAAGTGGATTGGGAAGACAATATTACCGCAGGTAGGGGCTGGGCGTATGGAGCTGAACTTTTGTTTCGAAAAAAGAAAGGGCCCTTTACGGGATGGCTGGGCTATACCTTGGCATGGTCCCAACGTCAATTTGATGAACTGAACCAAGGAAATCGCTTTAATGCGAGGTATGAGCGTAGACATGATATTGCGCTGGTAGGCATTTACAAACCTACCAGAAGAATTACCCTGTCGGCGAATTGGGTATATTCTTCAGGCATAAACTTTACCTTGCCCAATATAGCCAGACTGACCCCTAATACAGATTTACCGATAAGCAATGTTCTGGATCGTTTTGGAAATGGCTTATTTGGTCCCCTAGAAGCCGATGAGTTCACCAACCAAAGAAATAACTTCAGGGGTGAAGCAAACCACCGTTTAGATCTTGGCGTGCAGTTTCATAAAAAAAGGGAGAAAAGTGAACGAACATGGAGTATATCCATATACAATACTTATGCAAGAAAGAATCCCTTTTTCTATTATAACAGTGAAAATAGTGTAGATATAAATGGAGATGGTATTTCCGATGTATTGAGGACTGAACTCAATCGCGTGGCTCTTTTGGTGTTTGTTCCATCCGTTAACTACACTTTAAAATTTTAATGGGATATGAAAAAGCACCTAATACTACTATTTGCGTTATCGATTTTGTTTGGTTGCGAGGATGTTGTGGATAGCGGAGTAGTTGAGATCGATCAAACCATACATATCGCCGGATTCATATCGCCGGAAAATGATACGTTGAGCGTAAACATTTCTAGAGCGTTACCCGCACTGGGATTGGAACTTAGTTTTGATGATCCCCGACCCGATATGGAACGATTTATTGTTAGGGATGCCGAAGTAACCATAGAAAATAGTACAGGTAGTAATATACGACTCCCTTTTTTGGAGGATGAACTTTTATATGCAGAAAGTGCAGAAACCTTTGAAGTGTTGCCAGGTGAAACCTATACTTTGAAAGTTTCCGCCAATGGACAAAACTATTCCGCCACATGTATTGTCCCATTGCACAACATTGATGGAATTTCAGAGCAGATTCGTGAAGATACCAATGAGTTTGGCTTTAATGAGTTTGACTTGGATATGAGCTTTATGGATATCGAGGGTGAGGACAATTTTTATTTTGTTGGGGCATTCTTGGAGGTAACGGCCGATGATGAATCCATATCCAACACCATTAGAAACATCTTCTTTGACCTTGAAGCTTTTCAGACCGACAACTTAAGGGATGGTTTGGAAATTGGGGCAAGTACATATTTCTTCCCTGCCTTGTCCTTTGATGAAAACAATGAAGTTCTATTCCTGGAACAAGATTTGGTACTTCAGGTAATCACAGCAGAGCAGTCTCTGTTTCAGCTATTACGAGCAGGCTACTTGAATGAAACCAACGATGGGAATCCTTTTATAGAACTTGGGGTTGAGCCAAACACTATTAACGGTAATGGAGCAACAGGGGTATTTGCAGGATACCGCTATTTTGAAAAACGTGTGGTTATTACAGAAGAATAAAGCAAAAGTCCTAAAGTAGTTCCCAAAGCTTCTAGCATGTCATGGGTTATTTAGAGATTTGGTAAATGTCAACGGGGCATAGTTGGTCACCACTACGAGTACCGAGTTCCCATTTTCCAAACGTTCCATCATATGTGGCTTTCCCATTCTTTCGGTTTCCGGGATACTTCTTTCAATCATGTAATATTTTGGAAATGGGAAATTAAATTCTATTAGGAAATTCCCCATTCATTTTGAATTTGGCAAACAAACTTCATAACCTCCATAGGTAGCACCAAGAAATGTTTATTTGCCTTAATCCGATCAGTAAATTCCGTTAGGTCCTTATGATAAATAATACTGTCCAAACGCACACAGTAGATGGCAATATCCAAAGGGAAAATGAATCTTAGTGCCGTAATGCCCTCAGGGTTGTTGGACCATATTTTTATCAATTCCCAACCATCGCCCTTCCCTTTTTCGGTTATCTCTCTAAACGTCGGGCTATAGTATTTACATAAATCCAAAAGTTCCATAGATGAAGGGTAGGTTTCGTATGTTAACCAACGGATATCTTTATTTACTATTAAATTAAGAATGAAGCTTTGAGTAGCACGAATATAGCTAGTAAAGATGGGCAGCTGTTTTGCCTGTTCCACAAAGTCAGTTAACCGAGTATTTCCCAAAATAGCATCTATTCTTACAGAAAACAAACCAAGGTCCAATGGGCCAATCATCTTAAGGTCATCATAACGTTCAGGGTTTTGGGTCCAGTGATATGTCAATCGCCATCCCATGCTTTTACCAAAACTGGATGAGGCTATATGCTTTCGATATAATGGGCTATGTTTATAACATAAGGCGCAACCCTCAATTATACGAGGATCAAAGTTTTTGAACTTTTCTGCGTAAATGGCAATTTTTTCCATAAGGATAGCCGTAATATCAGCATCTTTTGATTTCATCGGAGCATAGTTTTTTGTTTTTAAGTTTAGTGCTGTAGACCTAAACTTGAAAAGCAGAAAAGATTCCATGGGATTTTTGACCTAACCTCACGTTATCTTATAAAATATGTACGAAAAACCTTAAAGAAAAGATGTAAAAAACTGTAGTTTGGTTTTTCTTATTTGGGGGATTGCCTTTCGCCCTTACAAATTACTGTTGGACCAAAGTCATTAAAAATGAAATCAAAAAGCACCCCCGAACAAATGCCCCTTTATAAAGACATCAGTAGGTTTTCCAATACATTGAGCCGAATAGTGCAGGTATCCGTGGTATTGGGCCTTGTTCCAAAAAAAACGACGGGGACCGTAGTTCCAAATCCCCGCCGCTGCTATTAAACGTAAACTAACTCAAATAAATTTTATCCTTATGAAGCCAGTGGTTAATCTGGCGCCACACTGTCACTCCATTGCAATATTGCTTGGATAGCCTTTTATTGGAAATAAAGATGGGGTTTTAGTACAAGACTGGACGATAAAATGTGCCTATACGGATTAAAACCGGGACAAACATGCCGTTAAAAGTGATAGAGGGCATAAAAGGAAAGTATTTTGGGGATTGTTTGTTCATCCTTGGTCCAGGCACAGACCGCTCTTGATTCCAGCTTTGGAATATGTAGGTACTTTTATGGATTAAATAAAGATAGGTTTGAAGGCCCATGCACGTGTGCCTACTGTAAAAGCAGCGCCACAAAACCGTATTCAATTTCTTTTCCAAAATCCCCAAAAAACCCTTCTACATCCCAATTTTGAAGAGGTTGGGCACTGATTTTTGGATGTTTTTCCCTGTATGTCAATATTTCCTATCTATTAATATTCAAAAGGTAAAAGTCCATGCATTATGAAAAAACAACTACAATTGGTACTGTCCATCATACTTATGGCATTGGCGGGCCTTACCGGTTATAGCCAAAATTTTTCCGTTGGTAACATTGAATACAAACCCACTTCTGCAACCGAAGTTGAGATCGTCGACTATGCCGTTACAGGAGGTCACGTGGAAATTCCCTCAACAGTGAATAATGGCGCGAACACCTATACGGTGACCGCCATTGGCAGAGAAGCTTTTGAGCATAACCAATTGACCAGTGTTGAGATACCCAACAGCGTGACCAGTATCGGCCATGAAGCTTTTCGTGGGAACAATTTACGCAAGGTGACCATCCCCAACAGTGTCACTAGTATTGATGGGGTTTCTGCTTTTCACCTTAACCCAAACCTGGAGACCATGACCGTAAAACGTAACGATCCCCCAATACTCGCTGGAAACGCCTTTCATACTCCACAAAGTTCCCTTAGACCTTCCCGTGAAAATGTAGACCTTTTAGTGCCCAAGGATGCCCTGGGGAATTATCAAGACCCAAACAAAGGCTGGACAGGCTTCAAATCCATCATTGGCATCTTTACCGTTAATGACACCGAATACGGAATTACCTCTACCTCTCCACCCGAAGTACGGATCACGGATTACACGGGTACAGCATTAGAAGTCGAAATTTCCGAAACCATCAATTATGATGGGGAAACCTACACGGTGACCGCTATTGGCATTAATGTTTTTCGGGATAAGGGATTAACCAGTATTGATATTCCCAACAGTGTAACCAGTATTGGGGCTGCTGCTTTTTATAAAAACCAATTGGCCAGTGTTGATATACCCAAAGATGTGACCACTATCGGGGCAGATGCTTTTAGGGAAAACCAATTGACCGGGGTGACCATACCGGAAGGTGTCACCAGTATTGAGGCTGGTGCTTTTCAAAGCAACGAATTAACACAGGTGATCATACCGGGTCGTGTGACCAGTATTGGTTCCTTGGCTTTTGATGGTAACTCACTTGAGAAAGTGTTTGTAAAGGCTACTGATCCCCCATCACTTAATCAAGATGCCTTTGAAGATCGTGCCCAAATAGATTTGGTCGTTCCCGAGGAAGGAGTTTATAAAAGTAATGTACAGTGGACGAATCCCAATTTCAAGTCCATATCATCATTCATAGGACAGCGCTTTACCGTAGGCGAAATAGAATACGCAATTACCTCTACCTCCCCCGATCAAGTTGAGGTTTCGGGCTATTCCGGTTCCGGAACAGAGGCGATCATCCCTCCCACGGTGATAGATAATGGCTCAAACTTCACTTACACGGTGACCGCTATTGGTGATAGGGCTTTTCAGCAAAAGGGGATGACCAGTGTCTCCATACCCAACACAGTGACCCGTATCGGGCAAGATGCCTTTTGGAAAAACCAATTGACCAGTATTGTCATTCCGGAAAGATTGACCATTCTCGGGCAACGGGCATTTGGGGAGAGCGGCTTGACCGAGGTGACCATACCGGAAGGTGTCACCAGTATCCCGCAGTGGGCCTTTGCCCAAGCCCAATTGACTGAGGTGACCATACCGGCCAATGTGGAATTTATTGGAAAGCAGGCCTTTCTTGGAGCTGGAAGCACCAACCCAATCGACGTGGTGACGGTGAAGGCCAAAAATCCACCGGCGCTCGGTGAAGAAGTCTTTGTGAATCGAGGTAAAAACCGTGAAATCATAGACTTGGAAGTACCCTTGGGTACCCTGGTTGCTTATCTAGACCCAGCCAATGGCTGGACGGGCTTCAGATCCATCTCGGAAATTCCAGAGATCGGGATGACGTTCAGTGTCGATCATATCATCTACGAGGTGACTTCTATAGACCTCAATAATGAAGAGGTCATGGTAACAGACTATAACACGGAAGGAGGTGCCAGCGTGACCATACCCTCAAGCGTAGATCATGGCTTGAACACCTTTACGGTGACCGCTATTGGTGATAGCGCTTTTTACAATGATCAATTGACCAGCGTGACCTTCGCGGATCGGAGCAAAGTGACCAGTATCGGGATAAATGGTTTTAGGAACAACCAGTTCGCCCATATGACCCTACCCAATGGTGTGACCAGTATTGAGAGCAATGCTTTCCATGGCACCCCATTGAAGGTGCTGAAGGTAGAGGCGACCAATCCAGCGCGGGTTGCCGAAAATGCCTTTACAAACCGTGACCAGATAGACTTAGTTGCTCCCGAGGGTACCCTGGAGGCTTATCAAGCAGCCAACGACTGGACGGGTTTCAGATTCATGTCCTCTGGCACCTTTACCGTTGATGACATCGATTATGCAATTACGGCTACCGCTCCAAACGAAGTCATGGTGGTGAACTATACGAACACTGCTGGTCAGGGAGTTCATGTGAGCATCCCTGAAACGGTGGATGATCAAGGTGAAACCTATACGGTGACGGCTATCGGTAATAGGGCTTTTTATGATGCCAACTGTTGGCGGGTGACCATACCAGGCGGTGTGAAAAGTATAGGAAGCCAGGCCTTTTATGGGACGAATCCCATTATCTCGGTGATAGTGGTGGGTGATGCTGACAATCCACCAACCCTCGCTGCAGATGCCTTTCAATATCCGCGCCGTAATCACCACATCAATGTGACAGTGCCCGTACCCGTAGAAAATACCCTGACGCTCAGTTCAAGTAATCTTAACACTGCGCTCAGTAATCAGGTAAAAGCGTATGAAGGTACAGGGTGGACCGGTTTCAGGTCCATCTCGACGCTCATAGGGCAGCGCTTTGATGATGATGTCCTCAAATATCAAATCACCTCGATATTCCCCGGCGGGGGTGGGGTAACCGTCGTGGGCTATGCCAATAAAAATAACCACGGATTCAGTTCGGGAGGTCACCTGGTCATTCCCGAAAGTGTCCAGGGGCGTCAGGACAGGACCTATGAGGTCAGGCATATTGGGAACGATGCTTTTAAGCATACTTTCCAAGGGCCCAAATTGACCAGCGTTGAGATGCCCTCTACGCTCAGAAGGATTGGCGAGCGGGCCTTCCTGTACAATAGTTTGACAGAGGTGATCCTACCGGAAGGTTTGACCCATATCGGGGAGGACGCTTTTTATGGTAACCAATTGACCCATGTTGAGATACCCAGCAGTGTGTTCTTGCTGGGGAGGACTGCTTTTGGGGATAACCAATTGACCCGTGTGGTCCTGCCACGAACGGGAGATATTGAGCGGTGGGCCTTTTTGTCAAATAAATTGACAGAGATTATCATACCGGCAGGTATACACGGTATAGGTTTGTATGCTTTTCAGAACAACCCGGACCTTCGTTTGGTAACGGTGGAGGCGACCGATCCCCCAGACCTCCAAAGGGATGGCTTTGCCAATGCAGACCGCGACCAAATTGACCTGGTAGTGCCCATGGGCGATATCATGATACAAGCTTACTTAGATAATGGGTGGGACGGGTTCAGGTCCATATCCTTCGGAGTCTTTACCATTGATGACATCAAATACGGAATTACAGCACCAAACGAGGTAAAGGTGCTGGACTATACCGGCACAGCAACAGAAGTGAAAATTCCCGAAGCGGTCGATAATAATGGTGAAACCTACAGAGTGACCGCTATTGGGGAAGATGCTTTTGAGGATAACCAATTGACAGCGGTGACCCTATCGGACAGTGTGGAAAGTATAGGGGTTCAGGCCTTTTATAACAACCCGGGCCTTGGTTTGGTGACGGTAGAAGCCAATGATCCACCAGCACTCGATGCCACTGCCTTTGCTAATGCCAACCGGCACCAAATTGATTTGGTAGTGCCCATTGACAAGATACAGGAGTATCTGGACAATGGGTGGGACGGGTTCAGGTCCATCAGCCACGGAATCTTTACCGTGGATGACATCAAATACGAAATTATCGCTCCAAACGAAGTAATGGTGCTGGACTATACTGGTATGGCCACAGAATTGGAAATTCCCGAAACGGTCGATGATAATGGTGAAACCTATACAGTGACTGCTATCGGAGAAGATGCTTTTTGGAATAAGCAATTGACAGCGGTGAACCTACCGGACAGTGTGGAACGTATCGGGAGCCAGGCCTTTGCCAACAACACGGACCTTGGCCTGGTGACAGTAGGAGCGGTAGATCCACCAGTGCTTGATGCTACTGCCTTTGTCAATGCAAACCGTCACGAAATTTACCTCGTGGTGCCCATTGGCAAGATACAGGAGTATCTGGACAATGGGTGGGGTGGGTTCCGGTCCATCAGCCACGGGATCTTTACCTTGGATGACATCAAATATGGAATTATCGCTCCAAACGAAGTAATGGTGCTGGACTATACTGGTATGGCCACAGAATTGGAAATTCCCGAAACGGTCGATGATAATGGTGAAACCTATACAGTGACCGCTATCGGAGAAGATGCTTTTTGGAATAAGCAATTGACAGCGGTGAACCTACCGGACAGTGTGGAACGTATCGGGAGCCAGGCCTTTGCCAACAACCCGGACCTTGGCCTGGTGACAGTAAGAGCGGTAGATCCACCAGTGCTTGATGCTACTGCCTTTGTCAATGCAAACCGTCACGAAATTTACCTCGTGGTGCCCAAAGGAAGGATGCAGGTCTATGAAGACAATGGGTGGGGCGGGTTCCGATCCATATCGGAAGACGGTACCCCTCCCCAACCGAACATTGGTGCCCCACAAAGTATTGATGACCTGGGGCCCTTTACGGTAAGCATCACGTTTGACGGTGAGGTCACGGATTTTGGAGTGGACGATATCCAGGTTACCAATGCCACGGTAAGTGCCCTTACGGGCAGCGGATTCACTTATACCGCTACCATAACACCCACATCGCCCTGTGGCATTGCCATAGCTATTCCGGCCAATGTGGCCACGGGTGTGAACGGTTTGCCCAATCCGGCGGCGCAACAGGTAAGCGTGGGTATTATGGACACCATTGCCCCGACCATAACCTGTCCCGCGAATGTGGTGGCCAATACCGCTGACAATGGTAAGGACGATTGTACCACTACGGTTGGCCTTGGCAGCCCTGTTGTCGATGACAACTGTTCCGTTGCCACTGTTGTTGCCCAGATAAATGGCACGGACATAGACCCCGATACCTATGAATTCAGCGCCGGAACAACCATCGTGACTTGGATTGTGAGCGATGCCACCGGAAATACCACTTCCTGTGAGCAGACGGTGACCGTTGAAGTGACCAGGAATTGTGAATCTAGGCTCCTTACGGATTTCAATAGGGGGTTTTCCCCCAACGGGGATGGCATTGCCGATACTTTGGTGATCAAGGGCCTTGAAAAATATAGGAACAACGTGGTGAGGATATACGACCTGAGCCAAAGGTTGTTGTTCAGCATCCATTATGGCGGACCGGGCGATGCCTGGGACGGCACCCATGAAGGCGGGACGGTGCCCGTTGGCCCCTATGTATGTGTCATTGACTTTAACGAACCAGGGCTGGACCAGGAAAGAAAAATGATCTATGTGAACTATTGATTTTTCCGCTTCCCCCCAATGGTCGGTGGTGTAACAACAGGAAAAGTAGAGAAGTCCTTATGCTACCGAAGGCTATGGGCATGTACCGGCGAGAGACCGGAAATTATAACGACCTGGCATCGGGATTGGTATGGGTCAAAAGGGTTTATTGTCTAAAAAATATATTTCCATGGAACTTATGTTCGGGGCCAGCAGGTGGTGTGGAGGGAGAATAACAAGGTGATTACGGTGTTTCCGTTGCCCATCCAGTATAAGTAAACTATTCAATTTACAATTGGATGAGCATGCCTTAACGTATTCTAGATGGGCCATTAAACGGTGTGGATAGGGAAGTTATATTTATTGAACGTCGTTTGTCCATCCTTGGTCCAGGCACAGACTGTTCTCCTTTCCCTTGTACGAAGTATTGTGCCCGCCCGTTCCATTATCCCCAAAAAGCCATGTAATGTCCCATTTTTAAATGGGTTTGGCACTATTTGTTGGATACTTTCCATGTATGGTCATACTTTGTTTATCTATAAAGTAGCAATGGAAAAAAAGACACTACCAAAATATTTCATGAACGAAAGAAGTATCCGGGCAACCAATAAAACGGGAAAACAACATATGATGGAGCGTTTGGGAAACGGGAACTCGATACTGGTGGTGGTTACCAACTATGTTCCATTGACATTTTCCAGATGTCTAAATGACCGCTGACATTATGGAAGATTTGAGCCAAAACGTTTTAGTCCCCAGTATCCTTTTTTTAATTCTAATCATATTGATAATTTTAGTTGTGTTGGCATTGCTAAGTTGGAATATCAAATGGGTAATCGAACAATCCATCAATGTTTTAAAAAAGATAAAAAGGAGGCGTTGAACGATAGTATGTCGGCAAATAAGGCACCCATTCCAAGAAAGAATCTTTTGTTCGGGAACAATGGTATGGTTTTGGTGATTTTCTAGACCCTCATGAATTGCTTGTGATACCCAATTTCCCGGGCCTTGGTATTGTTGAAATATGAAACAACTCTCCCCAAGGGCGAGGTGTTTCATATTTCAACAAGCATTTCAACATCATCTTTTTTATGGCTTTTTAATTCAAAGAATAGATTGAAACTGTATACAATATAATACTTCTCCAAAATCATTTTTTACAATTACGGTTCTTCTTTTGACAGTGGGTTTATCTATTCAGTACAGCTTTCATTTTATCTAAGTCGACCTGTGGATTTCCTATAAACAAAACTTCATTTTCGTTGTTCAATATTACTAATCTTGGAAAAGTATTTTTTCTATTGAAAACTTTAAGTAGTTTTTCCGTTGAATAGCCATGCGTCCAATTCATCTCTTTTTTCCCGATCATTTTTTTCAACTTGTCAATATTTCGGTCGTGGGCATTGATTGAAAAAATTGACAATTTATCCCCATATGTTTTTTTTTAGTTCTTTGATTTTTTCGTTTGCAAGCAGACAAGGCAAACACCAAGTTCCCCAAAACTCTACGATCGTGTATTTCTTTTGTTTGGTTATATCATAAAGTTTGATAAGGTCGTTTTCAAAAACATTTCTGAAGGCGTAATTGTCAATCCGATGACCGACTTTTATTGATTTGTCAGATAATTTTTGGTTTTCATCAATAGGGCCATATTTTGTTTCAATATCAATTTCTAAATGCTTTTCTAAAATATTTTTAAAATTAGAGGGGTTACTTTTTTTAATGGATTTAGCTTCAAAAGCCACATTTGAGCCATTAATGTGTTCAGTTCTTTTCAATACTAAAAATCCATTGACAATTAGGTCCGGATATTCCAATTGAGATTTTTCCAATCTTTTTTTAGAAATCCAAATTTTATTCCAACCGTTTTTGGATTCGGAAATCCAAGCTTCACATTGTTCATTAAGGATTGTTCTGTCTTCTTTGGGAATACGCTTGTAGTTTTTAAGTCTGCGATATTTTGCCGTTACATATGGATTGTGCCATTTTGTTTTTTGCCCAGAGTCCAAATCAAGTCTGTCATTTTTATCTTTATCCCTAATAAATATTGTTTTTAATGCCCCATTTTTTTTTGGAAATTCTTCAATTAGGATGGTATCTTTCTTTATATGGACAATTTGTTTTTCAGCCGTTAAAAAGCGATCTTTTATTTCATTATCCAATTCATAAAATTTAGAATACGTTAAGCTGTCTTTTTCGCTGTCAAAATAGACATTACCCCTGAATTCAATTTCGAAAGCAGAATTGCTTTGAGGATAAACAAAATAGTTTAAAAGAATTATAATTGTAACAAGCCTATTTTTCATAAGTTTTTATAATGATAAACGACATGTATTTTAAGGATAGTGTGTAGGTAATAAAAGTAATTTTCTGATGAAAATAGAATGCAGGTAAATCTGTACGAACTTATGACTGAGAAATAAACTAATGCATTATTTCCACCTGGTGTAAGTAAACAATCATGCTTTTGGAGGATATATAGATAAACAAAACTTGTGAAAGCTGAGATTAAAGTTTATTGAAGTATTTCAAATCTTTAAATCAAGCGTTTATGAAATCAATAAAACTTCTCAGACTAAAATATTCCGAAGTAAAATGAATTACACTTCGGATCGGAATATTTTGAAACCATTATTAAAATTCCTAAAAAGATACATTAGTAATACAGCTTAACATATCAAAATACTATTATTCCTTTTTCCTTTTGCGATATAAGTCTCGCGCAACGGAATAAGCAACTAAAGAAGTTCCAATGAAAGTTAACAATAAGGTAGTGTTTCCTTTTTCCAAGTAACTGGCCATCGAAATTCCCGAGACCAATAATAAAAGGATTAAAACAATACTTTGGAAATCCCACTGCAAAAATCGCTTATCTTCCATACTTTACATTTTAAGTCTAAGTTAAACTTTTATAATTAACAAGCTCTGGCCGCACTGACAGAAGCAACTTGGAAGCCGACAACAGCAAGTCCTGTTGCAAGCCCACCAGAAGCAGCCGTAAGCGAAGCTAGACCAGCAAATGCTATACTAAACCTGCTATTGCAAGTCCGCAATCAAAGCCGCTGCCAACATTCTCTTGACCTCCAATTAAGTTTTCCATTTGTTTTAATTCCAATGTTTTCATAAATAGTGTAAATTAAAAGAAACGCCTACTCTATTTCAAGGATTTTCGGCTTACTCCTTCTAAAAAGCAATTTAGAAGAGGGGTGAAATTAAAACAAGAAATAGTCCGTAAATAAAATATGGGAAAACCGTAACGTTTAGGAATTTATGTGGAAAAAACATCACCCATGAGGAAAGTAGTGGGGATTAATAATTTTAAACCCTCCTGTTTTAAATCGACTTTCAATTAAGTCCAAAAGATTTAAATGTTCATCGAATTTTTTTTTAACAGGATTTTCCCAATGAATCCCAATCGCCATTTTCCTGACAAAGAAATTTCATTGCTATTGTTACCTATAATCTTTATTGACAACAAAAGATTTCTTTTTATGATTACCATTCGTTTAGATTGCTCATTCAATGGTTGTTTTGATCGGGTAAATTCGTTAACGATTTTCTGAAAACTATCCATAATACTTTAAATATTCCGAAATACATTTAATAATGTTATTTTGGAAGATACAGTTTAATTTTCTCCATACATAGAACCGCCTGAAAGACACACTATAGCCGCACCTGCACCATATAAAATTGCCAGGGTTCCTAAAGAAAGTGCTCCAAGTATAATCATGGTTGCCCCATGACTTATCATTTCTTGGTCGGAACAGCCTCCTTGTACATTTTCAAGCTGACTCGGATGCAATGTTTTCATTCTAGCATCAATTTTAAAATTTCACCTACTCTATCACAGTATTTTCGATTTCCTCCTTAGAAAACAGAAAACAGAAAACAGAAAACAGAAAACAGCATTTTTTAACTACTGTTATCTACTTTTTTTGATTAAACTTTTCCTGATAACAGTACCTATCAAAAAGGATTGCTTTTTTCTTTGTTTATAAATAAAAGAGCTTGATTACCTATGCCACGTTTCCCAAGAGGAACCCGAGGTGATTTTTGATGAAGTGCCCTTAACATGGGTGAAAAGTTCAAAAATGGATTTCTACTATCCCACCAATTTCTTTTTTTGTCCCCGATTTAACCGATTCCAACACTTTTTGTGGCATGGTGCCATGTTAAAAATTGAGATTTGCCAAAGGCAATCTTGTTATATGGAATTGGTTTTCACGGCAGTGACTGTGCCAATGGTTTCCCTTTGAGGGCCTTTTTCATTTCCAAGGTTGGTTTTCCATATGTGGGGTTAAGACGGCGAAGGGGACTTGATCTACCAGGTCCCCGCCGTTCTGAAAACAATCCTTAACAGAGCAATGGACAACAAATACAGTGTTACAAACAATATCAATACGAATTCAATGTATAAATCAACGATTTTACTTTTAGTGCTAACGCCATTATTGACGTTTGGTCAGAAAATCAAGTCTAAAAAAAACCCCATTGCATGGTCATATTATATAGTCCCTGAAAATCCTTTGGGACCAGATATTAAAACCATTGAATTGAATCAAGACCTTAGGGGGTTGACATCCATTGAATTTAATCAATGGAAAAAATCACTTCCTGCAAACCAAAGAAACATTTATTCTGGGGATGAAGAGTATAACAGACTTTTAACCAAATGGAGTTTCGCCAACAGGGATAGTACAAGAAGGTGGGTAAAAAGGAGCTTCAATTTCGTTAATTACCAAGTGGTAGATTCTGATGCTGATTTACAAATTGAACTATCAAATGATGGGATCAGGTTAATTAATATTCGAGAGAATATCGACTTTCAAAATAATCAAAGCATAGTTGGGGAATTAGATATATCGCTATTGTTATCCGTAAAAAAAGCAGATCAATTAGTTTATGAAAAAAGCATTAATTATTTCTTTAATGAAGAAGGGCCTAACTACATAAAATTAGATGATATACCTGCCAAAAAATTGAAAGAAGTTTTAGAGGATAAGGATAAGAGTAAGGATCGGAAAGTACGCAGTATACAAAGGTTAATACCTGATAATAATGAGCCTTTAATTAAAAAAGAACTAATCAAGCAGGCCAGAGAAACTTTTGACGCAAACTTTTTTGGTAACAAAATATCTTTTCCCGGAGCGGTATATACTTTTAAAAACAAAGAATACTCAGAATTTAATGAGGTTGCAGAAAAGGTTTACGCTGAAATTAAAAGCTTGTATGCATTGAGTAAAAAGAAAAGAAAGAGCTTTGAAGAAGTTCGCCCAACCTTGGAATCGGCAATGACATTTTAGATAGATTACCTTGAAAAAAATAAGGATCCGGATTTTAAGAAAATAGTTAACAATAACATTTCGCTGGTTCTTGTAATGTTGGGAGACTATGAAAATTCTAAAAAGTACCTTATGAATATCCCTGAATCAAAAGGTCTTCAAGGAATAGAGCCATTTACTGGCAGCTTTAAACATTATCTCAAAGGAACTGAGGATGCAATTAAAGTAAAACAAAGATTTAAGAATAGAGCTAAAATTTGACTATCTGATGGAGCTTGTCTGGGCGTTATACTACGATCTGTAAAAACGGCTTCACAAAACCACATTCGGTCCCTTTCCAAAATCCCTAAAAAACCCTGTTACATCCCAGTTTTGGACATTGATATCAGTATAAATAAACAACTATGATTTTTAGAAAATGAACAGCTCAAGAAAAATGAAGGCAATGATTCCGTTGACATTGGTACTATTTGCGACTTTATACAAAAGCTATGGCAATAATATTGAACACGATTGTTGTAATAAACCGTCCATAGTGGGCACCTGGTTGGAGGCTTCAAGCTCGACCGAGGTGTTTACAAACAATGTTTCTGATGGTACAATAACGGAAACCGTTGATGCCGGTAACTTCATTAGGATCACCTTCAATGCGGACGGAACATTCAGTGACCTTCAGTCTTACTCTTATACCGAAAATGGAGATGTTGTTGTCAAAACATCGACCGATGTTGGTACATATTCCATCAACGGAAACATGCTTTTTATTGTCTATGACGGAGAAACCGATACCGGAACGGTTGAATTTACTTTGAGAGGGGCACAGCTTGTAATTGAGTATGTAGAGGAATTTACTGAAAATGGCAACCAAATGAGATTGGTCACAAAAGCGACCTATAACAGACAGTGATGGGCATATACCGGGGCAATGGTATATGTGCCGACCAATTATCAATGACCGTGGAACCATTGTACTATTCAAGAAAAAGTCCAAAAATGGATTTCCATTGTCCCACCAGCTCCATTTTCCGTTCCCAATTTTAGACATCGATATAGATTGAATAAACAACCATAATTTTATACTGATAATGTTGATATTAGCATTAATTATGAATCTCTTCAATTTCTTGAAAAATAAACCTAAGTTTTCTAGTCGAAGGAAGCTTAATAAAAAGGAGGAAAGATTTTTGCAGGAATCTCAAATCGACATACTTGAGCTAAAAAGGTTATTTGGGAAACTCATTCTATCGGAAATACTTCCTGATGAAAAAGATAAAAGTGCACCTGGCATAGTTTTTTCAGGGATTAGAACTGAATTAGATCAATTTTTTAATTTGAGGCAAGAATTGAGAAGATGTGATTTGGGTCTTCAAGTCTCTCTGGACACAATTTCATCGAGATATAGGTCATTTAAATTTGATCCTTACAATGGATCGAAACCAATTGAAGAACACTACAAACAACTATATAAAATTCGAATATTGTCGGATCAAGATGAATTTATTGATCAACTAGCTTACTATGGGGATGATAAATCAATAGTGAAAGAAGCTTATGAAAAGTGGGTGGATGATTTTGGAGTTTTACCAATTTGGGCGGATGGTAAAGATAACCTTCTTTTATGCACCAAAGGTTTAGATGAAAATTCTGCACAATCAATATTTGAACAGAAATTCAAAATCTATCCAAGCTATGGCCATGATATTGAAAAAGGGTGGATGACTAGGGAAAGTATAACGCAAGAAATAAATGAGGCACTCCCAATTATACATCTCTGCTTTGATTTGTAAGGGGCTAATGCTAACAGGCGATAAGCTCAATGAGCAGACTTAGCTACAAACAAATTTCAGAGCGAAACCGAACTTTAGAATTAGTATAAGCAGATATGCTCACTGAGCTTATCTGATCAATATCATCTCTTTTCAAGATGACCGAAATCGGAGCTATGTGGTCACTACCCCTTGCACGGAGATTTCCAATGTCCCACCAATTTCTTTTTTTGTCCCCTATTTAACCGATTCCAACACTTTTTGTGGCATGATATTATGTTAAAAATTAAGATTTGCCAAAGGCAATCTTGTTAAATGAAAACACGGATTTCTTTTTTGGCCATTCTTTTTACCACCACTATATCCTTTGCCCAGACGTTCAGGAACGTGGAGCGTAATCAATTCAAGGTACGACTTTTCAGTCCTGGCTTTGAATATGAAAAAGGATTGGGTTCCAACACGACCATGATCGCAGGAGCGAGCATACAGCTTGCGGCCAGACCCGGGCAAAATCTGGTGTATTGGGGCATTGTGCCAGCGGTCAGGACAGGATTTCGCTACTATACCAATTTTGACCGTAGGCTTATATTGAGGAAAAAATATA
The DNA here is from genome assembly GCF_023016285.1 of Muricauda sp. SCSIO 64092. Classification (GTDB taxonomy): domain Bacteria; phylum Bacteroidota; class Bacteroidia; order Flavobacteriales; family Flavobacteriaceae; genus Croceivirga. The sequence continues at coordinate 4,314,895 of NZ_CP095413.1, forward strand.
TTGAGGGAAACTCGGCCAATTACGTTGGGGCAGTCAATACCTTATATTATGCCACGCCACTTATTAAAGGGGCGGAAATTGCTGGGGACAAAGGTATTTTTGGAAATGTCGGTGTTGTCTATGGAATGCAACGGACACTGCCGGTCGGGTTCAATTACGACATGGGGATTGGACTGGGATATTATTACGATGCCAATTACGGGGGAAGCATTGGCCCGATCGGGGGAATTGCAGTTGGATGGGCCTTTTGATACAAGAATATATAAAGTGGTCTTGACACAAGGCCGTTGGCAATAATTTGGAAAATAAATCCTGAAATGAAAAAACACTTTATTACATCATTCAAGATTTGGTGGTATTTCTTTGTAGGCGTTCTATGGCTCCTATTGATCCATGTCGATTTTGAACTAAGGGTACTACTTACACTGTATTCATATGGACTTGGAGCGGTCGTTGCAACTGCCTTCATCTTAGAGGTTTTTCAAAGAAAAGCATAGGATCGTTCAAAAATCCAAATAATCGAACTCACTAAAAACAAATTAATATGGATAATCAAAAAGAAATCAAATTATCGTCCAATTGGACCAATGTGGGACTATATGGAGGAAGTCTTTTACTATTGTTTATGGTTCCCATCCTGGTTCTGGTCATCATGGAACAAAAATTTCATATGGGAATGGTAGTTGCAGGAATTGCATTTTTAGGGCTAATTGGATTTTTGATATACTTGTTCATGTACACTTGCGACGCTCGGATCATTGGGGATAAAATCGTTCTAAAAAAACAATTCAGGCCAACAAAGGAATACTCATTCGATAAAATCGGATATCCAACATCCTTTCGGTTAAAACGAACTAAATACATTACGGTGGAAATGAAAAATGATGACAATACCACCGAAAAGTTTATAATAATGAACTCAAGGTCATTGTTGTCGTTTGAAAATAAAGATGCCGAACAAGTATTGATCAGTTTGCGGAATTTGGCAGGAAAAAAATAAAACCACACACAAACAAGGATTGAAAAAAATAATCGTACCGTTCATTGTAACCATTTTATTAAGTGCAACTACTTCCTACTTTTTGTCCAGATGGCTGGAAGGATATTCGATAGATCCTTCAATAGAAAGTTCTTTTGGCAAAATTCAGTCCATTATATTGTTCATTACCTGGCTGATCTACTTTTTCGCCTTGATAACTTTACCATTTCTATTGTCGGATTTGGTACGATGGACTAAAATGACAGATAGGGACTGGTGGAAAGCCATCTTGGCGTTTGAATTTTTTTCTCTGATCTTTTCTTATCTAGCAACTCCTCCCGACCTTATTTCGACCATTCTATTTTTTTTGACCTGTCAGGTTATAGTAATTGTGAACGGTATCGTGCTAAAACGAAAATTGACCGAAACCAAATAGCAAGGTGAACATGAACTACATCCCTTATAAAACGTGCTACAACTTTTTTCGGTCCAAGGTTAACTCAGGACAAAATGTGTGTTATGTCCAGAGTCCAAATCCGAACCGGGACCTGCTCACCAATTTTTCCGAAAAGGGAAAGCTCTTTTTGACCGCATCCGGGATCGAGACGGTTTTCAAATATCTTAAAAAGACCAGGCGTCCGGAACGGAACCACTGTAAATGACAATCTAAAAAGTACAATCCGATATTTAAAATAGCCCTAATGACAGCTATTGCTGTTTTGCACCATAGAATTGATAAGTGCCTATTAATCAGAAAATTCCAATAGCTGTAACAAGTTTGAGCTATAATCGTCTTCGGTTAAACAACCAAAGAAGATGATCAATGAAAATAGTACTAACTATTCTGCTTGTTACAATTTTATGCTCTTGTCAGGACAATAAAGAACAACTGGCTCTTACGGAAGGGGTATACATATCGAATGTTACCATAATCTCAACATAAGATGGTACTTACAGCCCTTATATAGGTCATTTAGTGGTTGAAAAAGATGGAATCGTTTATGTGGGCAAGAATAAGCCAGGTATAAGCGGAACATTTGAACAGATCGATGGAACCGGAAAATTCATAATTCCAGGGTTAATCGATAGTCACGTTCATATTATCCCAGGAGTGCAAGGAATGCTTCCCCATCATATGGAAAAATACCCTGAACTGGCTACTGGGTTTAAAAGCCAAATGCCCAGAAGCTATTTATATTATGGCTTTACAACGGTTATTAATCTTGGGGGCATATCAGATGAACGAATCACTTCTTTTAAGATGCAAGAAGTAAAACCCGATTTATATCACGTTGGATATTCAGGAGCAGCGGTTGCAAATGGTTACCCAATGAATTTTACACCCGAAGAATTTCGATTTGAAGCCGAGCCAAATTTCATATACATGGAAAGTCAGGCGGAAAGTATACCGGATAAGTATGACCCTGCCGATCATACCCCCAAAGCAGTTGTCAGGCGTATCAAGAATTCCGGGGCCATCGCCGTAAAATCGTATTATGAATCAGGTTTTGGACGTATGATGGGGTTACCTGTTCCAACCAAAGACATTATGAAAGATTTGCTTACTGAAGCACATTCCAATGGGCTTGTCCTAACAGTTCATGCCAATTCACTTGAAGCACATTCTTTTTTGGTGGACATAGGAGTGGACATTATGGCACACGGAATATGGAACTGGGGAAAGTACAAGGATGTACCAAGGGACTCCCTTCCATTGGAAATAAAAAGAACATTGGATCTACAAATTCAAAAACAAATAGGCTATACCCCCACCTTAACAGTCATTGAAGGAGAGGAAGCACTGGTTGATACTGAATTTCTTGATCAGCCTGACTTAAAAAAGGTGGTCCCTAAAGATTTACTTGCATGGTATAAAACGGAAGAGGCACAATGGTTCGCCAAAGATATTTTTAATGAACTTACTGTAGAAGAAGTTCACACAATCTATGATAATGTACAAGCTCATGCAATGCTAGCTTTAAAATACCTTTCTGACAATGATGGTCTAATTCTATTTGGCTCAGATACTCCATCTGCCCCAACTTATGGCAATCAACCTGGTCATAATGGAAATTGGGAGCTTAAATTGATGAAAGAAGCGAGAGTCCCTTTACATAAAATACTTGCGTCCGCTACCTTCAATAATGCCAAAGCTTTTCATTTAGATTCTTCTCTTGGCTCATTGGCTATCGGAAAAAAAGCAAATATGGTTATAATGGCTAAAAATCCTTTAATGGATATTGAAGCATATGATGCCATAGAGAAAGTTGTTATTGGAGGTAAAGTCATAAAAAGAGAAGATTTAGAGGTCAAAGAATAACGGGCTACAACATGTATATGATGTCTATTCCCGATTTTGTGAAAGTCACCCGATGAATTTCGGATGTTGAATTAGACTCCATAGAATTAAAAACACTCATCAAACCTAAGTACCGGCCAGAATTTATCATTTCCCTTCCTTTGGATTGTAACTTCTTGCGACCACGACTTCCACCAATGCAATAAATAAAGAGCCGTTTGGGTCTTTTAAAAATTGCCTAAAAAAATCCCATCGTTCATGTTAAAGTGGGAATTATCATGTTAAATAGGAAATTGTCCATGGTTTAGCATAGTTAAGACATGTAATTTCAGGGTAAACTATTAAAAAATCATCTCGGTTTTTTAAGTTGTATTGTCAATTTATATCCATGTTACTAATCCCCACTACTTATGCCTTATTCAGAACCAAAACCCCAAACTTGGTTTATAAAGTCTTCCATAAACCCAAATTTTGAGTATGCCCGCCAACATTGTCTTGACTGGGCCTTAAAGTTTGAATTCGTAAAAAAAGATGATAGAAATTACCAACGCTTGGAGATTTCCAAGATTTGGATGTTGACCGCTCGGGCCTACCCATCGGCAACAAAAGAAGAGCTTTGTTTCGCAACCGAATGGTTTACCTGGTTGTTTTGTCATGACGATATTTGTGACGATTCCCAATTAAGAAATCAACTCGATAGCTTGCTTGTCCTGCACAAAGAATTTATGGCCATTTTATTGCATAAGAAGATGCCTGGCAAAAGTGATCCTTTGCACCGTGGCCTGCTTCATATTCGAGAGCAATTGGACGATATTACGGCTGAAAAATGGATTGCTACATTTACCGAAGATGTACGACTATATCTTAACGCAACACGTTGGGAGGCTAAAAATCGTAGGTACAATACCATAAACAGCGTTTCTTCATATAACAAAATGAGGTTATTCTCAGGAGCGGTATATACTTGTTTCGATTTGATTGGAATGTTCCATCAAATCGATGTGGATGTATCGTTTTTAAAAGACCTTCCTTTTAGGCAAATGATAACAATGGCAAACAATTGTGTTTGTTGGGACAATGATATTCGTGGCGTGGCCAAAGAATTGAAAGAGGGAACAACAAATCTTATTACTTGTTTGAAGCATGAACATCATATTTCAATCGAAGAGGCCATTAAAAGAGCACAAAAGATGTGCGATATGGAAATGGAGGATTTTTTTGAATTTAAAGAACGGTTGCCAAAGTTTGACGAGCAAAAGTCGTTGCAACAATACACAGCCGGTTTAGAGTCTCTCGTACAAGGTCATATAGATTGGTATTCCGATACCGAGCGCTATACCGTCAAGGATTGACCTAAGGCATTTTTGGCAGGTCCAGAAAGTACTCCATTTACTTTTTCTTTTCCTACGGCGTCATTTACGCATATTGTCAACACTACCCCAAATTACTATGAATCATGTCCCAATTTATTCAAAGAAAGCCCAGTGAACTTTCCCGCAAAGAAAGAAGTCAGGTGAAAGCCCTGTTCGAACGGTACTACCCTACAGTTAATGATGAATACATAAATGATAGGTTATCAAGCGTTTATGGTTTTAACATCGTTCTTTTGAAAAGCCATGGTATTGTGCTGGGGGCCAGCTATTACAAAATGGACAGGCTAAAAACCCCTTTTCAACAAAAGAAAATTCCGGTCGTCCAGTTCGGCCAGGTACTAAAAAATGAATATTACGAGGATGGTGTCATTTGGCGCACAGGGCATTGGTATGCCCAAAGGAATATAAGTTATTACTATTGTATAAAGCCAACAGTGGGACTATCCATGATCAGCTCTCCAAAAGTCTTCGAGCATTTTACCAGGCTTTTTAAGAACCATTGTCCGAATTTAGGGCCTATGGAGTCGGGCAATAGCATATCCATCGCCGACTTTTTGCAAAATATATACGGAAAAAGAGGGGTAAAACTTAGGTTCCGCACAAAACATTGTCTCGCCCTATTGAATTATGAACCTATTGATATTACCGATAAATGGGAAAGGTATTACAAATCCAAAAATGAATCGATCAATACGTTTTTCATTGAGAATGAGATCATAAAACGTAAAGGTGATAGAATTTTCGATAACAATGTTGCATTAATTGCATGTGGTTATCGAAATCCTTGGAGTTTTATGGCAAGGAAAGGGGTACAGATTCAAATTTGAGATTTTATACTAAATACACTTGGGAGCACTACAAGGGTTTATTTATTATATTTTATTTGGACTTTTGTATGGGCAGTATTCCAAGTGACTATCGTAAAAACCAAAGTATAAATAACCGATTATACAAAACCATAGATTTTAAAATGGATCAGTCTTGATTATAAATAAGCACTGACACGTATACTCTAAAATACTAATGGTAACAGTTGTATTATAATTGTTCTTACGCTGAATGAAGTTCATTAATATTTATATAAATTGTATTTTGAGGACATCAAAGAAGATGAATTTAAAAGGGCCCAGCGATAAATCGTTTTTAAGCTACACAAAACACAAGGATTACGATTTATTTTATATTGATTGACAAATTTCTGAAGCTAATCCCATGAAGGCACTTGTGATAAATCCGAAATAAGCCTGTGTTTTTGATTGGGTTTTAAATCCAGGTTATGGGATTGTGACAAAAAAATCAGGGTCTTCTTATGCTGCAGTTCCTTGAGCATATCCCGCACCAAACGTTCCATTTTGGGGTTCAGGCATTCAAAGGGTTCCTCTATGATAAGGATGGGTTTTTCGGTAAGTAGTGCACGGCAGTACATAAGTAGTTTGGTCTGGCCTAAGTTTAGATTACATCCCAAATCCCCGATGTGGTTGTGCAGTTGTAAGCGGTCCTTAGGGTTTTCGTGTTGCTGTAAATACGCCAGCAATTTTTCCGCCTTTTTCTTACGTTCTTTATTTCGGCTATAGACCAGGGCCTCATAGACGTCCCTACCGTATAGTGGATAATCATTGGAAACCACTGCCATATTTTTCCGAATGGTTTTTTCCGAAAGTGAGGTATAGGGAATATTGTTTACGCTCAATTGTCCTTTCTCCGGGGAAATGATTTTGAGCAAAAGCTTGATGAGGGTAGATTTACCACAGCCTGAGGGGCCATATAAAAAAGTTGAGGTTTTGGGCCGGATTTCAAGATTCAGGTTGCCGAAGACCGGTTTTTCCATCGCTTCATAACGAAATTGTACATTCTCGAATCTAATGGTACGGTCCTCAAAGGACAATTCTTCAAAGGGCAGGTCATTCTCTTTGGACATCTTGAATACCCGTATCAATTTTTCGAACGAAATATTGCCCAACTTCCATACAATACTTACCCTCAGTGTTCTGCGAAGTACTGGGAGTATGGCAAGAATGAGCAGGATAATAATCAATAAAGAGCCGCCATCGATACCATCTTGGTCAATGGATCCATGAAGTACATATACCATAATTATACCCAACAGGCCATAGGTTAAGGCAGGGATACTCGCCTGTAGCAAGGCCACTGTTCCCGCATACTTTTTTCCAATTCCATACAGTTTTTCGGAACGTTTGCGATATCTTTTGTTCTCCGGGGTGTATTTGTTGAATGCCTTTAGGCTGGAAATGGCCCGTAACCGCGTGTTTACAAAAGAGAGCATCCCCGATTTTCGATTGCGTCTTTCCAAGGACTGTTGGTACAACACTTTATTAAGGAACCACAATACTATTGTTGCCAATAGGATGAAGCCTAACATAAGCCCTGCGAGGACCACATCCATAAAGACAATTACCGAGAACACAATTCCCAAAAGCAATATATCCTGCAGAAATCGCAATACCCCATTTTTGATATAGTTCTGTATGCTTTTCAGGTCACCGCTAAAGCGTAGTAGGTATTTTCCGATTCCTTTTTTGTCATAAATGGGCATGGCTATCTGCACTTGAGCGGCGAAAAGCCGTTCCCTTAGGGATTTGGCAAATCGTTCCCCTACCCATGCAATGCCGTAACGGTTGGCATATTCAAACAAGAACCGGAGGCCCACCAAACCGAAAAAGAGCAGAAAGAAGCTGGTATGGTCAGTGGTGTCCATATAGGGAATAAATCCAAAGGCCTTCAACCTATGGGAAGAGAACCCAAAGGCAAATTCATAAAATCTACCAATGCTAATGGGAATCAGGATGGTAAATATATTATAGGCAAATCCAGCTAATAAGGTCATGGCCACCCAGACCTTGTTGAAATTTATAAAGTCACCTATTAAACTCCATTTTGTAGTTTCCACACGTCGGTTTTTTGGAAAAGACCACACCATCACAAAAATATTATTCAATAAAACGGACCTTGTCGTCCAGACCCACTAATGCACATGAATCTTGTTTCCCAAACCAAGTATAGCGGTGGCGTGCAACCACATTGTACATAGTATCCCTTATAAAACTTGGAACAAGGATAAGCACTGAAAGCAAAGGCCACATGGATTTTAGCCTTCCCAGAATCCGGAGCACGGCTTCACTTTTTCGATATAGGATGCCATCTTCGATCAATACGAGGGAATCCATGCTGTCTTTAACGGCGAAAGGTTTAAGTAAGTCATTCGCGGTAGCTGATTGGAGGGATGCGAACCGAAACTCCGCTTTTGTTTCGTTTTCCATGACAAAACGCACCCAACCATTACAAAGGTTACAGACCCCATCGAAAAGAATGACCGGCGATGAATTCTGGTTTGTGGATGTTGCTGTGGCGCTTTTAGTATTATTAGCGACCTTCCTGCGGGCCTTGGTAAACAATTTTTCAGGGGCAAAAAAGGAAAGGAAGATTAATCCGGTCATCTGGTACCGAAAGGTAATTCCCATGATAAAATAAATGCCCCAGTGCATGCCCCATGTTAAGACGGCCCAAAACCTGCCCCATCTTTTTTTGTAAAGTGCCAAGGGTGCCCCCAGCTCTACAATAAAGGTAAAAATACCCAATAGGAAAAACAGCCATGTATGTTTGTAAATCACATTGAAGAAGGGTGCGGTTTCGGCTCCTAATATGGATTTGCGTATGGCATCCACGGCAATTTGAGAACGCATGGCGCTGCCAGTGGCCCAATCCCAAGCCAAATCACCAGCAATTTTGGCCACACCGGATAGAAAATAGGAGCCAACGGTTACAGCACAGATGAGCATAATAGGCCAACCATATCGCCAATGGGCATTTTGTTTAGGAACCCCTTTTCGTCGTTGGCTCCATGCATCTACGGACCATGCATCTGCCGAAGCCACCAAGCCCACAATAAGGATATGCAGTACAAGGGCATTTCGGTTGTGGTAAATCATTGACCATGAGTTGCGATAGCTAAAGAACAGCAAGGCTAAAATGGCAAATGCCGGCCCGGTGATTCGAAACTTCCATCCAAGGATGTAACAGATGTTGAAAACGATCAACAGGACCGAAATCCACCAAAACAGGTTTGCATGCAGGGGCTCTTGCATCCAGGATAAAAGGCCCACGGGCTCAAAGGCATCCGTATTTTGTACCATACGTTGCAGCATATTGAAACGGGACAAAAGATACCAAAGGCAAAAGCCCCCGGTGGCCATACGTATAATGGCGAGACGTTCTGGGTTTACCTGTGCAAACCAGACATTTTTAATACTGTTCCATACCATATTCATCACTATTGATTTTATAGATTGTAATTTTCCGTTCCAAGACCGGGAGGGTGTCTTTCTCAAGAAAATATCCCTCCAGGTGATAATATCCCTTGACCAGTTCCAGGGCCATAAGCCTGTCATAAAGCTGAGGTTCCTTTTTTGCAATGTTACCTGCTACTTTTTGGAGAAAGGGTAACCCCTTTTCTTTTTTTCTCGCCTTGTTGATCTGCCGTCTTACTTGATTGAATCCTCCAGTACCTGCCAATTTGTAGGGAATCCTGAAGTCTTGCCCTAAAGTATCATGCCCCACCACGTAGTAGAGGCCATAGTTTTGTGTCCTTTTTTTAGCAAACATGGGGTAGTACGATAGTGGAAAACTATCTTTGGGATGCTTTGCCCAATTCTGTACAACGGGAGAAAGTACCAGAAGGAGTACGACTATACTGAAAACCAGGGCCTGTATCTTTGAAAAATTCATTGTTATTGTGTTTTAGGGGGATTCTAGATTACCATTTGTACCTTTTTGTCACCTAGCAATTTGCTTAAAAGTGCTCCATCGACCAATTTCTCCAAGGTCAGGACCGGAAGCTTTTCCTTCCGTTCCACTTCCCCTACCATAAGCGGACTCCCGGTAAACCGCCCCCCGAGGGCGAACAGGCGCTCAGAAAAGATTGGCGACAACATTTGAATGCCCGTGTGCACTGCAAGACTGTCGCTGCAAGACAGGATAACATGGTCCGCAGTATCCGTAAAGGGCAGGTGGCACATTAGTTTATGGGTTTCCCTTTGATAGAGGCCATCCGCAATTTCAATGACCACATAATCGAATTGCATTTTGGCCACTTCCTTAAGCAGTCCCTCATGGATATCGAGAATCTCATCCAGAGTGCAGAGGTAAGTAGAAGGATAGCCCATCTCCGAAAAATCGGTCACATAGTCGGCTCCACAATCCAGGCAAAGCATTTTGTCCTTGTTAAAAATTGTGCCTGTCAACTTTATATAGGCCACTTTATTTCCTGCATTTTTTAGCCCGCGGCAAAGAAAAGCCGCCGTTGTTGTCTTACCGCTGTCCATACTGGCCCCAACAGAAAGAATAGTTTTGAAAGGCCGGGATTTGAAAGGTTGGAATGGTGTGGTTTCCCTGTGATGATATATGGTATTGATTACCTTGCCGCCCGAGTCGGTAGCATAGCCTACCAATTTTAATTTGGTTGGCCCAATATCTTCCAGTTTGTAATACATGGAGGCCACATTACCAACCACACCGCCTTTGCCCACAAGGTCATATACTTCTTGATATGCTTCTGGCACATAGGCTTCAAATTGATTACTGGCATAGCGGTTTCCAAAAGCGGCCATAATGTGGTCCTCTTCAAATATGTAACAGTTCCTTCCTTCAAAGTCCTGAATAGCTTTAATGGACCATAATTCAAGTACTTCAAAAATGGCAACGTCCCCTGGCTTGGGTATATGGGTGGTAATAATGTCCCGATCAATTGTAAAATCGGTTACATACTTACAGCTATTTGCTTTCTTGATTATTTTCATGATACTATCTATTTGTGGGGTTTATAATTAGATTTTGAAACGATAGGAGAAACTAAAACTCAATACTGAAAAGTTGTTAAACCCCCTCAGGATATCACCATCCCGGGGATCGACTACGTTGATTTGGCGAAATCTACTCCCTATATTGAATTCGGTTTGCCTCATAAAACTCAAACTGACATTGGCACGTTTAAAAGGTCTAAACCGGACACCAATACGGATACGGTGTGCGTGCAGACCATTGGGTGATTGGCGCACAATAACATCCCCATCCGTATCCCTATAATTCAATGGCCTGCCATTGAGGTAATAATGAAGTTCATTGGTCATATAAGGTGTAATGTCCATGGGAAGTCCAAAATCACCTGCATTGAGCCCCAATGCGTACCGAAGGCGATATTCAAATTTACTTCGTGAAGGAAAGTGCCATTCTGCCCGAAGTTGGTTGGCAATCCTAAGTTTTCCCAGCTTAAATCGATAACGTACCCTAGGGTCAATTCTATTTCTGGCCTGCTGATCGGGATCTGCCGGATCCGAAGAACGGATGTAACCCAATCCTACAGTGATGTTACGGTTGAACCGATAGTCAATACGGGCACTATTCTGCATCGAGGTAAGGTCCATCCGGTCATCGAAAAGATAAAGTTGACCTGCCCGAACACGCCATTCCTTGGTAATATTGGTTCGGTACGAGTGCCCTGCCCAGAATTTCATGCCTTCCTGGGCAGAAAGGGGCAAGGTCAATAGGCTCACCAAAAAAAGTAATAGTAAGGGGTTGTTTTTGGGATGTATCATTTCCATTTTTTTTCAATTGGGGATTGTATTGTTTATTTCTATAAGGGGAAAACGCTGGAAACGTGACCAAAGAGGTGACAATTTCTAGGATCGCCAAAGCGTGACGGAGTGCCCGCGGCAGGGAATGGTGGGCTTACGAGGTTTTTGGGCGCTTAAAATACCGGTATAGGAAAATACCAACAACCAGGGATGATCCCATGGCCAAAGCAATCAAGTACCAAGGAAAGCGCGTGGCTGGTCCAACCTTGCCCACCAGGACAAAATTGGCCCAATAATAAGGATGCCGTTGGCTGGGTGTTACTTCTTTTAGGTAGTTCAGCTTGGCCTTCTGGAGTGCCAAATCAAAAGGAACACCTTGTTTCACATATGTTAAAAAAGAGTGGGTAATGCCCAGGGAACTGGACTCACTTGCATTCCAGAGACTGGAAAGCACATTCTGGGAGCCTGCCAGTAAAAAGGCTTTGCTCATGCCCTGTACGCCCTCTCCATTGTAAATCTTGCCATTCGCTGAATGACAGGCACTCAATAGCACCAAATCCGCCCCTAAGCGGTTTTTATAGAGATCGGGTGGGGATAGTAGAAATTCCTTCTTTGTATCATCAAAGATGATGCACGATCGGCTGGGGTCATCGGTATCGACCAGACCATGTAGTGACAAGTGCAGAATTCGGGCATTATTGGCATTGTTGTAAAAATTCTCCAGGGATGCCCCGTCATCGAGAAATGTTTTGCCACCAAAGATTTTGGAAGCCTGTTCGACTTCTTTTTTGGAAAGTGAAAGTGGCGACAAGACCTCTTCACCAAAGAAACGCTTTCTGAACCTTAGTTTTGTGCTGAGCGAATTACTATATGAAGCTGCAAAGCCCATATAGTCCTCTGGAGGAATTTCCCCATTATCACCTTTTCGTCCAAGAAGTTGCGTGGCATAGGCGTACGTGAACGCATAGTCCTCGATAAGATGGCCCCCACCGTTGTGCAATACCTCAAAAGATAGGGTATGCAACGAACCATCGGGAATAATGCACAGACGCTCCACATTTGTTAGCCGTGACAGTCCTTCTTCCATCAATTGCTCAAAAATGAACTGGGAATCTGTCTGTGAAAAGGGTATTTCGGGGTTGCCACATTGTTCGGTGAACCGTTCTATGCATTTTCGGAGTTTTGGGGTAAGCGGCACCGTTGTACTGAAAAATTGGGTGGAGGAAATCCAAAAAACATAAATGGATTCCTGGGATTCAAAAAACTCCAGTACGGCCAAATCCCCCGGAAGCTTTTCCTGTATGGCCTGGATGGGGGGAACTTTCAAAAACCGATACCGTTCCCTGTAATATTTGGGTTCCCTTTCTTCCAATCGTATCAAAAAGGCATCCAGGGCATTTTGGGCCTGTAGAAATGACTGTAACAAGGAATCCCTATTGTTATCGGATGCCTCAAAAAGAAGGGATTGTTGCGCGTTCATTCTTTCACGAAGGCTACTTTCCTCTTCAAGAATGGTCTTTGAGGCCGTGGTCCGCAAGGTGTTGATGCGATTGAGCTCCTGTTGCAAGGTCAAGGCCTTGGTCCTGGCCGAGAATTGATGGGCCTGCTCCAAATAATAGGTGTCCCCTGTTAGATCGTATAGCCGCAATGCATCTTGTATGGCCTTGCCATAATATTGGAACCGAACATCCAGAAATTCAAGTTTCGATTGCTCAAATTGAAGGGAGAGCAATCCTTTTTTGATCACCGAATCAATTTTATGTTGTACGTCCAAGGAATGTTGGAGCCACTCCAAATCTCCTCCCTTCTTATACTTTTGTTCGAAAATACGGGTCTTTAGCTCCATTAGGCGGATCAAGGTATTCTGGTTCTTGATCTCTATATTGCTTACGGTAGGGACCGTTCTTTGATCAAGCTTTGTATTCGGTGCCACCATACGAAAACCCTTTGCCAACTGTTCGTTTGCCCTGTAGAACGCTCCTTGCTTTAGATATAGCTCGGCAAAATTTTCATAGGTAAGGGCAATCATTTCCAATCCGCTACCTTTTTGATAAAACTGTTTCCGTATATATAGGACTTCATGCATTATATCCTCGGCTTGCTTGAATTCCTTTTTTTCCATATGTAAAAAGGCCAGTACTTCAAGACCAATGGCATAATATTGTGGACTGCCCTGCCGGTCAATAAGGCTTAATGCCCTTTTGGCCAGGGTTTCGGCACGGTCATATTTCTTTTGTTCAAAAGCAATCTTGGCCGCATTCAGATATACTGGAACCACATCTTGTGTTGCCATTAAATCTGGTTTGGTCTTAACGAGTTCCAAGGCTTGTCCAACATATTCGGATGCTCGATTATAATCCTTAAAGTCCAAGTGTAGAGTTACGGTACTGTTCAAGGCGTTGAATTTCCGCGGGATGTCATTTTCCTGTTCGAAGAGATTGATGGCATTGGAAAAGTAGAGTTGGGCCCTGAATAAGTCGTTGATGGATTCATAGAAGAGTCCAATTCCATGATACTTTAACCCCAACTGATGCGGTGGATAATCTTCAGTATTTTCAAAAATGTTTAACGCTTGATCAAGGTAGCCCTTTGCTTCTTCGGTATTCCCCAGATATTGATGGCAAATACCTAAATTATAAATCGTATTGGCCTTTTCACTAATGGGCACTTTTGAACAGTTCTCCCACAGGGGAAGTACCTTGTCGCCAAAATAGTCAATGGCCTCGGCCTCCCGGTAGGCCAAATAATAGGAAAGCCCTATTTTATGGTAAATCCGGCCTTTATCGTAACAATCCAATCTCTGGAATACATCGGCTCTCTCAAGTTGATCAATCAACCTAAAATTGGCCTCGTAGTCTTCTGTTTCAATATTGGAATTGATTTGACTGTAGGTCTTGTCAAAATATTCATTACCAAAAACAAAGTGGTTTAGGAAGCAACATAAAATAAAAAGCCGTATGCCTTGTAGCTTGATCAATGTGGGCAAACATTAGACGGGGCGTATCCCAATTCGAAACCAGTACCAAAGTAACGAATTTAAACACGACCCGTTCAACCTTTTTGCACAATACCCTTATAAGCAATCAAAAAATAGTCTTTAGTTTACATTTGCAGCCATACTTTCCTACACCATGACTATGGTTAGTTGCAGGAACCCATATTTGAAAGCGCCGAAGTAAAATCAATAATACCTTGTGAAACTACCCGATCTCTTAGGTCGTCCGAAAAGATGGATGTCTCTATAAGCGAACATTTTATGGCATTGGCATTACCGCCATGCGAAACCATGATTGTGGCCATTGCGGTCGCAATCGCAGTGGTATATGAGGTACCTGATTTGTCCATTTCATTACCATTTAGATCCATGGTGGGGATGTTTTCCCCCAAAAAGGCCAAATCGACCGTATTGGGGCCAAAGCTGCTAAAGCCGCTCAATCTGTCCTGGCAACTTGTTGAGGCAATCGAGATAATGCCTTCATTGGGATAGGAGGCCGGGAAGGAAATAATATCATCCGTATCATTGTCGTTGTTGGTATTTCCGGCCGAGGCAATCATTAAGGCCCCTTTTCCCTCTGCGTAATCAATGGCCAGCCGCAATGGTCTATCCTGGGTATCCCCATTGACATCCTGATAGCTAAAGCTAAAGTTCAGGATTTGGGCACCCTCATTAACAGCATCCAAAATGGCTGGAATCAGGTTGGAGACAAAACCAATACCCTGACCGTCATGGGTTTTCCGGATATCAAAAGCAATGGAGGGGACCTGCTGACCTTGCCCTATCAAACCATAAATCAGTCCGGCAATCTGTGTACCGTGCCCGTTTTCATCATTGGGTTCATTATCATCATCAATATAATCGTAGCCCGTAAAGTTATCAAGGGAAAATCCAGTGGTCTGCAGTACATTTTTATCAATACCCGAATCAAAAATGGCAATTTTGACCGCATTGTTCCCTATCGTGGCCAGGCTGCCCGCATCGTCAAAACAAAACAAGTCCTGGGAGGCCAGGGGCGACTGTATGGAAGAACCAAGGTTAAAAGCGACGTCGTTCAGTTCAGCTCTGGTCCGTGCACTAGCGATTTGCCCATCGATATTGGTCACTTGCTGGCCCTGTGCATCGGTATAGGGAAATGCTGTGGTGTTCCACAACCGTAGGTTAATTTCCTCACGAAACCAAACTTCCTCAGAATTCAGGTCGTCCAACAAATCTTCGACCTCGTCCTCCGAAATAGTAGGATCCAACCGCACAAAATACAATGATGGATGTTTTGTAATCTCAACATCTTCATCGTCATCATCGTCATCATCGTCGTCGTCGTCATCGCCGTCATTGGAGCCGTCATTGTTTTTATCGTCGTCATCGCCATCATCGTCATCATTGTCATCTCCTTGGGCCAATTCCTGTTCCATGAGGTCTTCTTCCAAATCGTCGCTACAGGAGAGTGTGATGCCCAATACAAACCCGATCAGCAGTACTAAAAACAAATTTTTTCTGATTTTCATAGCAGTAGTTTTAAGGTTAAAATAGGTGTTATTTTTTTTAAGTCCATGTGATTGTGCCGGTAATTGATTTTCCTGCCGCATCGAGCGCCCGCCTGAATGACATGGTCGGACAGGCAATCGAGATGTTTTTTTGACTGCGCCCAAGGAGACAAAAATGTGAATTTTGATGACAAAATTTAAATACTGGCATAATTACGGACATACATTATTTTTTTAATTTTTCCATAAGTTCCTGGGCTTCATCAAATTGCCATTCCCCCTTTTCAATCTGCCCAAGCCTATATCTGGCAGCTTTATCCTCGCCATCCAATACGTAGGCCAGGGACAGGAACCAATTGGCCTCCTCTTGAAAACGGGAAGTTTCCGATGTACCATTTTTTAACTGTTCAATCGCCTTTTGGTACTGCCCATTTTTGAGATAGGCAAGCCCTAAATAATGGATGTCCTCTTCATTGGGTGAAACAATCCTTTCGAATTGTAGGATGGCCTTTTCAAAATCGCCATTGTTAAAGGCCCGTATGCCCAGTGTTTTATTTGCATCTGATTTGGCAATTCCTTTGAATCCCCCGGGGTGTTGCAGGATTTGGGAGTCAAGATATTGGGTCGCCAGAGCATGGGGCGATACATCATTTTGATTGACCACGTACAGGGTTACCAAGAGTGCCAAGCTGGCTGCAGTTGCCAAGATCGGGCGGATGTACCGCAGCACAAAACCTTTTTCAGGGGTCTTTTTGATACCATATCGGTCATCCAGGGTCTGGGACAGTTCATCCCGAAGCTCTTCATCCTTGATTTGGGTGACCCAGATTTTCAAGGTATCATCCAATTTGGCCATATCGGTTCCTTTGGCCAAGAATTCTTTTATTCGCTCGTTTTGTTGCATTTTAGGAGGTTTCTAACATTAAATCCTTTATTTTTTTGATGCATCGTTCTTTTTGTTTTCTGACCGTTGCCGGGGATTTTGACAATTCCCTGGCAATTTCCGTCAGTTGCATGGCCCCATAGTAGTGCTGGGTCAGCAACTGCTTGCAATTGGCCCCCAATGACCGCCATGCCATTCTGAAACTTTTCGGTACCCCTGCTTCAACATGGTCGTCCGCAATTTCCCTTAGCGTTTCCAGGTCTTCATAGGTAAGTTGTTGCCTTTTTTTGTTTCGTAGGTACATTTGTGTGCTCATTTTGGTAAACAAAAAACGAAGATTACCGTATTTTAACTTGCCATCCACAAACCGCTTTCTGAACTCCAGAAGGGCATCCATTGTGGCATCGTAGGCATCTTCATGGCTTGCCCCGTATTCGCGTTTAACATAGTTCAGGGTCTCCTTAAACTGTACCAAAAACACCTGTTGAAAAAAGCGGGTATCGTTCGCTTTTAAATCGAGGACCATTTGCCCAAAAGATGCTTCGGTCAGGCCAAAGTTCTTACGTTCCATACATGGCTGTTTTCCTTATTTCCATTAACGGTTATTCAAGGTAAGGACAAGTTTTTATATGCCCATTTTTAATTGTCCTTACCGTGCTTCTTTATGATAATAAGGGAAAAAAGTATAAAACGTGACATTTTTTATATGGAAGTGATTAAAACTTTTTCCATTTGCTAAAAAATTGCCCTTTTTTGCCCATTTTTCTTCTTTTTTTCCTTCCGTAGCCCTGCTATGCAACTCAAAAAAGCTTTCAAATGGTCAAAAAATTCCTAATTTTCGCCTAAACGCAAAAAGTTTAAATCACTTCATGGGGATTTTTTTTGATGTTCCTATAGGTGGGTTTAAAAGGTGACAGATGAAAAATTCACAATAATTGCAAATTCAAATTTTCTTGGCAAATGCTTTTTCATCTTTCCTAGAAAAACCGTAGACAAAAAAACCATCTTCATTGATTTCTGATATGGGAATTATCGTTGACCTAAAACCATCTAAATAGAAGCAAAGAAAGAGAATGTCTTTAAAAGTTTCCAATCGTAATTCTTCTCCAAGTACAAAATCCTTTTTTAAATATGGAATATCCTTGACATCATATATGGAATTAAATTGAAGTACATTTCTAATTCCATTTAACGTCAATTCATAATCATCAAGCATTAATTTTTCAATATCGATAGTATTGATTGATTCAGTTGGCCTCAAACGAACATAAAAAAGCTCAACTTCCTGTAAATCGTTATCCTCTCTGTTTTCCACTTTCAGTTTTACAAGAAGATGAGTATTTGAATACCATATAAACTTGGTATTAAACTCAGTTCCGGAACTCTCAAAAAAATCCTTGGGACTACCCTTAAATTCTTCTTCCAATTCATCAAATTCATAAGAAAGAATTTCATTTTCTTGAATGATAAGAATATTGGTTTTGGGAAAGACCAATTCATTGAAGTTTGAATCCAACCTTAACCATACACCATTGAAATTATGGGTATTTACTGACAACGTACTTGAAATTATCATTAAAAAAATCGGTTGCATACAAGGTCACAGGACTTCTTTTTTTTAATTTAAATTCTCCTCTATGAAACTAATATCTCTGAGTTTGCCTAATTGCTTTAAATATAGTATCTGAAAGGGAAATTCCGTAGAGAACGATAGTCTCGGAATCTATGGATTTTATAGGAATTGCATGGATTCTATCCCTACCGTGTAGGTAAGAAGTAACAAAATAGTAATCATCAATATTCTCGATTCTCAATTCATCTCCCAGCACATTTCTTTCACCTAAATGAGGAATTTCGTCTATTTCTAAAGTTCTTCCAAAAGTCAATATTGTTTTTCCATCAGTGAAGTAAACCTCATAAGAAGAAGAATTAACAATACTTAAAAGTTTTTCTTTATCCTCTTCGAATATCGTTGGAACTAGTTTTACGTAGACTTTTGGTAAATCAACGATAATGCCATTTACCTCTGCTTTGTATATGATTTTAAGATGATTGTCATCCAGCAGTTCATATTTTGCCTGCCAGTTCCTGATTATGGTTTGGTTTCTTTCCTCCTTACCATGATGGACAAAATCAAATTCCGAATCAAATCGATATCTAGTAATTTTTGTATCTGAGAATTCAATTATCTCATCTCTAAGATTACTGAGAAAATTTTTTTCGTAGTTAATGTGTTTCCATAAACCATTCAATTCTTGACCCATTGCATTTGATGAAATTAATATGAGAAGGATAAACCGTATCGAACTGTTCAAAATCATTTGCTAGTCAATCAATCCAAAACTAATATAGAAAATAATGAGCCTAAATCCTTAAGTTCATATTTGGCATCCTATTTTATTGAAATAAAATTGTTAACTAGAAGCAATATCTTGCTTTTGAAACAGCAACACCACTTCTACAGGGACCAACCGTAAATGTTGCCATAGAACCTCCCCAGCTTTTGATAGTACTTTGAAGGTTTTTTCGCGTAATTCTCTTGAGATCTATAATGTTTTTGGAATTTCCCTCCAGTTCTGATTCTGTGATTATGATTGCGGACTTCCAAGCAAGATTAAATAATGTATTGGCCCGAGTTTTGGTAATAGACTCTAGGTTTCCTATTACATTTCTTATTTTCTTAGGAATTGTAACACAGCTTCTGCCAAATTCTGCATTTTCAATTATTAATTTACCCCGATATGGTACATAAAACCCATAACTCAACCCCAAGTCATCAATATTTACTGTCCAGGAGTTATCTTGGTCTTGAACTTTGCAGTAAATTTTCTTCGTGTCATATTCAGTAAATCCAATGATTAAACTTATTGTCCTATTTTTTGTGGTATCTAAAGGCACCTAACAAGTTATAATCCACAGCGGTTCGGCATCTAAAACCGTAGCTTGAAGCTATTATGGAGAATTAAATAATGGATTCAGTATAAGTTGTAGGGGATAGGACTATCATTTAAGAATTTACGACTTTAATTGATATAAAAAGGGTCCCCCCTGTACCCCTTGTTTTTTCTCCCCGGTATTGACCAGAACATCCATTTGGGAAATTCGTTTCCTAAAATTTCTTTTGTCCAATTTAACATTCAAGATGTCCTCATATAAATTTTGAAGCTCCTGGAAAGTGAATTTTTTTGGCAATAATTCACCCACAATAAGTTTATCCCTAAGGTTGTTTCGAACAAACGAATAGGCTACTTCAACAAGTTTTTTATGATCGTAACCAAATTTTTCTGGAAGGTTATCCATGTCAAACCAATCTATACTTGTTATAGTATCTTTTAATGTCAGTGGGTGATTTTCGGGTTTTACCAATGCATAAAAACAAACGGTAATCACTCTTTTTATGGGGTGCCTATCCAGGGCAGTGTATGTCTTAACCTGTTCAAAATGAATGTTCTTAAACCCAGTAAGGACAAACAAGACTTTGGCTGCACAATCTTCTATGGTTTCATTCCTTTCCATTACACCCCCTGGCACATGCCAATGGTTTTTGTAGTAGCCGAACGATCTTTTGATCAATAATATCTTGAGTTTACCATCAACATATCCAAAGACCGTTATATCTGCTGTAACAGAACATTCAAAAGAGTCTTTCCTGACTTGAATGTTCTGTAGATTATCTGGTTTAGTCATCTTCTATGAACTAGTTTTTGAGGGAGGGATGAAAAAAGGATTACTCCTTTGGTATCTACGCTAAATATACACAGAACATTAAAAAAGAGTATCCAACTATTTGTTGGACAGTATGGCAATGCCGAAAAAGCAATGGGTATTTATGGCTTTGAATGTGATTGTTTACATGATCTGCGGTTGTCTGTGGAAGAGATGGAAAAAATGTAGTAAGCTTCAATTGTACCGATTCATTGGCAGGCATGTTTAAGGGTAATCAAGATGATGGTTTGTCCGGAGCAAACTTTAAGTTTCGGTAACGTACGTCCAAACCCGTAAGCATTGAAATCGTTAATCATTGCCAATGATTGTTGTACTAAAAATCTTTCTTTTTTGTTATTTCCATACGTAATCTAAAGATATTCTGACTTTTTAACATTGGGATGGTCATAAAATATATATATTTATAACTGTGTAAAAAGTACACACAAAACACAGAATACTTTTTAGCACTAAGAACAATAACCTAGACCAATGAAAAATCCAAGGCACAAAGACTTAAAAGGCAAGGTAGTGGTTGTCACCGGAGGTGGTGGTATTTTATGTAGCACCATAGCCCTAGGCCTTGCCGAACAAGGGGCTAAACTGGCCGTATTGGATTTAAAAAAAGAACCGGCAGAAGTGGTTGCGGAGCAAATCAATAAAGCAGGTGGCGAAGCAATTGCAGTTCAGGCGGACGTCTTGAATCAAGAAAGTCTACAAACGGCCTGTGATGCGGTCACCGCACATTTTGGGGCATGTGATATACTCGTCAATGGGGCTGGTGGAAACCATCCATCGGGGACAACGAGCAATCCTCACCTGCATGAAGACGATTTAAAAAATGCTATTGAGGGGGTCAAAACCTTTTTTGATTTGGATATTGGAGCCATCCAATTCGTATTCAATCTAAATTTTATAGGTACGCTTTTACCAACACAGATTTTTTCACGGGGTATGGTGGGGCGAACCGGTTGTAGTGTTTTGAACATTTCATCAATGAACGCGTTTATTCCTTTGACCAAAATACCGGCTTATAGTGGGGCCAAAGCTGCTGTTTCGAATTTTACACAATGGCTCGCCGTGCATTTTTCAAAAGTAGGTATTCGGGTGAATGCCTTGGCACCGGGTTTTTTTCTGACCGATCAGAACCGAACACTCCTTACAAAGGAAAATGGGGAATTGACCCAACGGGGAAAGACCATAATCGATCAAACTCCCATGGGTTGTTTTGGTGAACCGGAAGATTTGGTAGGTACCACTTTATGGCTCTGCAGCGACCAATCAAAGTTTGTGACCGGTATCGTGGTTCCGATTGACGGAGGGTTTAGTGCATTTAGTGGTGTATAATGTTATTGAAGTTGAAGGATTTATAAAAAGAAGTAAAGTGGGTTTAGAGCAAACATGGCGATGGTACGGTCCCAATGACCCGGTTTCCCTTACCGATATCAAACAAGCCGGGGCGACCGGTGTGGTAACGGCCTTACACCATATACCCAATGGTGGGGTTTGGCCCATAGAAGAGATTCAGAAAAGAAAGGAACAGCTAGAAAGGTCCGGGCTTACCTGGTCGGTAGTGGAAAGTATCCCTGTGCACGAAGACATTAAGAAACGCGAAGGGGAGTATATCAGCTATGTGGCAAATTATAGGCAAAGTATCAGAAACCTCGGTGAATGTGGTATCGATACGGTTTGCTACAATTTCATGCCTGTTTTGGATTGGACGCGAACGGATCTATCCTTCAGGATGAAAGATGGGTCCCTGGCATTGCGTTTCAATGCGGTTGAGTTTGCGGCTTTTGAGCTTTTTATCCTAAAACGGCCCGGTGCGGAAGCGCTGTACAGCAAAGAAGAATGGGCCATGGCCAAATTCGCCTATGAAAGAATGAACGAGGAAGACCGTAACAATCTTTCCAAAAATATCATTGCTGGTCTCCCTGGGTCCGAAGAAGGCTATTCCCTTGAGGAGTTTCAATCCGTACTCAATACTTACAATGGCATAACAGCGCACGATTTACGTCAAAACCTATTTGAGTTTATAAAAGCAATCGTTCCAGTAGCCGAAGAGGCTGGTGTTTTAATGGCCATACATCCAGATGATCCACCGTTCTCCATCCTCGGGTTGCCCAGGGTGGTCAGCACGGAAAATGATGCCATGGAAATGTTAAGGGCATACGATAGTCCCCATAATGGACTATGTTTTTGTACGGGGTCTTATGGGGTTCGTGCCGACAATGATTTGGTAGGGATGGCCAAACGGCTGGCCGATAGAATAAACTTTGTCCACCTTAGAAGTACGAAAAGGGACAGCGACGGAAACTTTCATGAAGCGGACCATCTTGATGGTGATGTGGACATGTATGGAGTAATGAGGGAATTACTGCTGGAACAACGGAAAAGAATAAAGGAAAAATCAAAAAACCAACGAATGCCCATGCGCCCCGACCATGGACATCAAATGTTGGATGATTTACAGAAAAAAACCAATCCGGGCTACTCGGCCATCGGCCGTTTACGGGGCCTCGCCGAATTACGGGGATTGATGTACGGAATTGAAAAATCGTTGACCTGATGGTAATCATAACAGGGAACTTTTTGCCAAAAACCCAACTAGCTGAGGAATTGTACCACCGCTACGCAAAAAGTATGTCCATCATTGATTGTCCATCAGAACAAATAGCCAGGGAGTACCAGTTCAAAAATTTGGCTGAAGCTTGGTTGGCAAGGGATTATTACAAGTGGAGGACGAGGTGTTCACCGCCCATAGGCTTAGTGCCATTTGTTGGGGTTGGGTTGGTAAAAACCACAATTAAAAAAGTAGTACGCTCCTTGCTCCCCTTGTTTTTGGCAATTGTGGTAGCCTTTTTTCGATTGCCTATTTTCAACAATTAAGCCTATGACTACCC
The DNA here is from genome assembly GCF_023016285.1 of Muricauda sp. SCSIO 64092. Classification (GTDB taxonomy): domain Bacteria; phylum Bacteroidota; class Bacteroidia; order Flavobacteriales; family Flavobacteriaceae; genus Croceivirga. Next base: position 4,338,106 of record NZ_CP095413.1, read on the forward strand.
GACCTTTTTGAGTTATAAAACCAAAACCTTAATAGCAGTGAGAACTAATTAGTGATAAAATGAAAAAAACAAAAAATACTCTTCGAGTAATAACACTTTTAATGGCCTTGATCATTTCGGCTTGCGCCGGAAATAAAGAAGATGATACCCCCTGGGTGGCTTTGTTTGATGGCGAAACCTTGAACGGATGGACGCAAAAAGGCGGTGAAGCAAAATACAAGGTTCGTGAAAGAACTATTGTAGGAACCACCATTTATGATACCCCAAATTCATTTTTGACTTCGGATAAAATGTATGGGGATTTTATTTTGGAGTTGGAATTTAAAGTGGATTCCTCGATGAACTCCGGCATTCAAATCAGGAGCAACAGTCTTCCCCATTACAGAAATGGAAGGGTACATGGCTATCAGGTAGAAATAGATCCTTCTGACCGTGCTTGGAGCGGTGGCATTTATGATGAAGCAAGACGCGGTTGGTTACATACTTTGGAAAATAATCCCGAGGGGCAAAAGGCTTTCAAACAAAACGATTGGAATCATTATCGAATTGAAGCCATTGGGGATACCCTTAAAACATGGGTCAATGGCGTGCCAACTTCACATTTGGTGGATGAAAAAACGGCAAGTGGTTTTATTGCCCTACAAGTCCACAGTATAAACAAGGATAAAAAGGAAGGAACTGAGGTTCAATGGAGGGATATAAAAATTCTTACGGATAGCCTTTCACAGTACGCTAAAAAATCACCATTATCCCCAATAGTCACCAAAAACCAACTCACCAAGAACGAATCCGAATCCGGTTGGAAATTGTTATGGGATGGAGAGACCACCAATGGTTGGCGAGGAGCACGATTGGACGATTTTCCCGAAGCGGGATGGGAAATCAAGGATGGAGAGCTTTCGGTACTATCTTCTGGCGGGGCCGAGTCAAGGGCTGGGGGCGATATCGTAACGACCGATTTGTATGGCGATTTTGAGTTAAAAGTAGATTTCAAGCTCACCGAAGGGGCCAATAGTGGCATCAAATATTACGTGGATACGGATTTGAACAGAGGGCCAGGGTCTTCCATTGGGTTGGAATTCCAGATTTTGGACGATGAACGACATCCGGATGCGAAATTGGGCAATCATGAAGGAAGCCGAACAGTGGCTTCCCTGTATGATTTGATACAGGCAGATACGAAGAAACCTGTCAATCCTATTGGAGAATGGAATACAGCTTATATCATCTCGAAAGAAAACCATGTAGAACACTGGTTGAATGGCGCAAAAGTTTTGGAATACGAACGAAAGAGCAAAGCCTACCGAAAACTGGTCGCTGAAAGCAAATATGTAAAATGGCCTAATTTTGGTGAAGCCGATAGGGGGCACATCCTATTACAAGATCATGGCGATTACGTGAGCTTCAAGAACATCAAAATTAGACCGATAAACTAAGTAAGAATTATGGGAACACGAAGGGACTTCATCAGAAAAACTGCTATCGGGGGTACGGGGATATCCTTGGGCGGAATGCTCATGCCCAGCATGATCAATGCTAACATATTGGGTGCAAATGAACAGGTCAACTGTGCCGTAATAGGGGTTAGAAGTAGGGCCAAGGCGCATATATTGGCTATTCATGCCAACCCCAATGCCAGGCTTATTTATAACTGCGATGTAGACGATTTAATTATTGAAGCCAATAATGCATGGTGTCAAGAGAAGATAGGTTATGTGCCCAAAGTGGAAAAGGATTTTCGCAAAATATTGGAAGATAAGGATGTTGATGCCGTTTTTATCGCAACACCGGAGCACTGGCATGCCCCCATGGCCATTATGGCCCTACAAGCGGGAAAACATGTATATGTAGAAAAACCATGTAGCCATAATCCCTATGAAAACGATTTGCTGGTGGCAGCCCAAAAGAAGTACAACAAAAAAGTGCAAATGGGCAACCAACAGCGATCGGCTGAAACCTCCAAATCGGCCATTAAAGAAATTAGGGAAGGAATTATTGGTGAAGTCTACAAAGGGGAGGCCTACTACTCCAACAATAGAGGCTCAATAGGCAAAGGTAATTCCATTGATGTCCCTAAAACCTTGGATTGGGACCTCTGGCAAGGACCAGCTCCCAGGGAAAATTACCGGGATAATATACATCCCTATAACTGGCATTGGTTCCGCAATTGGGGTACGGGAGAAGTACATAACAACGGTACACACGAAATTGATATCTGTCGCTGGGCATTAGGTGTGGATCTCCCAAAAACGGTAACCTCGTTTGGAGGAAAATATACCTATGACGACGATTGGGAGTTTGTGGACAATCAACAGTTGACATTTGCTTTTAACGATAACAAATTCATTACTTGGAACGGACACAGCCGTGGTATAATGAAACCGGAACGGCCAGGGCGCGGAGTCACTATTTACGGGAGCAAGGGATCTATGGAATTGAGCCGTAATTTTTACAAGCTGTATGATCTTCAGGGAAATCCCATTAAATATGAATTTGAAAGATCCCAAAGCGCAACTTTGGACACTCAAGGAATAGGTGCTTTGGACCTTTCCCATGTGTCGAATTTTATTGATGCCATCAGAAAGGATGTGGTAATGAACTCTCCCATTGCCGATGCCAGCATCTCCACGATGCTCTGCCATTTGGGGAATATGGCACAAGATGCCGGGCAAACCCTGGAGATCGACACAAAAACCGGCAAAGTATTGAACAGCAATGCCGCTATGGCGAATTGGAAACGTGAATACGAAAAAGGTTGGGAACCAAAATTGTAAACTATCTTGAAACGAAGGAGTTTTATCACAAAAAGCGCTTTAACGACCACGGCCCTTACCTGTTCAAGTTCCCTGTGGAGTTCATCATGTATTGGAGCCAATAACTCCATAAACATTGGAATAATAGGGACTGGGGATCGTGGCCAGGGGCTTTTTAAGGTCATTCAACAACTTGAAGGTCTCAATGTGGTTGCCTGCTGTGATAGTCTTCCATTTCGCCTTCAAGAAGGTTTGGCCATTGCGGATGCCCCCATTACGGGGCATGCTGATTATCGCCGGTTGTTGGACAATACCGATATCGATGCGGTTTTGATAGCGACGCCATTCAATACGCATGCCGAAATTGCTATGGATGCCCTTGATGCTGCAAAGCACGTTTTCTGCGAAAAGACACTGGTAAAGGGGTATGATGCCATCCAAAAATTGATCGATAAGGAAAAGAGCTCAAAGGGAATATTTCAAACCGGTCATCAATACCATAGTTCAAGATTATACTCGCACGTGGTAAACCTTATAAATAATGGGAAAATAGGAAAAATAGCGGCATTTGAATGTCAATGGAACCGTAATGGCAATTGGAGACGACCAGTGCCAGATGAAAAATGGGAGCGGCAAATTAACTGGCGTATGTATCGTGAATACTCGGGCGGGCTCCTGGCGGAACTTTGCTCCCATCAGATAGATTTTGTCAATTGGGTATTGGGGGAAATGCCCGAACAGGTAATGGGGATTGGCGGTATTGATTACTGGAAAGATGGTCGGGAAACCTATGACAATATTCATCTTGTGTATAGTTACCCAAATGGGGTCAAAGCCAAATTTACCTGTCTTACAAGTAACGCCATGGGGGATTATAGAATAAAGGTCATGGGCGATAAAGGATCGATTATTTTAAGTTATGCAAAAGCATGGTTTTACCCTGAAGGTGATTATGAAAAGAAAGTTGGGGAAGTAGATGGGGTTTCAGGAGCTACCACGAACTGGGCAGAAGGAAAAGGAGTTCCAATAGCGATGGAACATACGGAACCAAGTAAACAGGCATTAATGGATTTTAGGGACAGTATTGTGAATAGTAAACCGCCAATTTCCGATGCAGTAACTGGCGCAAAAACTGCCCTCTGTGTCCAAATGGGATTGGATGCCATGTACGGGAATAAAATTGTTGCCAAAAACACAAACTTAGTAAAGCAAATATCTTGATCGTTTAAAAGTCTACCACACTGCAAGTAAGTTTTGGGGTAAAATCCTCAAACGTATTCAATGTAATGTAAAAATGGGTTACGACATTACCATAAAGGAAATAGCAGAAATAGCAGGTGTGTCCACGTCTACCGTATCCAAAGCACTAAATGGGAGCCCTGAGATAAGTATTGGTACGCGTTTGCATATCAAGAGAATCGCTATTAAAAAAGGGTATAAAGCCAATAATACGGCCAGGGCATTAAAAAGTAAAAGGTCTGGCTCGATAGGGATTATTGTGCCGGAAATATCCAGTTCATTTTTCTCAAGAATGGTGCAAGGTGCCGCATCCCGTGCCAAAGAAAGAGGTTTAAAAAGTTATATCTGTTTTTCAAATGAATCCCTAAGGACAGAAAAGAAACTTATTGCCGGTTTTATTGATCACTCTGTGGATGGACTTATTATTTCACTGTCAAAACAGACACAAAACTTGGGAAGTTATGACCACATAGCCCAGCTAAGAAAATATATCCCCGTAGTAATGGTAGACCGTGTCTGTGACGTAATGGAATGTGACAAAGTGGAACTTGACAATATTGAAGCCAGTAAATCGGCACTTAGACATCTGGTATCCACTGGCTGCAGAAATATCGTTTTCCTTACCACCATTAAACCAACCAGTGTAAGTAAAAATAGGATGTATGGGTTCAAGGAAGAATGCAAAACCCTGAAAGCTATCGGTGGTAATGGACTAAGGGGAAAAGTGGTTGAAATGAACGGATCTGATGAGCTAGAAAAGAGATTGGGAAGCCTTCTACAAAAGGATTTTATTGACGCATTTATCATTGCCGATGAACTCGCCACAATAAAAACGCATAGCTATTTGCAACGAAACGGCTATAAAATTCCACAGGATATTTCAATTATTGGCTTTACCAACAGTGAAATTTCAAAAAACATTTATCCGTCGCTGACCATGGTAAGTCAGAATGCGGAACAATTGGGAAAAAGGGCATTGGATGTGCTTGCATTAAGAATGACCAAAAGTGGGGTTGGCCCGGCTTGCAGACAAATTAAGATTCGTCACAAAATGATTATAAGGGAGTCAACGAAACAAGTTAAGATGAAGACCAACACCTAACGGTTTTTGCCTAATTGATAACACAAATGCGGTTTTGCTTTTGAATATTGAAATCAAATTTTAACCAAGAAAAAGGAAATTATGTAAAATTAATGTTATCTTAAATTATATTTCTTTTTGCTGAAAGAAAAGTATTACACAAGTGGAAGCTGGTATCGGAATCCTTTACTACGTGAATATTCTTTGAAAGTATGTAATGACCTTAAGACCTCTATTTTAGATTACTCATAAGTAATTTTTTTGGTAGTAATGAAGTGTAATTTATAGAAAAGAAGACACTGCAGGATATGAAAAAAATTAATCAGGAAGCATTTGAAAAGTTATATAAAGAGAATTATATTCACTTGGTTCTCGTTTCATTGACCATTGTAAAGGATAGAAGTGCTTCCGAGGATATTGTCCACACTTTTTTCGAAACACTATGGAAAAAAAAGGAAACTTTAGCAATTCATAAAAATTTCAAATCCTACGCAATTTCTGCAGTCAAAAAGCTTAGTTTCAAACAGCTTCAGACAAAAGAAAGAGAAAGGCAATCCCTAAGTAAACTTATTCATTACCCCCCTCTTCTGCCCAACGAGAATGGCACCTTGGTCAATGACCAAGTAAATAAGATGCATGAAATCATCCAATCCATTCCAGAATCAAGGAGAAATATTTTTTTGGATTATGTATTGGGAGGACTTAGTTATAAAGAAATTGCCGAAATGCGGAATATATCGCTAAATACGGTAAAGGCACAAATGCAAAGAACATACGAGTTCATAAGAAAATTGGAAATGGACAAAGTATCGGCCATTATACTTCTTACGTTTTTCCTGACGTACTTTTTTTAATTCGATTACGCTTTTTCTTACCGGTTTCAAAAATAGACTTGCCAATTTCATAAAAATAGGGCTGTATTTTTTTTATGTTGCCCTACAATGTTGCGATAAATTAAAAAAAAGATAATTTTTTGTAGCTATTTTTTAAACATTCCGGAACATATAACTAACAAATGGACAAAACAAACACTTTCCGTAGTGCTTTACATCAAATTTTTGATGGGGGCAGCCTTTCAGATTCATTGAAATCTTCTTTACGAAAAGAAGAAATCGAACTTCTTGTTCAGCTTCAAGAACAAGGGTTGATCGAAGAGGCCATCGCAATAATGGATTCCACGGATTTGGAAGTCAACTGGGAATTGTTAAAGAACAAGCTTGACATAACGGATGGCGAAACAAATAGAAAGGTTTTGTTTGGCAAGAAGAACATATTAAAGTATGCTGCCATCTTCATTGGTGGAGTTGTAGCATCCATTTCCTTTTATAATTGGCATACATCCCGCAATCAAGATATTGACCCGACCCTGGATTTGGACAAAGACCGGATAATCTTGACACAAGCGGACGGTAGTAAAAAAGTACTTTCTGAAGAACAGGATTCAGAGATGGTTATGTTTGATAACGATGGAAATCCCATTGGTGTCCAAAAAGGAAAAGTACTTGATTATTCACAAGATGGGACAAAAAGCACAGAAAAGGAGCTTGTCTACAATGAATTAACAGTTCCCCTTGGGAAAAGGTTCGATGTGATTTTATCCGACGGAACCAAGGTAAGCCTGAATGCGGGTACCCATATGAAATACCCCATTGCTTTTTCCGCAAAGGGCGCTAGGGACGTCACCATCACCGGAGAGGCCTATTTTAAAGTAGAGAAAGACAGTACTAGGCCTTTTACGGTTTCCTTTTCTGATGGGTTCCATATCAAAGTATTGGGCACGGAATTCAATGTGTCAACATATGCGGAAGGGGTCGATGTTGAAACCGTTTTGGTAGAAGGTTCGGTGGCCCTTTCCTCAAGTGATTCAAAACAGGGGGAGTTGGTTCTAAAACCTGGCCATAAGGCAGAGTGGAGCAGTGCCGATCGGAATATTGATATTGCTCCGGCCAACATAAGATTGTACACCAGTTGGGTCAATGGGGAGCTCATTTTTAGAAATAACAGGTTTGAAACCATTGTAGCGAAATTGGAGCGGGCCTATGACGTGACCATTGATTTTAATGCCCAAGACTTTAAGGGCAAGCGGTACGATGCCACTTTCGATGTTAATGTTGAAAATGTAGAAGAGGTGATTCACCACTTGGCCAAAGTAGTCCCTATTGATTACCAGGTTATGGGAAAAGAAATAGCAATCACAAAACGGCAAACTGAGTCAAATTAATATAACTAAAAAAGAAGCCAATGAATTGAAAGAAACCGGAAAATAGGATCAGTATTTCCCGGTTAAAATTTGGATTAAACGAAGTATTAACATTTAAAACCAAACCAAAAATATGGAAAATATTAATGGGAAGCCTTGGTTCAAAAGGCTTTGCTACTTAAATTATGATTTGAAAATGAAACTTACATTCACCATCCTCTTAGTTTCGTTTTTACATCTCCAAGCGACTACAACCACGTACGCGCAGAATACCAAACTGACCATACAAATGGAAGGGGCCAAAATTGCCCAAATTATTGAGACAGTTGAATCAAAATCAGAATTCAGATTCTTGTTTGATCGGGACGATGTAGACTTGGAAAGAAGAGTGGATATTGACGTTAGGGCCAAAAAAATTGGTCATATTCTAAAGGTTATGTTCAAGGGATCAGATGTAGCGTACAACATCGAGAATCGTCAGATAGTCTTGAACAAATCGAAACAAATAAATAGGACCCAGGTTCCAAGTATTGAGGACACAGTGGTGCAGCAAGAATACCGGGTCACCGGAACGGTTACCGACAAGGACGGAGGCCCACTGCCAGGGGCAAATGTGGTGGTGATGGGAACTACTACTGGCGTACAAACGGACTTTGACGGAAATTTTGAAATTACCGTTCCCGATGGCGGGATTTTGGAAATCTCATATGTTGGGTTTACCCCACAACGGTTTACCATTACGGAAGACCAGAACCTTCAAGTTCAACTGCAAGAGGATTTAGCTGCACTGGAGGAGGTCGTGGTTGTAGGATACGGTACCCAGAAAAAGGTAAACCTAACGGGAGCCGTATCTTCTGTCGATTTTGAAGAATTAGGTGATACCAGGCCCATTACCAATGTTTCGCAAGGACTTGCTGGCCAGGCTCCTGGGGTATTTGTTTCGCAAGGGTCGGGAAAGCCTGGTGATGATGCCGGCGCTATTTTAATTAGAGGTGTAGGTACTTTAAACAATGCAAGTCCATTAGTGGTCATAGATGGTATTGTCGGTAACTTGAGTGATGTCATTCCCGAAAATATTGCCAACATATCCATATTAAAAGACGCAGCTTCTGCCGCCATCTATGGTTCCCGGGCTGCCAATGGGGTTGTTTTGGTCACTACAAAGACGGGTACTAGCGGGAAAATGACTCTTGCCTATAACGGGTATACTGGTTTTCAAACACCAACCTTGCCAGTGGATATGATCTGGAACTATCCGACACATATGGAGTTGATCAATCAAGCCCAATTAAATGTTGGAAAACCAGAAATATTTAGTCAAGCTACGATTGATGATTATCGCGCTGGTACGGACCCTATCCTTTATCCAAATACAAATTGGTTTGAAGCTGCTTTTCGTGATGCATTCATTCAGCGACATAATATTACGGCAAGTGGAGGTAGTGCAAAAGTGCGTTACCTGATATCGGCCAATATTTTGGATAACAGGGGCAATCTGAAAGAAACAGATTTCAAAAGATATTCTTTTCGATCAAATGTAGAAGCAGAACTAAATGATTGGCTGACTATTGGAGCAAATGTTTTTGGTTTTTGGTCAGATGAGGGCACACCGGGTGACAATATCGGAAGATATCTGGGTTTCATAGGTGGTTCTGTGCCTGGACTGTTGCCACGAGATCCTCTTGGAAGGGTTGGTGGACCTTGGGTGGATGGAGAAAACGCATCTGTAAACAACATAGAAACCAATTTTGACAATAATGAGTCGTCTCAAAATATTACCAAGATATTGGGGAAATTGTACACAAGGGTGAACTTTTTAAAGGACTTCACTTTAACCACCAGCTTTCAGCCTGCAATTCAATATGATTATGATATTAGGCAGGAATTTTTTGCGGATGTCTGGAATCTAAGGGATAATACTATTATCAGACAGAGTAATAACAAAACGGCATTGGAAGAAGAGTACAGAAAATATTATCGATTGATTTTTGATTCCTTTTTAACGTACAATAAAACAATTGCTGACCATCACAACGTTGGGGTAGTAGCTGGTTATAATCAGGAGTATGAGACCGCAAGAAATTTGAGTGCTTTTAAGTTGGATGTGCTTGCTGATGAAACCACGGTAATGGATGCCGTTTCAGGGGCGGACCCCGTAGTTAGGGGAAATTTTGAAGATAGATCACTCCGTTCGTTGTTTGGTAGGGTAGAGTACAATTTTAAAGAAAAATACCTTTTTGACGCCAATATAAGGTACGATGGTTCTTCTAGATTTTCAGAAAACGAACGTTGGGGTGTTTTTCCTTCGGTATCTGCGGGTTGGGTAATATCCAATGAAGGGTTTTTGGAGGATTCCAAGGCTTTAAGCTTCTTAAAAATAAGAGGGTCTTGGGGACAATTGGGCAATAACCAAGTTGCCGACTATGGAACCCAGCCATTGTACAATTTAAGTAGTTATGTTTTTGGCGGAACCATTGTTCCGGGAGCTGCTCCAAACGCAATTCCCAATGACATACTCAGATGGGAAACCACCACACAAACCAATATTGGGGTTGAAAGCAGGTTTTTTGGTGGAAGATTGGGAATGGAGTTCGATTGGTTTAAGAGAAGGACCGATGATATCTTAATTGATCTCCCAATCCCCGGCGTGAATGGTGGGCTTACTGCTCCCCCACAAAATGCGGGAATTGTAGACAACAATGGTGTTGAGTTGACCCTTAGTTGGAGGGATAACATCGGAAGTGATTTCAGGTACGCGTTCAGTGGGAATTTTACGTATGTAAAGAACGAAGTTGTCAAATATCTGGGAGGAGCTGGCACAAGAAGCAACAACCAAATACTTCAAGAGGGATTGCCCTTAGGTTCCTGGTATGTTCGTGAAGTGGAAAGTATTGCGACCCAAGAAAGGATAGATGAGTTGGTTGCTGACGGATATACCTTTTCCCCCATGCCCTCTCCCGGTGATTTTATCTACAAAGATCAACAAAGTGAAGGAGAAGAGGGACACAAAGTAATCAATGACGATGACCGTGTTGCCAAAGGATCGCAGATTCCTAAATATACTTTTGGGTTTTCATTGGACTTAGGTTACAAAGGTTTTGACCTCAATATTTTAGGTCAAGGTGTGGCAGGTGTTGAAACTTATTTCAATAATGTCTGGTACACATCGGATTTACAAAATGGAAGATTGGTTCCTGCAGCAGCTTTGGACGCCTGGACTCCAGAAAACCCGAATGCAAGCTTCCCACGCTTGACTGCAGATGGTGTGCCAAACAACACGGTAGCAAATGACTTCTGGTTGATGGATGCCTCATTTTTGAGGATAAAGAACATCACCTTGGGATATTCGCTTCCAAAAAATGTTATTCAAAGTTTTGGTATGGAAAGGTTTAGGTTGTTTTTAAGCGCTGAGAATTACTTTACAATCAGATCTTCCGAATTCAAGGGATTTGACCCTGAACTGACAGGAGTGAATTATCCCATTATGAAAAGATTGACATTGGGTCTAAATGTAAACTTTTAAATTATTGCTTATGAAAACGTGTAAAATTTTAGTAGTGGCATTGACTTTCATAGCCTTTGGCTGTGAAGATGATTTCTTGGAAACTTCCCCTCAAAATGCGATAGGTGGCAATGACTTTTGGAAGACGGAAGAACATGCATTTCTTGGTGTTAATGCCATTTATAATGTCATGAGAAGACAACCTTATATTAATGAGTTGGGAATGGATGATGTGCTTACTCCCATGGCATACCGTTACGGTGGAAGTGCCAACTGGGATACTTGGCAATTGTACAGTATTGTTTCGGGGAATTCAAATAATAGAACCAGGCTTTACAAAGATCGCTGGGAAACACTGTATCGTGGGATAAACAGGGCGAATGAAGCAATAGCCAATATCCCAGGAATCGAGACTACTGATGAAACTACCAAGAATCGATTACTTGGAGAAGCACAATTTTTAAGGGCTTTGTTCTATTTTGACCTGTTGAATTATTATGGGGGGCAAGACGACTCAAGATACGATGGTGTTCCACTATATACGGAGCCTACCTCCTTCTCACAGACGTACGAGCCCAGGAGCAAGCCCTCTGTGATAAGGGCTGTGATTTTGGAAGATTTAAATAATGCCATTGCCAATCTGCCAAGTACGGGAGGTGAACTTTCAGATGGCAGGGCCTCCAAAGGTGCAGCAATGGCCTTGTTGGGAAAGGTCTATTTGTATAACAAACAATACACCGAAGCTACAAACATGTTTAGGCAGGTCATAGATTTGGGAGATTATCAGTTGCACGACGATTACGGTAGTATGTTCCAAACATCAGCAGACAGAAACAGTGGGGTAATTTTTGCGCTTCAAAATGAAGGTATCCAGGATTTTGGTGGTTGGCGGGATTTACGATATGGCAATGCGTCAAGTCGCAGTAATGCTAAAAACAGTTCTATTCCAACTAACTTTTTTGTGAATTCGTACAGATGGCAAGATGGTACCAAATTTGACATGAATCAGTTCTTGGCGGATTTTGAGACGGCCAATGGCAGAGCATTTGATTGGTCCAATAGAGATGACGTAAATCAGATGTTTGAAGGTAGAGACCCGCGATTGGAGGCCAGTATAATTAGGCCCTTCGCATTTTTTGTAGGTCGTGGCAATAGGACTTACGAGTATCGATATCCTAGGGATACTGAATCGGAACCATTTGAAAGTATGAGAACTGTCAACAATACAAACGATCATTATTGCTGGCGAAAATTTGTAAACGTAGGAGAAGAAAGCCCTGTTCGTAGGCACTCTGCCATTGATTATCCGGTGATTCGATATGCAGATGTATTATTAATGTATGCCGAAGCAAGGAATGAAGATAATCCAGGTAATGCTGGTAATGCTGGCGATGATTTGTATTGGGCAATTAATCAAGTGAGAAACCGAGTAAATATGCCTGATGTTCCGGTTGGCACTCAAGCTGAAGTAAGGGAATTAATCAGGGAAGAAAGAATGTTGGAATTAGCTGCTGAAGGTATTTTTTACTCAGACTATCGAAGATGGTTTGATGGCGACCCTTCATTTAATGCGGACTCCTTGAATGAAGATATCCTGGATTTTACCGGAACGGTACTGCTTGATACACGCAGATACTATCCTGGTTATTTTCTATGGCCGATACCTGAGACAGAAAGGGACTTGAATCCAGACTTAACCCAGAATCCAGGCTGGTAAGCTATTGGATTTGAGGAAGAAGCTAAATTTTTAGACATGCCCACTGCAATTATGTTCTTAAAAATTGTAGTGGGTATTATTTCAATAATTAAATACCCAACCAAACTTCTATGGCTGCTTTGGGAATTTCAATTCGGCCTTGGTTTCAATTAATATGGGGGTAAATCAAAAAACATTTAATAGAATCATGAAGACTTCATTAGTTGCTTTCTTTTTCTTTTGCGCAACCATTGCTTTGGCAAAAGATTTAAAAACGGTGAACATAAAAGATTTTGGTGCCGTCGGAGATGCCAGAACACTAAATACACAATCCATTCAGACCGCTATTGACCACGTGGTCGCTTCCGGTGGAGGAACAGTCGTTGTTCCAAAAGGAAATTTTGTAACGGGAAGTATATTCCTGAAGGATAATATTGAACTGAAATTGGAAAAAGGGGCAGTGCTATTGGGCAGTACCGATTTCAATCACTACAAACAGGGCAGCCATTGGTATGCATTGATTCTTTCCCTGGATGCCAAGAATGTGCGTATAACCGGGGAAGGGGAGATTAACGGGCAGGCATTGGACCTGGTTGATGATGTCATGGGTAAGCTCACACGTGGTGAGATTGATCCTTCCAATTATAATCGTAATCGCCCTGATGAGGATGTTCGTCCACAACTCATCGAATTCACCAACGTCTCAAACGTCACCATCCAGGATATTACCTTGCGTGACGCTGCTGGGTGGACACAGACCTATATTAATTGCGATGTGTTATCGCTCAAAAGGGTCAAAGTACGATGTACAAAGTATTGGAACAATGACGGTCTGGACCTTGTTGATTGCACTAATGTGGTTGTTGAAGATTGTGATATCATCAGTGAAGACGATGGTATTTGTTTGAAATCCCACGATAGTTCACGCGTATGCAAAAACATTGAGATCAAGAATTGCAAAGTCAGCTCGGGTTCAAGTGCTTTTAAGTTGGGGACCGCTTCTCGTGGCGGTTTTGAGAACATAAAAGTCGATAGCTTGTACATATATGATACCTACCGTTCTTCAATTGCCTTAATGGTTGTTGATGGCGGTTACATGAAAGATGTTACAATATCAAATGTTACTGTAAAAAATAGTTCCGGCTCATTTTTTATAGATATAGGGCATCGTAATCAGAAAGCTGACATAGGCACGATTGAGAATATTCGTCTGAGCAATATCGACATGGAAGTCAATCTGGATGGAAAAAATAGCAATCATCATAGACCAAACTTTCATTTTCCTCCTCGTGGCGAAAGGCCTGCTCCGCATAATCCCTATCCTTCAACAATATCTGGATTGCCAAATCATCCAATAAAAAATGTAAGTTTCAAGAATATCACTATGAAATACTTTGGTGGTGGAAAGAAGAAAACAGCACACATACCTACGGACTCTTTATCCTTGGTCCCATATAACGAAAAGAAGTACCCTGAGTTTCACATGTTCGGTGAGTTGCCCGCATCGGCCTTTTTTGTGAGGAATGTGGAAGGAATACAGTTTGAGAATGTCAATATCAGTTATCTGGAACCGGACTACAGAACACCGTTTGTTTTTAGTCAAGTAAACGGTTTGAAAATCGATGGACTTAACGTGAAGGATGTTGAAAATGGTCCAATACTAATTTTGGATAACGCACAGCACGAAAAGATTGAGAATGTAAACGCCTCCGTGGAAGGAGATGTAATAAAAAAACAAAATTGACCACGGTCAAACGTCAGGTGATTGCATTTCGGCTGTTATTTGCCCATGACACTAGGGTGGCAATCCCAGAAGGCATCCAAAAGAAACTGGACGTATAAAATTTCATTGTAATGGAAATTTCAATTAGCGAAATAATAGCGTTAACTATTAAAAATAGAATAGGTACCGTTTTCAATGGGTCAGCAGTTCTAAGCAGGGGAATAGTTTTCGTTCTTCTGTCGTTGTCCTTAATATCGTGTGGTTCCAGAGTATCGGATTCTAAAAATGACAAAGTAGGCAAAGTTGACTCCAACGAAGTCTCCGCATCATTGTTCAATGGAAAAAATCTGGATGGTTGGTATACCTATCTCAGAGCCCCCGAGCCAACTTCCGAAGTAAAGGGCTTAAAAAAGGAAGGAAATAAATACGTTGAACCCCTTGGGCTTAACAAAGATCCGCTCAATGTCTTCAGCGTGGTACAGGAGGAAGGCGAACCTGCAATCCGAATTAGTGGAGAAGTTCTTGGTGTTCTGATTACCGAAAAAGAATTCGAAAATTTTCACTTGAGTCTGGAATTTAAATGGGGAGAAGAAAAATACCCTCCCAGAAAGGACAAAAAACGGGATAGTGGTGTCATGTACTACTCTATCGGCAAAGAAGGGGCCAAAGCTGGTGCCTGGATGCGTTCCATGGAGATGCAGGTGCAAGAAGGGGACACCGGTGATATGTGGTGTATTGATTCCACATCCACTCGGGTCAGGACCGTTAAGGTAGCGATCGATAGCGCGCAACACTTTCGGTATGATCCCAAAGCCACATTTAACATCGTAAACATGCGAGGCGAGCGATATTGCCAAAAATCCGGGGATTTTGAAAAAGAATATGGCGAATGGAACCGACTGGATATCTATGCCTATGAAAGGGAAAGTATACACGTAGTGAATGGGCAAAAGAACATGCATCTTACTGACATTGGCCAAATTATCAATGGAGAAATCGAACCGTTGACCAAAGGAAAGATTCAACTACAGTCTGAAGGAGCAGAAATTTTCTATCGCGATATTACAATTCAACCCATACAATCCTTACCACATATAGAATGAAAATAAAGGAACCAACTATTTTTCGAACATACGTAAAAACAACGCTACTGGTTTGTACCATAGTACTGCAAGCCGGTTGCCAACATCAAAAGGATAAGACTACAGAAAAGACGGACTATACCCAAATGGTTTATCCATTATTGGATACGGAGAACTCAAGATGGTTTTTCTTTTCCTCGGCGTGCAGGCCCTTTGGGATGGTGAACCTTAGCCCCGATACGGAAGTGGATGGTGCCTGGGGAAGCGGTTATCGTTATAAGGTGGATACCATTAGGGGGTTTAGTCACATCCACGCCTGGCAGCTTTCAGGACTGTCCGTGATGCCCCTGGCCTTGGATAAACTTTCCGAGAAGGACGTTTCCGACAACTATTCTTCTTCTTTTGATCATGATAAGGAAAGCGTATCTCCCGGTCATCACCAATTACACCTGGATCGATATGATATTGGTGTAGAACTGACCAGTACCAAAAGGGTAGGTTTTCACAAGTACATTTTTGAGACAAAAGAACCTGCCATTCTATTCAATTTAAATGGTCAACTAGGGCCATCAGAGATTATCGATGGTACCATAAGGCAGGTGGCACCCCATGTGCTTGAAGGGGAGCTGGTCAATGCGCCTACGTTTAGGCGGCCCAAGCCCACATCTGTTTTTTTTAGGATTGAGTTGGATACGGATATTGAGGATTTTTCATTTTCCGATAACCATGGAAAATGCCTTTTGAAGTTACCGTCCAGCTCACATGATGTGAAGATGAAAGTGGCCATTTCCTACACTTCAACTGAAAATGCCAAATTCAATCTTGATCATGAACTTCCCCATTGGAATTTTGAAAAGGTGGTTCAAGAATCAAAAGAAGAGTGGAATTCCTATCTAAGCAGGATAAAAGTGGAAGGTGGCACCCATGGGCAACAGCGAAGGTTCTACACCGATCTTTGGCATGCATTGCAGGGGAGAAGGATCATCAATGATGCCAATGGCTACTACCCGGACAACACAGGGAAACACTTTCAAATAAAGCGACTTCCCATTTCCGAAGAAGGCCTGCCATTGTTCAACCATTACAATTCGGATTCGTTCTGGGGTGCCCAATGGACCATCAATACCCTATGGCAGTTGGTTTATCCAGAAGTTGCTGAGGAGTTTGTGAATTCCCTGTTGCAATACTATCGTGATGGTGGATTGGTTCCCAGAGGGCCTTCGGGTGGAAATTATACCTATGTGATGACCGGTGCCAGCAGTACGCCTTTCATCGTTGGAGCCTATCAAAAAGGGATTCGGGGATTTGATGCTGAGGAGGCCTATGGGGCCCTCAAAAAGAATCATATGCCCGGCGGTATCATGATGCGGGCCGGATACGAGCATCAATCGGAGATCGGTGGAGGTTTGGAGGACTACATTGCGCAGGGATTCGTACCCTATCCGACCCTTGGGGGAAATCGAAGAAATGGACTTCATCAAAATGGGGCTAGCCTTACCTTGGAATATGCCTATCAGGATTGGTGCTTGGCGCAATTCGCAAAAGCCTTGGGAAAAACAGAGGACGAAGCATATTTTATGGAGAGGTCTGAAAACTACGGAAACGTGTTTGATACTGAAACCAACTGGATGCGACCTAAAGATAAGAATGGAAAGTGGCGTGAACCGTATGATCCTTATGAACTGAATGCAGGTTTTATTGAAGCGAATGGCGCACAGGGGACCTGGTTTGTACCTCATGACCTATCGGGCTTGGCCAACTTAATGGGAGGAAAAGGGGCTGCTGTGGCAAAATTAAACCAACAGTTTGAAGAAGCTTCGAAGTTAGGGTTTACCTCGGGAACCTCACATTCGCAGGAACTGCACCCTGAGTATTCGAGAATACCTATTAATTATGGCAACCAACCTTCCATTCAAACGGCCTTTGTTTTCCATCATCTGGGTAGACCCGATTTGACCCAATATTGGGCACGTGAAGTTGTAAAAAACGTTTACGAAGGATTGTCCACCAGCAGGGGATACAATGGTGATGAGGACCAAGGACTAATGGGTGCATTGGCTGTGCTTATGAAAATGGGGTTGTTCCAGATGACCGGGGGTAATGAGGCAAATGCCGTTTATCAGGTCTCCAGCCCCACTTTTGACCGTATTGAAATTGAATTGAACGAGGATTACCATAAAGGGCAAAAGTTCGTCATAGAAACAAAAAACAATAGCGAAGAAAACAGGTACATCAGGGCAGCAACCTTGAACGGCCAAGAATTACCCATCCTAAATTTAACCCATACGCAGGTAGTGAGCGGTGGTCAACTAAATCTGGAAATGTACGGCGGTACAGCTTCTGATACTCCAGAAAAGACCCGCTCCGGACAGGGGAAAAAATAAAGCGGAAATTATTGTTTGATTGGTCTTCGACAAAAGTGTTTATCTTAAATTACATATGAAACTTCTGAATTTTCTTTGGCATCTATTTTTTATTGTAATTATCCTTTGTACTGGTATTTCTTGCCAGGATATACAACAGAAGAAAGTTAATCGGAGTGGTAAAGAACTGGCCAAGCAATATTGCGTCAGTTGCCATATGTTACCCGAACCCAGTGAGCTAAACAAGGAAATCTGGGACGAAAAGATCCTGCCTAAGATGGGTTATATGCTGGGATTGAGAGGACTATCTCCAGAGGAATACAACTCGTTCCATGACGACCCCAGAGGTAAGATAGAACAGAAAAATTCCCCTTACTTAATAGCCAAGGAACCTTTGCTAAGTAAGGAAGAGTACCAGAAGATCAAGGATTATTATTTGGATAATGCTCCTGAAGAATTGGCATTTGAAAATCCGTTTCAAGATCTCCCTGTTACCGATCTTTTTATGCCAAAGGAGATTTCTCTCGGCGTACCTTACCCTTCTACTACCATAGCCTCTTTTTTGTCTCCAGGGAAATTGATTGTGGGTGATTTTATGTCAGGCCAGCTCATGCAATTGAACGATCAATTTGAGATTACCGTTCGCCTCCAGGTTAAAGAAGCTGTGCTACAATTTCAAGAAGTGGGCAATTCTTACTGGGCGACTGTTTTTGGAGAGTTTTTTCAAGGGACGGATGCCCCCACAGGGTTAATGATTCGCTACCCAAAGGATTCATCCAAACCTGCCGAAATCCCTATCGATAGTCTAAAAAGACCTTGCCATGCAGATTTCGTTGACCTTGATGCAGATGGTCAAGACGACATTGTTATTTCTGAATTTGGTAAGTATACCGGGGGACTCTCGTGGTGGAAAAATGTAAATGGGGCGTATACCGAAAATAAGATATTGGACCTCCCAGGTGCCATTAGAACCCACATAATGGATTGGGATAACGATGGCGACCCTGACATCGTTTCCTTGTTCGCTCAGGCAAAAGAGGCTATATACCTTTTCTTGAATGATGGTGAAGGTAAGTTCAAAACCCTTATACTTAAACAATTTCCAGCTACCTATGGTTCCACACACATGATGGTGGTAGATTACAATGGAGACGGTCTAATGGATATCATTTATAGCCATGGCGACAATGGGGACTATACCCCGCTTCACAAGCCATATCACGGTATACGAATCTTTATCAATAAAGGTAATAATGAACTCAAGGAAGAAAAATTTATTCCAGTACCAGGGATTTATAAAACAATTCTTTTGGACGTTGACGAAGATGGCGATAAAGACTTTTTGACAATTTCGTTTTTTCCGTCAGCGAATCAACCGAGCTTTGTTTATCTGGAAAACCAAGGAGCCAAGGACTACAAGCCCTATCGTTTAGATGCCAGGTTCGCAAGCCGATGGATTGCAATGGACCATATGGATTTTGATGGGGATGGAGATCAAGATTTGGTTCTTGGAGGCTTTCACTGGGAGGAAGGGAATTATCCTGAAAAAATAGGTGTTATTTACTTGGAAAACCTGACCAACTAGCCCATAAATTGATTTTGAGTATGGTCATAAATAGCAATCAAAGGAAACTGGATAAATCGACAAAGACCCTAAAAATGAAACAATTGCCGTTTCTGTTTCTGGCAGCCTTGCTGTTGAATTTAAATGTTACATACCAATCATCTTCTATGACAACCAAACCACAAAAAATAAAAGTTGTGGGTCATGCACATATAGATCCGGTATATTGTTGGCAATAGGACGAAATTGAAAGGCGTGGGCTAAACAAAACTTTTTTTAGTCAGTTTTTAAAATAACCAAAGTATAAATGATGAATAAAGCGGAAAGAAAATCAATATTTAAGGGCCTGGTATGGGTTGTCATCACCTTTATGCCCTGCCTCTATGTTTATGGTCAGCAAGACGCCAAGGTATTACCCAATGTAATTATTATCTATACCGATGACCAAGGAACAATGGATGCCAATTGTTATGGTTCAACGGATCTGTATACGCCACACATGGATCATTTGGCACATACTGGTGTAAGGTTCACGCAGTTTTATGCAGCGGCACCTATTTGTTCTCCTTCCCGGGCGGCTCTGCTCACGGGCAAAACACCATTGGCAGCAGGTTTGCCCGGAAATTCCCCCTCTCAAAAAGGGAAGCGAGGTCTACCGACAGAGCAGGTGACCATTGCAGAAAAACTAAAGGAAAGCGGATATGCTACGGGCCATATTGGGAAATGGCACCTTGGCTATACCGAGGAGACTATGCCCAATGCACAAGGGTTTGACTATTCCTTTGGCCATATGGGCGGATGCATTGACAATTATTCGCATTTCTTTTATTGGAATGGGCCCAATCGGCACGATTTGTGGGAAAACAATGAAGAGATTTGGATGGATGGCGAATACTTTCAGGATGTCATTAGCAATAAGGCGCTCCGTTTTATTGAGGAAAACAAGGACGTTCCCTTTTTTCTCTATTATGCCATTAATCTTCCCCATTACCCACTACAGGGAACCGATAAATGGAGGGAATACTACAAAGACTTGGATAGCCCCAGAGATAAGTACGCAGCCAGTGTTTCAACAGTCGATGAGCGAATTGGAATACTGCTTAAAAAGTTGGATGAACTAAAACTACGCAATAATACCATCATTATTTTCCAATCAGATCATGGACATTCTGTGGAAGAAAGGACGTTTGGAGGTGGAGGAAGTGCAGGCCTGTACAGAGGGGCCAAGTTTTCGATGTTTGAAGGCGGTATTCGCGTTCCTGCAATCATAAGTTGGCCAAAGACCATTCCCCAGCATGAGGTCAGAGATCAAATGGCCATAAACGTAGATTGGTTTCCTACCATTCTCGATATGTGCGATATCGAATACCCAAGTGAAGATTTTGAAGGGAAAAGCTTGTGTAAGGTAATATATGATAATGAGCCCTCAAGGCACAACGTATTTTGGTGGTCGGGGGGCAAAAAAAGTTGGGCCGTGAGAAAGGGCAATTGGAAGTTGCTCAAAAATCCAAGGGATCCGGTCAATCCAGAGTCCATTCAACCAAGTGATTCCCTTTTTTTGTCAAATGTAAAGGATGACCCTGGGGAAAAGACAAATTTTGCCAAACAGTATCCCGAAAAAGTGAGCGAATTGGTTTTGGCATATGAAAAATGGAGAAAGCAGTATTGAAACACCCTTTTTAATGGCAAATAGATAAGGTGAAATAGTAAGGAATAAGGCAAAAACCAAGCGGTAAAGACAAACGTATTGTGATGGACATGGATGCCGGAGTGACCAAATAGTTGAACAACGTACAACCACCACTGCTTTTGGTAATTTGGACCATAACTAGCTCAATGTTGTTGTAGATTTATGAAAAACGAAATTCCAAATGAAGGTAATTGTAATTGTCGGAAGTTCTAGAAATGATGGGGATACTGCAGCCTTAACGGACGAGTTGATCGAACAATCCAGTTGGGATATGATCAACTTGAACGATTATGACTTTGGTTATTATGACTACGAACACAAAAATAGAAATGATGACTATTTAGGTTTAATGGGGGAAATCATAGAAAAATATGATACCTTGGTTTTTGCGACACCGGTGTATTGGTACGCCATGAGCGGCATACTAAAAGTGTTTTTTGACAGAATAACGGATGTATTGACCATTGAAAAAGAGCTTGGGCGAAAATTACGTGGAAAAAGAATGGCCGTGATCAGCTGTTCCATTGGAAACAACCTGGGGGACTATTTTTGGCTTCCATTTTCAGAGACGGCAAAATATCTGGGAATGGAGTATCTTGGAAACGTGCACACTAGAACAGGGGAACCAAACGAATTGAGAATAGCCGAGTTTATCGAACTTGTTGAAAAATAGCAAATGTCGTACAACAGTGCCCGTCACAACCCTATACACTTCCTCTGGAGGAAATAAGAACCACTCAAAAATGGAAAGAAGTATAAATCTCTCAAATAGGCTGGAAGAAGTCCTGCTCAGTGGACATTGGATCGCCAATACGAATTACAAAACCCTAATAGAAAGTGTGACATGGGAACAAGCCACCCAAAAAATTGGAACCTTGAACACCATAGTCGCCCTAACCTACCACGTCCACTATTATCTGGCCGGACTTTTGAATGTTTACCAAGGGGGTGAACTTGAGATTCGGGATAAGTATAGTTTTGATTTTTCACCCATAACATCTGAAATTGAATGGAAAAATATGATCCAGGAATTTGTGGCCACTTCCAAAGCCTTTATAGAAGCAGTTGCCCAAATGCCGGACGCAAAATTGGACGAACCATTTGTAGAGGAAAAATATGGGAATTATTTGCGAAATATTGAGGGTACCATTGAGCATTGCTACTATCATCTTGGACAAGTTTCATTGATTAGGAAAATGGTATTGGAGAATACTCCCTGAGAAGACAGAATCCTTAGTGGCGAGTGCCACGCTTTTCAATTTATTGCCCTTGATACTGGTTTCCCTTCATTACTGTTAAAAAGGGTGTTACTTTGCCATGGCGATGGTCCTTAAATCCTTTGGCATTTTCTCTATGGCATATCTTAGAGCGGTACGGGGCATTACCGACTTGTTTTTGATTACAAAATCGAATACTTCCTTTTGGTGCGATTGGCTGGCGACTTTTAGCATCCAGCCATATCCCTTTTGGACCAAATCGTCCTTATCCAAGAGAAGAATAGTGGCAATCTCCAGAACATCCCCCAGAAACTTACCCTTTCTGGCAGGTACGATCAAACTCACGGCAGCGGCACGGCGCATCCACCTGTTCCGGGATTTCGCAAAGTCCCTGAGCTTTTCTACATAATCGGGGTACCTTTCCAGGAACCCTCCCATGGTATGGTTGCAAAACGTATCACAAGAGGCCCAGTTAGTGATATATTCGTTGATCCAGTGTTGGAATATTGAAAAGTCTTCGGGTTCATATGCATCGCAGAGGTATTGGGACCAATTGCAGGCAATAATCGATTCTTCAAGGTATCCGGACCTCCACAAATCCTCACATAAATCATATATTTCGGATTTCGACCTGGAATCGATCATCTTGAAAAAGGTCTTGCCTATTTTCCTTACGTTGGCAGTCCGAACCCCATGGTATTTCAGCTTTTCCTTTGAAAATTTCTGACCGGTAGCCAGCGCATGTTCATCAATATTGCTTTTCAGCGCATCTCGAACTTTATCCAAAACATCTTCCATGTGAAGCCCATTTCGTTAGCTAGTGTCAAACGGCCAAATACAGGGTGCATGCTAAAAATCCGTGGAATGCAGAATTAGGGTTAACACCTCAATGATGGTCAATAACCACATCCAAATTGGCATTTACGTTAAAAGTAAACAATTAAAGTGTTGATCAAGGAAAAAGAAAAGTCCCCAAAAAAATGGTGTTGATGACACCTGTACCATGGCACTGGACGTATTCCTCAAAACAGATGATTTATAAAAATGCCATAATTCCGTTCCGATTGTCTTTCGGGGCCATAACTATCAATATTGAGCCCTACACCAAAACTTGTCCTTTTTAATGAAATTCCCGCCCTTAAATAAAGTAGGCTCCTTTCATGGGCCCCATCATCCAAATTCTGATTGTATATGCCCTGGAACCTGGAATATAGCCTTAAACCTTTTGATAGCTTGGGCTTATATTC
The DNA here is from genome assembly GCF_023016285.1 of Muricauda sp. SCSIO 64092. Taxonomy (GTDB): domain Bacteria; phylum Bacteroidota; class Bacteroidia; order Flavobacteriales; family Flavobacteriaceae; genus Croceivirga. The sequence continues at coordinate 4,361,463 of NZ_CP095413.1, forward strand.
CACAATACCGACCGTCTCAAAATTGATGGTGGGCGCCAGTTGCAGATTGGGACTGAACAAGAACAACCATTTAGGGTTGGCAGAAAAGAATTGAAAACCGGTAAATGGGACTGCTCCTTTGGAATAATGAAATTGTAACCCTGCCGTGGCGTACCATTTTTGTGAAAGATTATAGGTAAGGGAGTTGGAGATTACGATCTCATTATTGGACCTTGCGTTTTCATAGGGGACCAATGCCGAGACAACCCCGAAGTATCCTAATTTGGTACCTTTCTCGAAGGGGAGGTTCAAAATGCCCAGGAAGTATATTTCTTCATTACCGAACATTACCTCAATAGGTATTGGAGGCCTGTTCGTTTTGGGAGCCTCCTGTTCTTTAGCTTGCATCACAAAGAGAAAAAATAGGGGAAAAGTAAATCGCAACGTCTGTAAATATTGAATTTTTATACGTGTAATAACCATAACATCCCTGTTTTTTGGGGTAGTGGTCCCAAATAAAACTAAAAGCGGTCGTTTTAATTAGTGTCAAACTCTACCAAATCGCTGGGTTTGTATCCAATGCGGTGGGCGCGGGCCACAAGTATCTTGTTATCCTTACTTTCAAGGGGCGAAGTGTATATGTCCCAGGAATCCTTTGGTTCCTCATTTGGGGAGAGCCATTGATAACCAATGGCTGCACCGGGTGTTGGGGATTCAAGCTGGAACAGGTTGCCCTTTTTGATAAAACCGGGAGCGGCAGTTTGGGGTTGGTCCCAGTAATCCCCTACTTTTTCCAGATAGTCCGTTTCAGGTACCAGACCTTGATCTTTGGTGTCCTGTATCCATCCGTCAAGTGCGCCCCGAAGTTCTTGAAGTTTATCGGTATGGGAAGCGTCATTGATTAAATTTTGAAGTTCATCGGGGTCGCTCCACGTATCAAACAGCTCTTCGCGGTCCTTTTCCGGTCTGAACCATTGCCGTTGCTGTACATTCAGACTATCCTTTTGGTGCAATCGCAATAGTTCCTGCATGATGTCCATGTTTTCCCTGAATTTTATGGGAAGGTAATAGGGCCGATCGGGCAGCAGGTTTCGGACGTATTTGTACCGTGTGTCCCTAACCGCCCTTATTCGATCATGTTGGCGGTCAAAACGGTCCGCCGCAGCATAAATGTACGTTCTGGGTTCGGTATTCCGATGTGATCCCATCCAAGCCATACCATCGGTGTATTCCGGCTTGGGAAGGCCGACCAATGACAGTAGTGTGGGCTTAAAATCCACGAAACTTATGAGTTGATGGTCACTCTGGCCTGCGAATTGCCCGTTTGGAAATCGAATTAACATAGGGACCTTTATTCCCGAATCATAGATAGTACGTTTTGACCTCGGAAGCGGCCCGCCATGATCGGTATACCAGAAAACAATGGTTTTTTCCAGAAGACCTTCATCCTCCAGTTCTTTTAAGAGTACACCTACTTGATGGTCCATTTCCTTGATGTTGGAATACATTCTGCGAACGTCTTTTTTGGCAAGAGGCGTTTTTGGCCAATACGGTTCCATGGGAACGTCCAGGCCATTGTCCACCCAAAGGGAGTCCTTGGCTTTGGTCCAGATTTTGGACTCATGGGTCACCATTAGGTTGAAGATGGCGAAGAAGGGCTGGTCTTTGGGACGGTTTTTCCAATGGGCTTTGTCACTGCTTTCATCCCATGCGGTCAACTCACACCTAAATTGATAGTCCTCTTTGCGATTGTTGGTACAATAATAACCTGCACGCCTAAGGTAATCGCTATGCATGTGTACACCTGCAGGTGGTTTGGCCTCATACACCGGACTGTATTTTTGTTGGTGGTCTCGCAATGCCCCATCTTTGACCTTGAAACTGAACCATGGTCCTGTACGCATATGCATGGCCCCTATGCGTGTAGGGTACATGCCCGTGGCAATAGCGGCACGACTGGGAGCACAGACCCCTGCCGGGCTATATACATTGGTATATTTGCCCCCTTCTTTTGCCAACCTACCAAGGTTTGGAGTCGCCACGGTAGTGTCTCCATACATGGGCAGATAGGGACTTAAATCTTCTGCAACGATCCAAACAATGTTGGGCCGTTCCGGAAGCTTCAAACTTGAATAATCGATCGGTGCGGTGGAATTTTGCTGTGCTTCCCCATGAAAGGAGAACAAAAAATACAACAGGGCCATCCCTAATTTAGAGATGTTATTCGGTAGAACGGATTTTACTTCGTTTTGATATCCCATTTTCATTAAAAGCTTCAATCTGAAAGTAATATCCCTGTTCTGTAGTAAGTGCACGTAACTCATAATTGGGCTGCTTATATATTTGGGCCGAAAGATTTAGTTTTTCAGGGTGGATTCCCCAGTAAATGACATAGCCGGTAGCGTTCTTCACGGCATCCCAAGTGACATTCGCGTTTCTTCGATCTTCTTGCCGGGTAACCTCAAAATTTTTAGGACTTCGCGGTACTTTGCCACCTCCCTTGCCAAAAACCCTTAATTCCGATATAGCAAGATACTCATTCGTGCAATACATATGTTCGTACCGGATGTATCTTGCGGTTTCCGGACGTTTCAATTCAATGTAGGCGTGGGGCATATCCCGTTCGTTTTTGGAATGGTCCGCAATGACCTTCCAATTTTTTCCATCCAAGGAAGCTTTGATTCGGAACTGCTGTCTTAAGGTATCGGGCCGACCAAAAACAGTACTCTTATAGTCTTGGAAATTGATTTGGATTGCCCTGACCTCACTTATTTTTTCCAAATCGATTTCCACATAAATGGAATCGTTGTTTGCCTGGGAAACCCAGTACGAACGGATTTCCTCGTCATTGATCCGGTTGATTCCAAAATCCGTAATCTGTTCTTGCATATAGCCTTGGTTACTTTCGTCCACCACGTTTGGGGAACCTTCTACCAGGGGGGAATTGGTCCTAACGGGCTTTTCATAGGAAAGCAACATCCACCCCGTAAAACGGTTTTTATGGTTCTCCACCGTTGTTTCCGGTAAGTAATGCGGATAATCACCGTAGGCCGTGTTTACATACATTTGACCGTTATCGGGTTCAAAACCTGCTGGGTACATTCCCAGTCTACGTTCGAACTTATAATTTACCGAAATGGCCATAGTGGCAAAATGCCAGTAATTTCCATTATTATCTTTTACCGTACTCCCATGGCCAGAGCCTTTTAGGAAGCCCCCCGGTTTATAGGAAATAGGATTGTAGGGAGCGTATTCAAAGGGCCCAAGTGGATTTTTACTGGTGTAAACACCATCTGCACATACGTTCCATTGGGTGCCCGGGGCCCCGTATTCCAAATAATAGATATTGTTGTGCTTCATCATCCATGGACCTTCTATAAAAGGTTTTAAATCCGAACGATGGTCCTGTCCAAAGCGTTCCCATCCATGCTTTTCCGGTTGAAGGTTAAAAAGATCGGTTTGCCCACCTTTGGGAATGTAAAAGTTATCGGAATCCAATTCCACACCCCTTATGGGCCATTTGTTGGAAGATTCTTCGTACAGGTAAACCTTACCATCATCATCAACAAAAAGATTGGGGTCCTGCACACCACCGGGTACATTGATTACCGCAAAATTGGTCTTCCAATCCCCCAATTCGGGGTTGTTGGTTTCAATTACCGCGCCGCGTCCCGAAGGATCTCCCAGAAGTATAATTTTATCATCCTTTACCGCAGCGGCCGGGGCGTTACAGCCATTGAAATACCAGCTCTGTGGTCTTATAAAAGTCCAGTTACCCATATCCTCCGAGCTCCAATACCCATGTGATCGCGTTACGAACATATAGAATTTGCCCTTAAAATTTACTACTGCCGGATCGGCACCGGAGCGATAGGATACATTGTTCCTGGCGCGATAATGTGACATGTACGAGTAATCAATATCCAAGGGATTGCAATACGTACGATACTTTTTTGTGGAATCCCCATTTTGGGAAAACACGCCAAAAGTTGTTAAGAACACCATGAAAAACACCTGGGAAACGGCAAAAGGATTTTTTATCAAAGCAAGGATATTTAGGTTAGGGCCAGTTTCAAGATAGAGAATATGAATTACTTAAAAAGCAGTTCCACTACATTTCAACTACTTCATGCCAAAAGGGTTGAAAAGAAAAGGGCTGAACCCGGATTTTTACGGGAGGTTTGTCATTGCATACAAATCTGATGTAGTAATGATGTATAAATTGCATTGGTCTAGGTAGATATGGGTTATCTTTTCAGTTTTTCAATCCCTAGCTTTGTATATTGAATTAAGGTTAACATAAAGTGTTCAAAACTTAAAGAGCCTTAGTAAGGATGACCCTGCCCAAAAAAATAACGTTCCTATTTGTTCTGTTCCAGGTAATGGTTTCGGCACAAAACCTTCTGCCTCCGGTCTACAACTATTCATTGTTGGATTATAAAGGGGCAGGAGAGAATTGGGATTTGACTACAAATGAACAGGGGGAATTGTTTGTGGCCAACAATAAAGGGATGCTTCACTTTGATGGTGAGGAATGGAATTTGTACAAGTTGCCCAATAACACCATCATTCGTTCCATTCTTTCACATGGTGACCGTATATATACCGGTTCCTATGAAGAGTTTGGGTATTGGAAAAAAAATGGGGATGGTCTTTTTGAGTATCATTCCCTCACCCATCTAATACAAGATCACACATTTACCAGTGAAGAGTTTTGGGAAATACTCCCTATAAAGGGAATGATTGTTTTTCGTTCTTTTTCTTCCATATATATCTATGAAAAGAACCAAATAAGGGTTATTGACCCTCCCCAGGTCATCTCAGATTTCATTGAATATGAAGGAAAACTTCTTGTGGCGGCAGGAAGGGCCGGTCTTTATGAACTGGTAAATGAAGTTTTGAAACCCCTTGACCATCAAAAACCATTAAAAGGTAAAACGTTAACGGACATGGTGGTCGTTGACAGGAAACTGTTGATAGGATCCAAATTGGATGGCTGTTTTGTTTTTGATGGCAATAACATTGAACCTTGGCAAAATACCCTAAATGCTGAACTTAAATCCCATCAACTAAATAAAATAGTAAGCTTGACAAATGGAAAGCTCGCCTTTGGAACCATAAAGAATGGTGTTTACTTAAATGATTCCCAAACCGGAACTTCACAGATTGTAAATAGAAAAACGGGATTGCAAAACAATACCGTCCTTTCCATGCTGCAATATGAAGATCAGCTTTGGTTAGGTCTTGATAACGGTGTTGCACGACTAAGGCTTGATAATTCAATCACCTACTACACGGATTACTCGGGTGCATTGGGCATGGTGTATGATATGGCCCTATACGAGGGGAAAGTCTATTTGGGAAGTAACACGGGGGTCTTCTATTTTGAATCGGATCGCCTAAAATTCGTAAATGGTTCACAAGGTCACGTTTGGGACTTGGAAATCATTGATAATGATTTGGTATGTGGTCACAATACAGGGACGTTCAAGGTTAAGGAAAACACTTTTAAGCGTATGTCCAATTTTGCCGGGGGGTATGAAATTATAAGAATCCCTGAGCAAAAGGATAGGTATATGCAAGGAATTTATACTGGACTTTTAACCTATCACAAAGGATTTGATGGACAATGGGAGGTAACCGAGGTTACTGGAATTGGTTTTCCTGTAAAACAATTGTGTTTTGAAAGCCCTCACGTACTTTGGGTGGCCCATCCCTACAAAGGTTTTTATCGGATCCATCTGAATGAGGATTATTCCAGCGTCTCCAAAATCGATGAATTTAACGGCGATAGCGTTCCAAACAATTACAATGTAAAGATTTACAAAATCAAAAACCAAATTGTGTTTTGTAGTCAAGGAAGTTGGTACAAATACGATACAATTCTTGAGGAAATTGTTCCTTTTGTGGAGTTTGGGCGATTTAAGGATCAGGAGTTATTGAGTTTTGAAGGGGATTATTTTTGGTTTGTGGATGGGGAAGGGAACAAGGATTTGGTCAGAACGGATTTAAAGACGGATAGTTTGGTCATTGGCGACCTGGCCTTACGCAGACGGTTGGTGCCCGAAGCCCAAAGGATGGTAAGAATAAATGATAGCATTTCCTATATAACACTTAGTGATGGTTTTGCAAAGGTCAATGTGGCACAATTAAAACAGCGATTGAACAACTATCAATTGCCCGTCCCAGAATTGACTTTTATCAAGGATAAAGAGCGCTCGTATGTTCCGGATTTGGAACCCCTGCCTTTTTCATTTAAGAAATCGAGAATTTTAACCGTTGGGTTTGCAACACCAAAGTCCATTCAACCCCGTTACCATTACGCATTATCCGGTCCTGAAAACCATAGCGGATATGTTGAGGAAGGTGTGGTGTCGTTTCAAAACCTTGCTTATGGCGATTACGTATTTGAAGTGTCAACAGTTGGCATTGACAACAGGGCATCCGAGGCAAATTCTTTTGAGTTTAAGATTGCCCCTCCCTGGTTTTTGTCCAATTTGAGCGTTACCCTTTATTTAGTATTGGTGTTGATTTGCGTCATTTTGGTTAGAAGATACAACCAGGCAAAGCTCAAAAGGAAGCAAAAGGAACTTGAAGAGCAGATGCAGAAGGAACAGGACAGAAGAATCGCTCAATTGGAAAGGGAAGAGTTGGCGAAGAAAGTGAAACTCAAACAAAATGAACTGGCCAGTACGGCATTGAACATTGCCAGGAAGAATGAAATGATTTTGGAATTGAAGAACATGTTGGTGCTCAACAAGGACAATTTTCCCAATTCCCAACGTTTCCGTTCTTTTATCAGAAAACTGAACAACTCGGTAAAGGACACTGAGGATTGGAAAAGGTTCGAAGTCAGTTTTAAGGAATTGCACGAAGATTTTTTTGAACGTCTTTTGATGGAATATCCGGAGCTTACCCCTAAGGATCTTAAACTCTGTGCCTATCTTAAAATGAATCTATCCACCAAAGAAATAGCTCCCTTAATGGGAATAACCATAAGGGGCGTTGAAATACATAGGTACAGATTGCGAAAAAAACTGGAATTGGAAAGCACCAAAAACCTATCAAATTTCCTAATTACCTTCTCGTAGCCGAAATCCAATACATTCAACTTCAATAATTGCCATTTCAAAGTACATCAACAGTACTTCATTAAGTTAATTTTTTATAAATCCATTTTCCGTTCAACTACTGCAAAGCCCTTACTAACTAGGATTGGGGATTGGAAAAAAGGATGATGTATTTTTTATGTAGGTCACTACAACGATTTCGGAGTAGTGCCTTATTAAATTAGCAATCAACTAACTACTTTGTTAAATGATTATGAAAAAAAAGAATGTATTTTTAGTAATCTTCCTTTTAGCGACCCATGTGGTCGTTTTTGCCCAGAATGCAATTACAGTTTCTGGAGTGGTGTCGGAAGCTAATGGACAGCCTTTGCCTGGGGCAACAGTGCTGGTGAAAGGTACTTCAATCGGTACACAAACAGATTTTGATGGTAACTATGTACTGGACAACGTTCCCAGTGATGGTACATTGGTATTTAGTTACATTGGTTTTACTACCGTGGAAAGTGAGGTCAACAATCAAAATACCATCAATGTATCCCTTCAAGAAGACACTCAACGATTGGATGAGGTGGTGATTGTAGGTTATGGTGAGCAAAAACGATCGGACATTACCGGTGCCGTGGTATCCGTTAAGGCTGAGGAAATTGTCAAAATACCGGCACTGACGGCTACGCAATCCATCCAGGGTAAGGTAGCTGGGGTAAACATTATCGCCAGTGATGCACCTGGTGCTACACCAACTGTGGTGGTAAGGGGTTTGGGCACTGCATTGGGTGGAAGGGAACCTTTCTTTGTGGTGGACGGCCAGCCTTTGCAGGATATTAGAAGCATAAATCCAGCGGATATTGAATCCATTGAGTTTCTAAAGGGCGCCTCTTATGCCAACATTTATGGTATACGCGCTGCAAATGGGGTCATTCTTGTGACTACCAAAAAGGGTAAAAAGGGTAAAATTCAGTTTAATTTTGATTCCTTCTTTGGAATACGATCTGTTTTGAATCGAGTGGAGATGGCCAATGGTGCCCAATATACCCAATTCTTTAACGAGGAGAATGCCGCCATTGGAGGACCACAATTGCAATTAAACCAACGCTACGATACGGATTGGTATGATGAATTATTGCAGACGGGATCCATACAGAGTCATAATTTCTCCGTTTCGGGAGCTTCGGATAAAGTCAATTATTTCTTAAGCTATAATTTTTACGATGAGGAAGGGATTCTTGAGGGCAATACATTTTCCAGGGGAAATATACGGAGTAACAATACCTTCCACTTGTTTGATGACAAGTTTAGAATTATCCAAAACTTAAACATCACCTACACCAACGAAAATCCAAAATCCTTTGGAGCTTTTAATACGGCTTTTCGACAATCTCCACTGGTACCGGTCCGCTATGATAACGGACGCTTTGGACAGTCGTTCTATAATCAAACCACCGGTATTGTAGGTTTTGAAGCGGCCGATGGCGAATCCATTGGGAGGTTGAACAGTGCTGGAAATCCAATTGGCCAGCTGTTTTTTGATGATGTGAACCAAAACACAACAACTTTACAGGGACAAATAACCGCTGAAGTGGATATAACGAAGAATTTAAAGGCTACGGGAAGATTTGGTGCTACCCAAGGTTTTGTGAAAAGGAATGAGTTTGATCCCATACGACAACGGTGGTTGAATGACGATCCAGTACGGACCGAAGCACAATTTGAAGAAGGTCGGGCGGATTTGGATGGTGATGGTATTATTTCAACAGAATTTGCCAATAATAGGTTCACTGTAAGGGACGAGGAATTTTTCCGTTGGAATGTGGAAGGTTTTTTAACTTTTGACAAGTCTTTTAACCAACATAATGTTTCGGCCACTGTTGGCCTCAGCCGTGAGAACTTTGGTGGACGGGAAATTATGGAAGCAGAAGGCTTTGATGTGTTTGATGAGCCCAGACTGCGCAATTTGAACTTAAGGACCTCTGCTTTCTTCGACAACACCGTAACCCAGGAATTTAACCAATCCACCAACCTGCAGTCTTATTTTGCCAGGGCGGAATACGACTATGCTGAAAAATATTTTGTACGCGCGGTAATCCGAAGGGATGGAACGAGCGACTTTATAGATGGGAAGAATTTCTTTGATAACTTTCCAGCCTTTAGCGTAGGTTGGACTTTAACGGAAGAGGATTTTTTAAAGGACAACGAGCTTGTTGATTTTCTCAAAATTTTTGGGGGTTGGGGTCAATTGGGGAATGCCAATGTGCCCATTAATGTCCAACAAATCCGCACCGATCCCGATTCTGGAAACCAGAATTACGTATTTGGACCAACACAGGATCTAATTTTTGGAGCATCATTTGGAAGTCCTGTTTTCCCTTTACAGTGGGAGGTGACCGAAGAGTGGGAAGCCGGATTTGATTTTGCCATGCTGGATCGTAAGCTGTCCGGTACGCTTACCTACTACGACCGTGTCAATACCAACGCCATACTAAACGTACAGCCACTTTTAAACTCCGTTGCAGAAGATGATTTTAATGCCCAAGCTGCCGAAGTGTCAAATTCTGGCGTGGAAGTTTTAGTGAATTGGAGGGATCAAATAGGTCCGGACTTCAGTTATAATGTAGGGGTCAATTTCTCAACCAACAGGAATAGGGTGGAAAATGTGGAGACCGCATTTGATGGGGAAGTTGGAGGTAGTTTGAATAATGGACAGATTACCAAGAGACTGCAGGAAGGACAACCCATATTTGCGTGGTGGTTGTTGGAAGCCGATGGAGTCTGGCAAAACCAGGAAGAGATAGATAACAATCCTTCCGTAGGCAATGCTCGTCCAGGTCATCTGAGGTATGTGGACCAAAATGATGATGGGGTGATTGATGATAGGGACAAACGTTTTTTCGACAATTACCTGCCCACCTTTAACTATGGTATCACTATAGGCGCCCAATACAAAAATTTTGATTTTAGCTTGGACGGATTCGGAGTTGGAGGCAATAAGGTTTATAATGGATTGGCCAATACCCGATTACAGAGTGTGAATATTTCTGAGGAAGTCTTCAACAGCCGTTGGACCGGGGAAGGATCTACCAATACTGCACCTGGGGCTGATAGGGATGCCTTAGCCTCTTCTTTTTGGTTGGAAGATGGGGATTTCTTCAGAATCAACAATATCACCATTGGCTATACTTTTAATCAAATGGGTTTCTTGGATAGGGCAAGACTGTATTTTACGGCACAAAACCCCTTTATGTTTACCAACTATTCGGGCTTTACCCCGGAATTGAATCAAAGTGGAACGGATGCCGCAGGAAATCCAACTTTTGGCAATCCACGTTTTGGAACAGGAATTGAATTGAACGCATATCCCACAACCCGAACCTTTATTCTTGGACTTAACGTACAGATTTAATGAAAGCACGGATTAAAAATACAAACATCATGATTACAGAAATAAGAACAATTGTATTGGGCCTTGTTATCTTCACCTGCCTTTTAGGCTGCGATGATTTTGTAGAGGAGGTCGAAATAGTGGATCCCACCGCAGAAGAAAGCGGGGAGGATTTCCAACCCATCCAGTTTGTTACTGGAGTTTATGGAAGACATACGGATTTTGCCTACGCCTTTTCATTTTTGGGCATTACTGAAATTATATCCGACAACGCGGACAAAGGGAGCGCCCCAACGGATACTGGAGCGGACAAGGATCAATTGGATGGGCTTACCCATACGCCTTCCAGTGTCTCCATTAGGGCCATGTGGACCCAATGGTACAAAGCTATAGGTAGGGCCTCATTGGCCATAGAATTTACCGAGAATTTTGAGCCCATTGACGAAGGTTTGCGCACCCGGTTGATCGGGGAATGTAAATTCCTAAGGGCCTTAAACTATTTTTGGCTGGTGCGCACTTTTGGTGATTTGCCCCTGCAGGATGTAGATCTTATAGAGCGCGTACCCACTTCCGAAGTATATGCGTTCATAGAACAGGATTTAATGGAAGCCATTGCTGCGCTTCCAGAAAAGAGTGAATATCCCCCACAGGATTTAGGTAGGGCTACCAGAGGGGCGGCACAGGCACTTTTGGCAAAAGTATATTTGTACCAGGAAAGATGGCAAGATGCTGCGGATATGGCAAATACCGTAATGAATTCAGGGGAATACGATCTGGAACCGGATTATGCCACCGTATGGAGGGCGACTACTGAAAATGGTATCGAATCCATTTTTGAATTGCAAGGACGTGGAGAAATCATAGCCCATGGAATACAACAGTATTCCTCTACACAAGGCGCTCGGGGACCGGATGGATTTGGTTGGGGCTTCAACACACCATCAGAGGATTTGCTGAATGCCTTTGAGTCTGAAAATGATGCCATTCGCAGGGATGCTACCATTATTTTTAGGGGAGAGACATTATTTGATGGAAGGGTAATCAACCCGGGAGTGGAAAATCCACGGTATAACGAGAAGGCCTACTCCAGTCTAAATGCCGGTCAAGGGGATGGGGACAAAAATATCCGTATACTTCGATTTGCCGAGATTCTGTTGATACGGGCCGAAGCGTTAAACGAGCTGGGGCAATCCAGTGAAGCCCTAGTTCCATTGAACCGAGTACGTAGCAGGGTTAGCCTGCCGGATGTAACCGCAACCAACCAGAATGAACTTAGATTGGCCATTTGGAAAGAACGTAGATTGGAATTGGCTATGGAGCATGATAGGTGGTATGATCTGTTGCGCCAAGGTAGGGCGGCAGAGGTAATGAATGCCCTTGGTTTCCCTTTTGAAGTGGGCAAACATGAATTATATCCCATCCCAAATGATCAGTTGATACAAACACCGGAAATGCGACAAAACCCCGGATGGTAGGTAGCAACTGAATGAAACATGAGAGTAGTATTTGAGTTTAGTTTAAGTTTAGTTTTTGTAGTGGTCATTGCATCTTTGGTAGCAGGGTGCAATGGCCCTAAAACTTTGGAAAAAGAAGAGGTAATTTCATTGGATGATACCACAGTGACTTCCCTATCCGATGAAGAACTCATGGATTTGGTCCAAAAAGAGACCTTTAATTATTTCTGGGAAGGGGCGGAACCCATTTCAGGTATGGCTCGGGAAAGGATCCATATGGATGGTATATATCCTTCCAATGACCGGGATGTGGTAACTACCGGAGGCTCAGGTTTTGGTCTAATGGCCATTCTGGTGGGTATTGAACGTGGGTTTATTTCCCGTGAAGAGGCCCTTGAACGTTATGAAAGGGTAGTGGACTACCTCGCTAAAGCGGATCGTTTTCACGGTGCCTGGCCCCATTGGCTTCATGGTCCCACAGGAAAAACGCAACCCTTTAGTCCCAAAGATGATGGGGGTGATTTGGTGGAGACGGCTTTCCTTGTACAAGGCTTGCTAACCATAAAGGAATATTTTGAAGCGGGTTCTGAGCGTGAAAAACAACTTGCACGCAATATCCAACAGCTATGGGAAGAAGTGGAATGGGATTGGTATACACAAAATGGACAGGATGGTCTCTATTGGCATTGGTCCCCAAACTTTGGTTGGGATATGGACTTCTTTGTAAGGGGTTACAATGAAACCCTGATTATGTATGTATTGGCCGCTTCTTCGCCTACACATCCAATTTCAAAAAAGGCGTATGATGTGGGTTGGGCAAGGAATGGGGATATTTCCAATGGCGTTATATATTATGATCTGGATACGGAACTGGACCATTATCCAGGCAACACATCACCGGTTGGACCGCTTTTTTGGGCACATTATTCCCATATGGGACTACCCCCCAAAGGACTTAAGGATGAATACGGGGACTATTGGAAGCTCAATACCCATCATGCACAAATTCATTATAGACACTGTGTTGCGAATCCAAACAATTACGAAGGCTATTCGGGAAAGTGTTGGGGCTTGACCTCAAGCTATTCCATGAAAGGCTATGCAGGGCATAGACCTGATCAAGACTTAGGGGTTATTTCACCTACCGCAGCATTGGCATCAATGCCGTATACCCCTAAAGAGAGTCTTGCCTTTTTACGATTTATGTATGAAGAACAAGATAGTCTTATTGGAAAATATGGTCCTTACGATGCCTTTAGTTTTGAGCACGATTGGTATTTGCCCAGATATTTGGCAATTGATCAAGGCCCTATTCCCGTTATGGTTGAAAATTATAGGACAGGGCTGCTCTGGAAATGGTTTATGAAAAATGGGGATGTCCAGCGCGGACTGACCAAATTAGGATTTTCCTATGAACCATAGGACTAACTTGATCAAGTAGTCGGCAATTCTTTTTTATGAACGGGAAGACAATGCTCCAACCAAAAGCGGAATACCCTGAAAGGGCTTTTATCACAAAATATTTGAAAATGACTTTACATAAACAATGTCTAATTGTTTTTTTGTTTTACACCTTCATTCAACTTTGTGCACAGGAAAGGAGTTCCATTCCCGAAGTCCAAGAGCTTTTGGACAAAATGACTTTGGATGAAAAAATAGGGCAATTGAACCTGCTCACCCCTGGCGGAGGGGTAGCAACAGGTGCGGTTGTTAGCAAAGACGTGGAGAACAAGATAAAATCGGGTCAGGTTGGAGGTCTTTTTGGGGTGTCCGGCCCGGACAAAGTGAGAATTGCCCAAAAAATTGCCGTCAAAGATACCCGGTTAAAAATCCCGTTGTTAATTGGTTCCGATGTCATTCATGGATACAAGACCACTTTTCCAATTCCCTTGGGACTTTCTTGTAGTTGGGATATGGAGTTGATAGAAAAAACGGCCCGACTTGCAGCAATTGAGGCAACTGCCGACGGTATCAATTGGAATTTTTCCCCCATGGTGGATATTGCCAGGGACCCGAGATGGGGTCGTATTGCCGAAGGGGCAGGGGAGGACCCTTACCTGGGTTCCGCCATCGCAAGGGCCATGGTTCAAGGGTATCAAGGAACCGACCTATCCCACCCAAATACTATGCTTTCCTGTGTAAAACATTTTGCCTTGTATGGCGCTTCACAGGCAGGACGTGATTATCATACAGTGGATATGGGCAAAATCAAAATGTTCAACCAATACTTGCCTCCGTACAAGGCGGCCGTGGACGCCGGCGTGGCATCCGTAATGACTTCCTTTAATGATGTTGATGGAATACCGGCGACCGGGAACCGATGGCTATTGACCGATTTGTTGCGTAATCGATGGGGATTTAATGGATTTGTGGTTTCCGATTATACTTCTTTGAATGAAATGATGTTCCACGGCCTTGGAAATCTTCAGGACGTATCGGCACTATCCTTAAAGGCCGGCCTGGATATGGATATGGTAGGCGAGGGTTTTTTGACCACACTCAAAAAATCCATAGCGGAAGGTAAGGTGACGGAAGAGGAAATAAATCGGGCCTGTACAAGGATCCTGGAGGCAAAATATACGCTGGGACTTTTTGATGACCCTTATCATTATTTGGATAGTAGTAGACCCAAAAAAGATATTCTCACTCCAAAAAATCGACAATTTGCCAGAGAAGTCGCAGCGCGCTCCTTCGTATTGCTTAAAAATCACAAAGCTATTCTTCCCCTAAGGAAAAATGCCAAAATTGCGTTGGTGGGACCTTTGGCGGACAGCCGTAATAATATGTTGGGAACCTGGGCACCCACTGGAAATCCAGATTTGGCAGTAACGGTTATTGAAGGATTTAAAAAGGTGGCCCCAACGGCAACCATTGCCTATGCAAAGGGTGCCAATATCACCGATGATAAAGCGTTGGCAAAAAAAGTTAACGTCTTTGGGCCCAGGGTAGTAATTGATAAACGCTCACCGGAGGCCATGATCAAGGAAGCGGTGGATGTGGCAAATTCCGCAGATGTAGTTGTGGCCGTTGTGGGCGAAGCTACCGAGATGAGCGGTGAATCGGCCAGTCGTACGGATATTTCCATTCCAAAAAGTCAAAAGAAGTTGATTCGAGCCTTGGTGGCCACGGGTAAGCCCGTTGCTTTGGTATTGATGAGCGGTCGGCCACTTAGCATTCCCGAAGAGTACAACATGCCTGTTGCCATATTGCAGGTTTGGCATCCCGGAGTTGAAGCTGGAAATGCCATTGGGGATGTGGTTTTCGGCAATTACAACCCATCTGGAAAATTGTCTGCCACCTGGCCAAGAAATGTGGGTCAAATACCTATCTATCATAGCGTTAAAAATACAGGAAGACCAAACCCGGAAGGAAAGTACGAGAAATTCAAAACAAATTATCTTGATGTTCCCAATACGCCGCTACTGCCCTTTGGATATGGACTGAGCTATACCACTTTTGCATACTCCAATTTAAGATTGGACAAAACGGAAATTAGTGGCAATCAAAGTGTCAACGCAACTGTGACCGTTGAGAATACGGGGGATTACGATGGTGAGGAAGTCGTACAGCTCTATTTGAGTGATGTGGTAAGAAGCATAACCCCACCAAAACGCCAACTCAAAGGATTCAAGAAAGTAATGTTAAAAAAAGGGGAACGTAAAGAGGTAACGTTAACAGTATCTTCGGATGATTTGAAGTTTTACAATGGTAACCTGGAATTCATAGCAGAACCAGGGGAATTTGTTATCTATGTAGGTACGGATTCAAATGCGGAACTCTCCAGTTCCTTTATACTAAAATAAGTGGGTATGGTGGAAAAGTATTTTGTTAGGGCAGTTTTTTTGATGATTTTATTGTTCCATACGCTGTTGCAGGGTCAGGAGCGTTACAAAGATTCGTTGTTTTCCACTATTGGGATAAAAACGTTGACCTATGCCGATACCTTGCAATTGGATTTCTATTCCCCAAAGAACGATACCGTTCAAAAAAGGCCTTTGCTGTTGCTGGTCCATGGAGGTGGTTTTGCATCTGGTAAAAGGGACAATCCCTTGGAGCGTAAGTTTTGTAAGAAAATGGCGCATAAAGGGTATGCAGTGGCCTCAATAAGTTATCGATTGGTTCGAAAGGGAAAGGGCTTTGGGTGTGATTGCCCTTCC
The DNA here is from genome assembly GCF_023016285.1 of Muricauda sp. SCSIO 64092. Lineage (GTDB taxonomy): Bacteria > Bacteroidota > Bacteroidia > Flavobacteriales > Flavobacteriaceae > Croceivirga. Next base: position 4,377,499 of record NZ_CP095413.1, read on the forward strand.
GTTGAAAAGGTGGAGACCTTTAAGCAGGCTACCCAGGATGTGGCCCGGGCCATCAACTTTTTGGACGAAAGAGGGGATGAACTGGGCATAGATTCGGAAAAGGTGGTCCTTGTAGGGAGTAGTGCCGGCGCTGAGGCGGTTTTGAATACTGTTTTTATGCAATATCACCACGATTTTAAGGGGATATCCTTCCCCAAAAAAAGATTTGCCGGGGTTGTTTCTTTTGCAGGAGCGGTGTTACATATCGATTACATTGCCCAAGAGACTGCAGTCCCTACCTTGTTGTACCACGGGGAAATGGATGGATTGGTGCCCTATGGGGCCGCACCCCACCATTATTGTGATCCAAGATCGGAGGGGTATTTGATTTTGGGGGGATCCCAGGCCATAGCTGAAAGACTAACGCAATTGGATATGTCCTATACCTTGATGTATGACCCAAAGGGAAATCATGATTGGGCCAACCTGGCTTATGCACGAACAGATGAGGTATCCGAATTTATTAAGGAGGTAATCCTTGACGGGGTTTTTACACAATCAAAAATTCGTTTGGAATGAAAGGGCCGGGCATAAAAATCAAACTGTTGCCATTTTTGGTTTTGTTGGGTTTTTTGGCCTGCAAAGAGAAAGAAACTGTTAAGCGGCCGAAGGGGAAAAGCCCGAACATTGTTTTTATTATGTCCGATGACCATGCTTATCAAGCCATCAGTGCCTATGGTCACGAAATTGGGAAAATTGCACCTACACCCAATATTGATCGTATTGCGCAGAACGGGGCAAAGTTCAATAGGGCCTACGTTACAAATTCCATTTGTGGCCCTAGCAGGGCGGTAATACTTACTGGTAAGCACAGTCATATTAACGGGTTTCGGCAAAATGGCGAACGGTTTGATGGTTCCCAGCCCACCTTGCCAAAGTACCTTAAAATGATGGGGTACCAAACCGCCATTGTGGGTAAGTGGCACCTGCATGACTGGCCTCAGGGGTTTGACTATTGGAACATTTTACAAGATCAAGGGAATTACTACAATCCTGATTTTATTGACAATGGCGATTCCATTAGGGTAGCGGGTTACACGAACGATTTAATTACGGATAAGGCGCTTTCCTGGCTAAAGGAAAAAAGGGACAGTACTCCCTTTCTTTTGATGGTACAACATAAGGCCCCCCATAGAAATTGGATGCCGGCACTCCGCCATGCCAATAAATATGATAGCATTGACATTCCCATTCCGGAGACCTATTTTGCGGAACACGACCATCAGCAAGCGGCTGGGGAACAACAGCAAACCATATATAAGGACATGTATGAAGGGCATGATTTAAAATTGACCAGAGCTGCAGGTAGTTTGGAACTGGCCAATAATCCCTGGCCGTCCGATTTTGGACGAATGACCGAACAACAGCGCGCACAATGGAATGCGGCCTATCAGCCTAAAAATGAGGCCTTTCATAAAGCAAAACTTAGCGGAAAGGAATTGGCACTCTGGAAAGGCCAACGCTATCTTCAGGACTATTTGGCTACCGTAGCCTCCGTGGATGAAGGTGTTGGAAAGGTTTTGGATTATTTGGAAGCATCCGGTTTGGATGAAAACACCATTGTTGTTTACACGTCCGATCAGGGTTTTTATTTGGGGGAAAAAGGTTGGTTTGACAAGCGTTTTATGTACGAAGAATCGTTCAGGACACCCCTTTTGATACAGTATCCCGGTGTCATTGAAAAAGGGAAACAAGTGGATGCCATGGTTCAAAATCTGGATTTTGCCCAGACCCTATTGGATTTTGTGGGGGGTGGGGAATACAGCTCGGGGATGCAGGGAGCGTCCTTGGTCCCTTTGTTGACCAATACTATGGAAGAGGAGGATTTTAGGGACATCATTTATTACCACTATTATGACTATCCCGCATTTCATATGGTAAAAAAGCATTACGGAGTGCGCACAAAACGATATAAATTGATACATTTCTATGACGATATCGATAGTTGGGAGTTCTACGACCTTAGGGAAGACCCTAAGGAATTGGACAATAAAATGGACGATGCCGCATATCAGGATATCATTAAGACCATGAAGGTCAGACTGGATTCCGTACAAAGGCTGTATAAGGTCACCGAAAAGGAATTTGGACAAGCTCCAAAGGAAAAGGTAGAGAAAGCCTTCGAAACATTTAAAAAATTGAGGGGGACACCGATGCAATGAAAAAGAAGAAAATCATAATTGTGCTGACCATGGCCTTGACCTCCCTTTCTTTTGGCCAACAACTTAACGTCCTGACCTATAACATTAGATATGATAATCCTTCGGATGGGGTAAATGGTTGGGATAAGAGAAAGGATTTTATGGTATCGCAGTTGAATACCTATCGTCCGGATGTTTTCGGCATTCAAGAGGGTTTAAAACATCAAGTGGATTATTTGAAAAATAATCTGGATGGATACACCCACTTTGGTGTAGGTCGGGATGACGGTAAGAAAGCTGGAGAATACACCGCTATATTTTTTAATGGGGGAAAACTAAAATTATTGGATAACGGTACTTTTTGGTTATCGGAAACCCCGAATAAACCTTCCAAAGGGTGGGACGCTGCTATTAAAAGGATCTGTACGTATGGCCTTTTTGAAAATAGGGGTGATGGGAATCAATTTTTTGTGTTCAATACCCATTTTGACCATGTCGGCGAAGTGGCCCGATTGGAAAGTTCCAGATTAATACTGTCCAAAATAAAGGACCTAAACCGTTCCCGATTACCAGTAATCCTGATGGGTGATTTTAATCTGGAACCAGATACCCCTGGGATTCAATTAATTTCAGGAAAACTGGAAGATTCGCACCAGGCAGCTGGTACAAATTCCCATGGACCAAGAGGTACGTTTAATGGGTTTGAAATGCAAAAGGACGTTACTAGAAGAATTGATTACATCTTTTTTGATCCCTCAGGATTTAAAATCCTCAAAAGTAGCATTGTAAACGAATCAAAGGAGGGGCTTTATCCTTCGGACCATTTTCCGGTTTATGTTGAATTAACCTTCAAATAGATGATACGGACCAATGCAATTGTACGCAAAACCAATGAATGAAATATCATGGAATGAAACTTCGATATCCATATATTCCCAGCAATCTTTATTGGAGTACGAATAAATTGACATGAATAGGAAAAAAAATAGGACCACAGTAATGGATAAGCGGAAAACCCGCATGTTTAAAGCTGCCACTTTGTTGTTGGTCTTCGTCTTTTTTGTTTTGATGGAAGTGATACTTCGAATATCGGGTTATGGGAGCGATTATCCTCTTTTCATTCCCGTGGAAAATGATACTTTATTGGTACAAATGAACCCCAAAATTGCAAAGAAGTATTTTGGGGATGGTGAAAATGCGACAGTAGGATTTCAGGAGTGGTTACAAAAAAACAAGGACTCGGATAGGTTTCGTGTTTTTGTATTGGGAGCTTCTACGGCAGTTGGGTATCCTTATAAAAAGAACGGTTCTTTCCACAGATGGCTGCAATATGCCCTGAACACTACTTTCCCGGATAAAAAAATTGAAATAATAAACCTCTCATTAACGGCGGTCAATTCCTATACCCTTTTGGACTTTACCAAACAGTTGGTGGATTACGAGCCCGATGCGCTCTTGATTTATGCAGGCCATAACGAGTATTATGGCGCATTGGGTGTAGGGGCTTCCAATTCGATGATAAGAAATCCACGATGGGTCAATATGGCATTGCAAATGAAAAGTTTGCGTCTGGTTCAATTGGTTGAGTCAGGTATAGCTGCAGTAGTACACATTTCGGGTCCGGATAGGGAAAAAAGAACTACCCTGATGGAAAAAATGGTAGCAGACCGTAAAATTCCCTATGGTTCCAAAAAATACCAACAGGGCATACAACAATTTAATTACAACTTTGAAAAAATCGCCGAACACACTCAAAATTGGGGTATTCCAGTTTTTGTGTCCACATTGGTAAGCAATGAAAAAGGGTTAAAACCCTTTGTGGGCATTGATGAAAATCCTAAAACTTCAGCGGACCATTATTTTGATCTCGCGAATCAAGCACTTGGAAAGGGAGATTTAGTAGGGGCAAAGAACAATTTTGTTTTGGCCAAAGAATACGATCAACTCCGTTTTAGGGCCCCAAAGGCAATAAATGACGGAATAAAAGAACTTTCAAGGACATATTCCCATATTTTTTTGGTGGACACCAAGTCCAAATTTGAGTCCTTATCGGATGACGGGATTATTGGAAACTCTTTTTTATGGGAACATGTACATCCCAATTTGGAAGGGTATTCCCTTTTGGCCCATTCTTTTTACGAGGTGATCCTGGATTCAGACTTGTTGGGTACAGCACACGGACCTGTACTGTCGTGGTCAGCTTTGAAACAACAAATGCCCATAACCAAGGTTGATGAAGCTGCTGGGATGTACGAGATTTTACAGTTGAAGGAAGGATGGCCTTTTTACGAACCTATGCCCGAAATACGCAAGGATTCCTTAAGTGTTGCCGAAAGATTGGGAGGTAAATGGGCCGTGAACTTGATCGGTTGGGATGAAGCCATGCAAACACTTTATGGGCATTATCAAAGGGAAGGAAAAGTTGAAATGGGCCTAAAGGTTGCTGAGGGACTTACATTGGAATATCCCCATGAAGCGCGATTTCGAATTGAAAGTGCCCTTTTAGCCCTTAGGCTTAAGAAAATGGAAAAAGCAGCCCATCATTTTAAGAAGGCCCTTGAGCTGGACCCATCTAGGGAAAACAGTAAAAAAATTGCTGTAACTTTAGTTGAAGCAGAGGCTTATAAAGCTTCTTTACCTTATTTGGAATACGCCATGGAAAAATCAAATGGCGATAACCAATTGCGTGGAATTTATGGAGCGGTCAAACGTATTGTTAAGGATGGGGCCACGGATAGTGTTGCCTTGGCTGAAAGTTATATTTTGCTTCGAAAGCGAACAAAAGCAGTTGAGGTACTAAAGAATATATTGGATAAAGATCCGGACAACGGCAAAGCTTTGCTGTTGTTGGAAAACATTAATTGATATGGAAACCTTAAAAGAGTTTGGATTGTTTCTAAGAACCAGAAAAAGGTATTGGTTGATTCCGGTACTGTTGGTGTTACTTTTCATAAGTATTATTGTGGTCGTAACGGCCAGTTCTGCTCTAGCGCCCTTTATATACTCTTTGTTCTAAAACCCATTGGGCCTATTTGGGATGAAGTAAAAATTGAAGGCGTTTTTGAATTGGGTAGCCGAGGTACGCAAACAAAAAACACAAAATAGGTGTAAAAAGACCTTTTTTCAGCTATTTCGGAAGGAATTAAAAGTGTTATAGGTGAAGATTTCTGTAAAGCAATGCTTAGAGGTGGGTATATTGACCACATTGGCCTGTTTGGTAATCTTCCTTTTCTTTCCCCAAAGATTGTATTGGGTATGGATTTCAGTATCCGCTCTGGTGTTGGCCCTTATTTTCCCGAGGACCTTTCAACCTATGGCTTTTTTATGGTTTGGCCTCGCTAAGGTATTGGGTTTGGTTTCAACCAAGATATTGCTTACGGTCACTTTTTTTTTGTTGATTGTTCCCATGGGTTTTCTTCGTAAGCTATTGGGTAGGGATGAGCTAAAACTTAAGCAGTTCAAAAAGTCCAATGCGTCCGTTCTTTCCATCCGGGAACACCGCTATGGGCCCAATGATCTAAAAAACACATTTTAATGGCAAAGGTAATACTGGGGTTCTCCGCTTTTTTTCATGACAGCGCAGCGGCTTTGCTGGTCGATGGAAAAATTGTGGCCGCTGTTCAAGAAGAGCGTTTCACACGGGTGAAAGGAGATGCTTCCTTTCCTGAAAATGCCATGAAATATGTACTTCAAGAAGCCAACGTTTTGCCCGGAGAGTTGAGTGCCATTGCCTTTTATGAAAAACCCTTATTAAAATTTGAGCGGTTGCTGGAAACCTATCACGCCTTTCCGCCCAAAGGCCTTGGGAGTTTTTTAAAAGCCATGCCCTTATGGTTAAAGGACAAGCTGTTTGTTAGGAAAAAAATTAAGGAGTACTGCAAAAAAATGGGTTTTCAAAACGTTCCCATCCATTTTCCGGAACATCATCTTTCGCATGCTGCCAGTGCCTTTTATCCCAGCCCTTTCGAAAAAGCGACCATATTGACCGTAGATGGCGTAGGTGAATGGGATACGATGGCCATTGGTATGGGTCAAGGGAATGGCATCAAAATATTACGGGAACAACACTTTCCACATTCTTTGGGGCTACTGTATTCTGCCTTCACTTATTTTTTGGGTTTTAGGGTCAATAGTGGGGAATACAAAATGATGGGACTCGCTGCCTACGGCAATCCTGAAGCAAATGAGACTATGGAATATGCTCAAAAGATAGTGGATCATGTTGTGGATATTCGGCCAGATGGTTCGGTGCTGCTCAATATGGACTACTTTGATTTTGCAGTTCATCTGACGATGACAAATGATAAAAATTGGGAGGGCCTTTTTAATCTTCCCCGCAGGAAAGCTGAGGGAAAACTTACGCAAAAACATGCAAATCTAGCTTTGGCTGCCCAACGGGTATTGGAGGATTGCATGTGTAAATTGGCAAATACGGCCGTTGGTTTGACCGGCTGCCGTAATTTGGTAATGGCTGGCGGGGTTGCCTTAAATTCCGTGAACAACGGAAAAATGTTGCGAAACGCAAATATTGAAAACTTGTGGATTCAACCTGCGGCAGGAGATACCGGAGGTGCACTTGGAGCTGCCTTGGCCGTTTGGCATATTGCCATGGATAAGGAACGAAAGGTTTTGTATCCGGACATGATGAGTGGTGCATATCTTGGTCCGTTGTACCCAGAACAACATATCTTACATATTGCCAGGAAGAACATTGATCTGAATCCACAACAAATTGACAACGAAGATGCGCTTTTGGAGCTGACTGCCAAGGCTATTTCAGCGGGTAAAATTGTTGGCTGGTTTCAAGGAAGAATGGAATTTGGTCCAAGGGCATTGGGAAATCGAAGTATCTTGGCCGATCCACGAAATCCCGAAATGCAGGAAAAAATCAATAGAAAAATCAAGTTTCGAGAGAGTTTTAGGCCTTTTGCCCCTAGTGTTTTGGAAGAGAATGCCCAAGAATACTTCGAGCTTAGTGAAAGTTCACCATATATGCTTTTTGTTCAAAAAGTGAAATCAAACCGATTGACATCAATTGAAAAAACAGCGACCGGTCTAAAAGAACGACTTTCCCAGATACGCTCGGATATTCCATCGGTTACCCATGTTGATTTTTCGGCTAGAATACAAACGGTAAACAAGAACTCCAACCCCAGGTATTGGAGGCTGTTGAAAGCCTTTAAGGATAAAACGGGATATGGAATATTGATCAACACCAGTTTCAATGTAAAGGATGAACCTATTGTATGCAGCCCAACGGATGCCATACAATGCTTTAGACAAACGGATATGGATATACTGGTTCTGGGAAATGTGGTTTTTAGAAAAAGCCAAGAAGGGTTTTGATCAATAACAGGACCATAACCAGGCCAAAAGTCAATCGCAGCCATTTTGGGGACATTCGCTGTCCCAGTTTAACTCCCCAAGGTGCCGAAACGAAAATCCCCAAAAGTATTGGGAGGACCAGGCCTAGGGAAATATATCCGAATTGCATGGGGAGTCGCTTAGGGATGATTTGTTCCGAAGTAATGTTGAGGTAGCTCAAACTCACGGACAAAGCCAGTAGCATTACTACTCCAATTGAAATGGAAACGGTTTTTTTAAAGGGTATTCCAAAAATGTCGATCAATGCTGGAATCAAAACAATTCCACCTCCAAAACCTGAAAGTGCAGAGATTGTCCCGGTAAAACTCCCAAGGATGGGGTAGGACCATTTACTATCCTGTATTTTCTGTTGGAGGATTGTAGTTTCGGTTTTTGGCCTAAAAAAAAGAAATTGAACACAGACCGTTAGCACCAAGATAAGAAAGAGGATATCAAAATAGGTTTTTGCATACCAGGTGGAGGTCTTGATCCATTCCGAAACAAAAAATGCCGTTACGGCAGCGGGAATCCCCACATAAAGAATCCTCTTTGGGTATAGGTTCCGTATTCTATAATGTTTCAAGACAACGGCAAAGCCATTGAAAACCGTAATGAACAGGGAATGGGCGATAATGTATTTTACCAATTCCTGTCCCTCAAAACCAAAGGGAACAAGAACCAAATCCAAGGCCGGAATTAAAATGATGTTTCCACCCGTCCCCATGAGTCCTGAGTAAAAACCATTAAGTAGGCCCACTGCGCACAATAGGATAATTAGGGTAAGGGTCATGCTTCTCTGCGTTACTTTAAAGGTATTCCAAAAGTGCCGCAAATCCCATCTTTATGGGCATTAAGTTGACCTAGGTCCAAAAACAGGGAATGGTTCGTTTACAATTGATAGGCATTCAGTTGATTCCAGAAAGCACTATCAAACAATTGGGCACTTCCCAATACTGCGGCTTCCTCGCCAATTTCCGAAACCTTAATGTCCACATCCAAACCGAGCTGTTCAAATAATTTTGAACATTTGGGGAGAAAAAAATCGCCTGCTTTGGAGATGTTTCCCCCCATAACAATAACCTGAGGTCGAAATTTGGTGATATAGGGTTTTAAAAAATCGGCTAGGTTTTGGGAAAACTCCGTAAAGATCAGCTCCAAGGCATCGCCATTTTTCTGAACTATCTCTTTTACGCCATTTACTTTTTCATTGGTCAGTTCTTCATACCTGCTAACAAACCATCGTGTGGAAAAATACGCATCCCCAATACCGGACTTAAAAGACTTGTCCCAAAGACATCCATCCTTGGGAATGGTATCCCCTTTTAAACAGGGAACGCCCCTTTTTAAAAAACTTGCCCCTAGACCGGTCCCGAACGTCAATATCAATGAGCGATCGAAAGAGTCAATTCCTGCAAGCGTGGCCAAACCTGCACCAAATGCAGCAGCGTCATTTAGAAAACGGAACCCACATTTTTTGGTCGTGATATAAAAAGGCAATTCGTTGGTTATGGATACGTTATAAAGGCTTTGGAATTTTTCGTTGTTTCCGGTGAATTTTGCGGTTCCTGTTTGGTAATCAAAGGGTCCCGGCATTGCAAATCCTATGGAAACCTCGTCAACCGAATCCTTTTGAGTGGCAATGGCTGCATTCAAGGCCTCTGCCCACTTGCCAAGGATCATCTCCTTAGGGGCTTTACTGTCCACTTTTATGGAGGTAAGGGATTCGGGAACAATTTTTTTGGATTCCAAATCAACCAAGGCACAGGTAATGTGGCTTCCACCAATATCAGCTCCAATGATCATAGTTTTTCCTTTAAGGTTCCAGTGTTACGAATAAAAAATGATGGGCGAATAAAGATACCGCCTTCCGTTAAATTATCCCTTTTGTATGCCCTTTGATTCCATTTTTCCATAGTTCCACAACATCATAAAATTGTTTTTTTGGACTTTCCATGCCCTGTTATTGGTTTAGCTACCACCACATCTCTTTTTCACTGCTTCAATTGCTGCCACGGGCCAACATAAGGGGGAATGAAGCGCTTCTTTTTTCCAGCAAATGCGAAGGCGCAACTTTATCGATGCCTAGCTTCGTATCTTGGCAATGGTTTCAAGTGTGGTCCGTACCAGGTTTTCCAGACCTTTAAAGTCCTCTTTTTCCAATAGGGTGTTGGAAATTAGTTTAGACCCCATACCCACGCAAGTTACCCCGGCATCAAACCAGGCCTTTAAATTGTGTTCTTCCGTACTTACTCCGCCAGTGGGCATAATACTCGTCCAGGGTTGTGGGCCTCTAATCGCCTTTACAAAACCGGGACCATAGGTGGAGCCGGGAAAGAGTTTAACGATTTCACACCCCAACTCTTCGGCCTTGTTAATTTCGGTCAATGATCCGCATCCGGGAGACCACAGTACCTTTCTTCTATTGCAAATACGGGCAATATCTTCCCTAAATGATGGGGTCACTACAAAATTGGCCCCCATTTGTAGAAACAAGGATGCTGCTCCAGCATCGGTAATGGACCCCACGCCCATAATCATTCCGGGTAGTTGGGCCATGGCATACTTGTTCAGTCCCGAAAATACCTCAAAGGAAAAGTCACCGCGTGCGGTGAATTCCATTAGTCGGGACCCTCCGTCATAACAGGCCTTGAGTACTTTCTTTCCGAGTTCAAGGTCTGGGTGATAGAATAGGGGCACCATTCCCGTTGCTCGCATGGTGTTTATGACCTGTAATCTTGAATAGTTCGCCATAGGTATGGTTTTGGATAGCTTATTGTTCTTAGTTGTAGGTAAGGGATTTATCGGACAACTCTGCCCGAGGCATCCCCTCCCAGTAGTTTTTCCACTTCGTCCACGCTAACGAGATTGGCATCCCCCTTTATGGTATGTTTAAGGCAAGATGCGGCTACGGCAAAGTCCAATGCTTTTTGGTCGTCCCCAGGATATTGCAGCAGCCCATAGATCAGTCCACCCATAAAGGAATCGCCTCCGCCAACACGATCAACGATATGGGTAATTTGGTATTGTGGGGATTGGTACAGTTGTCCATCGGCATAAAGAACACCCGCCCAGGTATTGTGCGATGCCGAAATGGATCCCCTTAAGGTAGTAATCACCTTTTTAGCCTTTGGAAACTTCTTCGTTAGCTGTTGGCAGACCGATAAAAAGGCTTCCGCCTTTACCTGGTCTCCCTGGGTGGTGATATCCAATCCTTCCGGTTTGATATCGAAATGTTTTTCGGCATCTTCTTCGTTTCCCAAGATGATATCGCAATACGAGGTCAACTGGGTCATTATAGCCTCGCGATCCCCACCATACTTCCATAATTTGGCCCGATAGTTCAGATCCGTTGAAATGGTCATCCCTTTTTCGCTGGCCACTTTTACCGCTTCCAAACAGGCATCTGCAGCACCCTGTGAAATAGCTGGGGTAATGCCCGTCCAATGAAACTACCCCGCCCCGTTAAAAACACGGTCCCAATCGATCATACTCGGCCGTATTTCCGCCATGGCGGAGTGCGCCCTATCATACACCACTTTACTGCCCCGTGAAACGGCTCCAGTTTCCAGAAAATAAATACCAAGACGGTCGCCGCCAAAGATGATATTATCGGTGCCAACCCCTCTTTTGCGCATTTCCATTAAGGCACATTGACCGATATCGTTATTGGGCAAGCGGGTCACAAAATCCACAGGGACGCCATAATTTGCCAGGGAAACGGCCACATTGGATTCCCCGCCGCCATAAACCACATCAAAACTTGTGGTTTGGGAAAACCGCATAAATCCAGGGGGTGCCAATCGTAACATGATTTCCCCGAAGGTCACTACTTTTTTCATTCGTATTCCTTGTTATATTGATGTTCTGTATTCCATTCTTCTTTTCAACCTTCATTTTTTCATTCAGGTCCTATTTTAAGAATCAATACCTTTTTTTAGCCATTGAAATCCTGGGAAACCCCAACATGGGATTTTAGCATTACAATGGATATCATTCATGTCGTAATGCCATTACAGGATTTACCCTTGCAGCTTTCCAACTCTGCCAACTTACGGTTACCAATCCTATGACCAAGGTGAGTATCCCTGCCAGCATAAAAACCCACCAACTGATGTCTGTTTGCAATGCAAAATTTTCAAGCCAACTCTGAACTAAAAAATAGGCCAAGACACTTCCGACCAAAACAGCGGAGACCATCCATTTTGCAAAATCCTTATTCAATAAGACCAGTACCTCACTTACCTTGGCGCCATTGACCTTTCTAACCCCTATTTCTTTAATACGCTGTTGGGAAGCATGTATTGATAGTCCCAGTAAGCCCAATACCGCAATTAAAACCGCTAAGATGCAAAGGGTGGTGAAAAGTTTCCCAAAACGCACATTGCCATTGTATTGTTGCCCATAATGATCATTGAGGAAATAATGATCAAAGGAACTGGTGGGATAGGCCTCTATCCATTTATCATTCAAATAAGTAACTACTTCTTCAGTTTTGCCATGATAACGAACAACGAAGTAATTGTACCGTCCCCAATCGGTTTTTGTACAATAGAAGAAAACGGGTTTAAAATTGTGGGTAGGGGATTGCTGTCTATAATTCTTTAAAACCCCAATTACGGTTACCTTTTCCTTCTGATAAAGTTCCGGTAACTGGATGTGTTTTCCAACCGCATCATCGGGGCTTTCAAAATTTAAAAGCCTTGCCATTTCTTCATTGATCAGTACCTTGTTCAAGGGATTTGATGTGCCATCAAAATCAATTCCTGCCACCATTTCAAGACCGAGTGTTTCAACATAATCGAAATCGATGTATCCGCCATCGGTTATTTCATGGATTGGGGGATCCACATCCACCCTGTCCACCATATAGCCCATATCCATAAATTGACCGGGAATATCACTGCCGGCCGAAACATGGATTATTGATGCATTGTCCGCAAGTAATTCCCGAAATCGATAGAGTCCTTTTGGACTGGCATCACTGCCAATTGGTGCTTTCAACACAAGGGTCTGATCTAGATCGATTCCGACTTCCTGTGAACGTAGAAATTTCACTTGTTTGTAAACCATTATGGTACCTATCAACAGCACCACCACTGTTATAAACTGGGCAACCACCATGACCTGCTTGAATCTTGAACCGGAACTTTTTGAATTGGGATTCAACAAATAGTTTGGATTGTTCACAAAAAAGAAAATTGTTGAGGCAATTCCAGATAATAAGGTACCAATAACCACAATGCCAATCAATACCCAAACAATGGGTCCATCATTAAAAATGAAGCCCAAACCTCCATGGCCAAAATAAGTGTTGATCAGTCGTGAAGCAAATAGAACAATAAGTAAGGAAAGGCACAGGGAAACCAGATTAACTAAAAAGGCTTCGGCCACAAAATGAAAAGTGATTTGAAATTTTCCCGCTCCCAGTATTGATTTTATGCGTGTGGTGGTGTTTCGTTTTGTGGCCAAGGAGGTGCTTATATTGATATAATTCAACCACGAGATAAGTATGATAATAAAGGTTATGGTAAGGAGGTATTTGGTCTCCGCCCTATTTCCCTTTTTCTCGTGTTCCCACTGTAGGGGTTCATTCAGATGGATTTCAGGGAAATGGACCAATTCCATATCAAAGCTTAAATCCCCATTGGGAACAACACCGCTTCTTTGAAAGAACACCTCCATAATACGGTCTTCCATTTTTTCAATGTCGATATTTTCCACCATGTGCAGGTAAGTGTACGAAATGGCATAGTTCCAAGAATTGTCCAGATCCGGCCATCCCTGTTTCAGGGTTTCCATAGACACCAAAAAGTTGAATTGCAAGTTTGAATTCTTGGGGATATCATAAAAAACACCGGTAATCTCACACTCAAACGGATTACCGGTAGTCGATATGGTCAATACTTTTCCCAATGGATTTTCATTTCCAAAATACTTTTTGGCGGCACTCTCGGAAATGACCATGGTATTGGGCTTGTTCAGCACCTCATGTTTTGCCCCTACCTTTAACGGATAATCAAAAAAGGAAAAAAAGGTGGAATCCACCATAAAAATATGGGGCTCACGGTATTTTAAAACTGAGCCGTTTTCCCTGGCATGGCCAACCACCCTTTCTGATTGATAGACAAGCATCCTAACATAATCAAGAACTTCCGGTAGTTCTTCCTTAAGGGAAGGGCCATACCCATTATCAGTAGTCGCATAGGTGCTGATATAGCCATCATCCGTTCCATAAATGGCATGCATGCGATAGATGTTGTTGGCCTTGGAATGCATTTTATCATAGCTATGTTCAAATCGATAGTGCATGAAAACCGTAATAAATACCGCAAAGCCTGCACTTAACCCAATAATGCACAGTGAAAAGACAAATTTGTGCTTAAAGAAAAGCCGAATTACCGTTTTTAAATCATTGTAGGACATACTTTCTATTTGGTGATTTAGAACTTTGAAACTATTTGACCTTAGCGCAGGATTCCCCAATTTTTATTGGGTTCCGGTCCCATTTCCAGTATCAATTTGCCTCCTTCAATAATCGCATCGTGATGCAATTGACTTGAATGGTAAGGTTTCCCATTTAAGGTGGCCGATTGAATGTATGCATTCCCTTTTGAGTTGTTGTTCGCGATAATGGTGAACACTTTACCCTGACCCACATTAATCTGAACCGTATCAAATATGGGACTACAGATTTCATAGGTAGGAGTCCCTGGCAGAGCAGGATAAAAGCCCATGGCCCCAAAGACATACCATGAGGACACTTGTCCACAATCATCGTTACCAGGCAGCCCACCAACATCATTGAAGAAATACTTGGCCAACATATCACGCACTACTTTTTGGGTTTTCCACGGGGCACCGACACTATTGTACATATAGGGGGCATGCATAGAGAATTCATCCCCCACATAGTACATATCCTTATCGAAAAAATCATCCAGATACGCTATTAGTTTATCATCACCACCCATAAAATCGGATAAACCTGGAATATCATGTGGAACCAGCAAGGTGTGGTTTCTGTAATATACTTCTGTATCATGGTCCGTTCCCTGTGCCCAAACACTTATGCTCTTATCAAACGGGGGCAACCACTCCCCATTTAATTTTTTACCACGTACCAGGCCCGTCTCCTTATCCAAAACATTGATGTATCGTTTGGAGCGTTCCATAAAGTCGTCGTAATGTGTATCCTTGCCCAAGGCTTTGGCCATTTGGGCAATACAGAAATCATCATACGAAAACTCCAGGGTTCTTGCCACAGGCTCGCCATAAAATCCAAAAATATCGGTGGGGACATAACCAATTTCATTAAAATACTCAATACCTACCCGACCTGAAAATCCTCGATTTCCCTTTTCGGTGGCATTTTTTAACATGGCCTCAAAGGCCAATTCCGTATCAAAACCCCGAATCCCTTTAACGTAGGCATCGGCAATAACCGCATCGCCATGGGTGCCCATCATAATACTTCGGTACCACGGGTTGGGCCATTTGGGAATCCAGCCCCCTTCTTTATAGGCATTCAGCATGCCGTTGATGACATCAGTGGTTTCCTGTGGTTTTATGATGACCCACAAAGGGTGTAAGGACCGGAACGTATCCCAAAGGGATAAATCGGTATACATTTGCCCTCCTTCATGAACCTGATAATCAAATGGGCTGAAATACCTGCCATCCTCATTTAAATTTCGAGGATTCACAAAACATTTCGTCAACGCAGTGTAAAAGATGGATTTATCTTCTTCACTACCTTCTACCTGTATCCTATTGAGTTCTTCTTCCCAGATATCGGTACCTTCGGCTACGGCCCTGTCAAAATCGAAATGGGGATATTCCTTTTCCATATTGGCCCTGGCCTGTGCCAAATCAATCAACGAAGTGCCCACTTTCATCCTTACTTTTTCTCGATCTGTGGTGGCAAAAGTCACGTACACCCCATTTGCGTCCGCTCCCTTTAGGGCCATTTGGGCCCCGAGTTCAGGGTCCAATGGTACCGGTTCTGCACATCTTAGGTGCATCTCCGTTGTACTTGAACCGTCATAATATTCTATGCGTATTTGATATTGCTGCCCTTTGGCGAGGTGTATCCTGTGTATGTTCGTGCCCGTCGCCCTGTACATCCACTGGTCAATGACCATTTCATCATCTATATACATTCGGGTACCATCTTTGGTGGTCAATTCAAAGGTATGCTCCCCCGTATGTCTTGGAATAAACGTAGCGGTATAGACTACGGAAAAGAAATTGTCCTTTACACCTTCTGCCGGTGCTTTTAACCAATTGTAGTTCAATTTGGGGTAGTTCACGAATACGTCGGGGTCCCCTTCCAATTTATCATTATTGTAATAGGCTGCTTTAAATCCATCAGGCACGAGCTTGCTGTCCACTACATCCGGCAATAGGTTCACATTATAGGCTTCGAATTTTTTATCGAACTTGGCGACAAAATGGTTTTTGAAATGACCGGCAATAACGGTATATCCTTCAATCTCGCTTCGTTCTGGAATCACTTTGTAATGGCCGGGAACATATACCCCATCAAATACCACGGATGACGATTTGGATTCCGGAAAGGTAAACTGAAAAAATGCCGTTTTGGAAGCTGCGGTCAGTTCGGCCTTGATGTCATAATCGTTCAAATTCACGGTGTAATAGTGCGGTTTGGCCACTTCACTGTCACGATCGAATTTTGACGCTCGGGCCTCAGCATCAATGATTACTTCACCGGTCATGGGCATTATGGACATGGGCCCCCAATCCCCTACTACGGCTCCATTGGGATAACGGGTACCCCGAAAACCCTGGATTTTTTCCTGATCGTACCAATAAGGAACAGGTACGGTTATCACTCGTTCTGTCCAAGTTGCCGTTTGTGGTGTCCAATGTGTTAAAGCGGAAGGATTTCCGACAATTGGGGAAACATAACCCATAGGTTCTTCCACTTCGGTTACGGTAATATCGGCAATACTGGCAGCTGTACCAACACGGGTATCCACATACCCCAGGTATTCTTTTGGTACCAATGCTGTAGTCGGCTCTTCATTATTATGACACCCAACCATTGTGATCAGTGCCCCTATAATCCAGCCTTTTTCATTCAAGAAGGGATTCGAGTATTTCTTCATTATTAGTATTTAGTTTTTACTTCAAAGTCCGCTTTTAACCGGATATCATTGGATGCAGCTCCTACCTTCACCACGAACTGACCAGGTTCGACCACCCGTTCCATATCCCTGTTCCACAGACTCAAATCTTCTGGGAGTAAGGTGAATTCAACTTCTTTGGCTTCCCCAGGCTCAAGTTCCACGGGTTTAAATCCTTTAAGCTGTAGCCTGGGGGTACTTACCGAACTGTAACTATCGGTGATATACAATTGGACAATCTCGGTCCCTTTTCGTTCCGAGGTATTTTTGATTGTTAGGGTCACTTTTTGATTTTCATTGGTTGTGATCACCGGTTTTTCGATATGCAAATCCGAATATTCAAAACGGCTATAGCTCAGCCCATGTCCAAAAGCGAATAGTGGAGTATTGTTTTCGTCCACATAGGTGGCGTTTGCCGACTTTTTTTGATTGTAATATATGGGCAGTTGTCCATTCGCTCTGGGAAAAGAGATCGGTAATTTGCCCGAAGGGTTTGCTTTACCGGTTAATATCTCCACGGTACCCTGGGCACCTTTCTCGCCTGCGTACCAGGTTTCCAATATGGCGTCTACGGATCCCACTTCCTCTTTTAGTACCAAAGGCCTTCCATTTTGAAGGACCAATACTATGGGTTTTCCCGTGGCGGCCACTTCCCTCAGTAATCTTTTGCTATAGGGATTGAGTTCGAGGTTGACTTTGTCCCGGCCTTCCCCATTATCATCTTTTTCGCCCAGCACCAATACAACCACATCGGCATTTCTTGCTGAGTGGACCGCTTTTTCGAATAGGGTTTCCCTCTTGGCATCTGGATTGATTTTCCAGCGAATTTTAATGTCTGCAAATTCATCGTATTCCACCAACTCCAATTGGATGCGATACTTTTTTCCTTTTTTTAACCGTAGGCTCGTTTTGGACCAAGAGTTCTTATGTTTTTGATCCCAGCTGTCGATCAACACCTGATTGTCGATGGTGAGCCTACCCAAGTCATCGGCCCATAATTGGAAGTCGTAAATACCATCCAGTTTGGGAATAAGGTAGCCACTCCAACGAATGGAGAAATTATCACTCGGGATTCCCGGTGCCGGACTTAGGTTATGCCAGTACTGTTCCAATCTGGTCTCCACTCTTGTCAACGCTGGTTTTCCGGAAAAGTCCGTGTTGGTGAAATATTCCGCCAGAAGGCCCTTTTCCCCGTCTTCGGTCATAAGAAACCGTTCATCAATTTCTTCCATAATACCTCCAGGAACACCCACATCCACAAAATCAATGGCATAGTCGGTTTTTTCAAATTCCTGAGCGATGGTCTTTTCATTTTCGCCCCTTCGCGAATAACCACCAAGCAAGGCTTTGCCAGCCAATTCTCCAATCAGTGCCACTTTTTTTATCTCGTCGCCAAAGGGTAGGATGTTGTTTTTGTTCTGAAGTAGAACGATTGACTTATGGGCAGCCTCCAATGCCAATTGTCGATGTGCTTCACTGCCGTACCGCGCGGCTTTCAATGTGGTATCGATATAGGGATTTTCAAAAAGCCCCAATTTAAATTTTACATATAATACACTGGAAACGGCCCTGTCCACATCTTTAATGGTCAAAAGATGTTCATCCAATGCTTCCCTGATGCTATGCTGAAAAACATCGTGTTTGTAATCATAAAACTGCATATCCAATCCTGCCCGGATGGAATTGGCAATGGCTTCTTTTGGATTTTTTGCCGTTTTATGTACGACCTCTTGTTTTGCGATTGCACCCAGATCGGAAATGACCATGCCTTTAAAGCCCCATTCGTCCCGCAATACTTTTTTTAGAAGCCATGGATCGCCTGCGGCAGGGACGCCGTCCCACTCGTGGTAGGCTGCCATGGCCCCCAACGCTCCAGCCTCTTTAAAGGCTTTTTCAAAAACGTATAGGAAATTGGTCCGTGCTTCGCGCTCACCGATGTAAACCGGTGCAGTATTTTTGCCCCCCTCGGGAATACTATGGATACCAAAATGCTTCGGTTCCGCAACAATGGCATCATCATCACCTAAGTCATCCCCCTGCATCCCTTTAATTATGGCCACTCCGTTCCTAGCCGCCAAATAGGCATCCTCCCCATACGTTTCCTGCACCCTTCCCCAACGGGGCTCCCTACCCAAACCAAGTGTAGGTGCCAGTACAAGGTGAACGCCTACGGCCCGTGTCTCAGATCCAATGACCTTCCCAATGCTTTCCATGGCCCCTACATCCCACATACTGGCCAAACCTATAGGTACGGGAAAGGAAGTGCTTCCTTTTCCCAAATACCCGTGTAGGGCTTCTTCAATAATCAATGCAGGAATGCCCAATCGGTTGTTTTCAATGATGTATTGCTGCAGTTCGTTGGAGGCTTCAGCGGATTCTGGATAAAAATCACGAATCGAACCAACATTCAATCCTTTTAGGGCTTGCGTGGCCTTTTCAGGGGAAAGCCTCCCATTTTCGATGAGGTCATAGGCGGAATACATATCCAGTTCCCTAATTTTTTCGTCCAGGGTCATCCGCGAGATAAGATCGGCCACACGGGTTTCCGTATCCAATTCCACATTTTTATAGGGAGGGATATCACCCTTTTTTGTGCAACCCAAAAAAAGTAGGACCGTTCCTAATACATAGCATCGCCACATAACTTACACAGATTCAATTGATAGTATCTTTTGCTCGATCAAGGCGTCGATTTGTTGGCTATCGTACCCCAGTTCCTTTAAAATCTCTTCGCCATGTTCCCCAATCAGCGGGGAAGGCCGATTTATTTTTCCAGGTGTCTCGCTCATGGTAAAAGGAATATTGGTCACTTTTACCTTCCCTGCTTTGGGATGTTCCACCTCAATAAACGTATTGTTGTGAATGACCTGGGGATCGTGCTCCACAGCGGTCTGGTCGTTTACCTTGGCCACCCATAAATCCAGGCCTAACATAATCTCCAACCATTCATCCGTGGTTTTGGTCAACGTAATGGCTTCAATACGACCATGGACTGTATCCCTTTCATCAAAAAGTACCTGGGAGTCATTGTACTGCATCAATGAGGCATCACCCAAGGCTTCCACAAGTTTGGGCCAGGGACTCATGGCTATGGTCAAATACCCATCGCTGGTTTGGTACATCCCAAAGGGGGCTGGATTACCGGGATGGCCAATTTTGGATTCTGGTCGTTCAAAGGGTTTCCCCAAATTTTGGATGGTAAAATAGTCCTGCATTTGAAAAGCAATGGCAGATGACAATAAGTTGGTCTTGATTTCCTGACCTTTTCCCGTTTTTTCACGATAATATAATGCCGCCAAAATGGCGTAGACGGAATTCAGGCCGTTTACCTGGTCGCATAAGGCGGTACCAATGGCCACAGGGCCATCGCTCTTTTTTCCACTGGTCATAATGGCACCACTTACACTCTGTACCAACAGATCTTGTCCCGGTCGTGTGATGTACGGTCCATCGTCACCCCAGCCACTGGCTGAACAGTAAATGAGCTGTGGGTTTATTTTTTTGAGGTCTTCATAGCCGTATCCCAGTCTGGCCATTACCCCTGGGCGAAAGTTCTCAACGACCACATCGGTTTCCTTGGCCAGTTTGTAAATGATTTCCTTGCCTTTATTTGATTTGATGTCAATGGCCAAAGACCGTTTGTTGCGGTTCCAGGCCATGAAACAAGGGGATTCATTACCTGCAATCCATTGGTTAAAAAAGGTGAGTCCCCGGTAAATGTCCCCACTGCCGTTGCGCTCAATTTTGATGACATCAGCGCCCAAATCGCCCAACATCTGTGTGGCAAACGGGCCCTGCAATAATTGTGAAAAGTCCAGTACTTTAATCCCTTCCAATGCTTGATCCATAGTATTCCTTGAATTATAAATATCTTGGGAGGACACCCAGTCCTCCATCCACTTTAATATCCTCGCCCGTAATGAATGGGGCTTCGTCCGAAGCCAAAAACACTGCCGTCATGGCCACTTCTTGAGGTTTCCCCAACCGTTTCATAGCGGCCTGATCAATGCTCTTTTGCAAAAATTCCCGACCTTCCTCCTGTATCCGTTTTTCATTCATAGGTGTTAAAATAGCTCCTGGGGATATGCTATTGAATCGTATGTTTTCTGCTCCAAACTGACCTGCAAGTTGCTTGGTCATGGAGCAAATGGCCCCTTTGGCACCAGCATAGGCCGTCCAATTATCCCAACTTCTAAAGGCCTGTATCGAAGAAATGTTGATGATGTTTCCCGATTGTTTTTCCAACATATGGGGCAGCACTATTTGGATACTCCTGTACGCACTTTTTAGATTGATGTTCATGAGCCTATCCCAATCTTCTTCCGGCATTTCAACAATGTTTCCACTCAAGGCAATTCCAGCATTGTTTACCAAAATGTCAATCTTGCCAAACTCGGCCAATGTTCGGTCCACAACGTTTTTCACATCTTTGGTTATGCCCACATCACAGGCATAGCTCCTTGCCGTTCCCACATTGTCATTGAGTCTTTTGGCCTCTTCATCACATTTGTCCACATTGATATCACACAAGACCACCAGTGCCCCTTCGGTGGCAAAAGCCTGGCTAATGGCCAAGCCAATACCATCTGCGGCACCGGTAACAATAGCTACTTTTCCTTTTAACCTATTCATCCCTACTATTCTTTGATAACCAATATTTTTCTATTTCTTCCAGTGTTTTTCCCTTGGTTTCCGGCATCACCTTTAAAGCGAGATAAATTGCCGGTATCATACAAATGGCAAAAAACCAGAACGTACCATGGGGTTTGAGGTGCTCTAAAAACCAGGGGGTCATTTGCCCAACAAAAGCGGTTCCTATCCATACGGCCATTGTGGCTATGGACATGGCGGTCCCTCGAATTTTTAAGGGATATATTTCTGAAAGCAACACCCATAGTACGGGACCGAACGAAAAGGCAAAACAAGCAATAAAAGTGAGTATGAAAGTCATGAGAAGATATGTATTGCCCACCTCAAAATAGAACAATAGTCCTACAATGATGAGTGAAACCATGATTCCGATAACCCCATGGGCCAATAAGGGTTTCCTGCCCAATTGGTCTATTTTCCATAGGGCGATAAACGTGAACAGTACATTGACAATGCCAATGACCACCTGGCCACCGAGCGCTTCACCCAATTGCAGCCCCCCTTCTTCCAATATCTTGGGTCCGTAATAGATAATGGCATTGATGCCACTGACCTGGCTCAGGATTGCCAGGCAAACCCCTATAATAATGGCCAGTTTGAACGGGCCTTTAAACATCATTTTAATACCACCGGATTCCCGGGCCAGTATTTCTTCAACATGTTTTATCTCTTTATCGGCCTCCTGATGGGCCACAAAACGGAGCAGGATCTTTTTAGCCTGTTCCCTTTTTCCCTTCATCGTTAACCAACGGGGGCTTTTGGGGATAACTAAAAGCAAGAACAAGAATAGTAAGGCCGGTACGGTCTCGCTTCCCAACATGGCCCGCCAGACTTCGGAAACCAATATTTTATGGGTCATGCCCGAATGGTTTGCCAAGCCTTCCGATGTTGAAAGGTCCAATAAAAAAGCATTGACAAAATAGGCCACTAAAATCCCCAGGGTAATGGCCAACTGGTACAGGGCTACCAATCTCCCCCTGTTTTTTGCTGGGGCAATTTCCGAAATGTACAACGGTGATAGCATGGAAGCAATGCCTACACCAATGCCACCGATCAACCGATAGGCCACCAATCCATTAAACGATTCCGAAACCATGCATCCTAGTGCGGAGAGTGCAAACAAAATTCCCGACATGATCAATATCTTCTTCCGCCCATATGCATCACTGAGGAATCCAGCCATGGAAACCCCCAAAATGGTACCGACCAGCGCGGAGCTCACATACCATCCTTCCATTACCGTATTGAGGTTGAACTGTGTTTTTACAAAGCCTATGGTGCCCGAAATAATCGCAGTATCATACCCAAAGAGAAACCCGCCCAGTGCAGCGATCATTGCTAAAATGGTGATGTTGTTTTTCATGAGATCATGCTTTTGTTCTAATAGTGTTGAAGTTTTAATCGTTAGGCCGTCTAAAAACCATAAAAAATGGTATTTGTCAGGTTGAGCGCAGTCGAAACCTATTTGAATTTCAATGCTTTAAATGTTTCCGACTGTGATTAAATTGACATTTGAGTTAATTTTTAAACGGCCTTACAATGAAAAATCATTCGCAACCTTACTTTTTCCTAGCCTGAAAGCTAAAGGTTTCTATACCATATTTGGATACGTTCATGGATGGTGTCGGTTTGGGGTCCTCTTCAATAATGTTCATATGTTGTAGGTTTTCCATCCTAAAAAAGGAATCCATGTTCACCTTGGTGTCCTTACCGGCCATATCGTACATTCTAACGACCAAATCATCGGAATCCTCGGCTTTTTTGATAGTGGATACATTAATGTTCCCTTGATCAACACTAAAGAAACCCAAACGTTCGGGCAAAGACGCCTTAGCAGAGGCGTCGGGATAAACCACTACATGTAAAGGATCGTTCTGCTGTTCTGCAATGCGCATCCCTTCAAGGCTTCCTGTTTTGTGGGAGGTCAAAATGTTATGATAGCTGTGGTCACCGGCCTGGGAATACTCATTTCCTTCCCAATGACAAGATGTTCTACTGGCCAACAACAGATGTTGGAGAAGGGTATCTTCTGAATCGGTTGTGGGATCGATCCAATCAAATGCAGCGACCGATGAGCTCAAGGTCACCGTAAGGTCATCATCCGAGGCGGAGAACCAGTCCATGATTGCCCTTGGATGCACATCCTTGGCCAATGCGGTGTAACGATCACCGGCGG
This sequence comes from Muricauda sp. SCSIO 64092, assembly GCF_023016285.1. Classification (GTDB taxonomy): domain Bacteria; phylum Bacteroidota; class Bacteroidia; order Flavobacteriales; family Flavobacteriaceae; genus Croceivirga. The sequence goes on from NZ_CP095413.1 coordinate 4,401,015, forward strand.
TATCAATCTCATCCTGACCAACTTTTACCGCTCCAAAAGGAACTTCATGGGTTACCAGGGCATTGTCCATGGCAATGGGAAAGGCTGTTCTGAATTCCCGATATAACTCCCCGGACCAGTTTAGCAAACGGGTTTCAAAAAGGACTCTTTTTAACTCGTGATAAATGGTCACATCCTGTTCCACTATGGCATGAAGGATGGGCTGCTTGATTCTGTAGGTGGTGAACACATCGCCCGTGCTCAAAATTTCCCAGTTTGCCTGGTGATTGCTGACCTTGTCAAAGTCCTTCATAAAGGGCTGTTGGATATCCCCAAACTCCCCAGCACCATTACCTTCAGAATACAGGGTAAATACCTCTCCTGCTTTGAGGTCGCCACTCTTGAACAGGTTTCGTTTCAATTCCTTATCATATATCTGTCCAATGCCCCCGGTTTCAAAACTGATTTTGTAGAAATCGTTCTCATAGGTGGTCATGGATGCCCCCGGATTTGATTTCCTGGACGGTTTGGCTGTTGGTTTTACATAATAAGTGGCATAACCGATGGCCGGGATGTTTTTTGCAATAAACACCAAATCGGCACTTTTGATGCTCCCATCTTCATAATGGACCTCGTTGGAAACTTGGGTGGTAATGGGGTCTTTGTCAGCGGAATGGACCTCCAGGGATTTTGCTTTTCCCTTTTCGAGATTGATGGTAACGGTTACGGGGTCCGTTCGCTCCCACGAAAGGCTATTGAAAAGTACGACGGGAATTCCCTTTTTATCATCGGTCTTGATTCTATTGGCGATGAATTTGGTTCCTTTTTTTAAGAGATCAGTACCCATGGTCCTTGACTCCACCAGCTTTTCCTTGAACAGGTTATCCGTAATATCACCATCATGTCCGCCCCAACCATGATCAGGATAGATTTTGGACTGCCATGCCTTGTCAAAATCCCCATAGGGATAAGGCATCCTTTTTGAATCCAAGGTATGGGCAATGGCCATAAATTTTTCGGCTGCCGGCAATAGTTTGGATGCCTCACGGCTTGCCGTGAGCGCATCATGGTGTGCGGGACCATGAATGTAGACCCAGACATTGGGGCGTTCCCCCCTAATGGTCTCTATATTGGTGGCATTCTTGCGTGCCAGGGGCATAAACTCATCGGCGGTCATCAGCTCCATATCGGGGAAAAACACCTTATTTTCATTGCCATCGTTGTCTTTTACGCTCTCAAAATTGTTCCATGCTTCAATAAAATCGGAATAGTCCATGGCCGGAATCATATCCTGGCTGGACAATAGTGGGGTAATGGTATGGCCTTCCTTAAAGGAAGGTTCCCAATAGACCACCTGCTCGGCGGCATATTTCATTTTACTGCTCAACTCCTTGGAAAGCTCAAGGATGTCATTGCCATAATGCCCAGGGGAGTAGGTGAACACAGCACTGCCATCTGGGCTTTCCCAATTGAACATTCCCTTGGCATGCCTGCTGATGACCATGTATTCCACCCCGGCTTTTTTCATGATCTGGGGAAATTGCAACGTCTTGCCAGGTACGTCCACATTCCAGTAGACTTTGGAATCGTAGCCCCCAAAGGTCTTTTTTACCCATTTTTTGCCCAGATAAAATTGACGTACCAGGCCTTCTCCATCGTACATGTCTTCATACGGGCAGTTATAGGATGCTCCTACGGAAACCAGTTTTTTGTCCAATAGGGTCGTTATTTTTTCTTGTGCATCGGGATGCCTGTTCAGGTATTCCCGTAACATAAGGCCGTCCTCAATGTCAAAACCGTAGTCGGATCGGGTAAAGGCATCGTTGATGACTGGGGTCAATACCAAAGTATCCCTAAGGATAATACAGACTTCCGGACGATCTACCCAGGCAATGTCCTGATGGCTCGAATTCATCACTGATACCTTGCCCCCCTCGTTTCGTCGGTCAAAAAAGTCGTCATAGGCATTGAACAGGGAAGGTTTGTACAATTTGGTGATGCTGGCCTGCCAACCGTTTTGGACTTGCGCGTTGTAGGCGTAAAAATAGGCCCCCAGAATATCCGATGTATTTGGAGCAGTACCATTTTCCAGGGGAATGGCAATATCATCTTCTCCATAAATAATCCTGAACTCCTTTTTTGGGGCTTTTAGGGTTATTGAGGCCTTTGCCAACGCTCCCTGGTCTTTAAAAACCCCCTTTTTACTTTTCTTGCCATCACTTACTATTTGAACGGTCCTGCCTGCAAAATGGGTGGGAGCGTCAATGTACATAACTCCATCTTTAGCCTTTATGCTAAAGGAAGCCTCTTCCTCAGCGGACATTTTTAGGTTTTCGAGCAGGTTGTTGGCCTTGGCCAACATAAACCAGGAATTGCTCCCCTTTTTGTGCCCTTGTACCTTTATTCTTAGCTGCTTCCCTTTTCCGGTCATTGCTGTGGGCAATGTCAATCGAAATAGGCCCACTCCATCTTTGTTCAAATCTCTTTTGACCAAGATATATTCCGCCATAGTACCGCTTTCCTTGTTCAGGATTTTGAGGGTACCGTCTTCGTTTGCTATAAAGGTCAATGCCAATTGCTTATTGACAAAAACATCGTAAGGCTGTCTAAGGTTTAAATCAATGTTGGAATAAAAGGCAAAGGTCACCATTGGTCCGGCATGGGTTTCCGGTACGGTATTGGTCAGGAACTCAAAGTACATGAGCCCGGTACTTGCCCGTGAAATCATATGTTGGTTCACTTCGTCCCGAATGGAGGGGTATTGGTAATCACCCCCACCAATCTTACTGTGGAATCCTTCGATATCATTCTTGCACATTTGATAGAGCTTGTATGCCGTATTGATCTCGTGAATGTGGTTATGGCCCCCACCCCCATGAAAGGGTACGGCCATTGCGGTTCTTTTCGCATTGTCCAATGTTGTGGAAAACCCGGCCGAATGTGCCCAAGGCACCGTGACAAGAATTACCAGGCCCAACATTACATTTCTTACGCTACTGTTCATCCAATCTGTTTTCATTATTTCTCAATCTGTTTTTTTATCGGTATCTATCTATTAAAATCTTTCGGTCAATCGTCATTTAAATGTGAAATGGCCGCTTTCATATAACCCATGGCATAGGCCATACCGGCATGCCAGGGGGCATTACAGGTCATTTGCGGGGTATGATCGGGAATCAAGACCCCTTTAAAATCGTTCTTCTTTAAAATCCTTAGGATTCTGAACATGTCCATATCGCCCTCATCCACAAACACCTCCCTGTAGTTGGGGACCTTGCCCACGATATTCCTAAAGTGGACGTAACTTATTTTTCCTTGCCGGCTATAGGTATCGGTAGCCTCGTACACATCCCCTTCGGTCATTTCGGCTATGGAACCCAAACAGAATTCCAAATTGTTTGACGGGCTAGGGTTCATGTCAAGCAATTTTTGATACATATGGGGTTGGTAGACCAGTCTTGGGGTTTCCCGCACAAAGGGCATGGGGGGATCATCCGGGTGGGCGGCCATCTGGACACCTGCCTCTTCGGCCACCGGCAGGATTTCGTTCAAAAAGTACCGTAGCCTTTCCCATAGTTCGTTGTGGTCAATTTTGGGCACGGTACCTTCAGGAGCACTTTCATCATATACCATATTCCAGACCATGCCGTTGGGTATTGGTGTGGTATCTACCCCTTCCATGCCCACGGAAACCGCTCCACCCCTTGCATATGGACCCCGCATACGTGAAGACACCCCCGCCAGGGAAAAGTTGTAACCAAACACCGGAATGCCGGCCTTACCCACATTCCGGATAAGCTGTTTTAGATTTTCCATTTGGCCTTGTTTTTTGGGACCATCCAAAAGGATATCGTGCCAATGGGCGGGGTCAAAATTTTCGATGCCCTCCAGTTCAAGCCCATGGGAATTGATTTCCTTTTTTAGGGCCTTCAACTCCTCATATGTCCATATTTCATTTGGATTTCCTGCTTTGCCCCAACCTTTTTTATCTCCTATGGGCTGATCTGCATTATCTTGGTTATGCCCAAAATAATCCACCAAATGGACGATTAAATGTGTGGCTCCACATTGCTTCGCAAACTTGTAATGGGCTTCGTTGAGCATATGTCTGTATAATCCGAATCCTAATTTCATTTCTGTTCCATTTCTGTAATGAATTGATTGATTTTATCTTCTGAATAGCCACAAAACTCCTTCAGGATGTCTTTTGCGTCTTCGTTCAACAAGGGAGCAGGTTTGTAGATCTTTTGAGGGGTGTCGCTAAACCATACAGGGAAGCCCGTTGTCCTTACCTTGCCCGCTTTGGGGTGGTCTATTTCTATAATCATATTGTTGTGTTTTATTTGAGGGTCTTTCACCATTTCATCAAAAGTGTTGACCTGGGAGCACCAAATATCCTTTTCCAAAAGGATGTCCAACCATTCTTTGGTGGTCCTGGTCCTGAACACGGCATCAAAGTCCGAACGGATCTCATCCCTACATTCCATAATATTGTTGGAAGCATACTCCCCCGAATCATATTTTTTTGCCCCAATGGCCTGAGCCAGTTTTTGTACTGGGTTCATACCAATGGCGATATAGCTGTCCTGGGTGTGATAAATTCCATAGGGTGCACCCAACCATGGATTGGGGATGCCGCTTTCGCTTCGTTCGGGATTTTCCCCTTTGTGCAAATAGGCCGTTACTTCCTGGATATGGAACCCAACCACCGAATTGAGTAGGTTGGTCTCTATTTTTTGTCCTTTACCTGTAGTGTTTCGGGAATGGATGGCCGCCAAAACGGATTGATTAATGAATAAACTAGTCAATAAATCGGCCTGCCCAACAGCTGTGACCATGGGCATGTCGCCTTTTTTACCGTTCAAAGCGGCACCCCCTCCCATGGACTGTGCCAATAAATCCTGACCCGGCCTTTGCAGGTAGGGACCGGAACCACCATAACCCGAACTTGAGCAATAGATTAAACCGGGATTAAGCTGTTTCATATCCGCATAGCCCAGTCCCAATCTTTCCATTACCCCGGGACGGAAGTTTTCGATTAGAATATCAGCCTTGGAAATAATGGCTTTTGCAATGGCATGGCCTTTAGGGTCCTTGAGATTCAGGGCAATACTTCTTTTGTTCCTGTTAAAGCTCAAGAACGAAATACTCTCGCCATTTGGATACATGTTTCCGTACGAATAATGTCGCATCCAATCCCCTTTTTGGGGTTCGATTTTGATGATATCGGCCCCCATATCGCCCAACATCTGTGTCGCCCATGGGCCTTGTGCCAGTTGGGTGAAATCGGCTACGACCAATCCTTTTAAGGGGCCATTGTTTTCTGTATCGTTGTTTGCCATAGTTACTAAATCGGTTTAGCTAATTCATTCTGTTTAGAAATGTGATGCACACCGGTGATAAAATTTCCTTGGTGCGGTATACCTCATCCAATCTTCCGTCCTGTAGAATTCGATAGACCACCGTATCATGGGAATTCTGATGGCCTGCAATGAGCCACCGACCATCTGGGGTGATATTGAATTCGCGTATTTCCTCTCCTTGGGTATGCTGATATCCCACGCACACCAACCCATTTTCTAAAACCTGAAAAATGGTCAACAGTTCAGCACCCCTATTGGCCGTATACAGGTATTTACCACCAGGGTGAAGTCTTATTGCGGAAGCACTTGGTTGCCCTGTATAATTATCCGGTAAGGAGTTGTGGGTAGCCATTTCCCGAAAAACGCCCTCTTGCTCCTGTACTACGGAAACCTTACCACTTAATTCATTGAGCACATAGCCTAAGCTTCCTTTGGTATTGAACACCATATGTCGAGGTCCGCCACCCTTGGAAACCGTAATATCCTTATCGGCATTGGAAACCAGTTTATCTTCCTGTAACCGATAGGCTTTTATGGTATCAATACCGAGGTCGCATACATAAATATCCACTTTATTGGGGTGTATGATTACCTGGTGCGCGTGCGGTCCTTCTTGACGGGCTTCATTGATGCTTGCCCCTTGATGTCGGTATTCTTTCACGGAAGGCAAGATGCTTCCAGAGGTATCCAATGGGTATTGAATCACATTGCCCGTGGCATAACAGGCCAGCAAAATGTTGTTTTCATGGAAGCTGAGGTGACAGGGATATCCTCCTGAAATGGACTGTTCATTGCTGAATTCCAATGAAAGATCGGATTTTACTTTATAAGCCTGTATTTTTGGGTTCGCATTTGCATCGAGCTCGGTAGGGCAGTACAGGAATCGGTTGTCATTCCGTAACGCCAAATAGCTCGGGTTCCGTACCATTTTGGTATGCAATGTGGTCAACTCCCCTGTATCCGTATTCAACTGCACCGTATAGATGCCCTTACCGATACCCCCAAATCCGGGAATTGGATATTCCGTATAGCTGCCCACAAAAAATGTTAACGGTCCCATCTTATGTTTTATCTATAAAATCCTGAATGGCCTTTTTGGCTTCGGCCCCATGAAACAGATGGGATACCGTTTTGCCCTCTTCAGTTATTTTTTGGTGAAAGGGTAGGGGGGATAGGCTCAAATGGGCCAATCGTTTCAATTCTTTTAAGGCGCCCAATGGCCTACGGGTCAATTTTTGGGCAAAGCGGAGCACCTCGGCATCAAATTCATGGGTTTGGTAAACATGGTTGACAATGCCCCATTCGAATAGTACGGATGCCGTATATTGCCCGCCCGTGAACAACATCTCCTTGGCCCTATTGATTCCAATTCTTTGGATCAAACGTTGGGTACCCCCACCACCTGGGACAAGACTTAGGAAAACTTCGGGGAGCCCCATTTTTGCCGTTTCCGAAGCCAAAATCATGTCACACGACAGGGCAATTTCGAACCCACCACCGAGGGCATATCCATTAACCGCAGCAATCCAGGGCTGTGGTGCGTTTTCGATGGAATCGTAGAGTTGTATACCCCTGTCCTGGAACGATTTGAACTGCTCCGGGGTTTGGCTTCCGTATTCTTTGATATCGGCCCCTGCCATAAAAGCCCGTCCCTGACCCGTGATGATCGCGACATGTACCCGATCATCGGCATTAATGGTTTCAATGCCATCAATGATTTCGTCCATCATTTCCCGGTTCATTGCATTGAGCTGTTCTGGTCGATTGAAACGCAAGGTGGCTACGTTCTTTGAAATTTCCGTTGTAATATGTGTATAGGTTTTGCCCATTTTAATGTAAGGTTTGGTACAATTGATTTAATTCCTTGACGACTTTGGATGAATCCATGGTTTCAAGCAGCCCCTTATGCAGTAGGTCCGCCCCTTCTTCTTGAAACAGGTTCCAGCCTTTGTGTTGTGGTCTTACATATGCGTTTTCCATGGTTTTTAGCGTGTTGACAAAAAAATTGTTGCATAATTTATTATTGCCTTGGGCATGCCACGCCACAAGATTTGCAGGCTGCCCTCCATTTGCCGTGAAAATTCCCTTCTGGGTTTCTGCCCGGGCTACATATTCCGTATAGGCCACGGCCTCATCCGCATGTTTGCATTTTGATGAAATGGCCAGGCCCACCCCTCCCAATATGGTGGAAACGGAATGCTTCGGATTGGTGGGACTATCACTAAAATGAACCAGATTTTGGGCATAGCCCATTCTGGAGTAATTGGTATATCCAAAAAGGAAAGGAACATAAACAATCTCATCCCTTGCTCCCATATGATTCAAAACCTGTATGGGATTCCAGGTCAAGGACTTTGGATGCAGGAAATCCAAGTGGTGCTTGAGTTCGTCCAAAACACGACTTCCTACTTTTTCATCCATTTCCCTATTCTTGATGAAATGTCCCCCTGTATCCTGGGCACAAAGGGTCAGGAACGTACACCAAAGATCGGTAGCACATAAGGGCCATGCCACTGCATGGTCTTGAGGTATTTTTTTATAAAAATCAAATAGTTCTTTCCTTGTTTGGGGAAGTCCCAACTGCCATTTGGATAGTAATTCCTTTCGTGATGCCGCGACCAATGCAGCGGCATCAATTGGTAGCGCAAGCAGTTCTTCGTTGTAGAAGTACGACCTGAAACTTGGCCCCACCGATTGTTCCTCCAACGCTTTCAAAACAGTTTTGGGCAATCGTTCTTGTAAAGACAACAACAGGCCATCGGCATAAGCTTGTCCTATATAGGGATGGTCGATCGTAATCAAATCATAGGTATCCATTAGATCGGTTATGGGCATATCACCAAATTCCTTTAGGGTACGGGCATCCCACTCAATTCGGACATTTGGGTGCGTCTCGGTAAATGCCCTTGAGGTGGCCCTAAGGGGTTCATATCCCCTTGGGTGATCCCATGCTATCCCTTTCAATCTAATTATTGCTGACATTGTGTACCAAGGTTCATACGTTATTTCTTTTAGGTCTGGGGTCGTATTGTACCGTATGGTTCATATAGGCCCCATCTACGTAGAGGTCGGCCCCGTTAACATAGCTGGCAAGGTCACTGGCCAGGAAAGCAACCGTATGGGCTACATCCTTTACGTTGCCAATTCTACCCTGGGGAATCCATTTTTCAAATTTGTGTTTGCCGAATTTGGCTATTTCCGACCGGTTCATGTTCGTTTCTATCGCTCCCGGTGCCACTGAAACCACCCGAATGTTCTTATCGGCCAGTTCCAATGACAGGCATTTGGAGAACATTTTCAGACCCGCCTTGGCCGAACAATAGTGGATCAGCCCTTTTCTGGGTACGGCATCGTGAATTGAGGATATGTTAATGATGACTCCGCCCCCATTTTTTTCCATTCGCCTACCTGCTTGTTGCGAACAGAGAAAGGGTCCCTTTAAATTAACCTGGACCACCCTATCCCATTCCGTTTCTTCCATATCCAATACATGGACAACACTTTCACTACCTGCATTATTGATCAAAATGTTTGGACTCCCCATAGCATTGTCCATTTCAAGAAACATAGCCTCCACTTCTTTTGCATCGCCTACATTGGCACCTCCGCAGACCACCTTCACTCCGTGTTCACTGCGTATTTCTTCTGCCAACACCTCGGCTTTATCCCTATTGCTGTAATAGTTAATGAACACATTTGCACCGCAAGCCGCCATTGTTCTACAGATTTCGGCACCTATTCCCTGGCTTCCCCCTGTAACCAGGACATTTTGCTTGGATAAATCTATTTTCATCATTTCACCAATGGTTTTTGACCGGCCAAATCAAATAGTGCATTGACCTTGTTCCTTAATTCCATGCGTTTGTGCTGCGTAAGTTGGTAAAACTCAAAGTCGGAAATATGGGTATCCGCTTTTTCGGCAATAAGTACCTGACTCCCTTCCTTCATGGCAATGTTGTGCCAGGTATTTTTGGGGACATTATAGGGTTTGTTATGTTCCATCAGTTCCAATTCAAACTCAGGTTCACCGTTCACCAGGGCGGCTGCAATCAAAACCGCGTTACCCTCCAAGGCTACAAAAACCTCATCGGTTTTTAAATGGACATCCAATTTGGCAATATGATCAATATGCTGTTCTTCCATAAAGTTTAATTGAGCCAACTGCCATCCTTCCCGTATCAAAAAAGGGTGGTACCCCTTTTCCATAATGTTAAATGTTTCAATCATTTATGCTCGTATTTTGACCATTAAAAGCGTTTCCATCATTGGTTGTACTAATTTTTCCACGCCAATATTTTTCTATTTCCTCCAGGGTCCTGCCCTTGGTCTCCGGAACAAATCTCCATATGAACCCAATGGCCGGAAGTGTCAGGAGGGCATAAATGAAAAATGTGCCGGATGCTTCCACGGTCTCAATTAAAATGGGATTGGTCAAGGTGATGACAAAACCGGTTACCATTAATGATAGGCTACCCAGGGAAACGGCCAACCCCCGTATGCGGGTTGGAAAGATTTCACTGATGATCACCCATACAATAGGCCCGAAAGAGAAGGCGAAACTGGCTACGTACAGCAGTAGGGGAATAATCACAAATTGTGAGCCCAGGGCAAATAATATGCCTACTCCGAACAATGAAATGAACGCTCCGGTTACCCCTATCAACAAGAGCTTTCTTCTACCAAACTTTTCAATGTTCGCTATGGCCACAAAAGTAAAGGCGCTATTTACGACACCGACCAGGACGGCTCCCAAAAAAGCACTTTCAACACTTTGTATGGACTCATTGATAATGTTGGGGGCAAAATACATAATGGCGGCAATACCACTCAAATGTGAGAACATTGGAAGCAGGATACCAATCAAAAGGGGTATGCGCAAAAACGGTTTGAAAAGTTCTTTGAATCCAGCGTTGTCCTCCTTGACCATATCCTTTATTTTGGCCAGTTTTGATGTGGCATACGCCGCTCCATTGATTTTTACCATAATTGCTTCGGCTTCCTTATACCTTCCTTTGGTGATAAGCCATCTTGGGGTTTCAGGTACCGTAAACAATAGTATGAGGAACAATAGGGCAATGGGAATCTCCGTGCCAAACATGCCCCGCCATAGCTCGTCCACAAACAACCAGTTCCACAGGCCGGAATATCCTTCCGATATGACACCCGCGGCCTCCCCAGCTTGATTAAGCACCAACCAATCGACCATAAAGGCCAAAAGGATACCCAGGGTTATGGAGAGCTGGTACAGGGAAACCATTTTGCCCCGATTTTCCGGTAGTGCGAGTTCCGCTATATAAATTGGCGCTACCACGGAGGTTATCCCTACGCCAATACCCCCAATAATACGTACCCCGACCAAAACATTAAAAGCAAAATTCGCATCGGCAGTGAACCAGACCGCATTCTCCAAGTCACCCAAAAATTGTGGAGGCAACATGGAGCCCAGTGCCGATATGGTAAGACAGGTAGCGGCCAAGATGAGCGCTTTTTTTCTTCCCAATGCATCGGTAATGGTCCCAGCAACAATGCAACCAAAAATGGTTCCCAATAGTGCCGATGAAACCACCCAACCGAGTGTTGTGGCCGACAATTCAAAGTGCTGTTGCAAAAAGGTGTTGCAGCCTGAAATAATTGCGGTATCATATCCAAAAAGGAACCCCCCAATGGTGGAGACAAAACTGATGACCAGTAAATAATTCGGTTTTTTAGGTTTCATAACTACTATTCCAAAAACGATATCCGTATCCGGTTACATAATGCCAAATTTTTCAAAAGCTTCAACCGTGCTCATCCCATTTTCCAGGGCTTTTTTAACCAATTGTTCCCCTCTTGCCTTTTCTATGGCCCCACTAAAGGCTTTGGTTTCCACTTCTTTGGGAACCACAAGGACACCATCCCTATCGCCATAAATAATGTCTCCGGGGTGTATTCTTGTGCCTTCAATTTCAATGGGAACCCGATAGTCGATTACTTTGCCCCTGGGACCCTGGTCCTGGGCATAGCCCCCATATGAAAAGGTAGGGAAACCGAGCTTCAATATTTCCTGCGTATCCCTGGACCATCCATGAAGTACGGCGCCCGTAGCTTCCAGTTTTATGGCCCTGGTGCTCATCAATCCTCCCCAAAGGGCATAGTTGGGCGATGCCCCGGTACAGATGTATACTTCGTTTTTCCTTAGACTGTCCAATGCTTCGAACATGAGTCCAAAAGGTTTCTCCATAAGGGGATTTTTGGTGTCTTTTGAAACCTCGGCAAATACATCGGCCTCTAAAACGGTCATGGCCCTGCCTATCACTACAAAATCATCACTCAAAGGTTTTATGTTTGGGGGCAGGAATTGGTGTTCGTATCCGAGCTTGTCCAAAATGTCCCCGACCAAAGCCACAAATAGCTCTGTTTTGGCAATTTTGAAAAGTTCATCATCGTTTTTCCACAAGGGTTTACTAGTGCTCATGATAGGTCTTTTAGTACTTGATAAATGTGTTCTTGTATCATTTTTACCTGTTCTTTGTCCAAATAATGATGTGTGGTATCGTCGGTATGCGTATGGGGTCTTTCTACGCTAAATAGTTCACCACCTTTTTGCATGATAATGGCATAGCCAAGGTTTTTGGGAATATTATAGGCCGTACCACGCTCCATCACCATAATATTGTGGTTGTCATTATCGCCAATCGTGATCAATACACCTTTACCTTTAAGCAATGACAATGCCCTGTCCGTATGGTGATGTATGGTAAGGCGACTCAGATTATTGATATGGTGCTCCGCAACATTATAGTTCAACTTGCCCACTTGCCAGCTATCCCTTATCAAGAAAGGATGAAAACCGGCTTCTTTTATGTGATATCGCTCCAATAAATCCATATTACGAGTGGTTTTTACATATGCTCAAATTGTTGAACATGTTGCTTAACTAATAAAATAGCTTCTTCCATTTGGTTTATCGTTTATGACTAAATCGGTTTAGTTAACATGTCTAAAATGTATTTCTAAACGGATCCACACGATCTGCGTATGGCCAGTTCAATATCCAATACCCTACCCATTTGGGTTGGGGGAGCGTCTCCTCTAATTTTATCCATCAAAATATCAACGGCCACATTTCCAATATCCGCGGCGGGTTGGGTCACAGCCGTAATCGCCGGATCGGTAAGGTCAAAGGCCTCCAATTCATCAAAACTTACAATAGCCACTTCCTGGGGCACCTTGATATTAAGGCGTTTCAATTCCCGTAATCCCGCAGCGGTCAAATAATGTGTTGCAAAAACTATGGCATCAACGGCATTGGGAAACTGAACCAGTTGCTTTATTCCATTTACCGTTTCTTCTTTGTAATTTTCACGACTTACCTCATGGACCAGTTCGTCAATAGGTGCAATTCCAAAGATTTCCAGGGCCTTTTGATACCCCAATAAGCGTTGCCGAATGACTTCCAGACCTGGTTTTAGGGTTACAAAACCTATTTTTCGCCTCCCCAATGACAACAGGTGCGCCGTCGCTTTTTTGGTTCCTTCAAAATTGTCGACAATGACATAATCGGTCTCACTATCGGGATAGTGCCGATCGATAAGGACAAAGGGAAAGTTGTTCGCCTTCAAGGACTGAATCTCTTCCCGGTTTTGCTGTGTAGAGGCAATGATCAAACCATCAACCTGGCGGTTGAGCATGGATTGTATGAGCTCCCCCTCCTTTTTTGGATCTTCATAAGAGCTACTGAAAATAACTGTGTATCCAAGTTTTTTGGCTTTTCTCTCGATAAAACCTGCAATTCTGGCATAAAAAATATCTGAAATGTTTGGAATTACCAGTCCTATGGTTTCACTTTTCCCCCGACTGAGGCCTCGTGCAAGTTGATTGGGTACGTAGCTATGCTCCTTGGCATAGGCGATTATTTTTTGCTGGGTATCCTGACTGATTTTGTTTTCGTCCCCTTTGTTATTGAGCACAAGGGAAACGGTTGTTTTTGAAACATTCAAGTCTTTGGCGATATCTTTTAAGAATACCCTCTTCATGTCAACAATTTTACTAAACCGGTTTAGTTACTTATGAAATAAAAAAATCCCAGTAGGCTGTCAATAAAAACTAAAGCGGTTTAGGAATGCCCAAACTTAGGAAAAAAAACGGAATTCATTGTTTTTTTAACAAAAAAATGCGTCTTTCTTAAAAATAGGGGGTATTGGAGGGCAAATCTTTAAATGAAGGAATTAGTCGGATCCTGTCCCTTAAGAATGGTATGTTTGGTTGAGGAGTTATTTTTAGGGTTTGGTAATACGTCCATCTTTAAAGGGATTCAATGTTGGTCATCACTTTGGAACGTGGTATCGTTTAAGATACGGCCCTTTACATCGCTGAGGTAACTTCGCCCGATGGTATATCGAATCCCATCAACACTCAAGCTATTGCCTTCAATGGCTTCAATTTTATCAATGGCAATGGTATACGACCGGTGTATTCTTATGAATTTGTCCGCCGGCAATTCATCGGTAAAACTGCCCAATGTCCTGTGGATGATATATTTTGCCGAGGTGGTCTTTATTCGTATATAATCTTTTAAACTTTCAATGACCACAATTTCATCGATATAGATTTTTTGGAGTTTTTTCTTATCTACCTTCACAAAAATGCTGGGCCTTTCCATATAAGTGGGCGTACCAAATTTGGCGGTGTTCTGGTAGAGGTTTGTGATACGGTTTATGGTTTTTAAAAACCGCGGAAAGGGTATGGGTTTGACCAAATAGTCTATGGCTTCCAGTTCAAAGCTCTTCAGGGCGTACTCCTCATGTGCCGTGGTGATTACCACCATTGGTGAGACATGCAGGGCCTCCATAAAATTAAGGCCATCCAAAATAGGCATGTTGATATCCAGAAAAATGATGTCCACCTCATTTTCCTGTAAAAAGGAAGTAGCATCAATAGCATTGGAAAAGGTGTTGACCAATTGCAGTTGTTTGACCTGTTCAACATAGTTTTTTAACACATTTATGGCCAAGGGTTCATCATCAATAATTATTACTTTTAGCACCATCACACCTTTAGTTTTAGCATTACATTGAACGTATTGTCCTTTTCAAAAATGGCAAGATCATAATCTTTTGAATCATATCCCAGTTCCAACCGCTTTTTTACATTGGATAATCCAATACCCCCACTTCGAGTGGCCATCTTGCTATCGGAACTGCTTTTTGGAATGGTATTGGATACGTTAAAATACAAAAAACCATTGGATACATTAATATCTATGGCAATGCACATTTTATCAATACTTTTTCTTGCTCCGTGTTTAAAACAATTTTCGATTAGGGGAATGAGCAGCATGGGTGAAATAACCTTGTTATCCAAATTTCCCGAAATTCCAATGTCAATTTGCAGGAGATCATTGAATCGTATCCGTTCCAGATCAATATAGTTTTGTATGCACTCTATTTCACTTCTAAGATCCTGTTTGTGTTTTCGGGTGGCGTATAAAAGATAGCGCATCAATTCGGAAAGTTTAAGGATGACCTGCGGGGCCTTGTCCGACTTTTCCAGGGTAAGGGAATAAATATTGTTTAAGGTATTGAAGAAAAAATGGGGGGAAACCTGGGACCGCAAAAATTTTAATTCCGTAGCCAATTGTCGCTTTTCAACATGATGTAGCTTATCATGCTCCCTAAGCCAATCGATGGTGATTTTTATCGCGGTGGCAAAGGCGACCACATAGAGTTCCCCAAACATTGTGGTGATGGCATAGTTCAATGTAATATGGTCGGTGTAGCCCGGGCTTTCGGGCATCACGTTGGTGTCCACAAAATAATAGGTAAGGTTGAATTTTACCACCAACATTACAAATAGGGATAGAATTGTTACCACAGCGTATATGATATACTTCCTTTGGTACAAAAATTTGGGCATAAGGAAATAAATATTGAAGTATGATAGGGCAATGTGAATGGGAAAGCCTATGATATTTGTTTTTAACGAATATTCAAAATCACTATGGAGACTACCCCATCTCAATGTATTGAGAATGAAATAGGTAGCCCAAAAAATGATATGATGTTTATAGGTGATATTGTATTTTGGGGAAGTCGTTTCCTTTAAAAGATCTTCCAGTTTATCATTGATGTACATAGCTCGATTTATGTATTTTTTTGTACGGTTTTTCTGCTGTTTAGCTTTTAGGGCTGGTTGTTGGTCTAATTTTATTCTACCACCCAATAAAATTATGAATATTTAGTAACGTGGTTTTAGGCCAGTTGTACCGCTCAGGACAAACTTGTTCTTTCTGTTGACGCAGCGGTTTAAGGTTGGGCAAAACCATTAAATGATTGTAAAACAACCAACCCTAATCAGATTTTGATGACCAAGGTCTATTCATTCTTTTTTATAATACTCTTTTTAAACCTTTCCTGCACAGAAGAAAAACAAAATATCGACAAAAAACGGGTCGATTATGTAGACCCCTTTATCGGAACTGGGGGACATGGGCATACTTTTCCGGGGGCCACTGCGCCATTTGGGATGGTGCAACCAAGTCCTGACAATGGTACGGAAGGATGGGATTGGTGTTCGGGCTATCACATTTCGGATTCCATAATTTCCGGCTTTGCGCAATTGCACTTAAGTGGCACCGGGATTGGCGATTTGGCCGATGTATTGCTTATGCCCACCCATAAAAAAATGGATGTCACCCTGTTTGGTACAAGTAGGGACAGCTTGCCCTACATTTCCCGTTTTTCCCATTCCAATGAAGTTGCTTCACCGGGATATTACAGGGTAACGCTGGATGATTCCAAGATTACGGTAGCGCTTACCGCGAATTCCCATGTTGCTTTTCATCAGTACACTTATGGGGAAGGGGATACGCCGTCTTTTATTGTGGATTTGGGCTATGCCGTGAATTGGGATGATCCCACGGAAAGTTACCTCCATTTGGAGAACAACCATCTTCTGACCGGGTATCGATATAGTACAGGTTGGGCAAAAAATCAAAAGGTGTTTTTTGCAATCGAATCTTCAATGCCCATAGCCAGCGCACAATTTACCGCGGACCAAAAAGCAGTGGATGCGGGGAATTCCGCAAAAGGGGTGAAAACAGGGGGGCAATTCTTTTTTGACATGGATGCCCTAAAAATGGTGGAGTTAAAAGTGGCCGTGTCCTCGGTGGGCATGGCCAATGCCAAGGAAAATTTAAGCTTGCACGGTACACCCCATACCTTTGACATTGTTAAGAATGCGACAAACGACCAATGGGAGGAGGTCCTGTCCAAAATTACGGTAGAGACCCCTCAGGATTCCTTAAAGACCATTTTTTATACGGCACTGTACCATACGCAATTGGCTCCAGTCCTTTTTAATGATACCAATGGGGAATTCCGTTTGCAAAATGACAGTATTGCACGGACCAACGAATGGGAGGCCTATTCCACTTTATCCCTTTGGGATACCTTTAGGGCGCAAAATCCCCTACTCAATATCGTACAACCGCAAAAAGTAAATGACATTATCCAGTCCATGTTGACGTATTACGATGAACAGGGTACCTTACCGGTATGGACGCTTTACGCCAATGAAACCAATACCATGACGGGCAATCACGGAGTATCCGTTATTGCGGAGGCTTATTTGAAAGGACTAAGGGGGTATGATGTGGATAAGGCTTACCAAGCGGTCCGGAAAACCATGATGGGGAACGCACGTGGATTGGAACCGTATAAGGAGTATGGATTCATTCCCTATGACCTATTGGACGAATCCGTTACCATTAGTTTGGAATTTGCCTATAACGACTGGTGCGTTGCACAAATGGCCAGGGATTTGGGGCATGAGGAAGATTATGTCTATTTCAGCGACCGCTCCAATGCCTATGCCCATCTTTTTGATGCTACCACAGGGTTTATGCGTGGAAAGTCCTCTGACGGAAAAACCTGGAATTCGCCTTTTGATCCCAAATTTTCCAACCATAGGGAAAATACCGATTATACGGAAGGTAATGCGTGGCAGCACAGTTGGTTTGTGCCCCATGACGTGTTGGGCCTTATCCAGCTTCATGGGGGCAATGCGGCCTTTACCGGTAAATTGGAACAACTCTTCACGGAAAGTTCAGAAATTGTAGGGGATAATATTTCTGTGGATATAAGCGGTTTGATCGGGCAATATGCCCATGGAAACGAACCCAGTCATCATATTGCCTATATGTTCAACAAGGCAGGACAACCATGGCGGACCCAATATTGGGTAAGGCAAATTTTGGATACACAGTATTCAACCAAACCAGACGGTTTGAGCGGTAATGAGGATTGCGGCCAAATGTCGGCCTGGTATGTATTTAGTTCCTTGGGACTGTATCCCATGAATCCGGCTTCGGGGGAATATGAGCTTGGAAGCCCTATTTTTGAAAAGGCGACAATATCCCTCACGGATTCCCTGGAATTTGTGATTTTAGCAAAGAATACTTCATCAATCAACAAATACATTCAATCGGTTAAACTCAACGGGAAACCGTTGCAACGTACGTATATCACCCATAGTGAACTAATGACCGGGGGTACGTTGGAATTTGAAATGGGCCCGGACCCGGATAAAAATTGGGGAACATAAAAGACTGCGGTTAAGATATGGATGTAATAGATAGCTCAATTATAGTAATCTATGTTTTGTTGACCCTTCTGGTTGGAATTTGGGTATCCAAAAAAGCGTCCAAAGGGCTCGATTCCTACTTTTTGGGAGGGAAGAATATTAAATGGTACTATCTCGGTCTTAGTAACGGATCGGGAATGTTCGATGTATCGGGAACCACATGGATGGTTGGGATGTTGTTCCTATACGGGGCCAAAAGCTTTATGCACATGTGGTTATGGCCCGTGTTCAATCAAGTTTTTCTTATGATGTTTTTGGCGGTTTGGATCAGGCGTTCCAATATCATGACCGGATCGGAATGGATCCTTACCCGTTTTGGGGACGGAAAAGCCGGTAGGGCATCGCATAGTATCATTGCCATCTTCGCTGTGATATCTGCCGTAGGGTTTATAGCGTATTTCTTTGAAGGGGTGGGCAAGTTTTTGATGATCATACTGCCTTGGAACATTCCTTTGGAACTAGGGGATGTCCTTTTATTGACCTCTGAACAGTCCTATGCCTTGATCATTATTGCGCTGACCACGATCTATACGGTAAAAGGAGGGATGTTTTCGGTGGTGGCCACAGAAGTTTTGCAATACATTATCATGGTTATTGCCGGTATTCTTATTGCAGGATATGCCTTTTTTGCCATCAGTGATGTGGAGATCAATGTTGTTATTTCAGAAGAATGGCGGACAATTTTTTTCGGTTCGGAATTAGGAACCCATTGGGATGCGAAATTTAAGGCCTTTGATGATTTGATCGATACCCAAGGGTATAAGATGTTTGGGGCATTTGTCGGCATGTCACTTTTAAAGGGGTTTTTCGCCAGCATTGCGGGACCAGTACCCAGTTTTGACTTTCAGCGGATTTTGTCCACAAGAACCGTTAAGGAAGCCGCCTATATGAGTGGGTTTACCAATTTGGTGCTTTACATCCCCCGATACCTTTTAATATCCGGAATTGTCGTGATTGCCCTGGTAGTATTGGCCCCGGAAATGGGTACTGGTCAAGGGTTGTCCAGTGATGATTTGGAAGTGATCTTGCCCAAAGTAGTGAACGATCATATCCCCGTTGGAGTCAAAGGTTTGTTATTGGCAGGGCTTTTAGCTGCATTTATGTCCACATTTTCTGCCTTTGTCAATGCCAGTTCGGCCTACATTGTCAATGACATCTACAAAAAATATGTAAAACCCAAAGCAACAAACAGGCATTACATTAAAATCAGCCATGCGGCTTCATTTGCGGTCGTGGCCTTGGGGGTATTTATGGGATTTTTTGCGGAGTCCATCAATTCATTGACATTATGGATCAGTAGTGCATTGTATGGGGGATATGTTGCCGCTAATTTTTTGAAATGGGTTTGGTGGCGATTTAATGGTTGGGGTTACTTTTGGGGCATGTTGGCAGGCCTTTTTATTGCCACAGTACAGTTTTTTCTAGATCAGAGCAAAATGCATTTTGTGGAAGGTTCCTGGCTGTACCAAATATCGAACACACAAGCCATTTATCTCTTCCCCTTAATATTCGGCTTTTCCCTTTTGGGATGTTATTTGGGTACTTATTTTACAAAACCTACCGATATGGGGGTCTTGAAATCCTTTTACAAGAGTGTCAGGCCCTGGGGCTGGTGGAGACCAGTGTACAACTGTCTAAGGGTAGAGGATACTACTTTTCAAAGGAACAAGGATTTTTGGTTGGATATGATGAACTGTCTTATAGGGATTGTATGGCAGTCCAGTATGATCGTACTGCCCATTTACCTGTTGATTAGGGATTATCCCAAAACTATAATCGCCTTAATTGTGTTTTTGGCGACCACCTTGATTTTAAAATACACCTGGTTGGACCGTGTAAAAAAAATACCCAATTGACCTTTTGGTTCAATAATGGGGATGAACCTCTAAAACTGTGAACAATGAATAAAATACCCTGGCAGGAAAGACCTTTAGGAGTCACGGATGTGATGTGGCGGTATAGCGAAAACCCAGTGGTGCAAAGAGATGCAATACCCACATCAAACAGTATATTCAACAGTGCAGTGGTTGCCTTTGAAGGAGGCTATGCCGGAGTCTTCAGATGTGATAACAAGGCGGTGCAGATGAATATTTTTGCCGGATTCAGTAAAGATGGAATCCATTGGGACATAGAACACGATCCCATTGATTTTGAGGAAGGCAATACGGCAATGATCGAATCGGATTATAAATATGATCCCAGGGTCGTATGTATTGAAGATAGGTATTGGATTACCTGGTGCAATGGGTACCATGGACCAACCATAGGGATAGGGTATACCTTTGACTTCAAAACATTTTTCCAGTGTGAGAACGCCTTCCTGCCCTTTAATAGGAATGGGGTACTGTTTCCCGAAAAAGTCAATGGAAAATATGCCATGTTGAGCAGGCCCAGTGATAATGGCCATACCGCTTTTGGTGATATTTACCTAAGTTACAGTCCGGACATGAAATATTGGGGGGAACATCGCTGTGTCATGAAAGTGGCCGCGTTTGAGGATAGCGCATGGCAATGCACAAAAATTGGAGCGGGTCCGGTCCCTATTTTGGTGGATGAAGGATGGTTGTTGTTTTATCATGGGGTTATTAGAACTTGCAATGGTTTCCGGTATTCCATGGGGGCGGCAATATTGGATAAGGAGAATCCAGATCAGGTGAAATATCGTACCCAACCGTACTTATTATCGCCACAAACACCCTACGAATGTGTTGGTGATGTCCCAAATGTAGTTTTTCCCTGTGCGGCCTTGCATTCCATTAAAGAGGATAAAGTGGCCGTTTATTATGGGGCAGCAGATACCGTTACAGGTTTGGCTTTTGGCCATTTATCAGAGGTGGTGGCATTTACCAAGGCAAACAGTTTGTGACCATGGCGATCAATGGGGAACATATAAAATCTGTTATTGGCTATGGATTCCTTTTTGTGTTTGTGGGATGCGTTATGGTATATGGACAAAGCCCCCCCAAAACCTATATTGCCCATACCAAAGTGGATGCCATAACCATTGATGGAAAGGCGGATGAGGTATCATGGTCAAAGGCGGAATGGTCAGATCCGTTTGTTGATATAAAGGGCGAAAAAAGAGCAAGGTATGATACGCGAATGAAAATGGTTTGGGACCAAACCCATATCTATTTTTTTGCCCAGTTGGAAGAGCCCCATGTATGGGCAACCCTAAAACAGCGTGATACCATTATATTTTACAACAACGATTTTGAAATCTTCATTGACCCGGATGGGGATACCCACAATTACTATGAATTTGAGGTGAACGCACTGAATACGGTTTGGGATTTGTTTCTTTCCAAACCCTATCGTAATCATGGAAAGGTTTTGGGGGCCTGGGATGCCAAGGGGATGCAAACGGCCGTCCATGTAGAGGGAACCCTTAATGATGCCTCAGATATGGATAAGGGCTGGTCTTTGGAAATGGCCATACCCTGGTCTTTTTTTACCGATCCCGGGAGAGCGGACAAGGTTCCCGAGAATGAATTCTGGAGGTTGAATTTCTCCAGGGTCAATTGGGATTTTGACCTGAACAATGGTAGGTATTCCAGAAAGAAGGACAAGGAAACAGGAAAATTTCTTCACGAACATAACTGGGTTTGGTCCCCTCAGGAAGTGATTAATATGCACGAACCTGAGCGCTGGGGATATGTCTATTTTTCCGATAAAAGTGTAGGGGATAGGGACACCTTTACCATTCCCAATGACGAACATATTAAGTGGTATCTCTATGAGCTTTATCGGGATTATAGGGCCGGGGAAAATCAAAAAAAGCACTGGCGGTTCGATGGGGATAATGCCTTTGTAAAGCCAAAGGATATCCTGGGTAAATCGATAACCCCCATTCTGGAAACCCATAGAACGGGATTTAACCTGTGGGTCAAAAGCCCGTTCACGAACACGATTTTGAATATTGATGAAGATGGAAAATACACGAAAAGTAAACCGTAAAAGCCCTTTATTGATCTATATTTTACCGATATTTTGGGCAATCATTCCAATGGTTTCATGCCAATCCAAACAGGAATCGGAACAGAATGACACCACCTCAACCACAAAGGAATTTAAATTCTGGACATGGATTACGGCGGATGATAGTAGAACCAATGATTCGTATAGAGGGGAATTTGCCAAGTACAAAAAATATGGCATCGATGCTGTATTGATTAACACCAATGCCGATCCCGTACTGTTGGAGAGATTGGTTCCCTTGGCGCAGGAAGCCGATCTTGAAGTGCATGCCTGGATGTTTACCATGAATAGGCCTGGTGATGCCATAGCCTTACAACACCCTGATTGGTATATGGTTAGTAGAAGTGGAAAATCGTGTTTCGATAATCGTCCTTATGTGGACTACTATCAGTGGTTATCACCGAGCCATCCCGACGCACGCCAACATATATGGAATTTAGTGGAAAACCTGGCAAAAGTAGAGGGCGTTGTCAGTGTTCACTTGGATTATATAAGATATCCTGACGTGTTTTTACCAATTGGTCTATTACCTAAATATGATTTGGTTCAGAATGAAGAATTACCGGATTTCGACTTTGACTATTCTGAAGTGGCGGTGGAAAAGTTCAAAAAACTGCACGGAAAAGATATTAGGGAAACAGAAGTTCCGGCCATAGATATGGAGTGGAAACAATTTAGGTTAAACGAAATAAAAGTAGTGGTGGACGGTGCTCAAGAAATAGCGCATAAATATGGCAAAATACTCACCGCAGCTGTATTTCCCTATCCAGAAATGGCCGACCATATGGTAAGACAACGATGGGATAAATGGAACATCGATGTAGTATTACCTATGGTGTACAACAATTTTTACAATGAGGAAACCGATTGGATCGGTTATGTTACCAGACAGGGCGTTAAAGACCTAAAAGGCAAAAATGTGGAACTTCACACGGGATTGTTCGTCCCAACCATGTCCGTTGCCGAACTCGCAAAGGCTATGGAACTCGCCTATGAAAATGGCGCTAAAGGCGTCTCCTTTTTTGATGGTCCGGCCATTACGGACCAACAACTGATGGCTATTAAAAAGTTCAAGGAAAACCTGATACAATGAGGTTTAAAGGGTATTGTGGTTTGGTGTTGCTTGGGGTTCTTGGTTGCGTTCCGCAACAAAAGACGGAAGTTGATGAAGGGCGACTTGTACAATGGGTCAATCCATTTGTAGGTACGGATGGTCCGGGAAATACCTATCCCGGGGCAACGGTCCCTTTTGGCATGGTACAATTGAGTCCGGATATTGGTATTTCGGGTTGGGATCGGATTGCAGGCTATTACTATCAGGATTCCATTATTACGGGCTTCTCCCATACCCATCTTTCCGGAACCGGGGCAGGGGACCTATATGATATTTTGGTCATGCCCACCAACGATGGATTTTCCCAAAGGATACCGGAAAATAACTTCAAACCCTTTTCACATTTCAGCCATAACCGTGAAGGGGCTTCCCCGGGTTATTACTGGGTTGATCTTCTGGATTATGGTATCAAGGCCGAAATGACTGCTACAAAAAGGGTAGGGGTACATCGATATACCTTTCCAAAAGCGGATAGTACGCAAGTTCATGTTGACTTGGGCTATGCCCTTAATTGGGACAAGCCCACCGATACTTTTTTGAAAGTGGTGAACGATTCCACCATTCAAGGGCATCGTATGTCCACGGGATGGGCTAGAAATCAACGCTTGTTTTTTGAAATGCGTTTTTCAAAGCCCTTTGCATCGCATCGTTTTAATGGGGGACAGGAAGAGGGCGTTTCTTCTCTAGGAGGCAGCACCAATGCCAAAATCGTCTTGGAGTACGCCATGGAAAATGGGGAACAATTGGTGCTAAGGACAGGATTGTCATCGGTGAGTGCCGAAGCGGCAGGAAAGGCCATTGATACGGAAGCCCATACCGATTTTGATGCGATTAGAAGGGAAGCGGAAAACCATTGGGAAAAGGAGCTTCAGAAAGTAAGGGTCATTACCCAGGATACGGTTTCCAAAGGTATATTTTACACCATGTGTTATCAGTCCATGTTGGCCCCAACACTATACAGTGATAGTAATGGGTCCTACAAAACCGCCAATGATGCGGAAGGAAAGTACCTAAGGGGAATGGACACGGTCGCCAAGGCCATAGGTTTTGATCGGTATGATACCTTTTCCCTATGGGATACCTTTAGGGCGGCACACCCACTATATACCATCCTTCATCCGGAACGGGTACCCCATATGGTCAAATCCTTATTGGCTCACTATAGGGAAACGGGACTTTTGCCTGTTTGGTCCATGCAGGGCAGTGAGACCAATATGATGATTGGATACCATGCCGTGCCCGTTATTGTGGACGCCCATTTTAAAGGGTTCGATTTTGACCGGGAACTGGCCTTTGAGGCCTGTAGAACCAGTGCCATGGCCAGTGGGCGCCAAATAGACATCTACAGGGAAAAAGGGTTCATACCTGTGGATGGACATCATGAAAACTGGTCGGTTTCAAAAACACTGGAATACGCTTATGACGATTGGTGCATTGCCATGTTTGCCAAAGATTTGGGTAAGATGGAGGACCATGATTATTTTTTGGCCCGATCAAAAAACTGGCGCAACCTCTACAATGAAAAAAACTCTTGGCTACAGCCTAAAGATGGAAACGGTAATTTTATCTATCCCTTTGTTCCCAAGGCATACACCCCCTATTTCTGTGAGAGCAATGCTTGGCACTACTATTGGTCGGTCATGCAGGATATACCAGGTTTGATTCAGAAAACGGGGGGATTGAAGCGGTTTGAACAAAAGTTGGACTCCATGTTTACGTATGCCCCCTCACCAGAAGACAAGCTTCCCATTTTCAGTACGGGGATGATCGGTCAGTACGCCCATGGCAATGAACCCAGCCATCATGTGGCCTATCTGTACAATTATGTGCAAAAGCCTGCAAAGACCCGGAAATTGATCCAACGGATTGTACGGGAACAATATAAGAATGAACCCAATGGCCATTGTGGCAACGAGGATTGCGGGCAAATGTCCTCCTGGCTACTGTTCAGCGCAATGGGATTCTATCCTGTAAACCCGGCACAAGGTGTCTATGATTTGGGGATTCCCTTGTTCGAAGAATTGGAGATTGCTATGGGTGAAAAAAAGTTCATCATCCGAAAAGAAGGGCACCATACCGCCGATAACGATGTTGAGGCCGTTTTTTTGAATGGGGAAAAACTGGATAGGACCTATATTACCCATAAAGAGGTAATCACCGGTGGGGAATTGGTATTTAAAATGACCGAACCATCTTCCGCAACCGTAAAAAGTGAATTAAAAACTCCCGAAGTGAATAAAATCTATTGATATGAAATGAGCATAAACAAATTTCATCATTTATATCCATTGACATGATTAAATTTTTTGTGCGAATTACTGAATGTGCAGAAATTTTTAGTTTCTTCATTTTCAACAAACTAAAAAATTTTAAACAGATGAAAAAAGTAACCATAAGCAACAGCCTAAAAATATACTTGTTCTTGATTCTGCTGTTATTGGCACTATCATGTGAAGAGCAACCAAAAGAACAGGAAACCATCCAGGACTTTGTGCATTACGTGAATCCGCTCATGGGAACGGATTCCTCCTTTGATCTCTCCAATGGTAATACCTATCCCGCCATAGCCATGCCCTGGGGAATGAATTTTTGGACTCCCATGACCTCCAAAATGGGGGATGGATGGACCTACAAATACGATGAACATAAAATACGGGGCATTAAACAGACCCATCAGCCCAGCCCTTGGATCAATGACTATGCGGCCTTTTCGCTCATGGCCGTAACCGGTGACCTAAAGTTTCAGGAAGAGGAGAGGGCCTCCTGGTTTTCGCACAAAGCGGAGACGGTTAGGCCGGATTACTACAGTGTTTATTTGGCAGACTATGATGTAGTGGCGGAAGTGGCCCCTACGGAAAGGGCGGCCCATTTTAAATTCACCTTTCCAGAGACCGATAAGGCCTATATTCTGTTGGATGCCTTTTTTAAGGGTTCTATGGTAAAAATCTTGCCGGAACAACGAAAAGTTATTGGGTATTGCCGTAACAATAGTGGGGGTGTCCCGGACAATTTCCACAATTACTTTGTAGCTGAGTTTGATACGGATTTTGAGCTTACCCATACTTGGGAGGATAACTGGCAGCTCCATGAGGGCAGTACGGAAAGTGAAGGCGAACATGTTGGGGCCATTTTAGGATTTGCTACCAAAAGGGGCCAAACGATTCGTGTAAAAGTAGCATCTTCATTTATATCCCCGGAACAGGCCCAATTAAATTTGGATAGGGAACTGGGGAATGATTCGTTTCAGGAAACGCGGGAAAAGGCCAATGAAGCATGGCAAAAGGAGCTGGGCAGGATAGAAGTGTTCTCGACGAATCAAGATCATTTAAAGACCTTTTATTCCTGTTTATATCGCGTATTGCTCTTTCCCAGAAAGTTTTACGAAATCAATTCCCAGGACCAGGTGGTGCATTACAGTCCTTACAACGGGGAAGTGCTTCCGGGATATATGTTTACCGACAACGGGTTTTGGGATACGTTCAGGGCCGTCTTTCCTTTCTTTAATATGATGTATCCGGAATTGAATGCCCAGATTATGGAAGGCTTGGTGAATACGTACAAAGAATCAGGATGGTTACCGGAATGGGCGAGTCCGGGACATCGCGACAGTATGATTGGCTCCAACTCCGCATCCATTATTGCCGATGCCCATTTAAGTGGGGTGGATGGGTTTGATGTGGAAGTGCTCCTGGAGGCCATGTTAAAAAATGCCACCGTGGCCCATGGGAGACCTACAAACAGTGTGGGCAGAGCTGGACTGGAATACTATAATAGCTTGGGGTATGTACCCTATGATGTGGGAGTCAACGAAAATGCTGCCAGAACTTTGGAATACGCCTATGCCGATTTTACCATTGCACAGCTGGCAAAATCCATGGGCAAGGAGAGTTTGGCCCAACAGTACTATGCCAAATCGTTGAACTATAAAAAATTATTCGATCCCTCCACCAAATTGATGCGTGGCAAAAACAAGGACGGTCAATTCCAAACACCCTTTAATCCGCTTAAATGGGGAGATGCCTTTACCGAAGGCAATAGCCTCCACTACACCTGGTCCGTGTTTCATGATGTACAGGGTTTAATTGATTTAATGGGCGGGGAGGATGAATTTGTACGGATGTTGGATGGCGTGTTTGAAATGCCCCCCAAATATGACGATTCCTACTAT
Organism: Muricauda sp. SCSIO 64092; assembly: GCF_023016285.1. Classification (GTDB taxonomy): domain Bacteria; phylum Bacteroidota; class Bacteroidia; order Flavobacteriales; family Flavobacteriaceae; genus Croceivirga. The sequence goes on from NZ_CP095413.1 coordinate 4,428,238, forward strand.
GGATTTACCATTCATGAAATCAGGGAGATGCAGATTGTGAACATGGGCAATTACGCCCATGGTAACCAACCCATTCAACACATGATCTATCTCTATAACCATGCACGACAGCCTTGGAAAGCCCAACAAAGGATAAGGGAAGTGTTGACCAAATTGTACACTCCTGCACCGGATGGTTACTGTGGTGACGAGGACAATGGACAGACCTCGGCATGGTATGTGTTCAGTGCCTTGGGCTTTTATCCCGTTGCACCGGCTACCAACGAGTATGTTATTGGAAGTCCCCTTTTTGACAGGGCCATACTGCATTTGCAAAATGGGAACACATTTACCGTAACTGCAGAGGGCAATGGAAATAATAGTCCCTTTATCCAAAATGCAAGTCTAAACGGCAAACCGATGGACCAAACCTGGATTGCTGCGGAAACCGTTCAAAACGGAGGGGAACTCACATTTGGGATGGGCGTGGAACCGAACAAAAATTGGGGCATTTCCCAAGAAGGGGTACCCTATTCTTTTAGCATAAAATAGTTCGGGTCATGAAAACCAAAATAACATATGTACTACTGCTTTTCATTGTTTTTGGAGGATGGGCCCAAACAACGGATTATGGTGAAAACCAACCCTATGCATCCTATTGGTTTGTGGAGGATTTGTTGCAATGGTCTCCCAAAAAGGATAGGAATTCCAGATTCAATATCAGTTATGTACCCCTGGGCGAGCGATTTGTGGATAGTACCACGCAATTGCGAAAAGAGTTGTCTGCCGCCCCCGGAATCATATCCCTGGTGGCGCCGCATCCCACAAGCAAACATCCAGCACAGGGTTTTCCCTCAGTAAAACAATATGCCTTTCCGTATTGGCAGTATATCGATTATTTTGTCCAGTGGGGGGGATCCGCAGCAGAGGGAATCATTGTTCCGCCGCTGGCCACATGGACGGATGCGGCACATAGAAATGGGGTAAGGGCCATAGGGACCGTTTTCTTTCCACCAAATGTGTACGGTGGAAAAGAAGAGTGGGTCTATCAATTTTTACAGCAACGGGAAGATGGTAGTTTTCCGGTTGCAGACAAACTCATAGAAGTGGCCAGGACCTATGGTTTCGATGGTTGGTTCATTAATCAGGAAACCTATAATCTCAAACGCGATGTGGCAGATCTTATGGTGGCTTTTATTACCTACTATAGAAAAAGGGCATCATTGAAATTAGTGTGGTACGATGCCATGATTGAGGATGGAAGGGTAATTTGGCAGGATGAGCTAAATGACCATAACCAGGTTTTCTTTCAGAAGGGTACCCAAAGTATGTCCGATGTATTTTTTATCAATTTCAGGTACAGTGCTACCAATCTGGAAGATTCCAAGGCAATGGCAAGAACATTGGGACGAGGTGAATGGGATTTATTTGCTGGTATTGACGTACAGGCCAAAAGTTATAAAACACCGGCGAAATGGGATGTTCTATATCAAAACGGGCGTCCCGCAAATACCTCAATAGGGCTGTATTGGCCCAATTCCACTTTTGATATTTCAAAGACCAAAAAACCGGAAGAGGTCTATGCCAATGAGCAAAAGTTTTGGAATGGTGGGCCATCCATAGAAACGCGTTTTGGGGAAACTAAATGGGAAGGATTCGCCCCTTATTTCCCTGCCCGTAGTGTGCTGCAAAAACTTCCTTTTAAAACCAATTTCAATTACGGACTGGGCAGGTTTTATAACGAAAGGGGAAAGACAGTTTCCAATAGCGAATGGCATAATCTGGGTATACAGGACGTGCTTCCCACATGGCAATGGCAATCGGACAGTACAAAAGTAAAGCCGACATTCAGTTTTTCTGAAAGTTATGAAGGGGGCAGTAGCTTGCTTTTTGAAATCTATGACGATGCCGAAATTCCGTTGTACAAAACAAATATCACCCTGGATAAGCCGGTAACCTTTGAAATAGTGGCCAAATCGGACACTTCGGTACGTTTGCAGTTTTATTGCCGGTTGTCCAATGGGGAAGTGCTGGGATTTCCGTTGAAACCGTCCGATTTTTGGAAAAAGACCGTTTTTAGGGTAGCTGCCAAAACGAATACTGCAATAGTAAGTACAGGGCTGCAAACCATAGGCAAGGGCAATGCCTATTTAGGGGAGATTTCCACATTTTATAAAAAGGAAAAAAAGCTGCCAGCCCCAGAATTTAGTGTTGAGGTATTTCCAAAAGGGGACAAGGCGGAGATATACCTGCATTTTGAGGATACCAATGCAGCCTTCCATAACATCTATTCCGTTTCCGGAAGTAACAAAGTATGGTTGGGCAAAACACCCTCCAAGGATTATTACGTGGCAAGTGCTCCTTTGTCCAATGGATTTTTACGCCTAATGGTGGAACCGGTATCCGTTGGGGGAAACAAGGGGAAAGCTGCTTATCAAAAAATAAGGATTGAAAAATGAGGGATATCGGAAAGTATACTTTGGTGCTATTTGTATTGGTGGCCTTTGAGGCGGTTTCGCAGTCCAAGCTTGTGGACCATGTAAATCCAATGATAGGCACCTCCAATTTTGGCACTACGAATCCGGGGCCCATAGCCGTTAGGGGAATGGCCAATGTATCCCCCTTTAATGTAGCGGGGGAACAGAACCTCCCGTTGGAAAAGGACAGTCGTTGGCTTTCCACTCCATATGTGCATGAGAATCCCTTTCTCACCGGTTTTAGTCACGTAAACCTTAGTGGTGTAGGCTGCCCGGAATTGGGAGTGATTCTGGCAATGCCCACTACGGGAACACTTCAGACAGACCATCTGGAATACGGCACTACCTATTCCAATGAAGTTTCAAAGGCAGGGTATTACACCAACACATTGGACAAATATGGCATTAAGGTGGAAGCCACTGCCACTGCCAGGGTCGGCGTAAGCAGATATACCTTCCCTGCGGGCAAAGCCAATATCTTGCTAAACTTGGGTCTGGGCCTTACCAATGAACAGGGAGGTCAGCTACGAATGGTCGCCCCTGATGAAATAGAGGGGATACGATCCGTGGGTTCGTTTTGTTATTATAAACCCGAGGAAGCTTATCCTGTTTACTTTGTGGCCCGACTTTCCCGACCGGCGGATGAATTCGGGCTATGGAAAAAGCCTGCCAAATATGTGGGGGCAGAAGCGGAATGGATGGGGTACAATGGCAAGACCCGAATAATGAAAGGATATACCCAAGAAGTGGTGGGAGATAGTATTGGAGCCTATGTGCGATACGATTTCAACGCACCAACACAAGTGGAGTTGCGGGTAGGGGTTTCCTATGTGAGCATTGAAAATGCCAGGGAAAATCTTGAAAAGGAAACCAGGGACAAGTCGTTTGAACAGATTTTGGCCACGACCAGGGAAGAATGGGACCAATACCTATCCAGGATAACAGTGGAAGGGGGAACCAAGGATGAAAAGACCATTTTCTACACAGCACTCTACCATGCACTGATCCATCCCAGTACCTTAAATGATCACAATGGGGACTATCCCAAAATGGCGACCCGGGAGACCTTGCATACCAAGAACACCCGCTTTACGGTTTTTTCCCTTTGGGATACGTACAGGAACCTGCATCAATTGATGAGTTTGGTATATCCCAAACAGCAATCGGATATGGTGAAGAGTATGTTACAGGTTTATGATGAATCGGGATGGTTGCCCAAATGGGAATTGAATGCCACGGAAACCACAACGATGGTCGGGGATCCAGCAGGAATTGTCATTGCAGACACCTATTTGAAGGGCATACGGGATTTTGATGTGGAAAAGGCCTATACGGCCATGTGCAAAAGTGCCGATCAATGGGAAAACAACCCATTAAGACCGGGAATAAAGGATTATTTGGAAAAGGGGTATCTGACTACCAAGACCACAAATAGCGGCTCGGTGTCAACCACGCAAGAATACAATATTACAGACTTTTCCCTATCACAGTTGGCAAAGGAATTGGGCAAGACAGCGGATTACAAGCGGTTTAAAAAAAGGTCTCTGAGTTACAGGCAACTGTTCGATAAGGAATTCAAACTGTTGAGGCCTAAAAATGACGACGGTAGTTGGTTAACGCCATACAATCCGGAGACCGGAGCCAATTTTGTAAAAAACCCGGGGTTCATTGAGGGCAATGCCTGGCAGTATACCTTTATGGTGACCCATGATGTTAGGGGACTGGAAAAGTTGATGGGAGGGCGGAAAAGCTTTGTGGGCCAATTGCAAAAAGTGTTTGACAACAATCAATTTGATATGGCCAATGAGCCCGACATCGCTTACCCGTACTTGTTCAATTATATGAAGGGGGAGGAATGGCGTACCCAGAAAAAAGTCTCTGAATTACTGGAAACCTATTTCAAAAATGCCCCGGATGGCCTGCCGGGCAATGATGATACAGGGACCATGAGTGCCTGGGCCGTATTTTCCATGATGGGCATCTATCCCATTGTACCGGCCGAACCCATTTATGCTTTGGTAACCCCCACTTTTGATGCGGTTACCATTCATTTGGACCAACGGTATTATACCAACCAAAAAGTACGTATTGAAAAAAAAGAGACCAAGGATGGCGACGCAAAAACGTGGAAGGTTTTCGTGGATGGCAAACCGCATAGGGGACACTTTATTTCACATGATAAGTTGGTAAATGCGCATAGCATATCCTTTAAATAAGGATTATACAACCCCCTTAGTATTCATACGTTCTGAACTGCACGCTTTACAAAGCTGATTGATTTATCTGTTTCTGTCATTCCGCACTTGATGCGGAATCCACAGTATTTCCTGTGCGAATGGATTCCTGCTTACACAGGAATGACAACTTATTGTAGTTTATAAGGAATTTCTAGAAATCAATTGGATTATCCCGTTAAAGGTCCATAACCTTCAATTTCATCGCTGTTGCTTTGGTTTTCATGAACCAACGTGAGTTCGATGTAATTATTATTAACCAAAATCCGTCAAATTGAGTGGTTTTTCGTAATGAAATGAAGAAAAATTGTATCGAAATTAGGATTTTGCAAGAAAATTACTTGCCGGCCTTGCCGACCAGGCAGGTTTTTCGATACATTTTGCTGTCGCAAAATCACTCAAAATGACGTAATTTTCTTATATCGAACTCACGTTAAACTATTTTTCAGCCAATTCTGTCATTCCGAACTTGATGCGGAATCCACAATATTTCCTATGCGAATGGATTCCTACTTACGCTGGAATGACAACGCATTGACTGATAGGGAATTTCCCTGTTTCGTGCAAAACCATGGATTTCAAATCTTTAGCCAAAAGTGAAAAGTGGGGAAGAGCCCTTTACATCCGTTTCAAACGTTTTTTCTGTTATGTTTTTTAGAGCCTCTGGTAGGTTGTTGGTCGAATTAGTATCATAAAATGTAAGTAAAATACTACATTTAAATAGTTCGATAACCCTATAAAATAACGAAAAGATGAAAAGAGTAATCCCACTGCTCCTAATGCTGGTTGCTACCAGCATTTTTGCGCAACAATCCCAGAATGAAAAAGCGTTGAACGCTATCGATCTGTACACGTCAGAGATGGAATCCCAAGAAATGGCTACTCCAAATTTCTCGGATGCCTCTACTACAGAAGATGCATCATCATTGCAATTAACGGTTTACGGTCCAGGTCCCTATGGTCAGGTAGACGGTCGCGCCCAAGGGGGAACCTTACCTTACCAATGGTTCCAAAATGGGAACTTGGTAGCCTCGGGAACTTTATCCGTTCTTTTGCAATATCCATGCAGCGGTGGCACTTTAATGGTAAAAGATGCAACTGGAGCTTCACAAATTGAGATTATCACCCAATGGTGTAGGTAAAAGCCCAATGATTTATTCGAGGTCTGTTACATGATGGTAACAGGCCTTTTTTATCTTGGAATTTCCCAAAACTTTGCCTTGGGTGTAACGTAACATACTGGTAGCCAAACAACACGGGAACCGAAAATCTGTAATCAAGAGTTAAGATAAAGAAAGTCTTGGGTATTGAGGCGCAGGGGTCTTGATTCCAATATCTCGTAAGCTCTTTATCGAGGTAGTTCATGGGCATTGGCACATGATTTATACAACTTTCCATTCATCCCCAAAACCAAAAAGTAAAGGACCGTTCATTTGAAAACATATTTCAAACGTTTTCGTAACCATGTCCTTTAGCTTTTCATCACTGTTATTAGTCGAAAAGATTATCATAATGTACTGTTAAATTCCAATCTTTAATATTAAACGGAACGGAGCGTTTTTAAAACACTCTACCTAATTAAAAAATAACCAACTTAACTTAATCAAGCATGAACAAAAAAATTCATTACCTATTATTCTATGTCATATCTTTTTCCCTACAGGGGCTATTTGCACAAAGCATTACGGTTTCTGGAACTGTGACCGATGACTTTGGGACACTCCTCCCTGGGGTAAATGTGGTGGAAAAAGGGACAATCAACGGAACCTCATCGGATTTTGACGGAAATTATACCATTGAGGTTACGGATTCCTCTTCAATTTTAGTTTTCTCCTATATAGGATTCACACCCCAGGAAGTAGTGGTAGGCAATCGCTCCACCATTGATATTTCCTTAGTTACGGATACCGAACAACTCGGGGAAGTTGTAGTAACGGCCCTTGGGATAAAAAGGGAGAAAAAAGCATTGGGCTATTCTGTCCAAGAAATCAGTGGCGGTACTTTGTTGGAAGCCAGGGAAGTTAATGTAGTAAACGCTATCTCCGGTCGAGTGGCAGGACTTCAAGTTATTAGAGGTAGTAATGGGCCTGCCGGTTCTTCAAATATAGTTTTAAGGGGTAATAATTCCCTGACCGGTGATAACCAGCCGTTGATAGTAGTAGACGGTGTACCCATCAATAACTTTTCCGGAGCGGATAACAATGACTTTTTTAACCCTTCCGAGGATTTGGGAAATGGTTTGGGGGATATCAACCCGGATGACATTGAATCCATGACCGTTTTGAAGGGAGCTTCCGCAGCAGCCTTATACGGTACACGTGCAGGAAATGGGGTTATATTGATAACCACAAAAACCGGGGCTAAAAAAGAAGGTTTGGGGATAACTTTTAGAATGGATGTTGGCTTCCAAAACATATTCATCAAGCCTGAACTGCAAGATTCCTTTGGCCAGGGTTCTTTTGGAATATTAAGTGAAGATCTTCCCAACAGAAGTCGCAGTAGTTGGGGACCAAGGATAACTGGGCAAACCATTACGGATTGGAAGGGAGATTCCGAAGAGTTCAGGTCCTTCAATAATTTGGATAATTTCTATGAAACTGGATTCAACCAGACCTATAACCTTTCCCTTCAACAGCAACTTACGGACGGTACCTCCATTTACTCTTCGGTCAGTTACCTGAACGATGAAAGCATTATCCCAGGAGCAGAATTCGAACGTTTAAATTTATTGACCAGGGCCGTTTCGAGATTTGGGCCAAATGATAGATGGACTACGGATATTAAAGTACAATTCATAAATGCCAAGGCTAGGAACCGACCTCTAAACGGAAATAATATAAATAATGCGCACTCTACTATACTTACTTTGCCCAGGAGTGTGGATATCAATGACTTTAGGGAGAATACAGATGAGTTTGGAAACATGATATGGTATGTGGATGGAAATGCCATAAATCCCTATTGGGCCGCAGAGAATAATATAAGGGAAGATTCGCGGGACAGGTTTCTTTTAAATGGCTATTTGAAGTATCAAATTGCCGATTGGATGCATGCAGAATTTAGGGGAGGGGCAGATTTATTTACGAATAATAGATCGTCCAGATTGTTTGCGGGAAGTCCCCCAGACCCAACGGGAAGATATGGAGTTGGAAAGGATACCTTTCTCGAAACCAACTACACCTTTATGCTTGTGGGTTCCAAAGACAATGTTGTTGGAAAATTCGGAACGGCCTTTACCCTTGGCGGTCAACTAATGTCGCAAAGGGAAAGTGCATTAAGTGGTGGTTCAGGTGAACTTGAAGTGCCCAATCTCTTTTCCCTGAACAACGGTATTAACCCGCCATCCATTACCGAAGGGTTTGGTGAACGAAAGATCAATTCCCTTTTTGGATCGTTTCAACTAAATTATGACGGGTTTTTCTTTATAGATGTTACGGGGCGTAATGACTGGTCCTCCACGCTTGGCGCAAACAACAGGTCTTTTTTCTACCCATCCATAAGTACGTCGTTCGCAGTTACCGAGCTTTTTGACCAATTGCCCAAATGGTTGAGTTTTGCCAAGTTAAGGGCATCCTATGCCGAGGTTGGGAACGACCTAGGGTTTAATCAATTGGGTAATTTTTTCAATATCGGCCAGGATCCCAATGGCAACACAACCGCCGGATCAAACGATACACTTAACGATGCCAACTTGGTAAATGAGTTGATCAAATCCTCGGAAATCGGTTTTGATACACGTTTTTTTGGCAATCGATTGGGAATAGATTTCTCTTGGTATAGGACCAATGCCACCAATCAATTATTGGAAATACCCATAGATCCCTTAAGTGGTTTTAGATTTAGAAGGATAAACGCAGGGGATATACAAAACGAAGGTGTGGAAGTGGCCATAAATGCTAGAATATTTGATAATCCGGAAGGATTTTCCTGGGACATGAACCTCAATTATGCCAGAAACAGGAACACTATAGGTAATCTTTTTGAAGATGTTGAACAATTTCGCTTAGGTGGATTTGACAATTTAGCGATTTTAGCTGTTGAAGGGGGAGATTATGGTGAAATATGGGGAAGTAAATTTGCTAGGGTAGAGGATGAATCAAGCCCCTTTTTCAATCAAATTATCGTAGATGAAAATGGTATCCCACTGGGAGAGGGCGGTCTAAATAAATTAGGAGATCAACAGCCTGATGCCCTTATTGGGTTCACCAATACATTTGCCTACAGGAACTTCTCCTTTGGCTTCTTGATAGATGCCAGATTGGGGGGAGAAATTTTTTCGGGCACCAATAGGACACTCTTAAGTTCGGGTGCTGCAGCTGCCACTGTCGTTAACGGTGCAAGGGAAGACATCGTATTCAACGGCGTTGTGGATGACGGAAATGGTGGTTTTGTAGCAAATGAGGTTGGAGTGGAGCCTCAAGTACTCTATCAAGCATTGGCCAATAATACCGGAAATCTAGGGATTAACGAGGCCTTTGTTTATGATGCAACACATATTAGGGTAAGAAACATTACCATGAGTTATAGAATGCCATCAAAATGGTTGAAAGACACTGGAATACAAAGTGCTAAAATCGGTATGGCAGCTACTAACGTATTAATGCTGGATAGCAATCTTAATGGGGTGGATCCAGAATCGGTTTTTGCCTTGTCGGCCAATGCAAATGCCGCTGGTTTTGAGAACCTGTCACCACCTACCGTTAGGAACGTCATTCTTAATCTAACTTTGAGTTTTTAAAAAAGATGCTAAATAATAATATGATGAAAAAAGAAAGAATAGTTAAAAAAATAGGGGCAATAGTGGGTGCTCTTTTATTCACGTTGTCCTGTACGGATAATTTTGATGAACTCAACACAAGTCCTTTTGATGCTTCTGAAGATCAGGTCTTGTTGGAGTATTTTATAAATGCTTCCATTGGTGGAGCTCAACAAGACCCCCATATTGGGGAAAGGATTTTTTATTGGTATTGGAAAGATGCCAGTAGAATGGATAGATTGGGCTCTTTGTCCGTAGGCATCAATGTGGATGGATGGACAAGTGATTATTTCGATCGCTATGTTTCCACATGGTTACGGGATATCAATTCAGGTATTAATGTAGTGGATGAACAGATTGCAGAGGGAAACATTAACGTATATACTGACAACTTGAAACAAGTGGCCAGGATATGGCGGGCCTATCTAATGAGTGAGATGTCCGACAATTTTGGACCTATTCCTGTTGATGGCTTTAAAGGGGAAAACCCTACTTACAGCAGTGTAGAAGAGGTCTATACCTTTATTTTGTCCGAACTGAAGGAAGCAACCGAAGCGTTGGATTTGTCCATTATTAACCCAGATGATTTAACCAAATTTGATCCTGCCTATGGTTATGATTATGAAAAGTGGAGAAAATATGGGAATTCCCTGCGAATGCGTTTGGCCATGCGCTTGTCCGAAGTAGCCCCTTCCAGGGCGCAAGAGGAGTTTGAAGACGCCGTAAGTGGCGGATACATTGCTACATTGGACGAAAATTTTAAGGTTCAAGAGCTCGACGGCTGGAACAATTTTACCGGGGTAATGACAAGACCTTGGAACAATCAATTCATTTCCGCGGCCCTAAATAATATTATGATTGGTCTTGGTGGTGTACCCTCCGAAGATCAATTGCCCGCTGAATTGCATTCTTACATTAAACCTGCCAATTATTTAGGCGTGCGATACGAAGATCATTTCACTTTGATGACCAACGATCCCTCAGCAGGTTTTTGGTTCGATGGGTTACATAACACCATTGATCCAAGGGCTTACGAAGCTTTTAAAATTCCTGGTAACGTGGATGATCCAGATTTCAATGTTTTTCCCCCATGGAACAGTGCAGCAACCACTACAGAAGGTAGATTGGTTATTGGGGAAAGTGATAACGATCAAAACGGTGAAACTGATGACATTGAGCTGGATGCCGCCTTTACTTGGAACGCACCTGTTCATGGCAGTTGGGGCCCCAAAGGACAATTAAATCAAATTATTAATACCGGGACATTGCCCCGTTTAGGCAATCAATATAGAAATAGCGAAGCCGAACGTATATTTTTTGCTTCATGGGAATCCCACTTTTTGATAGCGGAGGCAGCGCTCCGGGGTTGGAATGTACCTATGGGTGCCAAAGCAGCCTATGAGCAGGGAATTACCGATAATTTTATGCACACCAACACTTCCCAACATTTGAGCACTTATTTGACTTCCCAAGATTATAATAGGGTAGGAACTTCAGTGAATTGGGATCATACGGATGAGCCACCATCAACAGTGTCCATGGACTATGTAAATGGCTACACGGACGCTCCTGGAACTTATTCCTTCAGTTACCCTCAAAATACGATTTATAATGGTGGAACGGTAAAGAATGATCATTTGACCAAAATTATTACGCAAAAGTTCATTGCCCAAACACCTTGGTTGCCCTTGGAAGCATGGAACGATCATAGAAGGCTTGGTTTGCCTTTCTTTGAAAACCCTGCGATCGAGATTCCACTCGTAGAGTTGCCGCAATTGACCCCTGCTAATTTTATGACCAATCAGGTTAATTTTTTCCCACAGCGGTTGAGGTATCCTTCAAACTTTACCATAAACCTTCCAGGTAGTCATCAACAGGCTCTGGGCGAGTTGGGTGGAGAAGACACCGTACACACACCTTTATGGTGGGCGAAACAAGAGTAAGGGTAATCAAACGCGTACTCTATAATTATTCATGCCAACAACACCAGATTAACATGGTGTTGTTGGCCTAATCCTGAAGACCGTTTACAACTATTTTCCATGGTCTGTTCGGTTTCGGGAATAGCGCTACCCTAATAGAATCAGCAGTTCATAAAAACGGGATGATGGGTATATCATTTAAAACGATTGAATTATTTATTATTTGAGTTAGTAGTTAATTAAGTTCAAGTTGGGGGCGGGATTAATATCCCGCCCCCTCATCATTTCTTACATTAGGATTGGGTCCTTAATGCAATAAATTTTATCCTTAATCTTTGTAAACTCTTTCCTATTTTATTTGAGTATTCTTTTAAAAATATATTTCAAAAAAAATTGCCCTAAACTATTTTACCCTTTAGAGGTTTGGCCCATAATCTTCAATCATCTTTTCCTTTTTAAGTGGAAATATCTTTTTCCCTAGCATTGAAACAGGGGAAAATCGCGTTTTCAAACGTTTTCGTTCCCATGTCCTTTAGCTTTTCAGCTCGGTTATTAGTCGAAAAGATTATCATAATGTACTGTTAAATTTTAATTTGAATCGGTTGAAATAATTTTCTCAACTAGTATTTGACAACTAATTAGCTAAATAATTAACTAACTAAACTAAACGAGCATGAGTAAAAAGATTCGTTATGCATTAATTTTTGCCATAACACTTTGTGTTCAAGGTGTTTTTGCACAAAACGTTACGGTTACCGGTAAGGTCAGTGATATTGCTGGCGTTCCCATACCCGGAGCAAATGTAATTGAGAAGGGTACTATCAATGGTGCCTCTACCGATTTTGATGGAAACTATTCTTTGAGCGTATCCAACGGTGCCACCCTATCCTTTTCCTATATTGGATATCAGACAAAGGAGATTGTAGTGGGAAATCAAACGGTGATCAATGTCACCCTTGAGGAGGATACCCAACTTTTGGATGAAGTTGTGGTCACTGCCTTGGGAATCAAAAAAGAGAAAAAAGCGTTGAGTTATGCGGTACAGGAGGTTTCTTCCCAGGATTTGGGAAGGGCATCAGACGGTAACATCAATACCGCACTGCAAAGTAAGGTAGCTGGTGTGAACATTACCACTTCTGGAGGAGTTACAGGTAATGCCAGAATTGAAATCAGGGGGCCAAGTTCCCTAGGTGGGGCCGATAGAGTGCCTCTTTGGGTAATAGATGGTGTGCCTTTTTCCGCCAACGAAGCTACGGACGCTACAGATTTATTCGGTGGTATTTCCAATGGTGGGGGGCTCTTGGACATCAACCCTGATGACATTGAGTCCATTTCGGTATTGAAAGGTGGTCAAGCTGCGGCCCTATATGGAACACGTGGTGCAAACGGGGTGATTTTGATTACTACCAAAAGCGGTCAGGAATCTAAAGGATTGGGTATTAGTTATTCCACTTCCACTACGTTTTCCGAAGCAGCCTTTTTTCTTGATCTTCAAAAAGAATATGGACAGGGGATTAATGGCGAGTTTGATCCCAGATCCCGATCTTCCTGGGGGGCTCGATTAGATGGTACTGTAAGACAAGCATGGACGGGAGAACAATTGCCCTACGCGGCCGAAGAGAATTTGATAGAGGATTTTGTCCGAACAGCGGTCAATACCAGGCATGCCATCTCTTTTTCAAATAGTAACGATCAGGGCCATTTTCGAGCCTCTATCCTATCGGATAAAAATGAAGGGGTTTTTAAAGACAATCAACTTAGAAAGCTGAATTTTGATGTCAGGGCCAGTTATGACATCAACCCCTGGTTAAATGTGGACACCAAGATTTCCTGGATAAGAAATAGAGGGCAACAACGGCCAGATATTGGGTTCTATAGTTTTATTTCCCAATTGAATGGCATTCCACCAAATATTAGGACCGAGGATTTAGCTGCGGGATCGATTGTTAGAAATGACGAGAATTTTGAATTTCTATTTGGACCCAATTTGGAAGATTTAACGGCAAATCCCAACGCCAACAATAGAAATCCCTATTTTATTCAACAGCAGATTGTGAATAGTGATCAACGGAACAGGATGTTTGGGTATCTGGCTGCAAACATCAAATTGATGGATGATTTGACTTTGATGCTGAAATATGGGGTGGATTTTTATAGATATGAAACCCTGGCTGGATTTAGGTTCCGGGACAATGTGGATCTCACCCGGCCCAATCTCACTACTACGGAGACTTTTTTCAAGGAAGATAATTTGGAGTTCTTGTTACGGTATAACAAAGACTTTGGGGATGATTTTAATTTTGGAGTAAATATTGGGGGAAACCAAATGCGAAACGATTCCGAGACTTTGGAGGCTAGATCGGGACGTTTGACCTCCCAAAACGACTTCTTCCTTGAGGCGGGTACTAACAGGACCACTTTTGAAAGTTTTTCTGCCAGGGAAATACAGTCCATATATGGTTCCTTGGATGTATCTTATAAGGATTATTTGTTCTTCACCGCGACTGCAAGAAACGATTGGTCTTCAGCTTTGCTGCCGGACAATAACTCTTTCTTCTATCCGTCCTTTGGTTTGAGTGGCCTGATTTCGGAAATGATCGAATTGCCCGACTGGATTTCCTACCTAAAGGTGCGGGCAAATTGGGCACAACTGGGTAAGGATACTGTTTTTGGTGATGCCAATCCGGTTTTTACACTGGATAACGCCGACTTCAACCTGCTGCGATCGGAAACCCCCAATTTATCCGTAAGTCCTGATTTGAAACCCGAAATATCGTCTACAACAGATATAGGGCTTGACCTTAGAATGTTCAACAACAGATTCGATTTGAACATAACATATTACGACGAGCGAACGGATAACCAAATTCTTAGGATTCCAATTCCGCAGTCTTCCGGGTTTACTGAACGAACAATAAATGCAGGATTGATCACAAACAGGGGGATAGAGTTGATCGCTACCGTAGTTCCTATTCGAACCCAGGATTTTGATTTAGGATTGACTTTCAACTTTGCCCGAAATAGAAGTGTTTTGGAAGAGTATTTAACTCCGGAGGATAACAATGAGTTCCACCCATTTTTCCAGAGTAACACCATTCCGGAAGAAGTTAGGGCAGAAGAAGGGGAACTGATGGGGGATATTTACGGTTTTGCCTACCAAAGGGATGACAATGGAAATATTATTGTTGGAGAGGACGGCCTTCCGGTACGGACACTGGAGATAGAGAAACTGGGTAATATCCAGGCAGATTTTACCGGTTCTATAGCGGTGAACGCGAACTATAAAAACTTTTCATTAAGCGCATTGTTCGGTATGCAGCAAGGGGGTGATATTTATTCCCTAACGGAAGCAAGTGCTACAGTCGGTGGGAATGCCCTAAAAACCACAAGTTTGGGAAGGGAGCCTTTCTTCATGGACGGGCTTCAGGCGGATGGAAGCCCCAACCTACAAATTGTGGAGCCCCAAGCCTATTGGGGTAGGGTTTCGGGCATTACCGAAGAATTTATATACGATGCCTCCTTTATGAAACTCAATGAACTGTCTTTAAGTTATAGCATGCCTTCAAGCCTGCTTAATAGATTTGGAAATGGTTTTATAAGCAATGTTCGACTGTCGTTAATAGCCAGAAACTTGTTTTATCTTTATAGGGATACTCCAGGTACCGTGCCAGACGCTGCGGTCTTCAATACCCAGTTTGGGGCACAGGCATTTGATTTTTCCCCAGTCCCCCTAACGAGATCTCTGGGATTTGCTTTAAACCTGAATTTTTAAAAAATAATTGATATGAAAAGAGCAATTTTATTACTACTAACCATGGTGCTGGCAATCGTAACGGTTGGCTGTACTGAAGACTTTGAAGAAATCAATACCCCGCGTGATGCGGTAAACATAGTGAGTCCGGATATCATGTTTCTCCCTATGTTACAGAATCCAATGCGTAACTATCAGCGTAACGTTAATTTATATTCTGATTTTTACGCACAATACTGGGCAAACACCGTAAGTGGTTTTGAGTCGCCCAGATATGAATACGTAGATGGTTGGATAGGCAACAGATGGCGGGAATTTTATACACAAACCCTTGCTGAATCCCTTACCCTGAAAGATTGGTATGGAGAGGACCCCACTTATACCAATGTGTTGGCACAGGTGGAAATATGGATGTGTGCCGAATGGGCCCGCATACTCCAGATTTATGGGGACATGCCCTATTTTGGTGCAGGGTTGGGAGAATTTGTGTCTTACAATACGGAGCAGGAAATCTACTATGATTTATTTGACCGTTTGGCCAATGCGGTGGATGCCATTGACCCTGGGGATTCTTCCCAGTACGCCTTTACGTCCGATACGGATTTGTTTTTTAGGGGGGATTTGGAGAAATGGAAACGTTTTGGAAATTCGATACGGTTGCGTTTGGCCATGCGTTTGGCCAATGTAGACCCAAACAAGGCCCAGGCGGAAGCGGTAGCTGCCGTAAATGCGGGTGTCATGGTAAGTAATGATGATAGTGCATTACTGCCTATATGGACCGAAGGATTCAGTGATTACCTCCACCAAATGGGATCAAATTGGGATAATATTCGTATCTCCAGCACCTTCACTGATTTCTTGTACAATCAATCCGGTTCTGAAGACCCTAGGGCCAGTTTCTGGCTTGCCTACGAAGAGGGTTCCCCTCTGGCCGACAGTGGTGTGTTCACCGGGGTCGCGAACGGCTATGATCTTGTACCTGAGTCAGCTAACGACAATGCCACCATCAATCTCGTTGACGGATATTCAGGCTTTAGTCCTAATGGCAATGTTTTGATCAATTTGCCAATCATGTTTTATTCCGAAGTGGTCTTCTTACGTGCGGAAGCTGCTTTGAGAGGATGGGTAGGAGGTAATGCCAATGCCCTGTATTTGGAAGGGGTTCAAGCCTCTATGGATTTAGTAGGGGTGGATGCCGTTGCGGCTGCGGATTACATAGCGGCCATACCAACACTTTCCGGTTCCAATGAACAACAACTTAAACAGTTGATCACCCAAAAATGGATTGCCAACTTCCCCAATGGTGAAGAAGGTTGGGCAGATTTTAGAAGAACGGATTATCCGGACATCACGCTACCCATTGATGGGGTAAGCAGTAATTCCACTGTGGCACCCGATACTTGGGTAAAACGGGTGAGATACCCCGATAATGCCCATGAACTTGAATCCGAATTTATGCCGGCGTCCCGAAATACTATTCCTGCAGATAGAATGGATATTCGTCTGTGGTGGGATACCGCCGATACCAAAACAAAGTCAGGCGGCTTGATGAGTAGTAACTTCTAACCAAAAAAAAGCAAAATGAAAAATAAAATAGTTAAAATAGGAAGATGGTTTTTGCCAGTGTTTGCTTTCCTTTTATTTACCATTTCCTGCGATGACGATGACGATTCCGGCTCTGGAGGAAATTTTGACCTGGCTACCCTTCAAGCAACCATAGATCAGGCAGAATCCTTGATTGAAAACAGTGTGGAAGGAATAAACGCAGGGGATTTTCAACCGGGGGCCAAGGATGATCTGCAGGATGTCCTCAACTGGATTTACGGGCGTATCGAAACATCGGACAGCCAAGCGGATATTAATGATGCGGTTTTAAAGCTAAATGCTGCCATAGACACCTTTTTGGAAAGTACGGTGGCCACCGCATTTCTTTATGTGAATCATGGTGTAGGATCGGGAATAGAATTATCTGATAATGTGAAAATAGCTTTGTACCAAGCTTCAACCATTGAAATGGAGATTTATATTGCCGATCTAAATCAATTTGGTTTTTCAAATAATCTATTCAGTACGGAAGATGAGCCATCCAGAGGTTTCGCGGCCAGATATTTTGGTACGGGAGAAATTGAACTTGTTGCCGGAACGGCGGATGGGTGGCCGACGTCACCTATAAGCCCTGCTGGAACACTGAAATCTGGAGAGTGGATGAATATAGCGTATACAAACTCGGGTACGGAACAACATTTGTATATCAATGGAGATTTAATTACTTCGGGTACTGGAGTTCCTGAGTTTACCGATGTGCCTTTTGTACTTGGAAACAGTCCAACTTTTAATGATCGTTCATGTAACACGGTGTACAGGGAGTTTAAGGTTTGGAACTCCGTCTTGGACCAAAGCACGATTCAAGGAAATATTGGTCAAACAGTGGAAGGCACTGAAGCTGGTTTGGTGGTCTATTTCCCGTTTGGGGCTAATTTAGGGGCCACCTTTGATGATATCGTTGGAAACTCTACGGCAACATTACAGGGTAATACGCAATGGGAAGAAGAACTTCCGGTGATTATAAAGGATTTTTCCGCCTTACAGGCAGCTATTGCGGCATTAACGGATTACAGGGATAATACGGTATCGGAAGGAACCAATGATGGCGACCACTCAGTAGGCACAACAAATTATATTAATGGGCTTTTAACGGCAGCTGAAGACTTATTGATTTCAGACCCAGCACAAGGGGCTATAGATGCCACTGCACAAAGTTTGTTGGATACCATTGATTTCCTTAATGATAATTTAGTGGCCGATTCCAATGGGGTGATTAAGACTGAAGATACGCCCCAAGAGGACTTTTTTAGAATTACACCTGCATACACACCTTCCGGGGATTATACCATTGAGTTTGAAATGGAGTTTGGTTCCTTCTTTGGATTTGAAAGAACCGAAATCTATACCAACAATCATTACAAGATGACGGTTACAGGTATTGCGGATCCTGCGGATGAATCAAGCTTTTTTGCCTCTGGGGAATTACGGGCAGAGTCGTTTGCCGGTGGTGATTTGGATTGGCAATATGCCACTAGTTCGCCATTGACCGTGGTACCTGGTGAATGGTACCATATTGCTCTGGTATATGATGCCGGAACCGATGTTGCCCGGCTTTATGTAAACCAAGAAATGGTTGCAGAACAAGATGGTTTTGGCTTACCTAACGGATGGCCAGCTCCTGAAATCGATTTCTTTAGGGGACAGGATTTACTTGGGGCCTTGAGAAATATTAGGTTCTGGGATACCGCTAGGAATGCTGCCGATTTAAATGCAGCGATAACAGGTAGCGAGCCGGATTTGCAAATGTATTTTCCACTTGATCGTGTTGGAGGTATCCAGGTTAAGGATGGAACAGAAGCAGATATTTACACTGGAACCCTAAAAGGTGGGGTACTATGGAACAAATAATATTTTGATTTAGCGTAGTTTTCAGTTAGAGTTAGTTTAATTGAGTGATGAAAGGACAGGTAAAACCTGTCCTTTCTTTTTAATTCAACAAATACTGAGATGACGTTTAAATGGCTTTGCGTGCTATAGGTTTGTGTACATCGAGTACCTAGGTTATTTGAATCTTCTTTCCGGTTCAAAAGTTTAAAACTCTTTTCATAGGGCCTAGTTGATGACCAATACCAGTGAGTCACAATTGAACGGGGATAAAGGGATGGGTCATGGAAAGCCCTTTTTTACCATTACATTTATGTTTTTCATGTGTGGGTGTATTAAATAATATGAGTTCGACATAATTTTTTCATCAACCAAAATCCGTCAAATTGAGTGGTTTTTCGTAATGAAATGAAGAAAAATTGTATCGAAATTAGGATTTTGCAAGAAAATTACTTGCCTGCCTTGCCGATCAGGCAGGTTTTTCGATACATTTTTGCTTTCGCAAAAACACCCAGAGCCTGTTTGGGAATTTGTCAATTGTTTTCTTATGCCCCTTTTTGCACGGCACATTGTTAAAATTTTAGTCCATAACTATGGCTATGAACAAAAATTTTGCCTCGTTCCGCACTAAAAATGGCCTATAACAATTCCAATCACAAATTCCCAAACAGGCTCTTAAAATGACGTAATTTTTTTATATCGAACTTACTTTAAAGTAAAGAACGATTAACCCATTCCGCATTTAAAAGAAGCTACGGCAACCCCGGAATATGAACGAATTCTCACCTATCGGTCATATTTCAGCCCTTATGAAAAGGATGCGATTATGGAATGCAACCATATACTCCGATTTTTTAACACCGATGGTGGGCTGGAAAAGCAAATCAACCACAAAATCTTACAATGGGTTTTTATGGCATTCACCCACGTAGCCAAATCACCTTGATTTCACCAAAATTCGCCTTGCCTTGCTATTGTTAATACGAAGTAGGTACATCCCTGTAGAAATGAAATCGCTTAGGCTCAGACGAGAGGTCCGATTGTTTTCGTTGTATTCCACATTTTTAATGGCAATTTGCGATCCGTTCAGGTCAAATAAGTAGAATTTATCGCCTTCTTTGGTATTTGCCACATATAATTCACCGGTATCATTCGGAATAGGATAAATAATATGGTTTGTTGATTCAGGAGGTGCAGGAGGAAGATCGACCTCAAAATAGGAAGCTGCAAAATTGAAGGCATCAATCCCAATTTTTTCACCGACCAATCTGCCGGGAATATCATCTGCCGGAGGGTGAATACCTCCCCATATTCGAGAAAGGCTACATTGGTCCGATGCATCCCTATAGGAAGCCCACTGCAATTTTATATCTACCGATGGCCCTTCCTCAAACACAAGAAATTCATTTTGCTTTGCTACAAATTCCCCTAGACCACCGGGGAAATATTGACTTCCCGTTAGTAAGGTCAGTACCTCTGCAGCAGCCCTTGAATAGGTAGAATGGCCAGAAACGTAACCTGCAAAAGGCGGCGTAACAAAACTGGGGCGTTGGTAGGGCCACCATTCGTCCGCCAAAATCCAATCGACTCCAGCGGTATCGGTGTCCGTATCGCCAATATAACGATGACCTTTCCAGGCAAAAAGCTTGATTTTTCCAATGTTTTCGCCTTCCCTTCCGGCCAAAGGGTCATTTACATCAACCAACTCAATATAATTGGTTAACAGGGGTATTCCATTTTCATTGTAGCTGGGAAGATTTGGATCTGAACTCTGTCCTTGATCCGCCATATATCGAATAGCGGAAATAGGTCTAACATAATCATACCAACCTTTGATGCTCCATGCCGAAATAGCCGCATCATGCATGGCTCCCCCAAGGGTAAAATAGGTCTTAATGTCCCATTCCAAAGGCGATAGTAGCGGGCCTTCCCCGTTTAAACGTTTTTCCAATGACGGGTGGTCATTTACATAGTTCAATAGGGTAAACCAATGTCCTGGCGGGGTTTCGGAATCGGGGCCATCGGCCCAAAATTCTGCCAAGACCCTGGCATAATCGCCGCGTGGGGCCATTTGGGTATCATAGGCCATGCCCGTAATGGGGTTTGTGGAATAGCCCTGTCCTATATCACCACCTTCCAACAACTTATAAAAGTTGGGATAATCCGAATAGTCGGTTGGAAAGCTTTGTATGTCCAAATTACCGATTGATCTTGGTGATATGTCCCATAATACCCCATCGGCGGGATCGAGATGTGCACTCCACACGGACACCAAAGAGAACCCCCATTTGTAGGCCTCGGATAATCGTGGGTTCGACGAATTTATATAGGGTGGCGCCTCCGGATCGTTGTATACTTTATAGTCATTGCCATTTCTAGTGTATGTGGTTACCACATCATTGGCCATGGCAAACGGGGACACATTGCCCCATTCAGGACTCAAGAAGTCTATTGTCTCCCCTTCAATTAGATTTCCGCTTTGATCTATAAAAGTATCCAAACTTAAAGATTGCCAACGATCGGGGTCTGTTATATTTGGATTTCCGGGCAGAATAGGGGCCAAAGGACTATTGATCGGTTCGTAATGGGCATTGTTATAACCTGTTTGTTCCCTTGATCCATCCTGATTGCCATAGTCGATATACGTTTCTGCGATAAAATTTCCCAGGGCCGCGGGGTTTCCCGTAACATAATTGACACTTACCATGCTTCTATCGTGGCCCAGTTGATCCATTAAAAGATTGAATTTTGCCAAGGTCGACTGGGCACTGGGGGAGTTTCTAAAACGATGTGACAAGATCCGATAAGCGGCATGGCTGATGACGGTATTTAGGTTTTGCTCAAGGTTATCGGAATCTGGTTCGAATCCCGCAAATTGGTTTCTGAAACCGTGGACCTCATTACCGATCAAATACGTTTTTGTATTGTTCAAAATAGCCCATGCATCATACATGGCCGCACTGGTATGAAACAGATTTCTGGCATGAATGGTAGGTCTGGCAAAATCCCCCCTAATGGCGTCCAATAGTGCCTCGTTCCATACCCTGGCAATTGATTTGTCCGGGGAGATTTCCGAAGCACTAAGGGTTACATTCAATGTGATTTCTTCGGACGAGCATAAAGGACCACTGATTACAGCAATTACCTCACCAGCACTTTCAAAACTCCATTCCACCTCAATGGTATCGGTATTTTGGCCTGACGTAATTTCACCTCCAGTTACCTTCCAAACAATCGACTGACCGGATTGCAGGGAAAGGCTATAGGCTTCCTCTGCAAAAAAGCCCGTACTTTGTCTGCCTTCAATGGTATTGGTTATGGATAGGTACTCGCATGTGCCATCATCCATAATGGCGTTAGGGTTATAATTGCAGGAACTCGGGTCGGTACAACCAAAGATCAATGAAGCGGTATTGTTGTCCAACACTTCAAACCCATTGTTTTCTATAGCTCGGATATGGGTGTTTGCCTCAATATTTTGGTGGGTTTCCTCAATACCCGATGGCCAGGTAATTTTCACCGAATTGACAGCTTCCCCACTGGGTATCCCAAAATGGACAGGCTTAAGGTTTTGCCCTAAAAATCCAACCCCTGTGTAGTATCTTTTTCGAACGGATTGGTCCGTGGTCAACTCTATGGTGGTGCCAATAGCATTTCTGTTGGATATTGTTCCTACCAAAGAGATTTTTAGCCATTGAAATTCGGGGTTTTCATTGGAACCAAGGGTATTGTTTCGGTACAAATGGGAATTTCTGTCGGAATTGGTCACTATAAGATCCAAATCACCGTCATTGTCATAATCAAAATCAACGGCTTCTACGCTTATCGCAAAATCCTCAAGCCCCACGGGTTGAATGGTGAAATCATTTTCGCCTTGGGCGTGGTTGTTTTCATAATAAATGTTGGTACCTGCTCCCCA
Source organism: Muricauda sp. SCSIO 64092 (assembly GCF_023016285.1). Classification (GTDB taxonomy): domain Bacteria; phylum Bacteroidota; class Bacteroidia; order Flavobacteriales; family Flavobacteriaceae; genus Croceivirga. The sequence goes on from NZ_CP095413.1 coordinate 4,450,705, forward strand.
TCCAGGAAAGTCATACCCATTGACCACAAATAAATCTTCATCCCCATCCAGATCAAAATCACCAAATTTGGTGCCCCAGGCCCATCCGGAATCCCCAACGGCCTTATCCCGGGCATCTTCTGTAAACGTAGTATCGCCATCATTGGTCAGCAAAAAGTTCCTTTGAATGGCGGTAATGAAAAAATCAAAATGACCGTCATTATTGTAATCCGATACCGCAATACCCATATCATCAGCCTTGGTATCAACCCCATAACTTATGGCTTGTTCGGTAAAAGAGTTTCCACTGTTGTTGATAAAAAGTTGGTTGGCCTTCCTCAGGTCATTGGTAAGGTAAAGGTCCATATAACCATCTTGATTAAAATCGTACGGAAAGGGATTAAAACTGGGCAATTCTTCATTTTCGACAATATTGATGAGGTCGGAGACATCAGTAAAAGTGCCATCGCCATTATTTCGATACATGATGTTGAAACTGCAACTTTTCCATGTGGGGATATAGATGTCCAAAAAACTGTCATTATTATAATCAAACCATATGGCCGAAGTGTTTTCACAATCGTTGACCGATTGAAAACCGGCTTCGTTGGTCACTTCCGAGAACCTGCCGCTACCCTGGTTTCGAAACAGCTGAATCTTCTTTCGATGCGTGAATAAAATATCAGGACGTCCATCATTGTCATAGTCACCCCAGAAAGCGCCGTATTTGTGTCCGGCAAGTGCCCTAAAATCGTCTAGTTCCTCTTCATTGCCTTCCAAAGGAAACAAATTGACCAGGCCCGATTCTTGGGTCACATCGGTAAACGTACCGTCGTTATTGTTTCTGTACAGTTTGCTATGGGTCAATTCGTTGTTTTCCACATCTTTTGCAATGGCAACAACAAAGAAGTCAAGATCTAGATCACCGTCATAATCGGCAATGGCAACACCGTTGTTCTGGGCGAAGAAGTCAAGTCCGGCCAAATGCTCAACTTTCTCGAAAAGTTGTCCAAAAGTTGGATTATGAACAATAAGTAAACTAAATAGCAATAGTCTCTTTATCCACGTGGTTTTCATTTTCAAAGCATGGTTTCACCTATGGGGATTGCAACGAATGAAACCAGCACAGGCGAAAGCTATCTTTCAAGATAGGAATTTATAGCGTACCAGCTTTATTTGTTCGACGGACGGTTGACCAGCGTAGCTTAATGCGTCCTGTACGAATGTGTTCGCCGTATCGATCATTTTCCTGCAATGCGAAAACGAATGAAGCAAAAGGTTGTCAACTTTGTTCAAAAGAATCCCAATGCAACGAAAAGCAATGTGGATTGTAAAAAATCAGTACATGGAATTCTATTGGATCGAGTGTACCCATTTGACTTTCTTTTTCTATTTTTGTCCGGCGAAAACCGAACGGGAAGTTTCGTAGAACGATATAAGGTCGCGTAGCTCAGCTGGATAGAGCATCTGCCTTCTAAGCAGACGGTCGAAGGTTCGAATCCTTCCGCGATCACGAATAAGAAGAAACCTTGGATTTTGTAACAAGCTTGTTTGATTACGGGAATCCAAGGTTTCTTTTTTCAACGCGGAGCGTTGTAGGGAACAAGTTATTGAATCCTTCCGCGATCATGAATAAATCGAACAATTAGAAAAAACGCCAAGCTTGCTTGAGCGTTTTTTTTTGAAAGATTTTCAAAGCGGAACGTTTTAAGGAAGTTCGAGTTCCCGCAGAAAATCCTTCGGCGATCACGACACTCAAAAAAACACCATTGTTTTATCTGAAATTATGACTCTAGCGTGCTACCATCTCGCTATTCCCTTAAATTCGTACCTGCTATTTACATAGAGTTAATTAGTAATTGTCGGGTTTCAATGTTCATTTGGCGCTTCTTATTCAGGCATAGTTTCGATACCCTATTGTTTGCTTCAACAGGAATTTCTTGATGTAATTTTTCAATAAATTCCCAATGGTAAAAAACGCATTGAATTATTTTTTTGGAGCTTATACACGTTTCATACACAAAAACATATCGTTTCACCCTATTTTAATACAATTTCACTTTTTGAGGCTCTAATTATTTGTTGTTTTGGTAGAAACATCGATCATTCAAAAAAACATTAGGGAATTACGAATAAGCAAAGGTTTTATTTCTAATCGTATTGAATTCTGCAGATGATGAACCAGAGTTTCAATTCATGCCATTGCTGAGGGCGAAACTTGTAATCAGGGTTTGACCACAGGGATTTCGTACTCCAAAGCAACCGCTCTGCAAAGTAATTTGGACGACTATGCCAACGGGCATCCCGGAGCTTTCGGCCTTTGTACAAACCTTTGATGGTCAGTTTTGGGCAGGGGCATCGGGCGGTTATGGACAAAAATGATACTAAAGCACCAATAACGCCAATCAATAAATAAAAAACAATAAAAAGAAACAATAGATGGGAATGCACATGAAATTTGCCTTATTACTGCTTTGCACAAGTCTTTTGGCGCAAAATAAAAATAAGGAACTTGCCAGTTTTCAAAAATCATATCCCGATTTCGTTTCAAAAAAAATGAAAAAGCACAATGTAATTGGGGCCAACATTACAGTTGTTATTGATAATGAAGTGGTCGTGAATGAAGCATTTGGTTTTTCTGATTTGAAAAATAAAGTGGCCTCTGATCTAAATACAGAGTATCCAATTGGTTCCATATCCAAGATTGTTACATCAACGGCGATTCTGAAACTATACTCCGATGGTAAGATTGATATTGACAGGCCCTATACCGACTACGTGCCCGATTTTAAAATGAAAAAACACTTTTCCGGCCCTATTGATTTTACTGTACGACACTTACTGTCCCACTATGCGGGCCTGCCCCGATTACGGGCCAAGGGATTTTTAAAGAAGCAGCCCCTGCCTTTGGATAGCCTTTTATCGAATAGCCGTAACGAATATCTTATAGCACCGGCTGGAAAGGTATACCAATATTCGGATTGGGGTACGGATCTATTGGCCTTGTTGGTGCAAAGGGTAACAAAAATGCCTTATGAAGGATTTGTGGCAACCCATATTTTTAAACCCTTGGGAATGAATCATTCAGGGTTTGGCCAAGTGGACAGTAAGGGATATTTTAAAGGTAAAGAGACCAAAACCTATGAATACAGTTGGCCCGGGTCTGATGGTGCTTTTTCCACAGCTCTTGATTTAGCCAAATTGAGCCAAGTTTACTTTGTTGACAAGGAAATGGCACATACTTCCTTCTTAAAACCGGAAATTGTGCAGGAAGCCCTGACCCTCCAATTCACCGATGCTCCCATGGCCTACAATGAGCAAGTTGGACTAATGTGGGATATAAAGCCCCTCCGAGGGTTCAAAAGGGTAAGAAAAGCAGGGATTCATGAACCTTTTTATACCTACATCTTCTTTGTTCCCGAATACCGTTTCTCGGTGGTGATCTCTAGCAATTCCAATGCATCAAGTCAGTTTCATTGGGATGTTTGGTCCAGGGCATTTGATTTTATGGCCAAAAGGTATGATTTAAAAGGAGGTCAGAGCTCAATAAAAAAGCAACGGAATTCCGGGAAACTCAATTTAACCAAAGTACAGATGAAGGAACTGGAGGGAACCTACAGCACTGATTTGGGAATAGTGAACCTAAAATCAAATGGCAACAAATTCAATGTTGTACTTGGTCTGGACAATCGAAAAGGAATTGCCACGACCCACGAGGATAATTTACTTAAATTGTATGTAAAGATGATGGGGATAAAAATTCATGTCATGGATATATTTTGGGATAAGATCGGGGATGAACTTATTGTTGGGGAACAATATAAAAGTGGCAATAGAATTATTGGGGGGTCCAAGATTATACAAAGACCTATTCCTGAGACATGGAAACAAGCAGTTGGAACCTATGAGGTAGTCAATTATGATGATATTGATTATCAAACCATTGACCGGGCTAAGTTACTGATCAATGAATATGGAGTATTGGAACTGAGGGTACATCTTATTTATCCCGGTAAAACCCAATTTCAATTGGGACTCTCTCCTATGTCCAACACGTTGGCCATTATACCTGGGTATAACTTTGAGTTTTTTGGTGGAGAAACTGTTGAATTAACTAAAGGAAATAATGTTTTTGAATTGAAATTGTCAGGATATAGACTTCAAAGGATACTGGAATAGTAGTAAATGAGGTTGTCATTTTTAAGATATAAGAAGAAAGATGTATCAGGGGCACAAGAACTGCTTTTTAAATGGCCCTATATAGGGCTTATTACCATTTCGATTACAACGCTCAATTTTTTGATTACCTATAATCTTCGAAATACAACCGTCCAATATCTTTCTTTCTACGTTATTGATTTGGTAGCTACCTATTTGATTATCGAATTTTATGCATTTGGTATCCACGTTTTGAACAAAAGGGCACCTTTGGGCGATAATTTTGTAAAAAGGGTTACCTATCAATTTACAGCACATACGTTAAGCGTGGTCATTTTCAGCATCTTGATTAATGAACTTCTGGATGCCATTTTTTTTCAAGGAGAGCGACTATCCCTTTCTTTTGATTTTTATACTCAAGATACGGTAGTGGCACTTGTATTCATATTGCTTTTTCACTGTATCTATTTAGGTCTTTATTTGTTGTCTGCCAAAAGTGTTTTCTTAGAAGGGGAACCTAAGAAAATTAAGGTGTTTCAAGGCATGGCCCATAAACTGGTTGGTTTTAATGACGTTATCTGTGTGTATACCCAATTGGGAAACACCTATGTGGTGGATAGTAATTACAATAGTTTTGTGTCGGAAAAAACCTTGGGTGAGTTTGAAGAACTGGTTTCCCAACGCTTTTTTAGGGCCAACAGGCAGTTTCTGGTCACAATGGCCATTATAGATTCTTATAAGAGTGCAGGAAATGGTAAAGTAGAAGTTTTTTTGAAGGCAAATGGGATTGGCGATTTGAATAAAAGCATCTATGTGAGTCGGAGCAAGGCTTCTTCTTTTAGGTCATGGTTGAAGAAAGGATGAAAACGTAAAATGGCTATTGGTAGTCCATAAAAGTAGCTAACTCGACAATTCCCTAGACTCTTAAAAACCTAAAGGTTCAGATAGCTTCGATTAATCTATCGTTGTAGTCCATAAGAATAGTGGTTGGCGGGGATTTAAGATGTACTTAGGCATTTTTTCCAACAATGTTCCGGTTTACGGCGCTAATATTTATGTATGCTTTGCTATAATTCCTTTCTGGATCGCTTTTTCAAATGCCTTTGACTCGAATGAAATTTCAGTGGTCAATGTTGTGATTACCCTTATGTGTGGCGTTATCATCGAATTATTTTTCAATTATATTTAGTGCAGGAATAGAAACTTACCTCAGTGAAATACTTTTCTACAAATCTCTACCTAAAGATGCTTAATTGTGCCATAGCCGAGGGTATGTCCAGAAATGATTTTATGGATTGGCCCACTTCAATGCAGGAAGCGGAAAAATTGGAGGTTATTTGTGCAGAGGAGTTTTTAACTGCACACGAAGTACTTGACGATAAACTTGGCCCGGGGTTTGGAGTTCGGGTAGGCCAACAAATGATCATCGAGGATTATGGCGTTTTGGGGCTTTCTTGGCGTACGTGTTCCAGGGTTGGTGAGATTTTTGAACGGAGTGAACGCTACTTCAAATTGTTGTCCAACACCTTTGTCTGGCAAATCCAAAATGAGGGAAATATTTCGCGGGTCCTCCTCAACAGGGAAGCACATAGAAGGGGAATGGAATTATCCACGGAGGCCAGTTTGTCCGCAACCGTAGTCGTGCTGCAAGCCATGTCCGAAAAAGATATTGTACCACTGGAAGTTAGCTTCAAGCACAAGCCACCTCAGGACTTGACCAGCTTTAAGGTAGCCTTTAAATGTCCCATATTGTTTGACCAACCCCACTATGCCATTAGCTATAAAACGGAAGATTTGAATTTAAGGACAGCTAAAGCCGACGCCAGTATCAACAGCTACTTATTGCAGCAGGTTGATGAGAAGACAAAAGGCATTAAAATTCCTGGCAGTAAATTTGTTCGTGATGTTGAAGCACTTATAACAGATGCACTACCTACCGGTATTCCCAGTATTCACCATATTGGTGAGCTTACCGCTATGAGCAACCGAACACTGACAAGAAGGCTTTCCGAGGCCGGAGTGACCTATAGGGACCTCATCAAAAAAACCCAGGAACGGATGGCCAAGGACATGCTAAAGGATGAATCCAAAAGTATAGGGGATATTGCATTCCTTACAGGTTTTTCAGAACAAAGCGCATTTAACCGGGCTTTTAAAAAATGGTCTGGTCTTACCCCTTCGGAATATAGAAAAAACGGTTAGCAGTTTCGTTTTGGCATAAAATGTCAAAAGGTTGTCCTTAAGGGTCAAAAAACTCCTTTGACCACTTCTCACCTTTGTATCATCAAAAAAACAAACCTCTTACGATGATTGCATTGGTAAAACTCATAGTTACTATTTCATTTTCGTATCTCGCGAACTCCAGTAGTATCGCTGCACCGCTTGCTGAAAACAAGATTCGAAATTCTGAATATGTTTCAATTGCCATAGCCGAGAGTTCCAAGGAAAGGGCTTTTCAAATCCTTGAAAACAAGTGCAATGTCTACCACGGAAGACGCAATAAACGCCGTGTTTTTACCACTACGAATATGGATTCGTGGGCGGAAGACGTGTACAAGCAGGTCTTTGTTAAAAAGCGTATGCGAAAAGGCAAGAATATCAAACTGACCTTAAACGAGTATCAAGATCTATTAACCTGGATATCATCCTCTAAAACCAACAATTATGGAAATCAAAATTGAATTGATCGTCTTACTGATCGGAATCCTATTTACCGGATTAACCGCTGGCTTATGTTTTACATGGTTTAATGCGGTAACCCCAGGAATAGGTCGTTTGGATGATCTGAGCTTCTTAAAAGCTTTTCAAGCGATGAACAGGGCAATTATCAATAGAACCTTCTTGATCGTGTTCTTTGGTCCAGCTCTATTGCTCTTCATAAACGCTTATTTATTCAAGAATGATGGTATTGGTTTTTGGCTTTTTCTTGTCGTTGCTTTGCTCTTCTTTTTTGGGTTGGGATTGGTAACCATCTTTGGAAACGTGCCCTTAAACGAAATACTTGATACATCCAATCTGGAAGCATTGAGTACCGTTGAATTGAAATCACTCCGTACCCGGTTTGAAGACCCATGGAATCAATGGCATACGATACGAACCATCAGTACATTCGTATCCTTCATTTTATTATTGGTGGGATTTATATACACAAAATAAATCCAGGAAGTATCACAACCTCAAATTTTTAAGAACAGGAAAACATGGAACAATTCTTCTCCTTGTGTACCAATTTTACTTCGTTGGAACCCTTTTGTTCTCTAGAGAAGTAATCGCGGTCAATAAAAGAAGGAAATGACCAATTGATAAAAGATGACCTTGGGTCATCTTTTGTATTTGAGCTAAGGGATAAAACATGGCCTAAAGTGTCAAAAGGTTGGCTTTAAGTGTCAAAAATCTCCTTTGGACACTTTGCACCTTTGTATCATCAATAATAAAAAATAGAATACGTACAAAACTTTAAAATTTAAAAACATGAAAACAGAAAACATTTTAATCATTGGAGGAACTGGCAAAACCGGTCGTCTGGTAGCAGAAAACCTAAAGCAAATGGGGCACAATGTAAGGGTTGTGGGTAGAAAAACGAATCCGTCCTTTGATTGGGACAACCCAGAGACCTATGACGCCGCGTTGGAGCATATGGATAGGGCTTATGTTGTGTACTATCCTGATTTGGCTGTACCGGGAGCCAGGGATGCTATTGGAACCCTTACCGAAAAAGCGTTAAAAGCGGGATTGGATAAAATGGTATTGCTCTCAGGAAAGGGGGAAACCGAAGCTGAAGCCTGCGAGGAAATCGTCGCCAATTCTGGATTGAATTACACCACGGTAAGGGCATCTTGGTTCAATCAGAACTTTAATGAGGGGGCATTTAAAGACTACGTATTGGCTGGTCATATGGCCTTGCCCATGCCAGAAGCGAGAATTCCTTATACGGATACCAAAGACATCGCTGATGTGGTCACAAAAGTTCTTCTGGATGATGGATTCAATGGTGAAATTGTTACCGTGACAGGCCCTAAGAAATTGACCTTCGATGAGGTTGCCGATATCATTAGCGGAAAGTTGGGTAGAAAAATTCAGTATCAACCGATTTCAATGGAAGAGTTTAAGGCCGGACTTAGGGAAGTAGGCCTTCCGGAACCGGTTATTTGGTTATTGGGCTATCTATTCACCGAGGTACTGGGACATTCTGAAAATCAGACGATATCAAACGATGTGGAAAGAATACTTGGTCGTAAACCGATTACATTTGAGGAATATGTGGAGGCTACCGTAGCCTCAGGAGTTTGGAACAAAGAGGTATCCCAAACCTTTTAATGAATTGCCTAGGGTTCCGGGAACCTGGGACAGGTTTTCGGAACCCTTCATCTTTTTACTTTGAATAACCACTTTATTTATCCAAAAACTGCTATCCGGATTAGGATGGTCATCTTGACAGGATAAACCGGTCATACAATGTATTGATGGATTTAGGTTCCCCAACAATGGTGACCACATCATGCTCTCGTAGCACGGTATTGCCCTTAGGGGCGAATGAGGTGTTTTCCCTATCAACAAAAATTACCAGAACATCCTGGGGCAGACTAACTTCCATGAGTCTTTTGTCAATGAGTGAATTGGTGGGATTATTTTTGGACAGGGCAAAAGATATAAATCGCTTGTCGTGCAAAAGAAATTCGATGACTTCCTTTGAAGATTTCAACGAAAAGATGTCTTTGGTAAAGTGGTCGCGTTCCACAATGTTCAATAGGCTTGCCAGCATGCGGAGCTGTTGTTTTGGGTCGTTCGCATCGTTTACGAGGAAGAAGAATATCTTTATTTTCTCCGTGCCCGAAGTCCCTTTTTCTTCAAATGGCTTTTCAATACCCTCCACACACAATGCCATATGGAGCACGGGGTGGGCGATATCCGGTTTTTTCGCATAAAGCAGGGAAACCTCGGGAATGACCAAGGCAGGATCTATGGGTGTTGTTCTTAGGAATTCCTCCTTTAAGGCATTCCTGTCGGTATTCAATTCCACAGCCATGGAATTTGCCACGTCCTGCACTAAATCCTCAAACATTGCCTTCTTGACCCTATGTATTTGCGAGCGAACGATGGTCTGGTTGAGCACATCATCCTGGCGTAGCCCTTTCTCCCGTAAAATCATCATAAATTCATTTTCCAGTTCGTCATGCCGATGTTTGCCCAACAAGGCAAACCAGTGATATATGGCCCCTTCCCTTTTTACTTTTGAGCGTACGAAAAATAGATACCACAAATAGGCAAGAAGGATGGTGGTCAAGGTGAATGCCAGGGCACCCCATCCCATATAAAACATGAGGGCGAGTGAGGAAACAATACCGAATAACTGCATCCAGGGATATAGCGGTGAATGATAACCGGGGTCATAAGAGGCTATTTTGCTGTTTCGGAAAACAATGACCGAAAAGTTTATGGCCATGAATATGAACAGCTGAAAAGTACTCGCCAATTTTACAATGCCCTCTTCGGTAAGCACCAAAATAAAGAGGACGATCAATCCCGCTGTAAGCAGAATAGCAGGAATAGGGGTCCCCCAACGACTGATCTTGCTGAATTTTTCTGAAAACAACCTATCCCTTCCCATGGCCAGTGGATAGCGTGATGTGGCGAGCATCCCTGCATTTCCGGTCGAAGCAAAAGCAAATAAAGCGGCGACGACAATAATGTACAGCCCCGTTTTGGCAGGCAACCAATTGAACAATTGTTCCACCGCGGTAGCTGCGGGCGAAAGATCTCCGGAAAGCGCTTCATTACCGATTACACTGACCATCACAAAGACCCCGAGCACATAAATCAGTCCGGTGACCAACAAGGACAATCCCATTCCCAATGGGATGTTCCGTTCCGGGTTTTTGATTTCTTCGGCAACACTGGCTATTTGCGTGAGTCCCAAATAGGAGACAAAAACAAAACCAGTCGTAAAAACAAGACCATCAAGTCCCTTGGTAAAAAAAGGATGATACGAATCCGTATCAAAACCGATGGAAGGGTTTCCAGAAAAAATATTCCAAAAGCCATCGACAATAAATGCGCCCAATACCAGCAACAGCCCAATGACGAATATTTTTTGGATACCGGAGGACTTTCGGGCCCCAAAAATGTTCAGGATGGCAAAAACCACGGCAAAGACCACAGCGGTCTCCTTAATAGGGATAGCCCAAAATAGGGCACCATAGGCACCAATACCAACAAGGGCAAAAGCCGTTTTTAAAAGAAGGGCGATGTACGTACCAATACCGCCAATGGTTCCCATCATGGGGCCCAAGCTTCGGTCAAGAAAGAAATAAGCGCCCCCTGACCGGGGTAGGGCGGTTGAGATCTCGGCCACACTGAACATGGATGGCATAATAAGGACACCGGCCAGCAAGTAAGCCAAGATTACTGATGGACCTGTGTATTGGGCGGCCAATCCGGGTAACAGAAAAAAGCCCGAGCTGAATATGGCCCCCGTGCTCACCGCAAAAACATCGAACAATCCCAATTCCTTTTTTAGCTTCATGGTTCTTGCGTTATTGTATTGGATTCAGTGGAATTGGTAAGCCCTTAAAAGGTATGATGATTCTTTTGTCATTACCCTTTCCCATCGGGATGGAAAATAGGATTTGGAGCATGGATATGCCATGATATTGGTCAGTAGTGGGCATGGAAAGGGAGTCTATGGATTGTCTTCTTTTTTAACATACAAGGTAAGATTTTTCGAGGATTTGGCTTTGCCGGACAAAGACCGATTGCATAAAAGAGTTTTGATCCATAACCGTTTTAAAGGTTTTGCTGTTGATAGGGCAAAGCAGCCAAGCTATTTCGTTTCAGATATGAACCAAATCGAAAACCCTCATGGATTTTCAGAAACGACTGCCCGAGTCTGTCGAAGGCTAGGTGAGAACGGCGCTATTACTCATGGCCATTGCTGGGCACTGGCTTATTTTGTTCTAAATTCTCTAATCTTTTTTCTAATTCGAGCAGTTTACTATTCAGGGATTTCAATTCTTTAATCTCGTTTGCTTGTTCAGTAATTTTCTTTTCTTGTTGAATAGTATAAAGCGTTAATTCCTCTATTTTTTGGAGCAATTTGGAATCCATTTCCCCAAGAAAAATTCCATTTTCTTCAACTTCTGTAGCATTGGGAATATCTTTTAAATGACCTTTTTCTTTAATATGATGCTCTACTTCCGTTAAGGTTGGTAAGTTATAGTCTTTTTCAAAAACGAAGTCCGGCCACCCGGTTTCTACTTTGATTTCTTTTGCTCTTATGTTTCCATTTACTGCAAGTTTCCAGGTCCCAGGGTTGGTTGTTCCAATTCCTATATTTCCATCTGCCCTAAATATCATAAAAGTATCATCAAATCTTTTTCCAATATATCCGTAAGAGAAGCTAGAACTGCCTTCTATAGCACTGCCTATTGCTCCAAATTCAAATAAATTTTGGGTATTATTCTCGTTCGATATGGAAAAGCCTCTTGCCCAATCACCACTATAGCCTACCCAATTTGCTCTTATTTTAACACCATAAGCAGGTGAATTCAAACCAATTAATACATTTTCCTGAGCTTTCAATCCTAAACTCGTTCCAATCAATGCAATAGCTAAAATTTGTACCTTCATAAGAATTTCTATCTATGGTTTACATTTGGTTTTTTAGGCTTGTGCCTTAGGTAGGAACATAGATTATATCATCTAAATACCTTTTATGCGCAGAACTAAGATAGGAGATCTTTTACCTTTTTAAACGAATTTTCCTTCACATAGATGTAGCTTTTGGTAGGATTGCGTTCAACCAATAATTGAATGTACCCAATATCAGTTCCATCTTCCAATAAATGAGTTGCAAAACCGTGTCACGGCATATATGGTGTAGCTTTCTTTTACATCTCAGCTTTTTTGGCAGCGTTTGCAATTAGCTTTAACACACTTGAAGCCCTGCAGGGCTTATTCTTTGGTCCCTAAAAAAGATAGGTCTGGTGCCTGTATTCCTTAAAATAACTCCTTAGCGCACTGAATTGGGTAGGACTCAACGCTGTCATCCTATCTTTGTTCCCTCGCTCAGCAGTACCCACTAAAGGCGGACAGGGTTGTACTGCTGCGGCATAACTGTTTCAAAGTTTTGATACAGATAAGGCAAAGTAGCTTAGCTACTACTTTGCGGCGGGGGTCGATTTCAGAATAGTAATGTTTTTTGAAGGAAAACCCCGCGTCCATCAATCCTTTGGAAAAACCGCCCGTCCCACTGAATAATTCGAGAATGGTGATATCCCGTTGTATTTTTTTGCCCCATTTTTTAGAGGGCAAAACTTGATTGCATTGGCATTATTTCCGCTGTACGGGATGGAACTTCGGTACTGTAGAAGCGATTGGATGGAATGCACATTCTGTGGTTTGTCGAAAGCGATATTTTATTTAAAATATTGGTATTCAATAGGACGCAAATTAGATGCAATTTTATTGCGTATTTTCTTATTTAAAAGCATTATTAATACGTTTTTCTTGATAAATTTGTGGGAAAAATCAATTTAGAATGACAAAAAAATAATCTACTTAATTGCGAACTTTATGTGCCTTTTCATTTCATGTACCCAACAGGATAATGAAAGTGACATATCCGTTTTTGGCGAGAACAATTTACCCGAAGAACAGGACACCAATTTTATTGGTTCATCAGAAATCGAGAATATTGCGAATGACATATTCGTTACCGAAAAAACCATTTTTTCCAAAGATGGTATGAAAAAAAATATTGTTGATATAGAACCTATTGGTACTAATGAAGAAAAGCCATCTTATTACATTATAAATTATGAGGATGGAGGTTTTTTAATAATGTCCGGAGATAAGAGGGCACTTCCTGTTTTGGCATTTTCAGATGAAAACAATTTTGATCTCGATGCCGAAAGTTTTCCCGGATTATTGATTGATTGGCTAGAATCACAGGATAGCTATATCAAAAAAATTCGGGAAGAAACTACAAACGATAGCATAATTTCTGTTCCAGAAGAGGAGTGGAATATCGAGAACATCGAGAACTTCATTGCTTCCAAAGCAAATAATAAGAACGCATCTGTTTTAGGTAAGACTAATTGCAGCAGCGCCACTCTCGATTTTCAATACGGCCCACTGCTTTCTACAAATTGGGGACAAGGTGCTGGATATAATAACTCGGCCCCAGATTATGGTTGCACAGATTATATAAATGGAAGAACACCTACTGGTTGTGTTGCTACTGCTATGTCGCAGATTATGAGATACTATGAATACCCGTCGAGCTACAACTGGTCTATAATGCCAAATAATATCGGGTCGGATGAAACATCACGGCTTATGAGGGATGCAGGTGATTCTGTTGGTATGAATTGGGGTTGTAGTGGTTCTGGCGCACAGACCAGTAACGTACCAAATGCCCTAAAGTCAACATTTGGTTATAGTTCTGCAAACTATACGGACTTCAGTATCCCATATACAAAAACCGAGTTGAGTCTAGGATATCCGGTAATTTTGCGAGGTGGTGAAAGAGTAACCAAATGGCTCATTTTTAACGTATATGATAATGGACATGCCTGGGTATGTGACGGAATCAGGGAATATACAGTTCCTGTTCGTATTCAAGCAGGTCGTTGGGGCTATATAACGACTTGCCAGAATGCTTGGACGTACCATATGAACTGGGGTTGGAGCGGTTCGCATAACGGCTGGTACTCTAGTGGATGGCAAGTTGGTAATGATTCGTTCAGTTATGAGGCCGGAATGGTGTACAATATTAGAAGTTAAAAAAGTAAATAATATGGTTAAGAAGATTTTTTATGCCTTAGTAGTTATGCCCTTAATCTTTGGATGTGACAACGATGAGGGAGATTGTTGCAAGACCATCGAAGCAGTTATGTTTTTCGATGTAACGAACTCCGAAGATTTGGATTTGTTGGATCCAAATTCAGGAGGGATTGATACAAGCCTAATAGAAATACTATATACTAATCAGGATGAAGAAATGGTTTTAGTAAACAATTCTCAACTTGATGGGTCAAAAGGATACGTAATAATTGAACCTGATGCTGCTGGTAATCCATATAGAATCAAAGTCTTTCTTAATATAGACCATATTGAGAGCAACGTCTCATATACACATATAAAATGGTCCTCAGATAACATGGATGAAATAAAAACTGAATTCGACCTATCGAATAATAATATTATTGCAAAAAAAATATGGGTAAACGGCGAACTTAAATGGGAAAGCAGTAGTAGTGAACTATTGATTAGCCTTGTGAAGTAGCAAAATTGTTTATACCAAAGAGGGTGTCAAAATCATTTTTAGAAGTCAAATAAAAATTTGGCGGTCTTTGTAAATAAGGACAAACCTTCCGGATTAGGACTTACTAACGATGTTTTACTACATCATTTTAGTGCTGCTTTTATAAATATGTATTATTGATAAAGAAAAATTCCTGGATTCTTTATCCAGGAATTTTTTCATATTTTACTAATTCAGATTGGTCTATATAACCTTCTTGTAAAAAGTGATTGGATTGCTATTTTTGGCTTTTGCCATGGTCGTAGCCTTTATCATATTGAAATCTGTCCCGGTCAATTTTTTCTAATTGAGAATTGGAAACAAACCAATCCAAAATGCTACTGTCAGGGTTATATCTTCCTTTAGAAGCGTCCCTTCGCCCTCGATTATGTTCTTTATTGCTATCAAAAATCATCCCAAAATTGGCACTAACGAAGAAGATTTTAATCGACCCAGTAGCCATCTTTTTTTATCGTCCTTAGCGCAATTTGTGAGAGTAGATTTCCTTAACTATCAATTTTCCAATTTATGTTATAATACGATATCCTTACCATTGGAATCCCTATTTGATATCCCAAATGAAGGTATAGCTGCATTTAATTTCACCATTCAAAACCGTTACATCAACTTGGTATCCCTACGGCCCAAAACTTTAAGTTCATCTTTCCAGGACTTTAAGTTCATCTTTCCAAGACATTAAGTTCATCTTTCCAGGACTTTAAGTTCATCTTTTCAAGACTTTAAGTTCATCTCTCCAAGACTTTAGGTTAAACTTTTTAAGACTTTAAGTTAAACTTTCCAAGACTTTAGGTTAAACTCTCGAAGACTTTAGGTTAAACTTTTCAGGACTTTAAGTACATCTCCTCGCTCCACAGTACCCACCAAAGGCGGACAGGCTTGTACTGCTGCGGCATAACCTTTTTAAAAATTTTGATATTGATGGGGCAGCTGCTAGGCTAGTTCGCAGGGGGTGTGATAAAAATGGGAGAACAAATTGTATATTTATTTTATACAAGCCCTTTTCAAATGAAGTCCCACTCAAGTCTTACTATCGTAACTCAAACCTATAGGAGAAAGCTATTGCTTTTGGTATTGATTTGCGCTCCACAATTTTTCGGCTTTGGCCAGACCCTGGAATACGATGTTTTTGTCAATGGACGTCCTTCGGGACAGGCCACGGTTACGAAAACCTCACTATCCGATCAGGAGGTTAAGATCGAATTGAAATCTTCATTGAAAGTACAACTTTTAGTGTCCATACATATTGCGTTTGAAGGTTATGCCATATGTAAAGACCGTGTGTTGCAGAAAAGTGAAGTGACCGTTCGTAACAATGGACATCTACACTCAAAAACTACAACCTTACTTGAAAATGATGTTTACCGCATTATTAGAAATAAAAAAACCAAACCGTTTACGCAAGGGAACATCAGTTTTACGGGCTATGACCTGTACTACACGGTTCCTATCGGCAAGTCTACGGTATATTCCCTTAGCAATGGTACAATGGACAGCATTGAAAAAACCGATTTGACCTCATTTCAATTGATAGATGCAAAAAACCGCAAAAGCCTATATCGATACAACGATAAGGGTATTGCCGAATACATCAAGATACCACAGAAACCATATGATATTGAATTTAAACTAAACAATAACTGATCTATATTGCTAATAAAAATAGATGGACGATAAAAAAATTGGATTAAAGGAAGCCGTGTCCATCGGTATTGGCGGCATGGTTGGCGGCGGAATATTCGCAGTCCTTGGATTGGCCGTGGCACTGGCACAAGGGGGGACTCCAATTGCTTTTGTGATTGCCGGAATTATTGCGTTTTTGACATCCTATTCATATGCCAAGCTTTCCCAGGCCTATCCGGATCGTGGAGGGACCGTTAAGTTCATGAACGTTGGGTTTGGCATCAGTGTATTAAGTGGAGGACTCAACAACTTATTATGGATCAGTTATGTGATTATGCTCTCGCTGTATGCAAGTGCATTTGGTTCTTACGCTCAGAACCTGTTGCGCATTACAGGGGATAAGGTCATCGACACCCATATTTTCATGAGCGCCATAATCCTCTTGGCAACAGGTATCAACTATTATAGTATAAAGGTCGTGAGCAAAATTGAATCTTATGCGGTGATCATAAAACTGGTAATATTATTGGCCTTTGTTGCTGTTGGTATCTATGGACTGTTTGGAAACCAAAACCTACAGCAATTGACAGTCCCCAACTGGGAAGCTCCTTTAAAATTGGTGACCGGTGGGATGGTCATTTTTGTGGCCTACGAGGGTTTTGAACTCATCGCCAACGCTGCCCCGGATATCAGGAATCCGGAAAAGAACATTGCACGGTCCTATTTTATTTCAGTACTCTTCGTAATAGCCCTTTATGTCGCCATTGCCGTGATTGCTGTTGGATCTCTTCCCTTTGATGAAATTGCCAAAGCGCAGGATTATGTCCTTGCCGAAGCTGCCAAACCTTTATTGGGCAAGATAGGCTTTACCGTAATTACCTTAGCAGCACTTATCTCTACGTTTTCCGCCATTAATGCCTCTTTGTACGGAGGCAGTAGGGTAAGTTTTGAATTGGCCGAAGATGATGAACTGCCACATGAGCTATCCAAATATTGTTGGAACCAACCCATTGGATTGGCAATAACAGCCGTTCTCACCCTGATCATTGCCAACATCTTGGATTTGGAAAGTATATCAACAGCAGGCAGTATTGGATTTTTATTGATTTTTGCCATGGTAAACTATGTAGCTTTCAAAAAGGCCTCAGATATTAAAGGGAAAAAGGCAGTGGCCCTAATGGCGACCTTACTTTGTCTAATAGCTTTGGCTGCTTTGATTGTGCAACAGATGGAATCCAATTTAGCAGGGGCTTTGATTGCAATTGGAATCGTTATCACAAGTTTCCTGGTCGAGTTTATCTATAAAAGAATGGAGCAAAGCAAGCCTTGATTTTATATGGGAAAAGTTAAAAAGGGCCACTGCAAAATCCAAATTTTAAAAATACCTTCTGATAACCTATCTACGCTAACCGCTCCACAGTATCCACCAAAGGCGGACAGGTTGTACTGCTGCGGCATAACCGTTTTAAAAGTTTTGATAGTGATAGGGCGCAGTAGCCAAGCTACTTCGCGGCGGGACAAAATTCTTATTGGCCCTTATTTCATAAATTGCAAAAATACCGATAACAATGTATAAGTCGTTCATTGTCAGTAAAAGCTGCCAACGCCGTTTATACGAGACCATTAGGGTCAATTTAAAGATGGTTTATTTTTAAAGTATTAATTTTAGGCGTGGACTCTACTCGGGAAATAAAACAAAAACTCTCAAAGCTTAAGATACGTTTGAAAAAACGATATCCGATATCTTCCATGGCTCTATTTGGATCTTATGCTCGAAATGAGCAAACCGAGATAAGTGATATTGATATTATGGTTGAATTTGATGGTAGAATTGGAAGCAGATTCATTGATCTGGCCAATGAGCTTGAAAACGCTCTGGGAGTAAAGGTTGATCTAGTTTCAAAAAAAGGTATCAAAGACCACTATCTAAAAGCCATTCAATCTGAATTCATATATGTCTAGAAGGGACAATTCTTTGTTGATTAAGGACATGCTTGAGTCTGCTAATAAGATTATGTACTATCATTGAAGAAATGACTTTTGAAGATTTTGAAAAAGATGAAAAAACAGTCGATGCTGTCATTAGAAATTTTGAAATCATTGGTGAAGCAGCCAACCGATTAGACGATACATACAAGTCCGACAATCCAGAAATAGAATGGGATAGAATGAGAGGTTTCAGAAACCGAATAATTCATGAATACTTTGGTATTGATTTGGAAATCGTTTGGCAAATTATAGAAGACGACCTCGAACTGCTTATCGAATCCTTAGCAGAAAAGCTGAAATAAAAACTGGCTATAAGTAATTACTTGTTATCGCCTACCCTTTGACAAAGCCTGTATCGAGCTAGTCGAGATGCTCAGGGCAGCGCTTCTGAAAATCCGAGAGGATTTTCAGTTTGGTGGGTACCTGCCTGCTGGCAGGCGGGCTTGTAAAGTTAAGTGCTATTCCGATAGCCATCGGGACACGCAACTCCTCATAGCCAAGACCGTCATCGATAATTAGGAAAAGTATACATATGAATCACAATTTTAAACATTTGATAAGGCTATTTTTTATTGGTATACTATTTTGTTCATGTAGTACTCAGAAAATTGTACATGTAGATAATAAATTACCATTCAATTCCTTACTTGATAAAATAGTATCGGATGGTGTTCTAAGAGTAGGGACTACTGGTGATTATAAACCTTTTTCATATCGTAAAAAAGAATCCAGAGCATTGCAAGGAATGGACATTACGATGGCGAATGACCTTGCCAACAGCCTTGATGTAAAGGTGAAATTCGTTAGAACCAGCTGGCCAGCATTAATTGACGATCTTCAGGACAATAAATTCGATATTGCGATGAGTGGTATTTCCATAAGACTCAACCGACAAAAATTTGGCTTTTATAGTATTCCTATAATAGAAGGGGGTAAAATACCTATATGTAGGGATAACGATGCTGAAAGATTCAAATCATTGGATTCAATAAACCAAAAAGATGTTAGGGTGATTTTTAATCCTGGAGGAACGAATGAGGAATTCGCAAGGTCAAATTTCCCCAATGCAACATTGATTGAAAACGAAGATAACATTTCAATATTCAGGAGAATCGTAGAAAAAGAGGCTGATGTAATGGTTACCGATCAAATCGAAGCACTTATTCAAGAGAAAATTCATTTGGAATTGGAGGCAGTCAATCTTGAAAAACCTTTTGCCTTTTTTGAAAAGGCATATTTAATGCCAAGGGATGTAGCTTGGAAATCATATGTTGATCAATGGTTGAATCTTCGTAAAAAACAAGGTGTGATTGATGCAGTCATTCAAGAAGAAATTAAAGAATTAACGAGTCAATAATCAACACTTGTTCTGAACAAAATTCGCATTAGCTTGGGTACCATAAAAAAAGGCCAACCCTTGGGTTGGCCTTTTTTAGGTATTGGTTTTGTTCTCAAGCACTTACACTTAGTGGTGCCCAAACGGAACACATCATTCCGGGGGCTGCCTTGGAGGGATTTGCACAGTCTTCCCTTTGAAAACGAAGACAGGTATTGCAGTCCCTATCGTTGTTCAGTTCAAGTTTCATTTCAAAGCTGTCACAGGTATAGTGACTTCCCACTTTTACACCATGGACCTTACACATTTGATCGGTCATCAAATTGTCACAATTTCCACAGTTGTTTCCTAATCGTATAGCCATTTTTTATGTTTTTTGAATTACCCTATAAAAATAAATTCAAATAGGCATAGAAGCAATATAAATAACTGATTTTCAATTATTTGAATTTATATTGTTTTAAAATAATAGTTGCGTTCACATGGTTGGTCCATCCCTTTTTTAAGGTTGGTATTTCCGAATGGGATTAAAAGCTACCCCAAAAATGCATTATACATTTTTGGGGTGGTGTAAGCTTTCTGCCCAAAGGCTTTAAAATGGCCTTTAGGGGGCAATTGGTGATTAGAAATAATAAGAAAGCCCAAAAAAGATTTGGGAAGTATCCAAATCGAAATTGAAACGATTCCTATCTTCGGTAGAAATGACGGTTTCATTGGAATCTGTGAATTCAGACTCCGATCTTTCATATTGCAATGCCCCAATACCGGCTTCCAGGGCAAACGCTTTGGAGACAAAATAGGTAATACCAGGCCGAATACCTATGAAGAATGTATCGGTTGTACTTTCCGATTCGGAAAGGGTATTGTTTTCCGAGGTGCTCTCCCCTCTAAGATGTTCATAACCGAGTTCACCTTGCAGATAGAGCGCCAGGTTTTTGTTCAAAGGAAAAAAGCGCCGCAGGTACGAGGCTATGGACAGGGCATGGAATTCCGTTGTCCGCGAACTATTGATCGTATTATCTTCAAGAAATGTACTCTCGGATTCCCCGTAACGGTATCCCGGTCGTATACCAAGAACGGTATTTTTGCCCACTGCATAACCCAGGTTAGGCAAAAAGGAAATGCCAGTGCTGCTGTTTTCACTGGTAAAAGGTTCATTTTCAGAGGTGTTGGAAAGCGTGTTCACAGAAAGATTGCCCCCAACGGTCCATGTTCCCTTTGGGATGACCAACCTATCGTCCTGTGTGATTTGGGCGGTAAGGCTACCTGCAATCAATGCGCCAGCAAAAAATAGTGTTTTTTTCATGTGATATGTTTTAGTTAAGTGATATTGACATCAAATAACATTCCTTTAGGCCGGTCGGTTGAGGGTTTAACCCGAGTTTAACAGGGCTATGGGATAGGTCCCAATGGTGCTGGATTTTTACCCTAAAATCAGTTGGAAGTAGTGGAAGTGGATTATCCGTAGGAAAGAAGGGATTTGGTGGAGTTCTATTGCTCCGTTTCCTCAGTTTTCTTTTTCACTTTTTTGTAGAGGGGCAGGAAATAGGACAATGAATAATTGTATCCCACGCCCCAATTGGAATTTTCGGTCACTTTGTTAAAACCGGGAATCCAAAGGTTCCTGAAATTATCGGGGTCCTTGTTGGTTATCAGATGTCCCAATCGCGCACTGATCCCCACATATATATTTTTAAAGATTTCGGCCTTCATGCCCACTACAAATTCTATCCAGGAGGCATTCAGGCTGTCGAATTCCTGGGCTTCGGTACTTCCAATGACAAATTCATCCGGACTAAAGAAACGGTTACTATCAAAAAACCGAAAGTTTTCCAGGGTATGGCTAAGCGTACTAAAGGCATAACGTCCGCCAATATGGATTTGGTTGCGCATGCCAAACCAGTTGGTATAGGTATTGTAATCCGCACCGGCTTTGATATAGCTTCCTGAAGTGGAATAATCATATAAAACAAACTCCCCAAGGATTTCTTCCTGCATTCTTTCCTCATTGCCCAGTTCTGCGGCTAGCCACCATTTTTCGGTGAGCCTAAAATCCCCTACCAATTCCAGACCGGTGTAGTTATCGTTAAGGAAGGACAGGGCTGGCCTGCTCAGATCAACACCAACCCTAAGTCCATAGGCATATTTTCGGGTAACGCTATCTCTCTTTTTTTCGCCTTGCGCCAAACCCATGCTTACCACAAGTAAAAAGAAAAGACTAATGGAATATCTTAACATGGATGGCATTTGAGCGTTCAACATTTTTTTCAGAAATCGAAATTCGTTTTATCCAATCTTCAGCTGAAACCTGTCTAATGGTGTCCAGTTCATCAAAGTTGGCAATAAAGCCACAGGCCCTGGAAATAAATTCCTCATTGACCGTATAGGTAAAGGTGAGGGTATCCCTATTTCCTGTTTCATCAATGTCCTCGGTCGAACTTGAGCCGGAAATAAGCTCAAATTGGGTGGTGGGTTCCATTATACGAAGCGGAACAAAAATGGAATCCGGGGAATTGGCGCGATCTCCGAACCCATATGCTTCGCTATCACTCAGAATACTATCATTATCTATTGCCTTTATTCTAAGGGTAGGCACGGATTTAAACTCCAAGGTATCCAAAACGTCGTAAAAACCAATGACAAGAAGGGGAGTGTCCCCTTCCACACAGATATCGTCCTTTTCACAGGAAGCAAAGTGGGTTATGAGCAAGAGCAGGAGTAAGACCGGGAAAAATCGATTCATTCGTAAGTTCACTATCGCTTTTGTAAAAGTACTACATTTTCCACGTGGTGGGTCTGCGGGAACATGTCCACAGGTTGTACGCCCACCACTTGGTAGGATGCATCCATTAGGGCCAAATCCCGAGCTTGTGTAGCACTGTTGCAACTTACATAAACGATTTTTTCTGGAGCAATGTTTAACAATTGTTCAACAACTTTTTTGTGCATTCCGTCCCTGGGGGGATCGGTCACGATTACATCCGGTCGACCGTGGAGCGCAATAAATTGGTGGTCCAGAACCGTTTTCATGTCCCCCACAAAAAACGCCACATTGTCAATACCATTGTTTTGGGCATTTTCCCTGGCATCCGCAATAGCCTCTGGAACCGCTTCTATCCCAATTACTTTTTTGGCCTTTTTTGCCACAAATTGGGCAATGGTTCCCGTGCCTGTGTATAGATCGTAAACCAGCTCCTTTCCCGTTAAGCCGGCAAAATCCCTCGCTATTTTGTAAAGTTCATAGGCTTGTTCGGAATTGGTCTGATAAAAGGACTTGGCATTGATTTTAAACTTTAATCCTTCCATTTCCTCTACAATATGATCGCTGCCCGAATAGCAAACAACTTCCTGGTCGTAAATAGTGTCATTTGCTTTCGTATTAATGATGTATTGCAATGAGGTGATTTCTGGGAATTTCCCCACTAAATGATGCAACAGGAGTTCCCTTTTTTCCCTGTGGTCTTCAAAAAACTGGAGGACCACCATGATTTCTCCCGTTGATGCGGTTCTGATCATAAGCGTTCGTAACATCCCCTGCTGCTTTTTGGGATTAAAAAAGGTCATTCCCCGATCTTCGGCAAAAGACTTGACTGCCAGCCGAATGGCATTGGATGGGGCCTCCTGCAAATGACATTTCCTGACATCCAGGATTTTGTCCCACATCCCGGGAATATGAAATCCAAGGGCGTTTCTGT
The DNA here is from genome assembly GCF_023016285.1 of Muricauda sp. SCSIO 64092. GTDB lineage: Bacteria > Bacteroidota > Bacteroidia > Flavobacteriales > Flavobacteriaceae > Croceivirga. The sequence continues at coordinate 4,473,806 of NZ_CP095413.1, forward strand.
TTTCAATGGTAGCATCCGATAGGATTTCCTCCTCGGACAACCATCGGGAATCCGAAAAGGAGAATTCCATCTTGTTTCGGTAGAAATACTGCTTTTTGGAATCTAAAATTGGGGAAATCCCCGGTAGTGTTATCCCACCAATACGTTTAAGGTTGTTTTCAACCTCCCTTTGCTTATAAAACAACTGGTGTGTGTAGGACATATGTTGCCATTTACAGCCACCACAGGTCCCAAAATGTTCACAGACCGGGACGGCCCTTTTTTCGGAATAGGTATGGAAATGTGTGGCGACCCCTTCAAAATAGGCTTTACGTTTTTTATGGGTCTGTATGTCCACAATGTCCCCAGGTACTGCATTGGACAGGAAAATAACCCTACCGTCCGGTGCCTTTGCCACGGATTTCCCTTTGGCTCCGGCATCCACCACTTCCACACGTTCAAAAAATTGGCGCCTGTTTTTTCGCATGCCGCAAAAATAATGGTTTAAGGGCTGTAAATTGAGAAGAAATTTTATGGCCGGGGAACCTTTTTAAAAGATTACCGTCCATAGTATGTAAACCATGGGTAAACCAAATAGAATAGTGGACTCGTTACTGGTCATTTCCTATCAAGGAGGGAATAAAAAGGCCCTGGACCTCTTGGTAAGGCGATGGAACACCAAACTCTGTGCCCATGCGTATCGCTATTTGGACGATTGGGAGCTGGCCAAGGATGTTACCCAAGATACCTGGAGTACCGTTCTGGCCAAAATTCATATGCTACGGGACAGCAATAGTTTTGGGAGTTGGGCCATGACCATAGCTGGTCGAAAGGCCTTGGACACCATTGCCAAACAGACCAAACGGAAAAAAGAGGTCAAACCGCAGTTCTGGGAGAACCATGAAACGGTTCCTGAACCCTTAATTACCAAGGAAGCCCAGATCAATCGAATTCTAAAGGTAATGGCCACCTTACCCTTGGAACAGAAAATGGTGTTGCGATTGTTCTACTTGGAGGAGTATAGTTTAAAGGAAATCAGTGCTATCACCAACACCTCCGTAAATACGGTAAAAACGAGATTGTTTAGGGCCCGCGAAAAAATAAAGGAAGAACTAAAAATAAGAAAGGATGAAAAAAGAGATTGAACAATTGGATGAGTTGATCAAGGAAACACTTTCCAAGGAAGAGGCACAGTTTTATGAGGAATTGGAAGAAAAAAATCTGTTCGGTAAGATTACAGAGGTGTATAAAAGTAAGATGGGCTGGCTGGCCATCATCATGAATATTATGCACTTAGCGCTCTTTGGATGTTTCATTTATGTTCTGGTGCAATTTTTTGATGCCGAGGCTACAAAGGACTTAATAGTTTGGGCCTCTGCCGGTTTTTGCTGTTTGATTTTTATGGCCATGATGAAATTGTACGTTTGGATGCAGATGGACAAGAATGATGTCCTACGCGAACTGAAGCGCGTGGAATTACAGATTTCCGTTTTGGCCCATAAACGGGACAACTCCTAGCATAGGATAGGCATCGTGTGGAAATATTTTTAAATTTGTGTCGCTACAGGGATGATTTCTCTCCTACGCTGAATTTTCGATACTTGTCGAAAGGATAAAGGTGCAGAAGGAATAGCTAAAGTCGTATTCTAAAATTTTTGATCATGGCAGTAGTTGATACACTTACTTCGCAAGATGCCATTGCATTGGAGAACCAGTATGGAGCACAGAACTATCACCCCCTTCCCGTTGTTTTGAGTAAGGGGGAAGGTGTTTATGTTTGGGATGTGGAAGGGAAGAAATACTATGACTTTCTTTCGGCCTATTCCGCAGTAAATCAGGGACATTGCCACCCTAAGATTATTTCCGCATTAAAAAATCAAGCAGAGAATCTAACGTTGACTTCCCGTGCGTTTTACAATGATGTCCTGGGCAGGTATGAAAAGTATGCCACGGAATTTTTTGGGTTTGATAAGTTGTTGCCCATGAACACAGGGGCCGAAGCAGTGGAAACCGCAATGAAACTGGCCCGTAAGTGGGGATATGAGAAAAAGGGTATTCCTTCCAACCAGGCCAAAATAGTGGTCTGCCAGAATAACTTTCACGGTCGTACCATTTCCATTATTTCGGCATCCAACGATCCCATAGCTACGGAGAATTTTGGACCCTTCACCCCGGGGATAGTTTCGATCCGGTATAACGATATCAATGCCCTTTCCGAAGTGTTGAAAGACAACAATGTGGCGGCATTTTTAGTGGAACCCATTCAGGGGGAAGCTGGGGTTTATGTCCCCGATAAGAACTATATCAAGGAGGCTTTTGAGTTGTGTAGGTCCAAAAATGTCCTTTTCATAGCGGACGAAGTGCAAACGGGGATTGCCCGAACGGGTAGATTATTGGCAACCTGTGGCAATTGTGCCTGTGCAGATAAGAACTGTTCGGGAACACCGGAGGTAAAACCGGATGTGTTGATTTTGGGAAAAGCAATTTCCGGGGGCGTATTTCCCGTTTCCGCCGTTTTGGCGAATAATGAGGTTATGGATGTCATTCGTCCCGGTAACCATGGTTCCACTTTTGGGGGTAATCCGTTGGCATGTGCCGTTGCCCTTGCTGCTTTGGAAGTGGTAAAGGAGGAACGACTTGCGGAAAATGCCGATACCCTTGGAAAAATTTTCCGGGCGGAAATGGAGAAACTGATCCAGGAAAGTGATTTGGTGCGTTTGGTCCGTGGCAAAGGGCTGTTGAATGCCATTGTCATCAATGATACGGAAGATAGTTCAACGGCCTGGAATATTTGTATGGCGCTTAAGGGGAACGGATTGTTGGCCAAGCCCACCCATGGAAATATCATACGGTTTGCACCTCCCCTGATCATGACGGAGGAGCAGTTGTATGAATGTATCGCCATTATACGAAAGACCATTTTGGAATTTAAGGTCCAATAAAAAAATCCCCGAAAGGGGATTTTATTTTTTCTGGCAAACAGAAAAGCGTTTACGGGACGGTTGCCCCACTTCTATTGGCACGCCTGAGCTGTCTTTGGATTTTCTTGATGGCGGACTCAATGGATTTTTCGGGTTCTATAATATTGTATTCCCCCCAAAAATCAGGGTCGGCAAATCCAATGGCCTCATCGGTCAGGATGATGGAACGCCTTATTTTTTCCTTGTTTTTGAGTGATTCCCCTGAGGTATTTTTCTTCCAATCGGTTATGGCCATTTCGGCAGACATGCTATAGACGGAATTGAAGAGCTTACCCTTCCAGTTTACCTTAAATTCCATTAGCACATTGCTATAGCTATAATACCATTTCCCATCCTTTTCCCTATAGTCCACACGATAGGCAACTTCCGTGGGCCACACGTCCACCCTTGCCGGCTTTTTTCGAACAAAAAGCTTCGATGCCAAATTACGATCGGTAATGTTCAATTGATAAATGGCACTGGTCAGCGTTTTGTTTTCAAAATCTATGAATAATTCCCCTTGGTACAACGGATCCCTAATAGAAGGCAGTTGACTAAATGAAATCACATAGATCAACCGGTCATTGATATACGTGGAACGCTCAAAATTAAATACGTAATTATCCACGCTACCATCCACGAAAATAAAATCGGTATACTTCATGATGTCCACATAAAGCGTATTGAAAGGTCCACCCTGTAGTTTTAGGGCAACGGTATCCAATTTACTGTAATCCGTGCTTTTCCTTGCCTTGAACAACTTCATGGCATCGTTCCTATTGGAAGTGTACGGGGTTTTATAGATATTGACCACGGCCTCGGATAAGGAGACATTTTTTCGACGTTTTTTAATGGTTTCCCTATAAAAAGCGGTCATGACCGTATTGTTGTCCGTGTATTTTTCCCCTCTTCTGGAGAAGACTTCCCGGACCAGCTTTTCAGCATCTTTTGGAGCATTTATGTTCACACTGCTCAGTTGCGTAAAAGATACTTTCAATGGGATTTTATTACCGTTTTCCTTCAGTTCATTCAAAGGAATGGTTTTACTTTCATACCCCAAAAAAGCAATAACGATCTTACCTTCGGTTGTGGACGCCGGTATTTTTAAAAGGAATTCACCATCTGCATTGGAGACGGTGCTGATGTTTGAATTGGCCAATGCGATGGATGCCAAAGCCAAAGGCTTTTTTGTGTTTGCATCAAAGATTTCCCCTTTATATTCGGAAAACCGTTCTTGATCTTGTTGAAAGGCCTTGGCGTGCTGCACACCCAACCCCGTCAATACAAGACCGAGTACAAAGACCCAATGTTTCATACTATAAACTATTTTCGTTTTCATGATTCCTAATTTTATGTAAAATTAATGAATGTTCGTTTTGTGTTGTACTATTGTTTTTCGCGTTATTCCGATTGTGCCTCGGAATCTCATTATGCTGAATATGAATTCTTTATGATGAGAACCTGAAACCAGTTCGGTTTGACGTAACGTTCTGCGCTTACTTACGGATACGCTATTAAAATTAATGTGAATTTTAACAACGGACTGTTAAAAACTATAAAAAAACGTGAGTTCGATATCATTTTTTATCAACCAAAATCCGTCAAATTGAGTGGTTTTTCGAAATGAAATGAAGAAAAATTGTATCGAAATTAGGATTTTGCAAGAAAATTACTTGCCTGCCTGCCCTGCAGCCGGCAGGCAGGTTTTTCGATACATTTTTGCTGTCGCAAAAACACTCAAAATGACGTAATTTTCTTATATCGAACTCACATTAAAACAAAAAAGCTCCCGTTTTAGCCTTCGTAAATCTCCAGGGGCAGGTTATCCGGGTCCGTAAAAAAGGTAAACTTCTTTTGGGTAAGCTCATCAATACGGATGGGTTCCGTTGCTATTCCTGCCTCGTTGAGCCGCATTACCACGGCTTCAACATCTTCCACTTCAAATGCTAGATGGCGTAGTCCACAAGCTTCGGGACCACTTGTCCTTTCCGGAGGACTGGGGAAGGAAAACAATTCAATCGTGTAACGGGCATTCAGCGCCAAGTCCAACTTGTAGGAGTTGCGTTGTTCCCGGTAGGTTTCCCTTAAAACTTCCAGACCAAGGACCTTGGTGTAAAAATGCTTGGATTTGTGATAATCGGAACAAATAATGGCAATATGGTGTATTCCCTTGAGCATGGACATTAATTCACCATAAAGAGGGCATTGGCAAAAAAGAGCTTTCCATTTTCCCAAAAACCTCTAAAAAGGGGGTTGTCCACCATGTACACCACTCGGCCCCTACCATATTTTTCAACGCCAAACACCAAGGATTTTCCAATCTTTTTTTGGATTTCACTGCCCGCAAAACCCGAAACAGGCTTGGTTTTGTTTTCAAGGTATACCGTATTCCCATGGGGTAGATAGTCGTAGGTGTCACTACCAAGTTTTAGACTAAAGTATTGGTTTCCATACCCATAGGCCAAAGGATGGGTGTTGTCCACCTTGGTTTCAAAGATAGCCCCGGTGATGGCATTCTTCATGGATTCCCGCTGAAGGTCCTTGTGCGGCATTAGATTGGCATCCGAACTGTCCTTAGTGTATTCCTTTTGCTTGATGCCAAAGCCGTTTTCCCCGTCTATTCCTTTTATGGCCCCTCCCATGGCAATTAATTTACCGCCGTGTTGAACCCAATTTTTAATGGCTTTTAGCCTATCCTCATTCATAAACGGGGAATAGCGCCCTCCGGGCAGTACAAAAATGTCATATTCATCCAGGTTTACACGATCCACGTAGTCGGCATCGATTACGGTGAGCGGATAATGCAATTGCCTTTCGAAGAAATGCCATATTTCACCAAAACGAAGGGTAGAGGTAGGGCCACCGGCAAGAATGGCCACTTTCGGTTTTTTTATCATTTGCACATAACGTGAACCAAAATCCTTTCCAGAATCCACATAACCGGTATTCGTGGGCGTGAGTAGCGTATGGTGCTTATGGGCCACTGTGGAAAGCACCTCAATGAAGTCCTTCTTTTCCGCATTGTCCGAAGAAACAATAATAAGACTGCCCCTTGCAAACGATTGGCCGTTGATGCTAAAGGGGGCATAAGCGGTCCTCACCCGAATGTCGTTCTGTAACAAATCCGCAAGGAAACGGGCATCCCTCATACTGTTCCACTCTAAAATATGGGCATAGGCTCCTTCATGGATGTTCGCACCCTTTGGAGGATACATATTCCACTCATCCGTTACCTCATAAGGAACATTTGAGAGGCTTGCCGTGGCATCGAGTCCATAGGCATAAGGAAGTGACCATGCCGTAATATCATAGGTCAGTGAATCGCTCAATTTAGCATTGGGTTCAAATAGTACCTTGACCATGGTTCCCTTGGCTTGATCCGTGGAAACGACCAATGAATTATCGTCTATATTTCTTGATTTTGTGGTCCTAGAGGCATAATTGAACCCTTTTACGGTACCTTTCTTTGCCCTACCGTACACAATTTCGTGATTGGCCAATAGGTTTTCCAATGCGTTGATATGATCTGGATTTCCACTTAATACATAGCTCTTGTACTTAAAATCCCTGTCCTTGTAAAACTTTTTGAATTCGCTGGTCAGTTTTTCCACATTTTTGGAAGCTACTTCAACGGTGGACAGCCCTGTGGTGAAGTGATGCGCAATCCGGTCCTTCAAGGTAAGTGTGTCCCCTATTCCAGTGATGATCCCCAATCCTGCGCGCCCACTGCCCCCTTGTTCGTAGGTCATGCCAACGGCCCCATTATAGGTAGGGTAGGTATCGCCATAGCTTGGATAGAACAGATCAAAAACCTCTTTGGTAAAATAGAACCATCCGTTGGCATCAAAATACTTGGCATGGTTCCTTCCAATGGTTTCCTGAAAGTTTCTTTGAAAATCGGTAATCACTTCATGATAGGGCTCTGCAGCCGGGGCAAAATAATAAGGGTTGTTTACCCCTTGCTCATGAAAGTCCACGTGAACGTGGGGCAACCATTTGTTGTACTCTTTAATGCGTTGTTGGCTTTCTGCCTGTGTCAACCAGGCCCAGTCCCTATTTAGATCGAACATATAGTGGTTGCTTCTCCCCGACAGCCATCCTTCATGGTGTTCTTTGCTATTGGGGTCCACTTGATATGGGGTATTTTTATATTGGTTGTACCAATTGATGTACCGATCTCGGCCATCCGGATTCATACAGGGATCAATGATGACCACTGTATTTTCCAAATACCCACTTTTTTGGGTCAGCAGCTCATAAATGGTCTTCATGGCGGCCTCCGTACCAACGCTTTCGTTGCCATGTACGTTGTAACTTAACCAAACAATGGCCTTGGAAGCATTTCCTTCACCTTCCAATGCCTTTAGGTGTTCTTGTCGGATACTTTCCAGGTTCGCAAGGTTTTCAGCCGAAGAAACGAAAGCTAATACCAAGGGCCTACGTTCGTAGGTTTGGCCATATTCCATTAACTTTACCCGTGCACCCTCACTTTTCGCAATATGCTCATAATAGTCCACTACCTCATGATGCCTACTGAATTGGGTGCCCAAATCATAGCCGAGAAATTCGGAGGGGGATTGAAGTTCTTGGGAAAAAATGGAAGTCGTGAAAATAAGGGAAAGGGATAGTAAAAATCGCTTCATAAAAGGTTTCGTTAGCTTAGGAATCAAATCTAATTAAAAAAACGCGCATTGTGCAATTAACTTATTTTTAGGAGTGCAATGGTAGAAGTGGTTTATCTTTAGCCTGATATTTAAGTTTGAATGGAAGTAGACTGTATCCCTTTTAGGAAAACGGGTTATTTCTCCAAATTGATTTGTGATTATTTGGATGAAAGTGAAAATGTAAAACCGTTCTATAACCGTTTCCCCTCCCTTGAAAATTTTAAAGCGCAATTTGAGGAAAAATCCAGGAATTTCCCTTTGGCCCATAGGGAATTGCTGTCCGATGCATTAGTAAAGCAGTATCATGGGATTGAAGCATCGGGAGGGACGTTACAGAACATTGAGTCCCTAAAAAACCGGCATACCTACACCATTGTAACGGGACATCAATTGAACCTTTTTACGGGTCCTTTATATTTTCTATATAAGATCATTTCGGTCATTAACTTGTGTGAAGAGCTCAAGAAAGCCTATCCGGAGAACGACTTTGTCCCCGTGTTTTGGATGGCGTCCGAAGATCATGATTTTGACGAAATCAACCATTTCAATTTCCAAGGGAAAAAGATACAATGGAACAGGACTTCCGGAGGTGCCGTTGGCAGAATGGATACCAATGGATTGGAAGAAGTTTTTGAGGTCGTCTCGGCAAAACTTGGCAACTCCAAAAATGCCAATACACTTAAGGAGCTATTCAAAGAAGCTTACCTGGGACACACTTCACTTACGGACGCTACCCGATTTTTGGCCAATACCCTTTTTGGTGAGTTGGGCCTTGTGGTGGTTGATGGTGATGATGTTCGGTTGAAGGAACTTTTTATTCCTTTTATCAAAAAGGACATTTTTGAAAACCAACCCTATCATTCGATTACTAAAACCATAGCAGAACTCTCCGCTGTCCCCGGGGATTATAAAATCCAGGTAAACCCTAGGGAAATCAATTATTTCTATGTAAAGGAGGGGCTCCGCGAACGGATTGTGGAAAAAGAGGGTTCTTATGCGATAAATGATACCGATATTCAGTTTACCAAGGCGGAACTGGAACAGGAGATTGCAGCCCATCCCGAGCGTTTTTCCCCCAATGTGGTCGCCAGGCCCTTGTACCAGGAAACGATTCTACCCAATCTTTGCTACATTGGAGGGGGTGGGGAATTGGCCTATTGGTTGGAGCTCAAAGCGTATTTTGAAGCCATGGGTGTTACCTTTCCCATGTTGTTACTGAGGAATTCGGCTCTGGTCATAACCGAAAAAGAAGCGAAAAAGGTAAAAAAACTTCAACTGGAAATATCCGATCTATTTCTGAAACAGAATAGCCTGATCAACAAGAAAATCCGAAAGATTTCCAATATTGATATTGATTTTTCCCCCCAGAAAAAACTGCTGGAAGAACAATTTTCCCAGTTGTACGAATTGGCCGAACAAACGGATAAGTCCTTTTTAGGTGCTGTAAAAGCACAGGAGGTAAAACAAAAAAAGGGATTGGATTTTCTTGAAAAACGCTTGTTGAAAGCCCAGAAACGAAAACTAAAGGACCATGTCATTCGGTTGACTGAGCTCCAGAATACGTTGTTCCCCAATTATTCCCTACAGGAACGGCAACTGAATTTTTCAGAATTGTATTTGGAACACGGGGAAGCCCTTATTCCCATGCTCAAAGGCGCACTTAAACCTTTGGAAGGGAAATTTTTAATCCTACGGTATTAAAAAGGTACCGCTCCATTCGCCTTCCATTTTTAGAAATTCTACCCGTAAATGGTAGGGTTGTTTTAGTTTTAAGTATTCAATGCGTGTAGGTTGGATTTCCACCATACAAAAGTGGTCACTTTCCGTGAGGTATTCTATCCCATCGGGTTGGTCTATCTTAATTCCTGGCGGGAGTACCGTTGTATAGTCCTTTCTGGATTTGGCCGGAATGGATTTCCATATCTTTCGCAACATTTCAGGGTTCTCCTTAATGTCCGCCTTTCCCTCCACTTGCAACTGTATCATTTTTTTAGGATGGTAAAACAGGGCGGAGACGGTATTGTTCCGATGTATCTGTTCCACTTTTGGGGAGCGTTTGTCTGTGTAGAACAATAATTGGAGATTGGGTTGGACCTTTCGTAAAACTACCGTTCGTTGACAAGGAATGTTTCCGGAAAGCGTTCCCAAAGCAAAATATTTAAACGGATGGCCTTTTTTTACACTTCCGTTAATTAGCTCATTTTTAATTTGTTGAAAGATTAATTGGTCCAAAACGAAACTTTTTTCAAAAATAATTCAAAAAAAGGGTAGGGTTAAGGCGAGTTGGATTGTTCTATACACAAATTGCTATGAAAAGGGTTGCAACCCTTTAAAAATTTGAATTAGATAATTCATGTGTTTAGGTTGGTTTTGATTTTACTTAAAAAGCCCCGGAGTGGTTCCCGGGGCTTTTACTTTTTATGATCGACGTTTTTTCTAGAACAAGTCTTTAAAATGTGCTTTCACGGCAAATAAGGTAGCTTCCTTCATGGTATCAAAACAGACATCGGCATGACCTACACGTTCCTTCGGACCAATACCAACGGTGTAAAAACCTCCCGCTTTGGCAGCATCGACACCCGCTTCGGCGTCCTCGTAAACAATGCATTCACTCGGCTGTAAATCCAATTTTTTTGCCCCAAACAGGAAAATATCCGGAGCTGGTTTGCTTTTGGACACGCTATTGCCATCTCCAATAACATCAAAGAATTTAGTGGCTTCCAATTGGGCAAGTACCTTGGTGGAATTCTTACTGGCACTGCCAAGGGCGACCTTAAAGCCTTCCTGTCGTAAAAGTGTCAACAGTTCCTGGGCACCGGACAGGTAATCCTTTGGACTCATTTGATCAAGGCTATCCACATAAATATTGTTTTTAAGTGTAGCCAATTCCACCAATTTAGTTTCCGAAACTTGGGCGTCGTTATGGTCCTTGATAATGTGGATGGAATCCATTCGGGATACCCCACGAAGTTTTTCATTGACTTCCCGATCAAATGCCCATCCCATGTCATTGGATAGTTTTTTCCAAGCGAGGTAATGAAGTTCGGCGGTGTCCGTAATGACCCCGTCCAAATCAAAAATAAATCCTTTTATCATCGTTTTTTATGTCTTTTTCACAGTCAATTCCCTTTCAACCGTCAAATCTTGTCCCAATAGGGAAAGATTTACGGCACCATTACCGGTATTGGTAATGGCAATTTTTTCCTCGGAAACCTTTATTTTCAAATAGTTACCCTTCCAATTGATGGGATAGGTGATTTCCTTGATTTGAGGCGGCAATTTAGGATTAATTCGCAATTTTCCATCCAACATTCGTACCCCTCCAAATCCGCAGACCAAAATTTGCCAAATGCCCCCCAATGAAGCCGCATGAATACCATGGTCCGAGCTTTTCATATTGGGGCCTAAATCTATTCTTGCCGCCCGTTCAAACAAAGCGTAGGCCAAGGGCAGATTATCAATGTCCGCTGCTAATATGGCATGAGTGGATAAACTCAATGAGGAATCGTGCAATGTCCTTGGCTCATAGTACTCATAATTGGCTTTTTTAATGGCATGGTCAAATTTATGTTCCAGTAGGTACATCAGCATGACCACGGAAGCTTGTTTGGTAACCTGTATTTGGTTTACCTGATCTAAGTTGTAATCTTTAAAAATGGATCCCACCTGTTTTTGGTTTTTGTACTTGGTCAAATCCATTTGCCGCAACGATAGGTAATCGTCGTCCTGGGGAATAACATTATCCTGATTGGGCTGTGGAAGGTACACCTTGTCAAAACGGGTCCTTAGTTCCGCTATCTCCTCATCCAGATGGAGCTTTTGATTAAGTGTTTGAAAGAGTTCGGAATTTTCGGTTTTAAGGATATCATAGTATCGGGAGGCATTTTCCATGCACCACCTTGCCGTGTGATTGGTGAAGGCATCGTTATTGACATGCTCTTTGTACTCATCCGGACCTACCACATTGTTGATATGGTATTCCTGTTTTTCCTCGTTCCATTCCAAACGACTGCTCCAGAAAATACCGGTGTCAAGAAGAATCTCATAGCCATATTTTTCCATAAAATCATCATCCCCGGTTATCATATAGTATTGCCAAACGGCAAAGGCAATGTCCGAGGTGATATGTTGTTCAATAAAACCGCTCCATATTTTGGTGGCCTCCCCGGTAATAATGTCCGCAGCACCCCATACGGGGGTGACTTCCCCATCATCTGCCCAGGCCGATTCCCAGGGGTACATGGCTCCCCGATACCCATTTTCCCTTGCCTTATTGCGGGCACCGGCAATGGTAATATAGCGGTACTTTAAAAGGCTTCGCGCAATTTCGGGAAAGGTATAGGTGAAAAAGGGTACCAGGAATATTTCGGTATCCCAAAACGAATGCCCCTTGTATCCTTCGCCGGAAAGTCCTTTGGCACCAATGCCATAGCGTGGGTCATGTTTTGGCGCCATGGTCAAAAGTTGGTATTGCGCAAAGCGTATGGCCAATTGATCGTATTGATTTTCACTGTCCACCAGAATATCCATCCGTTGCCAATAGGCATCCCAGGCTTTGGCACTTTCATCCAACAAGGTATTATACCCCTTTTTGGACTGGATTTTTAGGCTCTCCAGGGACATGGAACGGATTTCCTCCAGGGACATCCCGTCCAGCTCTTGGTCACGGGTGGTATGGATATTCGAAATTTTGGTGAGATGAAGTGTTGTTCCCTTGCCCAGGAAAGATTCGTAGAACATCACTACTTTCCTTCGATCCATTTCAAATCGTGAAGAAACCTCGGCCTGCGTCCCCGAAAAATAGTGATGGGTGTTGTGCACAAAGGTTATTTCCGATGCGGTGGTGGTCTGCAACATTTGAAGGTATTCCTTATCAAAAATTCGTTTTTCACCTTCCTCAAAATGTTGGGCGCCGCTATTGGTCACCTGCCCATTGATTCCTGATTTGATTTGAATGTGGGCGTTATCATCCTGCGGGGTAATGTTGACTTCCGAGCAAATAAGATGAAGGTCTTGGAACGAGACAAACCTTCGGAATTCAAAATCGTAGGTCCTTTCCTTGAACGACCAACGGAAGGAGCGTTTCAGTTCTCCGGTCTTGAGGTTCAGGTGCCTATTGTAATTGGTGAAGCTTCCTTTTTCCAGACTGAACAATTCACCATTGACAAAAATGTCCATGCCCAGCATATCGGCAGCGTTGGGCAATTCGGTAACATCATTTTTGCCCGGCTTGTTAAAGGTTCCGGATACAAACGTATTCCTTACCTGTCCAAGATAGCTTTCCTCCGTACAGCTCCGGGTTCCCAAATAGCCATTGCCCAAACTCATGATCACCTCGGCCTTGCCCTGAACTTTTGTCTTAAAATCGGTTTCCGTAACAATCCAATTTTTGAGTTCACCTTCCCCTTGGTTGTATTGCATTAACGTGTCGTTCTGATCCATAGGTTTTTCTTTATTATAAAACCCGAATGGCTTTGAGCCATCGGGTTGATTTCGTATTAATTTACTATCGAATGGTTACATAATTCTTTTTTCGGTATCGGCTTCAAAAAACCGGAGCCTATCAATATCCACCCCAATGGTGATTTTATCACCTACGGAATAGCCCAGTTGCGAATTGCTCCTGAAGCAGAAACTATGATCGGGATTGCCGGAAAAATGGAAATAGACAAAGGTTTCACTGCCTATGGGTTCCAGGGCTTCCACTTCAATTTCCATACTTTCGGAGAGGCGTTTGCCTTTTTCCACGGCCTTGTCATAGATATATTCCGGGCGGAAGCCGAAAATTACGTTTTTACCTTCATAAGGTTTTAAACAGGGCCTCAAATCCTTGGGAACCGCAAATTGCAAATCCTTGGACTTAAAGGTTGCTTCCTTCTGCATCACGATTTCCCCTTCAATAAAATTCATGGAAGGGCTACCGATGAACCCGGCTACAAACTTATTTTGGGGATTGTTGAACAGGTTCATGGGAGAGTCAAATTGTTGGACGATACCATCCTTTAATACGACAATACGATCGCCCATGGTCATGGCTTCGATCTGGTCGTGGGTAACATAAACAATAGTAGCATCCAACTGGCGGTGCAGCTTTTTGATTTCGGCACGCATCTGGACCCTTAATTTGGCATCCAGGTTGGATAAGGGCTCATCGAATAGGAATACCTTTGGATTCCGTACTATGGAACGCCCAATGGCCACCCTTTGGCGTTGTCCCCCGGACATATCCTTGGGACGCCTATCCAATAAATGGGTAATGTCCAATATCTTGGCGGCATGTTCCACCTTTTGCTTTATTTCCTTTTTTGGGGTCTTTCTAAGCTTTAATCCAAAGGCCATATTATCAAAGACGGTCATATGGGGATACAGCGCATAGTTTTGGAATACCATGGCAATATCACGGTCCTTTGGGGAAAGTTCGTTCATACGCCCACCGTCAATTTGCAGTTCCCCAGAAGTGATTTCCTCCAGTCCGGCGATCATTCGCAATAAAGTGGATTTTCCACAGCCAGAAGGCCCTACCAGAACAACAAATTCCTTATCCTGGATGCTTAGGTTCGCCTTTTGAATAGTGGCCCGTTCCGCACCGGGATATACTTTTTCAAGATTTTCAATTTGTATTGTTGCCATTTAGTCGATGTTAGTCATTTTTTTATCCCTTTAGTCCTGAACTTGCCACACCTTGCACAAAATAGCGTTGGAAAACTATAAAAATGACAAGGGTGGGCAATGATATCAAAATAGTGCCCGCCATGAGCAGTGGCCAATCCGTTAATAGTTCGGTCCGTAAACTTGCCATTCCCAAGGGCAGGGTGTACATATCTTCTGTATAGGTTACGATAACCGGCCAAAGGAACTCGTTCCAGGAACCCTGAAAGGTATAGATGGCCACCGCTGCCAATGCCGGTTTGGAAATGGGCAGGAATACCTGCCAGAAAATTCTAAAATAGGAACATCCATCAATCAGGGCCGCTTGTTCCAGGTCTTTTGGAATGGTCTCAAAAAATTGTTTCATTAAAAAGATATTGGTGACCCCAACCAATCCTGGAATGATAAGCCCGGCATAACTGTTGATCATGCGGAATTCATTCAAGATAATAAACTTGGGGACTAGGAGGATGATGCCAGGTATCATTAAACTACTTAACAACAATCCAAAAATCAGTTTTCTCCCCTTGAATTCCAGTCGGGCAAAAGCAAAGCCCGCCAGAGCTGAAAAAAATACGTTGGTTACCGTCTGTATCAAGGTTACAAGAACACTGTTGAACAACCATTTTTCAAAGGGAAGCTCGTTCCAAACATTTTTGTAATTGTCCAAAGTAAAAGTCTCGGGCAAAAGCTTTATGGGCCAGTCAAACACATTTTTATCCGCATTGAAGCTTATGGACAATGAAAACAAAAATGGACCAATATAGATTAAGGTCGCTATTCCAAGAATTGCAAAAAACAGGATTTTTTGAATTTTTAAGGCTTTCATGTCCAAATACTTTTAACCGTTCGTATGTCTACTTTTTCAAAATGGGCCTTACCGCCCTTTGCAAACAGTTTAATGGTGTTACCGTCCTCATCGGGAAATACCAAATTGGTAAGGGTATGCGCGCCGTTTTGGACAAAGACCTCCACAATGGATTGGTCAACAAAGATGTCAAGTTGTATGGCTTGCCATGTGGTATCTATCGGCATGGCGTCTTTTCCAAAGAATTTCCCATTGAATTTATGGGATGAAGATGTGGTCCGATCAATAAAGATTTCCCCTTTCCCAAAGTCTACACCAACAATGGTTTCACAGTTTTTTGACTTAAGTATTTTGATTCCGGCAGTGGTAATGCCCTCGTTTTTAATGGTGAGACGGGCCACAAAGCTTTTGCCTTTAAACGGCGGTTCCACAGTCCCGTTATACAGATGGAGCCCTTCCCGCAGCCAGGGTTGGCTGTACAACGCATTCAAATAAGAATGTGGGGGCCTGCTCTGTAATCGATAGCCCTTTTTGGTCTCGGTAAGGAACAAATCACGCGGAAGCGACATCGCTCCCCTCCAAATATGGGTAGGGGTATCCGAACTGTAGCAATGCGATCCCACCCACGCCATCATGGTAACGTGGTCCTTATGGTCCGTATTGGCAAAAGTTATCCCGGCATAAAAATCCTTTCCGTAATCCAGATAAAGGGGGTAGGGATGAGGATCGGGAATGAAATGGGTGCCGTTAAAGTCCCCGATAAAATATTGCATTCCCAGCTGTCCCTCCTGTGGATGGCCGGCAGAGAGGGTCAACACCCATTTTTGGATATCACTGCCCTTTACGGGAAGCTTAAAAAGGTCCGGACATTCCCATACGGCAGCGGTGTTGCCCAGAGGTCCAAAATCACTTACTTTTTTCCAGGTTTTCAGATCTGTTGACTGATAAAATACCACTTTATGCTCCAGGGAAAGACTGACCAACATATTCCATTTTTGAGTTCGGGGATCAAAGAAGAGTTTTGGGTCCCTGAATTCAGTTGAACCGATGTCAAGCACGGGATTTTCCGCAATTTCCTGATAGGAAAATCCATCGTCATGGCTTTTTGCAATGCTCTGGTGTTGGACTTTGGTCGCGAGCCCACCTTGCGGGTCAAGGGCATGCTCAAAAGAGGTAAAGGCCGCAATAAGGGTTTCCTTGTCCAAATCCAAGGCCGTGGTTCCGGAAAAGATCATATGTTCCTTTTCCGGAATGGCCACATGATGCTCTTGCCAATGTACCCGATCACTACTTGTTGCATGGCCCCAACTCATATGCCCCCATTGATTTCCATGGGGATTGTACTGAAAATAGAGATGATGGACATTTTTGTACGTTATTAGCCCATTGGGATCGTTCATCCAATTCTTTTTTGGAGAGAAATGGAATTGTGGCCTGTGCAATTCCGAATACGGTTTTACTTCCCCCATTTCTTTGTCCGCTTGTAGGGTTTTATGATGGTGGCTCAGGATTTCCATTGGATTTTTTTGGTCGATTTTAATAGGCATCTGGCGGGAAATATTTTTTCTGGATCACAGTTGTGGCAAAAATCAACAAGGCAAGTATGGCTGCCGAAGCCGCTCCGAAACCAAACCGGAAGTACTTGAACGAATTCTGATAGACAAAATAAGACATGGTGGTGGAGGCATTGTCCGGACCGCCACTACTCATGATAAAGATTTGATCAAATACCTGAAAACACCCAATTAAACTCATAATGACCACAAAATAGGTCACTGGACGTACCATGGGAACGGTAATTTTCCAAAACTGCTGCCATTGGTTGGCCCCATCTATTTTGGCCGCTTCATACAAACTTGAGGGGATGTTTTGAAGCCCTGCCAAAAAGGAAACCATAAAATAACCTGAGGTGGTCCAAATGTTCAGCATCATGATGGACGGCAACACGGTCAATGGGTTGGTCAACCAATCAATATTGGATTCGACCCCTACGGAATTCAATAGGTAGTTGAGAAGCCCTGGCTTGCTATAAATCCATACAAAAATGATGGACGTCACCACGGAAGAAGTAATGGCCGGAATGTAAAATGCGGTTCTAAAGAAGGCCCTACCCCGTATTTTCTGATTCATAATGAATGCGAGGAACAAAGACAGAAGGGTTTGTACCGGAACCACTCCCACGGTATAGATAATGGTGTTTTTAATGGCCTTAATAAAAACCGGGTCTTTAAATAGTTCAATGTAGTTGCCCAGGCCTACAAAGGGTTTGTCCGGAATCAGCAAGTTCCAATCAAAAAAGCTCACCACAAAGGCAAACCCAATGGGGAAGAATACAAATACGGTCAATAACAACAAGGGAAAGGCCAAAAAGAGATAGCCCCAGAAAAACTGTTCTTTTTTTCGACTTTTGAATTTCATACTAGTCCAGTTTATATTTTTCGAGGGTAACCGCTAGTTCCTGAAGGGTTTTGGCAATATCCTTTTTTTTGTAAAAAATACCCTGCATCGCTGCCTGGCTATCATCAAACCATCGTTCCTGCATATTCACCTTATATAATTTGGCATAATCCACACTCTTCATAAAAACACTGTAAAGGCTATCCTGATAGAATCCATTTTCCTCGGCAACACTTTTTCGGGTGGGGAGTGCGATGCCGCTTTCCGTCCAGGTTTTCATGCCCTCCTTGCCACTGAGGTAAGAAAGCATTTGCCAGGCATCCTCCTTGTGCGCACTTTGTTTGGGGATGACCATGGCCACCGAAAAGGCCAGGGTCGCCTTCCGTTTTCCCCGGGGAAGTTCCACAATACCATACTCCAGATCGGGGGCATTGTCCTTTAAATAGGGAATCAACCATGCCCCAGAGATGGCCATGGCACATTGCCTTCTGGAGAAGACATCGCCCATCCAACCGGCTCCCACATCCGCTGGATTGGTGGCTATGCCATCCCGATAGAGGGACATCATGAACTCGGTCGCTTCAATAAACGCTGGATTTCCAATCTTGATTTCCCCATCCTCCGTGATGATTTCCCCTCCGTTTTGGTAGGCAAAAGGCATTACAATGTCGATGGAGGGCTCAATCACAAAACCATATTGATTAATTTTGCCATCTCCATTGGTGTCTTTGGTGAGCTTTTCCGAAAACGTATAAAGCTCCTGCCAGGTCGTGGGTACCGTGTCCAAACCGGCCTCAGCAAACATCCGCTTATTGTAAAAGAGTACATAGGCATTAAAGTCCTTTGCTACGCCATAGTTCTTCCCTCGGTATTTGAAAGCATCCCTGAACACAGGAAAAAAGTCATCGATTTCAAAATCGGGGTCCTTTTCCAAGAAGGGATCCAGCGGCTCCAGGACATCAAAACTCATGTAGGCCGGAGAGGTATCCCCTTTCAACCAGAACAGGTCAGGGGCTTTACCGGTACCGAGCATCAATTGCAGCTTTTCCGTATAGTTCCCCGGAATCGGTTGAAATTGATACGATATGTTGGGGTATTTTTTTTCAAAATCCCGTAAGGTTTGACGGATGATTTTTTCTTCGGTCTGACTGGATTGCCAGGAAGTATATCTGGCAACGGTCTGCTTTTCGCCACAACCAAACAAAAGCACCAGTGGAATTAAGTATAAGTAGAGGATATTGACTTTCATAATTAAGTTGGCATTTTTCAAAAGTATTGGTAAAAAATCACCTTTATTTTTTCGATATTTGCAATATATGACTCAATATTTGCAGTAATACGGTTCCATCTGTTAGAATCGAGTAATTTAAAGTTATATGAAAGCGGATTTCCAAAAATTGTCCTCCAAATCCCTGGACAATTCCTTTGTGGATTTTTGGGTCCAAGCACCCGCCTTTGGGTTTCACTGGCATTACCATCCCGAAATGGAGATTTGCTACGTAAAACAGGGTAGGGGGAAGCGCATTATTGGGGAGAGTATTGAAGACTTTGAAAGCAATGATTTGGTATTGGTGGGGTCCAATGTACCCCATTCCTGGATTACGGACGAGCAGTTCAACACCTCTGAAAAGTCCGTTGAAGTCTTTGTCATTCAATTTGGAATTGAGGTATTTCAACGGTTTGAAGGAATGCCCGAGTTTTACAAGATTGAACAATTGCTTTTGCAATCGGGTAAAGGCCTTTTTTTCAGGAATCCCCATGCTACGGGTTTGGTCACGCTTTTACAACACTTATCACAAGCGGAGGGATTGGGTAAACTATTGAAATTAGTGGAGTTGCTCCGAGCGTTTACGGAACATGGCGATACCGTGACACTAAACCCTACCAGCTATAAAATGGTCCATAAGAAGCATCAGGAGGAACGCATATTAAAAGTCTGCAATTACATTCATGAACATTATCGTCAGACCATTTCCATAACGGAGTTGGCCGATATTGTAGCGATGAACAATGCATCGTTTTGTCGTTTTTTTAAAAGGATATTGGGAAAGACCGTGGTGGAATATATCAATGAGTTACGGATTTCCCATGTTTGTAACCAGATTCAGAACACCGGGGAACCCATGTATAGGATAGCCTATGATACGGGCTATTCCAGCATTGCCTATTTCAATAAACAATTCAAAAAAAGCACGGGCCTAACCCCAACGGAGTACCGTAGTTTGGTCGGTTAGTCCACGTTATACTCCAAACGCATGGTAATGGAAGCGGTTTTGTTCTTGGACGAAGTGTTGTATGCCCCTCCCCAGCTATAGTCTTCACCGGAATTCTGTCCCGTAATTTGAAATACACCCATTCGGGCGGAAATTAAATCGCCCAGGGTTCCACCGGCATTTTCCGCAATTTTTTCCGCACGGATGCGGGCATCTTCGGTGGCTTTGGAAATCATTTCAATCTTTAAATCGGCCAATTTGGTGTAGTAATATCGTGGTGGCGAAGAGTTGAACTGCACCCCTTTATTCAATAATTCCGTGATTTCCCGGGATACTTGTTCAATTTTTGCCACGTCCGTGGATTCAATCTGCACGGATTGGGAAAGCTCATAGCCCCTGAAAATGCTTCCGACATAGTTGCTATTTTCATATCGGTTGTCCCGTTGTTCCAAAGTCTGTACCGAATTAAAAATGATATTGTCATCGTCAATTCCTTTGGAGATCAAATAGTCTTTTACAATTTCCTTTTGACGATTCAATTCATCAAAGGCAGAGGTCAATACGGGACTAAAAGCGGAAAAACGTCCTTCCCAAACAATTAGATCGGAAGTGAAGTTTTCGTTGCCCAGACCGGTCACCGATATGACCTGGGGAGGATTGGCACGTTTTACATAGGCATTCCCTAAAAAATAGGCAGCCAAAACTATGGCAACCCCAAATATGATAGCAGTAAGATGTTTCATGAATTTACTTTACAATACCTACGGATAAATATACCTAAAAAGATGCTTTGGCAAATAGGGCATTTTGCTATTTTTGCCCATGCAAAACCAAGTCCTTATTCTAGATTTTGGTTCCCAGTACACCCAGTTGATCGCCAGGCGCGTGAGGGAACTCAATATTTACTCCGAAATCAAACCCTATAACAATCCCCCAAAAGATCTATCGCCTTATCAAGCGGTGATTCTTTCAGGTTCACCTTATTCGGTGCGTGCCAGTGATGCACCTAAACCGGATTTAACCGGAATCAAGGGAAAAAAACCACTTTTGGGCATTTGCTATGGAGCCCAGTATTTGGCAATTTCGGGTGGAGGAAATGTGGCACCCTCGGCAACTCGGGAATATGGGCGCGCCCATCTTTCCAATTTTAAACCTAACGAAGCTTTTTTAAACGGAATTTCCGAGAACAGTCAGGTATGGATGAGCCATAGCGATACCATAAAGGAACTCCCTGAAAATGCATGTTTATTGGCCAGCACGGAGGACGTTGAGCATGCAGCGTATCGGATTGAAAATGAGGAAACCTATGGAATTCAATTCCATCCAGAAGTATATCATACCAAAGAGGGTTCACGGATTTTGAAGAATTTTCTGGTGGACATAGCGGGACTGAAACAGGATTGGACCCCAGATGCCTTTGTGGAAACCACAGTAGCGGAACTGAAGGAAAAAATTGGTGATGAAAATGTTATCCTTGGCCTTTCCGGAGGCGTGGACAGTAGTGTTGCGGCCATGTTGTTGCACAAGGCCATAGGAAAACAACTGCACTGCATTTTTGTAAACAACGGGTTGTTGCGTAAAAACGAGTTCCATACGGTTTTGGAGCAGTATCAGGGTATGGGACTCAATGTCAAGGGTGTGGATGCTTCGGCACGCTTTTTGGAAGCCTTGAAGGGTGAATCGGAACCGGAAAGGAAAAGAAAGATAATCGGTCGGATTTTTATTGAGGTTTTTGACGATGAGTCACATCAAGTGGAAAATGCCACATGGTTGGCCCAAGGAACCATATATCCAGATAGGATAGAATCCGTCTCTGCCAGTGGGGGTCCTTCGGCGACCATAAAAAGCCACCATAACGTTGGGGGGTTGCCGGATTATATGAAGCTGAAAATTGTAGAACCGTTACATCTTTTGTTCAAGGATGAAGTGAGACGTGTAGGAAGGACCATGGGTATGCCAGAGTCCATCTTGGGTAGGCATCCCTTTCCAGGGCCTGGTTTGGGGATTCGGATCCTGGGGGATATTACCGCGGAAAAGGTATCCATACTCCAGGAGGTAGATGCCATTTTTATTGATGGATTAAAAAAATATGACCTTTATGACAAGGTCTGGCAGGCCGGAGCCATGCTTTTACCCGTAAATAGTGTAGGGGTGATGGGAGATGAGCGGACGTATGAAAAATGTGTGGCATTAAGGGCTGTTGAAAGTACCGATGGTATGACGGCGGATTGGGTAAATCTACCCTACGAATTTTTACAAAAAGTGTCCAACACAATAATCAATAGGGTAAAAGGCGTTAATAGGGTGGTATATGACATTAGTTCAAAACCACCGGCAACTATAGAATGGGAATGAAACTATATAAAACTTCCGCAATCCTTTCGATTGTTTTTTTCTTTTGGTCCTTGGGCATTTCCTTCGCCCAACAACGTTATGTAACCCATGCGGTAAAAGAGGGGGAAACCATTTACAGCATTGCCAAATACTATCGGGTAACGCCCTATTCCATACTTCAGGAAAACCCGGAAATCAAAAAAGTAGAGGAAATCAAACCCAATACCATCCTGATCATTCCCATAAATGGGGAAGTGGAAGGTGTGGAGACCATACAAAAGCCTGAGCCGGAAGTTGAGGAGCAACCCAAGCAGGTGGAACCCATTGGTTATCAAAGGCATCGTGTCAGGAGAAAGGAAACCCTTTTTAGCCTGACCCAAAAATATGGGGTTACCGAGGAACAAATTAAGCGATACAATACGGATTTGTATGCCCAGCCCCTAAAAAAGGGAATGGTCCTTCAAATTCCCAAATATCCAGAGGTTGATGAGGACGAAGAGCGGGAAATGGACTTCGAAACCTATACGGTACAACCCAAAGAAACCCGTTGGAGCATTGCCCATAAATACGGGATAACCGTGGATAGCCTACTGGCACTGAATCCCGATTTGCCTAAAAACCAAAGTTACCTGGCCATAGGTCAGGAATTGAAACTGCCCAGGCCCAAGGGCGATAGCCTAAAGGAACAGGAAGTGGTGATCTTTGAATCTTTTACCGTACCTAAATCCATGGGACTGTTCCGAGTGAGTCAAAATTATGGTATTCCCGTCGACTCGGTAATGAAGCTCAATCCAGAGATCAAAGAGATAGGTGGACTCAGGGAAGGAATGATCCTTCGGTTGCCCAAACCGAAACCTAAAACGGAGATTGTAAATACGGAAAACTATATTTTTTATGAGGTCAAACCGAAACAAAACATTTTTCGATTGACCCAAAACCTGGATATTTCGAGGGATTCCCTATTTCTGTTGAACCCTCAATTGGAGAATGGCCTAAAAGCGGGAATGGTCCTTAAATTGCCCAAGGAAAAGATGGAGCAGTTGGAGGTGAAAAATGCCTTGGTGCTGGATAGGTTTAACCTGGCGGACAGCCTTAAAATTGAAAACAAACCGAATGTAATGCTCATGCTGCCTTTCCGTTTGGACCGTATTAACTTCAATAATTCCGAGGTCACGCAAAACCAAATCAACCGTAAGGATATCTCCTACGCACTTGGACTGTATACGGGGGCCTTAATTGCCATTGACTCCATTAATAAATTAGGGGTTTCGGTCAATGTTAAGGTGTTGGATACCGAACGTAATTTGGAAAAAGTAAAACGGATACTGTCCGAACGGTCCCTGTTTGGCGTGGATGCCATTTTAGGCCCGGTGGATCCCGGGCTTTTAGGGGAGATCGCGGTCCAGGCGAATGGTTACAACGTTCCCGTAGTGGCACCTTTTGCATCAACAAGTGAATTGAGCATGTCCAATGTGTTTTTTACCAATCCCAAGGATGAGGTTATGAGAAACTGCATATTGGATTACATTGAAAAAAGGAGGGAAAACCAGACCATAATCGTGATTGCGGATGAAAAACATCAAGCTGCAAAAGACTCCATCCTATCTCGATTTCCGATGGCCCGGGCTGCAAAAATGAGTGAAGATGGTTCCTTGCACTTGGTGGATTTCCAGGTCATGCTATCGGAGCAGGAAGAAAACTGGATATTCGTGGAAACGGATCAGCCCAATTTGGCGGCCAGTGTCACCTCTATTTTAAATGCTTCCAATGCAGAGATTGTGGACGAGGAATCCGGGGAAACCAAGAAGATCATAGTGAAAATGTTCACTACCAATTACAATACCGCTTTTGAAGCAGAATCCGTATCAAGGCCCCACCTCTCCAACTTGGGATTTACGTTCCCATCCGCCTATCGTATAGTGGAGAACGATTCCTTCACCAGGGCCTACACCAAAAGGTTCAGGCACCAACCGGACCGTTATGCGGTGCGCGGATTTGATTTAATGCTGGATTTACTTTTGAAATTGGGCTATCAAAAAGATCTGTTTGAAACCGCCAAAATCGTTGGCGAAACGGAGTATAGTGGAAATCGGTTCAATTATTTCAACGATTGGTCCTCCGGTTTCTTTAATGAGGCGTCTTATTTGATGCAGTACGATGAGCTACGAATTAAACAATTGGAAACAAAATGACCTCAAAAGTTACCTACAACGGAGAACTTCGCACAACTTGCATTCACCTCCGATCAGGAAATGAATTTATTACGGATGCTCCGGTGGACAACAATGGTCTGGGGAGGGCATTTTCCCCTACCGATACCGTAGCAACAGGTTTGGCCAGTTGTATGATTACAGTGATGGGCATAAAAGCCAGGGATTTGGAAGTGGATTTGACCAATTCCGTGGCGGAGGTTACCAAACACATGGCCAGTGATCCACGTAGAATTTCCAAGATTGAGATCGCTCTGTCACTTCCTGCCCATGTATCCAAAAAAAACCGAACCATTTTGGAGCGCATTGGGAATACCTGTCCTATCCACTACAGTTTGCACCCGGATATTGAAAAGGGAATCACCTATAATTGGATACAAGAATAATTGCCATAGTATTTGGTTTTCTTATTGCGGGCCTCGGTAATGCACAGGTACCGGAAGGTTCAATTCCATGGAGTGCTTCCAAAAGACTGGAATGGAACGATTTTAAGGCCCAACTCCCACCCGACGCCAGTTCTGCAGCGACCACGGCAAGTGGTATAAGCTATACTTATTCCGCAAATATTATGCACCATGAGGTGGAATTGGATTTTGAGGTCACGGCCTATTTCTATCCCAATGAGTCTTGGTACAAACCAACTCTGGCCTCGGAAAACTTGCTGCAACATGAACGGCTGCATTTTGATATATCGGAACTATTTGCCCGAAAAATGCGATTGAAACTCAGGCAGACCACCTTCACCGAAAATGTGAAAACCGAGGTACGAAAGATTTATAGGGAGACCTTAAAAGAACTTTCCGATTTTCAGGATAAATACGATTGGGAGACCAATTTCTCACGAAACGAGGAGATGCAAAAACAATGGAACGCTAGGATCCGTGAGGCTTTGACCCAGATGCCACAATAATACCTTTCTTACGGTACAAGGATAAATTCATAAATTCTATTTATGTTATTTGTAAAATAATTAAATAAATTTTTATGAAAAGATCTCTTCATATTTGCAGTCGAAAACGTTTTAGTACCAAAATATGAATACAAAAGTATTGATCAAGAAAAATCAGGGTAAATCGGTGAACACACCTGTAAAGGTTGCCGTAGCGATGGGCGACGGCATTGGACCGGAAATTATGAAGGCGACCTTACGCATCATGGAGGCGGCCGGTGCCAACATAGAACCTGATTTTATTGAACTGGGGGAAAAAGTGTACCTCTCCGGAAATACCTCTGGAATTGATACCAACGCATGGGAGGCCATTAACAACAACAAACTTATTTTTAAGGCCCCCATTACTACCCCACAAGGTAAAGGCTACAAAAGTTTAAATGTTACCTTACGAAAATCCTTGGGACTTTTTGCCAATGTTAGGCCCGTGTCCGCTTTGCATCCTTATGTACCTACCAATTTTCCGGACATGGATGTGGTCATCATACGGGAAAATGAGGAGGACCTTTATGCTGGGATAGAACATAGGCAAACCCAGGATGTGGTGCAATGTCTTAAACTCATTACCAGACCGGGTTGTGAGCGCATTGTAAGATATGCCTTTGAATATGCCAAAGCTTTCGATAGAAAGAAAGTGACCTGTATGGTCAAGGATAATATTATGAAATTGACCGATGGATTGTTCCATCAAGTGTTCAAGGAGATCTCACAGGAATATCCAGAGATTGAAAACGAAACCCAAATTATTGATATAGGTTCTGCCCGTTTGGCGGCCAAACCGGAAAATTATGATGTTGTGGTTACGGCCAACCTTTATGGGGACATCATCTCCGATATTGCAGCGGAAATAGGCGGATCTGTTGGTATGGCCGGTTCTGCCAATATAGGACGGAATGTAGCCATGTTCGAGGCCATCCACGGTTCTGCTCCGGATATCGCAGGGCAGGGCATAGCAAATCCTTCCGGTTTGATCAATGCCGCCGTTGCCATGTTGGCCCATGTTGGACAGCCCGAAGTAGGGGACAAAATAAAAAATGCCTGGTTAACCACATTGGAACAAGGATTCCATACTGCGGATATCTATAGGGAAGGTGTGAGTGCCCAAAAGGTAAATACCCAAGGGTTTGCGGACAAGGTCATTGGGAATTTGGACCAACTTCCCGAAAAACTACCGATCAGTACCCTGGCCAATGGGAAAGGAATTGTTCACATTCCCGATTATGTACGCAAACAGCAGGAAAAGGAATTGGTGGGCGTGGACGTGTTCTTGGATTGGCAGGGCAAAGATCCCAACGAATTGGGAGATGCACTTTCAGGAATAGACGTGTATCGACTAAAGCTTAAAATGATTACCAATCGAGGGGTAAAGGTCTACCCCAAAGGACTTAAGGAAACCTATTGCACCGATCACTGGCGTTGTCGATTTGTTGGTGTTGAAGCAAAAATCGATAGGGCTGAACCAGAGTATGCACCCATTGAATTTGAACAAGTGGTCGCTTTATTGTCCAAATTAAACTATCTGGGCTATGATGTGATCAAAACGGAGAATCTCTACAAATTTGATGGAAAACGCGGATTTTCCTTGGGGCAGGGAGAATAATTGCTATAAAATAGAAGAACCCTCTTCAGCCAATGCATCGGGAATAGATGGCCTTTACGGTTTTTCCCGATGCATTTTTAGTTTTCCCAATCCACTAATTCCGTTTTGTAAAAATTCACGTTATTGCGGTTCAGGTAAGGAACCTGTCCTTTCAATCGTGTTTTATATTCTTCCCAATTCCGCTGGTCGGCAGGAGTCCATCCCAACTCCGCATAGCCAATGGCCCTTGGAAATGCCAAATATTCCAGTTCCGCACTATTACTGATGGTCTCTGACCAAAGAGGGGCCTCTATCCCCAAAATCTGCTCCTTGGGCACTCCTTCCACATAAGTTTCAGGATCCCAGTTATAGGCATCATCAACAGGAATGTACGCAGCCCAATGCAGGCCATGTTTGGAAAGGGTATCGTATTTCATGTCCAAGTAGATTTTTTTGGCGGGGGAAAGAATGATTTTATTTCCTTTTTCCACCATTTTCAGGGCACTTTCGGGTTCGTTCCAAAATTGACCAATAGTTGTCTGACTGATATTTGCCTGGGCAATTTCATTCCATCCAATGGCCTTCTTTCCATGTTTTTGTACGATTTTTTCCACCTTTTCCACAAAATGAATGTAATCCTTTTTAGGTGTCGCATGGCTTTCGTCACCACCAATATGGAAATAGGGACTGGGAGAAATCGCCGTAATTTCGCGAACCACATCGTCCAGGAAGGCATATACCGTATCCTTGTATGCATCAAATGAGCTATATCCCACTTTCATATCCGTGCGTACCCTTGGGGTCTCCGCTTTCCCTTTGGCATGAAAAATAGGATAGCTCAGATTGGCGGCATTGGTATGGCCTGGCATATCTATTTCCGGAATGACCTGTATATGGCGTTCCGCGGCGTACGCTACCAGTTCCTTGAATTCCTCCTGGGTATAGAACCCGCCTGGGCCACCACCTACTTCACTTTGCGCACCAATCTCTGTTAGCTTGGGCCAGGACTTGATTTCAATTCGCCACCCTTGGTCGTCCGTCAAGTGCATATGGAAAGCGTTGTATTTATAATAAGCCAAGAGGTCAATATACTTCTTAACTTCTTCAACCGTGAAAAAATGCCGTGCCACATCCAACATGGCACCCCTATAGTCAAAGTTAGGGGCATCATCTATCTTTCCCGAAGGGATGAGCCACATAGGCTGTTCCGCCAAAGTATCGTTGCTTTGTTCCGGTATCAACTGCCGTAGGGTCTGGATACCCCTAAAGGCACCTGCCGCGGTGCGGGCATTTAGCAACACACTATCATTTTTGATATCCAATTGATAGGCTTCCGGGGCATCTGATTCCAAAGCCTCGGTTTGATTGATATATATGATGCGCTCTACCGCTTCCAAAGGACTTTCATTCACGGGGATGTCAAGGCTTAATTGCGCTTGGATTTTATTCGATAAAAACTGCCCAACCTTTTCAAATCCATTGGTAGCCTGTGCGGTGTAAATGGCGGTTTTGCTGTCCAATCCAAAGGCTGAATTGGTAGCGACCACCTTTAAGGGTTTGGGGATAAGTGCAGCTTGGGACAAATCTGTTTCTGGATATGCTATTTTCTTGGGCGCGTCGGAACAGCCGATAAAGAGAACAATGGAAAAAGAAGCGATAAGGCTTGAAAGGAAACTACGGGTATTCATTAGTATAACTTTTTGGGAAAGGGGTGTCTATAGCTACAAAGTTAATTTGAAAATAGGTAGGGGAACGATACCATATTTTCAAATTCCGATAGTATCGCAAAGCATTCAGTCCACAAATTCTTTAAGGGCGTTATACCATATTTCATATCCCTTTCCATTCATGTGCAATCCATCTTCCACAAAAATGTCGGTCTTTACCTTTCTTCCATTGAGCATGGGACTCCATACATCCACAAAGGCCACTTGTTGGGTATTCATGGCGAATTTGGCCAACTTTCTGTTCAATCGTCTATACCTCCCACGTAGCTTCCAACGTGAAATACTAGGTTTTGCCGATATTAGGACTACTTCCCGTTCCCCATCACTCTTTAGTATGTGTTCCACGATGTTTTGGGTGGTCTGCAAAATTTTTCGCGGACTTTTTTTAGAAAAAATATCATTGTCACCCTCGTAAACAAAGACTTTTTTAGGTTCGTAGCGCAATACCAAATCGTTGAGATGATAAAGCAAATCCGATGCCTGGGACCCTCCAAAACCGGCATTTAACACTTGATTTTCTGGAAATCGTTCCTGTAGGTCCTTCCAAAACCGGATACTGGAACTACCCGTAAAAACGATGGTTTCCCTGGACGAATCCCATAGGGAATCATTCCGTTTTACAATTTCCACCACCTCTTTCCCAAAGGGAACGGAATCTTGCGCAAAAAAGAAGGAAGTGATCAAAAGAAAGCCTGTACACAGGCAATATTTCATTGAAGCTTCAAGTACTATTTTACAAAGCATTGTATTTCTGTGTTTTAAACATTACAAAGTGTGCTGGAATAGGGGAGGTACAGCGGGTGTTTTGGTGAACCGTCCTTATTATTTCCAAAACACTTTGCACTTGGAAAGCGTTTTTTAAAATAAATGTCCCGTCCCATTTTCTTTACCAATTTGTGTTTTCCCCATGCAAAAACCACCTCGGAACAATGCGGTTCCACCTTTTTGAACCAATTTAGGTTCTCCTTCCAATCACCACTTGGGTCCAGTTCTTTTGGATCGGTTGCAATACGGGTAAAACAATTCAACAAAAAGTAGCCTCCAAACCCCAATCTTTGGGCATGGGCAATAATTCTTTTGGTAGTGGCATCGTTACATTTTCCTCCGGCAGTGGAGGGGTTTAGACCAATAAAGAGTACATGGGGCTTTATGCAGTCCCATCTTCTCCAAAGTACATAACGTTCCCTATTACAAGGACTAAAAACTGCTCCGGATGCACTTGAAAACTCCAAATTATTGGACTGGTTTTGGAATTAGTTCCTCGCTAATGGCCCAGTCATAAAATCGTTCTATCCAGGTGTCCGAGGGTAACCCCTGCGGGTACATCCCGAATCCATGACCTCCTTTGGAATACATCATCAAGGAGACATTTTTATTGGCATCCAACATGGAAGAATACAATGCTACGGAACCTTTGGCGAGACCTAGGGGATCATTGGAGGCACAAACGATGAACATGGGCGGTGCATTGGTTTTTGGCTTTTGGATAGCTTGGGCATCCGTCCAGGCATATACAGGAACCAAAAAGTCCGGTCTGTTTTCTTCGGTATAGTCATATCCCACACCCATGGTGACCGCACCTCCGGCAGAAAAACCCAAAAAGCCTATTTTATTTGGATTTATCCCATAGGTCGAAGCATTTTCCCTAATATGGGCAATAGCGTTCAATCCATCGGTTACGGCAAAAGGGAGGACTTCCCCAGCTTTTTGTAAAACGGTGGCTGGAGGAGTGGACATTATCTCCGCAGTGCCATCGTCCCCTGTAGGGACCAATCGATATTTAAGAACAAAGGTCGTAACCCCCTTTTTGGCCAACCATTCGGCCACTGCCGTACCCTCGTTTTCAATACTCAGGGCATACAAACCACCTCCCGGGGCTACCACTACGGCAGTCCCTGAATTGTTTTCCGGTTTTGGTCGGAATACTTGCATGCTTGGTTGGGAGACATTGGTTACTACCTGGGTCTTCCAAATTTCAGAGAAAAACGTTTTCTCCGGTCCCACCCACTCCAAATTTCCATCATCCGTTTTGGGTAACGCAATGATTTCCTGGGCATAAAAAGTTAAACTGTATATGAGGCACAGTACGGTAAAACCAATTTTCATAATGGTGCTCGTTTGGTTTAAAGATAAGGATTAAGCCGTAGTCAGGTGGTTCCTTACCCGTAATTCGGATGTGCTAAGCCAATCAGGTCAATCAATACTTAAAAGCATGGCTATCGGTCTAGGTTAATAACTTCGGATTTCTTTTCCCAGGGTATTGAATACAATACTATCGATACTTAGTAGCTTTGGGACCTTAATGCTCAGCAATGAAAACACGGGAGGAACAACTAAAGGCTTTTGACCGATTATTGACCATAATGGAGGAACTCAGGGAACAGTGCCCATGGGACAGAAAGCAAACCTTACAATCACTGCGACACTTGACCATTGAAGAAACCTATGAACTTGGCGATGCCATTTTGGACAATGATCTGGAGGAGGTAAAGAAGGAATTGGGGGATTTACTGCTGCACATCGTTTTCTATGCCAAAATAGGTTCGGAAACGCAGGATTTTGATATTGCGGATGTCGCCAATGGAATTTGTGATAAGTTGATCAATCGGCATCCACATATATATGGCGATGTTTCCGTGAGTGATGAAACGGAAGTAAAACGCAATTGGGAGGATATCAAACTCAAAGAAGGTAAAAAAAGTGTACTCCAAGGCGTACCGAACAGTTTGCCCGCTTTGGTAAAAGCGAACCGCATTCAGGAAAAGGTAGCTGGAGTAGGTTTTGATTGGGAACAACCGGAACAGGTTTTTGAAAAGTTACAGGAGGAATTGGGGGAGCTTCAGGAAGAACTAAAAGTTGCAGATAAGGACAAGATTGAACATGAGTTTGGGGATGTGTTGTTTTCCATGGTCAATTACGCCCGATTTCTGGGGGTAAATCCTGAAAATGCCCTGGAACGTACCAATAAAAAATTCATACATCGCTTTCAGTATTTGGAAGAAAAAGCAAAAGGACTGGGCAAGACCTTAAAGGACATGACCTTAACCGAAATGGATGTCTTTTGGGAAGAAGCGAAAAAGGTGGAGAGTTGAGGGTTAAAAGTTAAGAGTTAAGAGTTAAGAGTTAAGAGTTATGAGTTAAAAGTTATGAGTTATGAGTTAAAAGTTTCCTACTTTCCATTAACCATTAACCATTAACCATTAACCATTAACCATTAACCATCAACCATCAACCATCAACCATCAACCATCAACCATCAACCATCAACCATCAACCATCAACCATCAACCATCAACCATCAACCATCAACCATCAACCATCAACCATCAACCATCAACCATCAACCATCAACCATCAACCATCAACCATCAACCATCAACCATTAACCATTAACCATTAACCATTAACCATCAACCATCAACCATTAACCATCAGAAAACTTGCCTTTACGTCGATACATCAAAGAGTTTCCGTACAATCTAAAACTTGCTACACCCGTTGTACTCGGTATGTTGGGACATACCTTGGTTGCCTTTGCGGATAATATTATGGTGGGACAGTTGGGAACTGCGGAGTTGGCGGCTGTTTCCCTGGGAAATAGTCTGGTATTAATGTTCATGTACGTAGGGATTGGATTTTCTACCGCAATTACTCCTCTGGTGGCGGAGGCGGATGGTGCAAATGACCCTATGGAGGCCAAAAAGGCATTGAAACATGGTTTGCTTCTTTGTAGCGTATTGGGCGTGGCATTGTTCTTTTTGATTTTACTTTGCAAGCCCTTCCTTTATTTGGCAAAGCAACCGCAGGAAGTAGTGGAACTTGCCATTCCATATCTCAATTTGGTGGCCATCTCCATAATCCCGATGTTGATTTTTCAGGCATTTCGACAATTTTCAGAGGGGATGTCCCAGACCAGATTCCCCATGTACGCGACCATTGTGGCCAATGTGTTGAACATCGTTATCAATTACCTGTTGATTTTTGGTTCTTTTGGCTTTCCTAAAATGGGGATATTGGGTGCTGCCATTGGAACACTGGTCTCACGTTGCGTAATGTTGGTTTACCTTTATTTTTTGTTGTACCATAAAGAAAGGTTCAGGAGCTTCATCACCAATTTCAATTTTAAGCGTATGGAAAAAAAGATGATGAAGAAGTTGGTAAACCTTGGTTTTCCATCGTCCATGCAGGTATTTTTTGAAGTGGCCATTTTTACCGCCGCGGTTTGGTTAAGTGGGGTCTTGGGTAAGAACACGCAAGCGGCCAATCAGATTGCTTTAAACCTTAGCAGTATGACCTATATGGTGGGAGTGGGACTGAGTGTTGCGGCCATGGTGCGCGTTGGAAACCAAAAAGGGCTTAATAATTTTAAAGAACTCCGTCGGATAGGGAAATCGGTATTCTTTTTAACCTTGGTCATTGAACTCGTTTTTGCATTATTTTTCTTATTGGGTAAGGATTGGTTGCCCACTTTGTACTTGGACGTAAAAGATGTGGCCAACCGCGCAGATAATATGGAAGTGCTCTCACTGGCTCCACAGTTGTTGTTGGTTGCCGCTTTTTTCCAAATTTCCGATGGTATCCAAGTTGTTGTTCTTGGGGCGTTACGGGGAATACAGGATGTTAAGATCCCTACCTTGATTACCTTTATTGCCTACTGGTTGATCGGTTTTCCCATATCCTACTATTTGGGATTGCACACTGAACTTAAAAGTATAGGTATCTGGATTGGATTATTGTCCGGTCTTACAGCTTCTGGAGTTATGTTGTATCTTCGATTTAATTTACTGACCAAAAAATTGATTCTTAGGCAAGCAGGGATAAAAACATAGCATTGGTTTTTAAATTTGTTGCTTGCACTGAAGGAGTTCAATACTTGAATTTTAAAAACTATGGAACTACCCAAGTTTCTTTTGGGCGATAACACGGATTACCCCAATGCCATTTTTATAGTACATACCGAATATCCGCGCTTTATTATTAATTTGGAAAATGATGAGGTGGAATGGTTGGAAGAATTTTCCAAGGAAGATGAGGAGGAATTGACGTCCGAAGCGGAAGGTCTGATCGAAGCTGCTACCGCCTTTTATGACCGTGAAGTTTCCCGATACGAAAACTAGATTGTTTTGGAAGAAATTATCCAATTGGACAAAAATCTTTTCCTGTTCTTAAACGGCTTGGGAAGCCCGACCTGGGACGGGTTCTGGATGTTCATTACCAATAAATGGGGCTCCATTCCACTCTATGTGCTATTACTGATACTGTCCTTTTATTTTTTTGGTTGGAGGAAAACCTTACTTATTTTGGTCGTTGTGACACTATTGATCACTACCACCGACCAACTGGCCAATTTCTTTAAGTATGGAATAGGCCGTTTGCGACCTTGCCATGATGAACAGGTTTTTGAGTTGATGCGGTTGGTAAAACGTTCCTGTGGCGGAAAATACGGTTATTTCTCGGCGCATGCCGCCAATTCCATGGCAGTAGCTTCCTTTTTTTCCTTTATGCTCGGTTCAAAGTTAAGGTGGATGCCCTCGGTCCTTATTGTTTGGGGGTTGTTGGTGGGGTACAGTCGTATTTACATTGGGGTCCACTTTCCGGGAGATGTCCTTACGGGTATTCTAATAGGTGTGTTTTTTGGCTGGATCTATGCCAAGTTGTATATCTTTGCGCAGCATAAAATTGGGGCATGATAACCAACACTCGCTATTGGTTTTTGGTAGCTTTAATGGTACTGGTGTATATCGCTGGATTGTTCGTTACACTCTTTGAAAACGATTCCGCCCAGTTTGCCGTAATGGCCATGCGAATGGTTCAGGAAAATGACTTTCTTAACCTTTTCAAAGGTCCGCAAGAGTATCTGGACAAACCCCATATGCATTATTGGCTGGCGGCACTTTCCTTCAAAATTTTTGGCATTCATGATTGGGCTTACCGTATTCCCGGAGTCCTGGCAACTTTTTTAGGTGCCTATAGTTGTTTTGGCCTAGGTAAATTGTTGTACAATAATGACGTGGGTAAGTTTGCAGCCCTTATCTTTTTAACCTGTCAGACCATAGTGCTTGGTGCAATTGATGTGCGAACGGATGCCGTACTCACCGGCTTTACCATTTTTGCCATTTGGCAATTGGTCAGTTATATTGAGAATACATCATTGCTCGCTATAGTTTTGGGTGCTTTGGGGGCAGGGATGGCCTTTTCCACAAAAGGACAGATTGCCCTTTTGGTCATTGGAATATGCATGCTATGTCATTTGGGTTATACCAGAAAGTGGAAACTAATATTGAACTGGAGGGTTTTGATTGCCCTTTTGGTTTTTGCCATGACCATAACCCCAATGCTGTATGCCTATTACCATCAATTTGATCTACATCCTGAAAAGGTAATTCGGGGAAGGGGCAATCGAAGTGGTATCTTCTTCATATTCTGGGAACAGAGCTTTGAACGGATGAGCGGCGAAGGGGTTGGAAAGAACAGTAGTGACTTCTTCTTCTTTTTCCATACTTTTTTATGGGTATTCCTGCCATGGACCGTACTGGCCATAGTGGGCTACTGGTGGCGGGCCAAAGCTTTTTTTAAAATGAGGTTTGCCTATAATCCAAAGTTCGAATTTCTGACCATAGGCGGTATTACCTTGATTTTTTTCATTATCAGTTTTGCGCAGTTCAAACTGCCGCATTACATGAATGTCATGATGCCCTTGTACGCCATATTAACGGCCTCTTATGTCCATAGTTTGCACCGCTATACCAAGAAAAAGGCGATAAAAGGGTTGTTGGGGATTCAATATTCCATTTTGGCAATCGTGTTTATTTTTTCGCTGTTGGTTTGTTTCCATGTCTTCAAATTTGAGCGGGCGGGCGGGTATATTATGTTAATTGCCACCTTATTGGTCATTGTATATTTCTGCTTAAAGCAGGAAGCGTACTATGTTAGGTTGATTACCCTATCAGTCTATGCTTCACTTTTGCTCAACGGCATAATGAACCTTCATTTTTACCCTTCCCTATTGGAATATCAGGGAGGTTCCACAATGGCCAAAAAGATAGCGGAAAATGGTATTTCGGTGGACAATATCTATAAATTAAGTGATCGACATACTTGGGCCCTCGATTTTTACAATCAACAACCGGTTAAGACCATACCATTGGCCGAGTTGGTCAATAAACGGGACATTTGGGTCTATGCCACCTCCAATGAATTGGAAAAATTACGGCAGGCTGGAGTGGATTGGGAGGAAGAACTCTCTGTATACCAGTTTAGAATTACCCGCTTACAGCTTAAGTTTTTGGAACCCACCAACCGATTGAAAAAACTGGACAACATGCACTTGGTGCACATACTTCAGTAAGAAAGTCAAGTTGGCAAAAGCACAATGATCAATATCATTTTTTTTTGAAAATTAAGCGCGTATTTTGCCCCCTTTTGAAAAATAATAATGGAGTTATCCGAAAAAATAAACGCGTTAAAGGAGCGCAAGAATGCGGTAATATTGGCCCACTATTATCAACGGCCCGAAATTCAACAGGCGGCCGATTATGTGGGCGATAGCCTGGAGCTTTCCGTTAAGGCGGCGGCAACCGATGCCGACATCATTGTATTTTGTGGGGTACATTTTATGGCGGAAACGGCCAAAATTGTCAACCCCGACAAAAAGGTCCTGTTGCCAGAGCCCAATGCCGGTTGTTCCTTGGCAGATTCTTGTTCCGGTCAGGATTTTATGGATTTTATTGCGGCCCATCCAGATCATGTGGTGGTAACGTATATCAATGCTTCGGCGGCGGTAAAGGCAGTATCGGATTATGTGTGCACCTCCTCCAATGCCGTTAAGGTGGTGAATTCCATACCCAAGGACCGCCCCATTATTTTTGCTCCGGACAAGAATCTGGGACGTTATGTAATGGCCAAAACCAATCGTAAACTATTACTTTGGGACGGTAGTTGCATAGTTCACGAAGCTTTTTCGGCAGATAGGATAATAGCACTTCATAAGAAATACCCCAAGGCAGAATTCATTGCCCATCCCGAAGCCGAACCCCATATTCTGAAAATAGCCACTTTTATTGGATCTACTTCACAATTGTTGGCCTATGTTAAAAAGAACCCTAAAGGCACTTTTATTGTGGGCACCGAGGCCGGTATTTTGAACAAAATGGCCGAAGCCGCTCCAGAAGCCACTTTACTACCTGCTCCCACTATGGCCAGTAACGATTGCTCTTGTAGTGAGTGCGCTTTTATGAAAATGAACACGCTCGAAAAACTGTACCAATGCCTAAAGGATGAAATGCCTGAAATCCATGTGGATCCCGCCTTGGCCAGGAAAGCATTGGAACCGGTTTCCCGAATGATGCAACTCTCTTGATATTCATGCAAAAAACGGATTATCTCGTTATTGGTTCTGGTATTGCGGGCTTGACTTTTGCATTAAAAATGGCCCAACATTTTCCCAAAAGAAAAGTGACCATCGTAACAAAAGGGGACAGGGAAGAATCCAATACCAAGTATGCCCAGGGAGGCATAGCCGTTGTCCTTGATAAACAGAAGGATTCCTTTGAGCGTCATGTGGAAGATACCTTGGTGGCCGGTGATGGACTTTGTGATACCAAAGTTGTGGAAATGGTCGTGAAGAAGGCCCCTGGATTGTTTTGCGAGTTAATGGGGTGGGGGGCGCGTTTTGATGCTGATGAAAGTGGTGAGCTGAACTTGGGCAAGGAAGGTGGACATTCCACAAAACGTGTTGCCCATTTTAAGGATAGTACGGGATACGAAATAGAAAGGGCACTATTGGCCTATTGTTCCGATTTAAAGAATATTGAGTTGCTTCCGGAACATTTTGCCGTTGACCTTATAACGGAACATCATTTTTCGGAACAGCGTAAAGGTCCCAAAACGAATTTTAGTTGCTATGGGGCCTATGTTTTGGAACAGGGCTCCGGGAGCATTTTTCCCATTGTGGCTTCGTATACCATCATGGCAGCGGGAGGAATAGGTCAAGTGTATGGCCACACTACAAATCCCATAATCGCCACGGGCGATGGAGTGGCCATGGCGTATAGGGCAGGTGCAAGAATCCAGGATATGGAATTTGTACAGTTTCATCCAACGGCCCTGTACGGAGACGAGCGTTCCCCAGCTTTTTTGATTTCTGAGGCGGTACGTGGTTTTGGGGCGTATTTGGTGGATGATAGGGGACATCGGTTCATGCCAAAATATGATGCACGTGCAGAACTGGCCCCTAGGGATATTGTTTCCCGAAGTATTGACTTTGAGCTTAAAAGGACGGGAAAAAAGTGTGTGTATCTTGATTGTAGGCACTTGGATGCCCAGGAGTTCGTGACCCATTTTCCCAATATCCATCAAAAGTGTCTTTCCCTTGGAATTGACATTAGCAAAGATTTCATTCCTGTGGTTCCCGCGGCACATTATCTCTGTGGGGGGATTGTTGTGGATATGAAGGGAAGGACAACACTGAATAACTTGTTCGCTTGTGGGGAATGTGCCAGAACGGGATTACATGGGGCCAATAGGTTGGCCTCCAATTCGCTTCTTGAGGCCTTGGTGTATGCCGACCAAATTTTCTCGCACCTGTCAACTACCCGGTCCTCGGAATCTAGGAGCAAAAAAAATGACATTCCCCTTTGGGATGACCAAGGAATGGTGATATCCAAGGAGAATGTGCTTTTGAG
This sequence comes from Muricauda sp. SCSIO 64092, assembly GCF_023016285.1. GTDB lineage: Bacteria > Bacteroidota > Bacteroidia > Flavobacteriales > Flavobacteriaceae > Croceivirga. Next base: position 4,511,957 of record NZ_CP095413.1, read on the forward strand.
CTATGGCCTTGAGCAATTGCAGGGGATTATGCAAAATTATGTGGGCATTGTTAGGAATAACCGAAGGTTAAAAAAAGCAAAACAGCATTTGGAACTTATTCATAGGGATGTTGAGGAGTTGTACCAACAGACCAAATTAAATACGGCCTTATGTGAGCTACGTAATATGGTGGGTGTAGCCCATTTGATTATTGAGCAATCCCTAGGTCGCAAAACAAATAAGGGAGGGTTCTATAACGCCGATAACAAGCAGGATTAGGCGTTGCTTACGTCTTATGTTTTGCCTGCCGCGGAAAAAACACTTTGGCAATTAGTCATATACTTCCAACCGAGGTTTTTTTACATGATATCCTATGCCTAAAAAGGAAACCAGGGCGGTAATCAAAAAGAAAACAAAGCTGATTCCGATGGCAGTATTTGCATCCAATTCCAGCCATTTGGCCCCGTAGAGAAAAGTAACCTCCCGACTTCCAATTCCCCCAATGGTCAAAGGGATGACGGATACAATGGAAGAAATCATAAAAATGAACAAATAGGCCAAAATGGGTTCGCTTATACCAAGGGCCTGTATAATACAGAATGTTGCAGCCAATTGAATGGACTGAAGTAGGGTAGAATACCCCAAAGAACCCCAAAATACGGGAAGGGCATAGGAAAACAGTTTCTTGTTTAGTATCCAAAAGCTTAATATACCCACAGGAATGGACAACCAAAAGAGCCATTGTAATCCCTTAATGATCGGTATTTCAATTAAAGTGGCAAGAACACAGGCGAAAATAAGGATCAATAACATTCCGCTTAATCGGTCCAACAATAATACGCCCACCACCTTTTTTGTCCCCACTTGATATTTTTTCTGGATTACATAGCCCTTATAAGCATCACCCCCGATTCCTCCCGGAAGGAAAAGATTATAGAACATCCCCAACACATAGAGCTTTAAATTGCTCAATTGGGTAAGTTTTACACCAATGGTGTGAAAATAAAGGTTAAGCCGCAAGGCGTTGAATATTTTGGACAGGACAAACAGGAGAAAAGCAGCTATTAGCCATAAAGGGTTTGCCGTTTTCAATACGTTGACGACCTCCTTAAAATCAATTTTTGTAAAGATAAAGTAGATCAGTACGGCACTGACGACCACCTTTAAGGCAGTGGTAAGGAGTTTACGCTGCTTTTCCGTCACCTATGGTAATTTTCTTGATGCGATATGGACGTTTGGATTGTGATTCGTAGTAGGTCCTGATGAGCAGTTCCATTACAATACCAATGGTAAAGAGCTGGATTCCGCCCAAAATGAACATCATACCAAAAATAAGTAGGGGACGTGTTCCAATATCCTGTCCAAATCCGAATTTTACGATAAGCAAATAGGCTTCGATCAAAACGCCCAGGATAATTAACAAAACCCCAAATATCCCAAACAGGTGAATTGGACGCTGAAAGTATTTACGGATAAAAAGCAGCAACATCATATCGGCCACCACTTTAAATACCCGTTCCAGCCCATATTTGGATTTCCCGGCATGTCTGGCGTGGTGCTTTACGGGGACCTGTTTTATCTGTGCCCCTTCCAAAAAGGCCAATAGCGTAATGAACCTGTGCATTTCCCCATACAGGTTCAATCCTTTGGCAATCTCCTTAGTGAATATCTTTAAGGCACATCCGTTGTCCTTAATGGATAACTTGGTCACACGGCGGACCAAAAAGTTGGCAATTTTAGAGGGTATTTTCTTTACCAGGGAATCTTTGCGCTTCTGTCGTATGCCCGTAATCAAATCATACGTTCCCCCCACTGCGAACTCCAACATTTGTGGAATATCGGAAGGATCGTTCTGTAAATCCCCATCCATGGTTATAATGTATTCCCCCTGGGCATAATCCAAACCGGCGGCCAGGGCCAGACTTTGGCCATAATTCTTTTTCAATTCGATCAACGTAACCAGATGATCGTCCATTTTTTGGACCACCATTTTGGTGTCATCGGTAGAGAAATCATCAACATATATAATTTGATAATGGTACCCTTGGAGACTTTCATGTATTTTTTGTGTGAGCAGTTCAACATTGTCCTGCTCATTGTATAACGGAACAACTATGGAAAGAAGGGCGTTGGTGACGGGTTGCATGAATCGCGATTAAATCGATGTAAATTTAGGGTATTTCATCGGTACCTGGGTTGCTGATGTTCAGGAGTTCATGGGCCGCTGCCACTGGTGAAATGGTGTGGTTTGCTATCTGTTCCAAATAATTGGCCATTTTTCTTTTAATGGTTTCCCGTCCAAAAAACTGAAACTTTAATTGCTCTTCGACCGTCTGTAAAAACCAGTTTTTGTTTTGGGCGATCCTATTTTCCCCAAAATGCCCATTTTCCTTTGTAAGTGCCAAAAACTTTAAAATCATTTCCCAGACGGCATCGATTCCCAAATTGTTTAGGGAAGAACAACTCAATACTTCCGGTGACCAAGCGTTTTCTTTTGGAGGATAGAGATGTAAGGCCCTTTTAAACTCCGTCATGGCAAGTTTTACCGCTTTCAGGTTTTCTCCATCAGCTTTATTAATGACCAACGCGTCTGCCATTTCCATTATCCCCCTTTTTAATCCTTGAAGTTCGTCTCCGGCCCCTGCAAGTTTTAAAAGAAGGAAAAAGTCAACCATACTGTGTACCAAGGTTTCACTTTGGCCAACACCTACGGTTTCCACAAGCACAACATCAAATCCAGCGGCTTCACAAAGGATAATGGTCTCCCTTGTCCTTTTGGCAACCCCCCCAAGGGAATCCTGGGCAGGGGAAGGCCGTATAAAAGCATTGGGGTCCTTGGCGAGTTTTTCCATTCGGGTCTTATCCCCAAGTATGCTTCCTTTGGTTACACTGCTTGAGGGATCCACGGCCAAAACCGCCACTTTTTTCCCCATTTGTGTCAAATGGGTCCCAAAAGCCTCTATAAAGGTGCTTTTGCCCACACCCGGTACCCCAGTTATACCAATACGGATACTATTACTATGGACTTGGAGGCATCTGGTGACCAATTCTTCCGCACGCTCAAAGTCTTTGTTCCGCGTACTTTCAATGAGTGTGATGCCCTGGGCTAATGCAATTTTATCCCCATTTTTTAGGGAATTAAAAAGCACTGGTATGTAAATGGGTCCCTGTCTCCGTATTTTGGGCAACTGCGCCTTTTGCCCTAAGTCATTTCTTTTAACGGCCAAAATCCTTCTACTTTATTTGGGTAACGAAAATAAGACAAAACCAGGTTTAAATTGGTGATTTTAAAGCTGTATTTCGATGGGTGTTTTTTTGTTAAAATCCGTTAAATGTGCTGCATTTTGCCACATTGGTTTTTTATTTCAGTCTATAAAGTAACAACAGTAAACCGACCATTTTGCAACTAGAACTGGTAGAACAGTGTAAGGCCAACAATAGAAGTGCACAGCTACGGCTGTATCGAAAGTATTGTGAAGGGATGTATTGTGTGGCTATGCGTTTTTTGAAAAATGAGGATGATGCCGAGGATGTGTTGCAGGAATCATTTATCAAAGCCTTTCAGCGCATCCACCAGTACAAGGGTGAAGTAGCATTTGGGGCGTGGCTTAAACGAATTGTGGTGAATGGTTGTATTGATTTTTTAAAGTCCAGGAAGCAGCGAATGCTGGAGTTGGATGAGCGCTATATCCATATGGTGGATGATGGGGATTGGGATGTGGAAGAGGGAATTGATATGGAAGACATTAAAACGGCCATTGAGGAGCTCCCGGATAAGTATAGGTATGTGGTTCAGCTCTATTTGATGGAAGGATACGATCACAGTGAAATATCGGAAATCCTTGGTATATCCGAAACGGCATCAAGGACAAGGTTGTTGCGGGGAAAAGGTAGGTTAAAAGACATGTTAAAGCAATCGAATTATGGGACAGGATCTTAGAAAACTATTTGAAACGGAAAGGAAATCCAAAAAGTATCCGATGCGTGAAGGCCATGAAGCCCGATTTTTGGAACGATTGGAATCCGAACTTCCAAAAAAGGAACCAAGACCTGTGTTCTTTTGGATACGGATAGCCGCTGGGATAGTGTTGCTTATAAGTATTGGCGCCTATTTTTTGATAAAAGGTCCTTTAGCTACCAAGACCCCAAACACCATAGTGGTCGATAAAGCGAACTCGGAAACATCAAAAACGGGGATATCCCTGGGCGATCTTTCCCCGGACCTCCAAAAGGTGGAGAATTTTTATGTGGCCAGCATTAACTATGAACTGTCCCAATTGGATGTTTGTGAGGAAAACAAGGAAATGGTGGATGGGTTTATGGAGCAATTGGGAGGGCTTGATGAAGAATATCGTGAATTGAACAAAGAACTCAACGAGTTTGGCCCCAATGATGAAACCATCTCCGCCCTTATCCAAAACCTACAATTACGGTTGCAATTATTGCAAAAATTGAAACAAAAATTAAATCAATTAAAATCATCAGAAAATGAACAGGAAACCAATATTATTTAGTGCAACACTGCTCTTTGGAGTAGGGGTTTGGGCTCAGGAAACCAAAACGTACAAGGAAACCTTTAACGTGGCCACGGATGCCGTTTTGGAAATCAATACGTCCCATGCAGACATCGAATTTGATACATGGGATAAAAATCAAGTTGAAATTGTAGCTACGGTAACCTTGGAAGGCGCCGATGAGGATGACGCGAAAGCCTATTTTGAAAAGGATCCAATCAAGATTGTGGGAAACAGCAAGGAGATCGAGATTACGACCCGAACCGCAAATTCATGGCATTTTGGCAATCTATCGGGAGATTTTTTCAATGGGGATTTTGATTTCAATTTTGATGTGGAACCTTTTTTCCTTGATTTGGAAATCCCTGATCTTCCAGAGTTGGCCGTCATTCCCGAATTACCGATGCTACGCCCTATGCCGACCATAAACTTTAGAAGTTTTGACTACGATGAATATGAAAAGGAAGGAAGGAAGTATTTGGAGGAATGGGCCAAAAGTTTTGGGGAAGGATTTGATGAGGAGTACAAAGAGCGGATGAAGGAATGGAGCGAAAGAGTGGAAGAGCGTGCCAAAGTATGGGAAGAGCGTAATGCAGAAAAGCTGGAGGAACGTAAAGAACGATTGGAAAAGAGGGCAGAGGAGTTGGAAAAAAGAGCGGAGGAGCGTGCCAGACTATTAGAGGAAAGAAAGCAGGAAATGAAAGAATACCAAGAGCGCAGGAAAGAATTACTGGAAGAGAGGGCAGAGTCCAGAAGGGGAAGAAGTGGCAAAGAGCCCAGAATATTTTACTTTTCGGATGATGGGGAAAACAAAAAATATAAGGTAAAGAAGACCATCAAGATAAAGATGCCCAAATCCGTAAGGCTAAAAATGAATGTAAAACATGGTGAGGTAAAACTGGCCGCTGCCACCAAAAACATTAATGCAAGCTTGCGTTATGCAAGCTTGCTTGCCGCTACCATTGAAGGGGAAAACACAACCATTAGGGCTTCCTATTCGCCCATAGTGGTACAGAATTGGAGCTTGGGGCAACTCAAGGCAGATTACTCCAACCCCATTACCCTTAAAGAAGTCGGGGAACTTCAGTTTAATGGGGTTTCTTCAGATATTGTCATTGACAAATTGCGCAACAAGGTTTTTGCAACCAATAATCTGGGCAAACTATTGATAAATGATATTGGTCCGGGATTTACGGATATTGATGTCTCCGTCCAAAATGGTGAGGTGATCTGTATCTTGCCGAGTACCCCGGTTTCCTTTTATTTGAACGGAACAAAATCCACCATACACTACCCCTCAGATTTGATCATGGAACACACCAAAAATTATGATACCAGTATCCACAAGGGGTTTAGGGGAAAGGACAACTCAGGAAAACGGATTACGATAAACTCCAAATACAGTGATGTGGTACTAAAGGAGTGAAGGCTTCTGGAAGGAAATCCCAATATCGTTATCAAATCCTAACCTATGAACTACAAAATGCTAATGCGCTTCCTCCTTTAAAAATTCCTGAAAGTTTTCCTTAAATCGATTCAATCTGGGAATTGATACGGCCCGAACATAGGAATTGTCGGGGTTCTTTCGCTCAAAGTCCTGATGGTACTCCTCGGCCTTCCAGAACTTTTCAAAAGCCATAACATCGGTAACTATGGGACGGTCATATACATTTTCGGACTGCAATAGGTTGATGTAATCCTCAATGATCTTTTTTTCATCCCCATTTTTGTAGAAGGCAATGGAACGGTATTGGGTACCGCGGTCGGGCCCCTGTCTATTCAATGTTGTGGGGTCATGTGATCCAAAAAATACCTGGACCAAGGCCAAATAGGAGATTTCCTTAGGATTGTAGTATACCTCAACCGCTTCCGCATGCTTGGTTCTTCCATAGGCCACTTGTTCATAGGTCGGGTTTTCCTCACTTCCACCGGAATATCCGGACACTACCTCTTTAACTCCTTTTACACTTTCAAAAATGGCTTCAACACACCAAAAACAACCACTGGCAAAATAAGCGGTCTCATATTGCTGCAACTCCTCTGGGGAGAGTATCACCTTCTCAGGGATTTTCGCCTGGGCCAATTCTGTGTTGTTCGACTTGGTAATAGTATTGCACCCCAGCGCGATGGCCACAGTAAAGAGTAATGAAAAAAACTTCATAATCGTATTTTTTACCTTTAGTACTGCAATATGCACACAGATTACAAGGAATTGGGTTAAAAAATGTTAAGTTTTACAGGCTAATGGCTTCACCAATATCCGGTAACAGTAACTTTTTACCCTTTTCTTCAAAGTAACTTTGGGCAGCGGCCTTGTCAATGGCAATGGGCGGAAAGGTATCATAGTGGCATCCCATAACCTTTTTACATCCCACAAAATCCGCAGCGGTAACGGCATCTTCATACCCCATGGTAAAGTTGTCACCGATGGAAAGAATGGCTAAATCAATACTGCCCATGGTTTCCGGAATCAACTTCATATCGTAGGTAAGGGCAGTATCCCCCGAGATATAGATTCTTTTGTTTTCGGCCGAAATGACAAAACCACCAGGATTTCCACCATAGGAACCATCGGGCAAAACACTGGAATGGATTGCATTGACATATTTGACCATACCAAAATCAAACTCCTTCTTCCCCCCGTGGTTTAAAGGATGGCCGTTTAACCCTTTGCCCCCAAACCATTCCACAATTTCATAATTGGATACCAATAAGGCTTCTGGATTGTTTTGGGCAATACGTTCCACATCCAGGACATGATCCTGGTGCCCATGCGTGACCAAAATGTAATCGACCCTTAGACTGTCAATGTCAATCTCCCTGGCCAATTCATTGGCCGAAATAAAGGGGTCAACGATAATTTGCTTTCCGTTTATTTCCAAATGTAGGGAGGCATGACCCAAGTATGTTATCTTCATGTTCGTACTTTTTGAAATCAATCTGAAAATTACAAAATCCAATCCCTTTTAAATATCTTGAAGCCGAATTTATCCAATGGAAATAGTACAATCTATCAAAAAAGGATTAGGACCCATCCCAATTTTGGACAGCAGCATTCCCGTTTCCCAGTATTGCCCTATCAATTTATCCAAAGACAATAGGGAACTGAATTCAGTCAATGTGTCCGATGCCCGGGAGTGTCAGGATTATGTGGACGTTGTTTTAAAAAGAAATGGTGGAAGGGTAGCCTATGGTGGGTATTTGGAAAAGAGAAACTTGTATGGGGACAGTGAGCGATTCAAGGGGAAGGAACCGAGGGATATCCATCTGGGGATGGATTTCTGGTGCACATCGGGGACCAAGGTTCTGGCACCACTGAACGGTGTAGTACATTCTTTTGCGAACAATTCCGATTTCGGAAACTATGGACCTACGGTGATTTTAAGGCACCAAATCAAGGGGGATTCCTTTTATACCCTTTACGGACACCTATCATTGGAATCATTGGGAGGACTTTATATGGGAAAGGTCATTGAAAAGGGAGAACCCTTTGTTTCCCTGGGGACTCCGGACATCAATGTGGGCTACGCACCCCACCTGCATTTTCAATTGGTCCTGGATTTGGATAATTATCAAGGGGATTATCCTGGGGTGTGCTCTAAAAAGGACTTGGTTTACTTCCGCAAAAATTGCCCCGATCCAAACTTACTTTTAGGGTATCCCTTTTAGTTATCGGTGTATTGCCCTTAGTTACCGATTACCGGTTTTGTACTCAAAAAACACTCATCGATATTTTTTTACACTTAAGCGCCTAAGGATGTTTTAATCGAAAAATTTAGAACGCTTGGCGAGATAAATCGGACTGGTCAGGGGTCGAAAATAGCTTTGATATAAGAAAGATTCGGACTTATGAAAGCTATTTTAACCTGCTTGGCAATTTTCGCTTTTGCTTTCCTGTCAATGGCCCAGGGGAACAAAAGTGAAGTTAACGTGGAATTTCCAATGGAAACGATTGGGGTCCAACTCCAAGAAGAGCCCCAAACAAGAAAGCGGATTCCCAAGAGTAAGCGTATGGCACGCCTCTATTTATTTAAAAATTCGCGTGTTAAAAAAGAATTGTCCTTTAGGACCAAGAGAAACAAAAGCAAATTAGCGTAATATGGATACTCTGTCTTTAATCTGTTTATGTACGAGTTTGGTTTTTGTAATTGCATCCATTTACATCAACATAAAGCTCTCCAAAAAGGTTTTTAGGTCAAAAAATCCAATGCGCCATCGCACCTCGCATCGATGAAATGCACTTCCTTTCAGTGTGCTGTTCATCGGATCAAAAACGGTTGTCGAGACTTTTTTACACTTCATCCAGAAACTGGTTTTTAATCGAAAAACCAGTGTTCTACAGCGAGTTATATCGCTACCGCTTTCATGTGAAAATACCTTTACAACGTAAAACAACCCAAATCATGAAAGCAGTTTTGACCTTTTTCCTCTTCATTTTCCTAACAACTTCAGTTATGGCCCAAGGTGCCAAAAAGGAAGTAAAGGTAGCCACGATTACAGTAGGCGTGGAGCTGAACGTCAAAATTGAAAAAACGGATGCTTACAGCAACAAAGTTGCCCGTTTGTACAGGTTCAAAAATTCCAGGGTAAAAAAGGCCCTAAAGTTCCAAACCAAAAAACAAAAAGCTAAAATCGCCTAAGACTTATGGAAACTAATCTATCCCTGGTTGTTTTATTTTGTAGTTCTGTTTTTGTTTTTGGTTCGCTACTGTTGTCCTTACGTCTTGTAAAAGCTTCTTTGCGTCGAAGATAATACCGTCTTTGATCGTATATTTTACACCCCCAACGCGAACTACTTCGTTATCCGCGTTAAGCCTTATGGCCCCTGTCCCATAGAGTACTTTTAGGTTTTTAAGGGGATTTTCCTCCACGATGACAAAATCGGCCAATTTTCCAACGGCGACGGTCCCTATTTTGTCTTCCATTCCCAAAGCTTCGGCCCCATACAGTGTCGAGGAACGAATCACCTCCAGCGGATGGAAACCCGCTTCCCGGAGCAGCTCCATTTCCCGTATATAGGCAAAACCATAAAGTTGGAAAATGAAACCTGAATCAGAGCCCGTGGTAACCCTGCCCCCTCGGTTCTTGTATTCATTGATAAAGGTCATCCAGAGTCTATAATTGTTCCTCCAGGCCACTTCTTGCTCCGTCCCCCAATCATGCCAATAGGAACCATGGCTGATCATGCTGGGTTGATAAAACTTCCAAAGGGAAGGTAAGGTATACGTTTCGTGCCATTCTGCCCTTCTCGCCCTATGCAAATCCCTACTGGCTTCATAGATGTTGAATGTTGGGTCCAGGGTAAAGTCCAGCTCAAGCAACTCGTCCATTACCTTGTTCCAATGCTCGGAATAGGGTTCTGCGGCTTGCACCCAAAGTTTTCCTGCTTCTTCAAATCGGTGTTGTTCATTTTGATAGTTGTAATCCAATGGATAATCCTGAACGGTCCGATCCTCAAAAAGGGCCTCTGGAAGACCGTACCAGTGCTCCATGCTGGTGAGTCCGGCCCTTGCCGAATGAAGGACGTTCCATCGGCCAACATCCATTTGGGCGTGGTGACAAGCGGAACGAAGTCCCAGTTTTTTATTTTCGTCCAGGGCAGCACGCATGATTTCCGGTGGTGCCCCAAAGAACTTGACACCATCCGCTCCTTTCTTTGCATTCTCGCGCACCCATTCCCTTGCCATTTCGGGTGTGCTGATGGGGACATCACTTCCCTGACCAAATCCAGTGTATGCGAGGACCCTTGGAGCTATGATTTCATTTTTTTCACTTTTACGCTTCAAATCCAGGGTCCAGTCAATTCCACGGCCGCTGGGCTCCCGCACGGTGGTAATGCCATGGGCCATCCACAATTTAAACACATAATCATAATCCGCACCTTGGGATACACCACCAATATGGCCGTGCATGTCCACAAAACCGGGTAAAAGGTACATGCCGGAACAATCCAATTCCTTTCCTCCGGCTTTAAGTTGGGGTCTTTTGGAGCTGTCAATTTCCACACCAGGATAACCTACGACCGCAACACCCACAATTTTGTTGTTTTCTACCACAATATCAATGGGACCTCGCGGAGGGGCACCATTGCCATTGATCAATGTGACCCCTCTTATGATCAGTTGGGAAAAGGGACCTTCCTTTAGGTTGTCCTGTGCCGTGACCGTAATTGATAGGAGAAGTACGGTTACAATGGAAAGCGTTTTTTTCATTTGATCGTTATTCTGGAATTTGAATTTTATCCCCTAAAAACAAGGCGTTCAAAAACAATCTATTGGTGCCGTACCACGACCCTCGGAAATTGGGATTGTCCGCAAACAGGATTACCCTTCCCTCTTCCAATTTACTCACCACTAAGGAAGCGGAATGGTTAAGAAATTCCTCGGTGTTCTTTTTGGTGATAAATCCATCAATATGGGCGTCCTTGGCGTATTTAGCTACTGTGGAATAGTCGTTTTGACTTGGTTTTAACCAAACGGAATTGTTTTTGTATATCGGGATTTGGGTATCCCGATAGCCAAAGGCCAGGGGATGCGTCACATCCAGATCCACCTTTAAAATAATACCACCTACTTCTTCTTTACCTATATTTTCCCTGGCATCCACATAAGGCTTTCGCTCCACGGCCTTTGTGGAATCCTTGGCCACTTCCACCAGTTTTTCCTTCACCAATTTTTTGTCCACAACCCATTTGGAGGCTCGACCAATGGTAATCAGGGTATTTCCCTTTTTTACCCAGGCTTCAATGATCCCTTGTTGTTTTTTGGTTAGGGTATATCCACCGGAAACCATGACCAGGGTATTGTACTTATCAAAATCTACCCTATTGAAATTTCGCAAAGGTATTTTGGTAATCGGCATATGTACACGGGTGTCCAGAAGGTGCCAAACCTCGCCAGCTTCATAGGAACGCACCCCCGTACCGATAAGCATGGCAGCTTTGGGCTTGGTAATGGGACTTACACTACGGCTTCCCAAATCAATTCCTTTGGCATTATAGCCCGTTTTTACCGAAAACATGGGCACATCATATTTCTTTTGGGCTTTTTGGATCAATTCAAAGATTTCATCGGAGCTCTTTTTTTGAAGTGATACCGGAACCACCAAGGCCCCGTAATTAAACGCCTTATCTCCAACCGTGGTTTTGGCCGTAAACGGTTTAAAGGAACTTGAAACCGTAATTCCGTTGGTCTGAAGATAATGTAACACTGCCGTTGCATTGTAATCATCATAATCGATGATATAGGCATAATCCGTTTTTTGGACCGGAACCACCGAAACCAGTTCTTCCGTGGAAGTAACTTTTTCGCCTAGGTTCAAGCTTGTGACCGGCCTGTATTTCATATTGTAGAAATTGGCCACAGACCAGGCTGAAGCATCATAATACACACTATCCCGATATTTGTCGTAGGTTTCAAAAAAGCTTTGTACCATTCGATATTGGGGTTGATTGGTCGGTACCACATAGGAGCCATTGGCCTTATAAACATCCACTTTGTGCAATAAAAGCTTGTCAATAAAGGCCTTCACCCGATTTTTATCATAGTCATCTTTGAAGGAATACCCCTTGATTCGACTTTTGGAGGCATTGCCCAATGCGCTCTTAAAAAAGTCTTGCTGATATTTTCTTAGGTAAGCCTTATTTTCAACAGCCGCCCTTACGGTGGCAATACTGGTGACATACTGATTTCTGATCGTGAAAGGAAAGGTAATTTCCCCAAAAGCTGTTTTTTGGACATGTCCCCTGGAACTTGCCTGTTCAAACAATAGGGCAAGTGCACCTTGGAGATCGGGGTAGGAGGAGCCATAACCAGGATACGTACCGTCAAACACTTCTTTGGTGAAATAGAAAGAGCCTATGCTGTCCAATGCTTGGGCAAAGTAATCTCCGAAAAGATTGTTCAAATCCACATAGTTTTCCCTGGGCATGATGGGATTCAATGATGCATTGTCTTTCATCGGCTCAAAGAAATAGGAACTTTGGGTTCCCATTTCATGAAAATCGGTCACTACATTGGGGTACCATTCATGGTACCAGGTCAATTTCCCACGGCTTTCCGGATGTATTCCAAGAAGCCAGTCCCTGTTTAAATCAAACCAATAATGATTGGTACGTCCGCCTGGCCAGTATTCGTTGTGTTCCGCATCCTGAGGGTCGGAAACCTCGGGATTGCCTTGATACATATTGGCCCATTGGGTGTGACGGTCCCTGCCATCCGGATTAATGGTAGGATCGATCATTATCACGGCGTTACGAATATAATTTAGGATTTCCGGATTATTGGAAGCAGCGAAGGTATAGGCCGATAATAGTGCCGCTTCCGAAGTAGAAGGTTCGTTTCCGTGCACATTATAGCCCAGGTTAATGAAAATGGGCACGGCATCGTAGTTTGAAACGGACCCTGAAGGGTCCACAAATGCTAAATGATCTTGTTTGATGTTGTCCAGATTCTGAAGATTTTCTGGGGAAGAGATGGTCAAGATGACCAGTTTTCTACCTTCATGGGTCTTACCATATTCATAGATGGAAGCCCTGTCGGAAACCGCTGCCAATTTGGTGAAATAGGCTACGATAAGGTCATGTCTGGTGTGATGCTCCCCGATGTCATATCCCAGGAATTCGGAAGGTGATGGGATGGCCTCGTTGAACGGATGGAATTTTTTGTAAAAATAATCTTGTGCGCAAAGGCCGGTGCTTAGGAACAGCACCATAAAAACGATGTTTTTGAACATAGGAAGTGTGATTGAGTTAGTCCCTTTAAAGATAGGGGAAACCAACTAATCCACCGAATTGAATTCCTCTACCACTTCCTCAAAATTGATTTGATAGTAAGTGCCTTTGGTTTCATTGTCCCTTACGATGCTGCCCTTGAGTTGTCTGGCAAGGTTATGAATGAGTTTCAAACCCAGGGATTTTGTGGTTTTTGGATTTACATCATCTGGGAAACCGATCCCATTGTCCCCCAAATACATTTCAAAGCTGTTTGTCCCCTTTTTTGAGAGATGAATTTTTATTTCACCTTCCGTATTATTGGGAATCCCGTATTTAAGGGCATTTGTGATGGTTTCGTTGATGATCAATCCCAAAGGGATGACCGTATCTATACTTAAGCGGTAATCGCCAATATCAAAGTCGGTCGTCACTTTGTTTTCATTGCCTTTGACGGAACGGACCAGGTATTCGCAAAGTTCCTCCACATAGGGCTTTAGTTCAATTTTTGAGGTGTAATCGTCCCTTTTGTACAACATTTCATGGACCATGGACATGGAAACGACCCGATGTTGGCTACTTTTAATGATGCCCTCAATCTTTGGGTCCGCTACCGCCCTGGATTGCAGGCTCAATAGACTGGATACCGTCTGTAAGTTGTTTTTTACGCGATGGTGTACTTCCTTTAAAAGGGTTTCCTTTTCCCTGAGTTTTGCCTCCAAACCTGAATGGGTCTGTCGGTATCCACTGTTTTTTCTGATATGTAACCCATTGCCAAGGAACAAAATGGCCATAAGCAATAGGACCAACAATACAAGGATATGGAGCTCCTTTGTCCAACAATAGGCCAATAGGGCAAAAGAGATGGCCGAAGCAAAATAGTTCAGTATCTCAATAAATTGGTTCTTTTTTGACGCTTTCCTGTCGGTGGATCGGTCTCTCATGGATTAGCGGTTAGCAACTAATTCACAGGATAAGGGAGTACCCTTAAACTTTAAATCTTAGGGGTGTTCAGGGCGTAAATCTAACCATGTTTTATAACATAATCAAAAAAGGCAACCGAATTCTGGTTGCCCTCATTGGGATATGACTTTTTTGAACGGGATTATTCCTCTATCAGCACCCATTCGCCTTTATTGATCAAAGGCTCTGCTTGTTTGAACTTTACCGTTTTGCTTTCACCGGACATTACATGCTTGATGGTGACACGTTCATTTCGCCCAATTTTTGGACGTTCGCGGACAATGGTTTCCGTTTTTTGGGGACGTTGGCCCTGCGTTTGTCCGGCAGCCCTGTTTTGGGCAGCAAGTTCATCGCTGTTTGGAATCTCTTCCTTGGTAGTGCGTAGTTTTTCCTTAGGTCTGCGTACCGTTCTGGCCTCCCGGATTTGATTGGTATTCCCAGCGGGCAACTCCCCTTTGAACAAGAAGGAAATTACTTCCTTGTTTACCTTGTCGATCATACTTTTGAAGAGCTCAAAGGCCTCGAACTTATAAATCAATAGGGGGTCTTTTTGCTCATGGACCGCGAGCTGTACGGACTGTTTCAGTTCGTCCATTTTTCGTAGGTGCGTTTTCCAGGAATCATCTATGATGGCAAGGGTGATGTTCTTTTCAAAATCGTTTACCAATTGTTTCCCATTACTTTCGTAGGCATCTTTAAGATTGGTGACCACATTTAAGGTCTTTACCCCATCAGTAAAGGGAACGACAATGCGTTCAAATTTGTCCGACTGGTTTTCATAGACATTTTTGATCACGGGAAAAGCAGTTTCGGCACTGCGCTCTACCTTGGTCTGGTAGTGTTCGTACGCCACTTTATAAACTTTTCCTGCGATATCCTGAAAGCCCAGGCTCTTGAACTGTTCTTCGGTTATGGGCGAGGTAACGGAGAAGTACTTGATGAGTTCAAACTCAAAATTTTTGAAATCATCGGCCATTTTATTGGTTTCCGAAATCACTTCACAAGTATCATAGACCATATTGGCGATGTCCACCTTTAAGCGTTCGCCTTGAATGGCATGTCTTCTTCGTTTATAGACTACCTCACGTTGTGCATTCATCACATCGTCATACTCCAATAATCTTTTACGGATACCAAAGTTGTTTTCCTCCACTTTTTTCTGGGCACGCTCAATGGATTTTGTCATCATGGAATGCTGGATGACCTCTCCTTCTTCCAATCCCATACGGTCCATCATTTTTGCTACCCGTTCCGAACCAAATAGGCGCATGAGATTATCCTCCAACGAAACATAGAATTGGGAACTTCCTGGATCTCCTTGTCGACCGGAACGTCCGCGCAGCTGTCTGTCCACCCTTCGGGAATCATGACGCTCCGTACCTACTATGGCCAGTCCTCCTGCGTTTTTTACGTCCTGTGTCAGTTTAATATCGGTACCCCTACCGGCCATATTGGTGGCAATGGTGACCACTCCGGGGTTTCCAGCCTCTGCAACAATGTCCGCTTCCTTTTTGTGCAGTTTGGCATTCAGTACGTTGTGGGGAATCTTACGAACGCTCAATAACTTGGAAAGCAATTCCGATATTTCTACGGAAGTGGTACCAATGAGTACGGGACGACCGGCTTTTGAGAGTTGGGTCACCTCTTCTATGATGGCATTGTATTTTTCGCGCTTGGTTTTGTAGATCAAGTCATTGCGGTCATCCCGGGCAATAGGTCTGTTGGTTGGGATTTCCATGACATCCAACTTATAGATTTCCCAAAATTCGCCAGCCTCGGTAACGGCAGTTCCCGTCATACCTGCCAACTTATTGTACATTCTAAAATAGTTCTGGAGTGTAATGGTGGCAAAAGTCTGCGTCAGCGCTTCGATTTTCACATTTTCCTTGGCCTCTATGGCTTGGTGCAGGCCATCCGAATAACGCCGCCCATCCATAATACGACCGGTCTGCTCATCCACGATCATTACCTTGTTGTCTATAACAACATACTCAACATCCTTTTCAAAAAGGGTATACGCCTTTAACAGTTGGCTCATGGTATGGATCCGTTCACTTTTTATGGCGAACTCCTTGAACAGCTCTTCTTTTAACTCCGCTTCCTTTTCAATTTCAAGGCCTTGATTTTCTATTTGGGCTATTTCCCCTCCAATATCCGGCATTACAAAGAAATCCTTGTCCTGTTCCCCGGAGATGTAATCCACCCCCTTATCGGTCAATTCAATCTGATTGTTCTTCTCATCTATGGTGAACAATAGGTCCTCATCCACTTTGGGCATTTCCCTATTGTTGTCCTGCATGTAGAAATTTTCCGTTTTTTGAAGCAATTGTTTTACGCCTTCCTCGCTTAAAAACTTAATGAGGGCCTTGTTTTTGGGCAATCCCCTATATACCCGTAGCAATAGGAACCCACCTTCCTTGGAATCTCCCTCCTTGATCAATTTTTTGGCTTCGGCCAAAACCCCGGTCAGGTGCTGGCGTTGTTTTTGGACGATATCCGAAACCTTTGGTCGCAATTCATTGAACTCATGACGATCTCCTTCCGGAACAGGTCCGGAAATGATCAATGGGGTCCTTGCATCATCGATCAATACGGAATCCACTTCGTCCACAATGGCATAATGGTGTGGACGTTGTACCAAATCCTTTGGTGTGTGGGCCATATTATCCCTGAGGTAATCAAAACCAAATTCGTTATTGGTGCCATAGGTGATATCCGCATTATAAGCGGCCCTACGGCCATCGGAATTGGGCTGGTGCTTATCAATACAATCCACGGATAGTCCATGAAATTCAAAGATTGGCCCCATCCAGGTACTATCACGTTTTGCCAGATAATCGTTCACGGTAACCAAATGGGCCCCTTTTCCGGAAAGTGCATTTAAGTAGAGTGGGAGGGTGGCCACCAAGGTTTTTCCTTCCCCGGTCTGCATCTCGGCAATTTTACCCTGATGCAGTGCAATACCGCCAATAAGCTGTACATCATAATGGACCATATCCCAGGTTACTTCTTTTCCTGCGGCGTCCCAAGAGTTTTTCCAAACGGCATCATCACCTTCAAGACTAACATAATCCGCCCTGCCGGAAAGTGAGCGGTCAAATTCCGTGGCCGTGACCTTTAGGGTGTCATTGGTGGCAAAGCGCTTTGTGGTTTCCTTGACCACCGCAAAAGCCTCGGGTAAAATTTCATTTAACGTATCTTCCGAAACTTTGTAGGCCTCTTCATTTAGTTTGTCTATTTCGGAATAGATCTCCTCATTGCGATCGATATCCGTTGAGGCTTCCACCTCTTTTTTCAAGGCTTCGATTTTTTCATCGATAGAAGCGCATTTTTCCTTTATCTTGGATTTAAATTCATTGGTCTTTTGTCGAAGTTCATCATGCGAAAGCTGTTCCATTTCGGATTCAAAAGACTTTATCTGCTTTACCAAAGGTTGTAGCGCCTTGACATCTTTTTCGGATTTATCACCTACAAAGACCTTTAGTATGGAATTTACAATGCTCATGGATATGGTTTCCTTTGTATTGTCAAAAGCCGTTCCAGAGTGAAAACGACCGATTACTTAACGGTTAGACTGCCAAAATTACACAAAAAAAGCCTCAATAAAGAGGCTCGGGCTATAGTGTTTTTAGGTATTTTATTTAATATTCATCCTCATTCCAGAGGTAGTCTTCCTCTGTGGGATAGTCTGGCCAAATCTCTTCAATGGATTCATAGATTTCCCCTCCTTCCTCTTCCATGGATTGCAAATTTTCCACAACTTCCAGTGGTGCTCCGGTCCGGATAGCGTAATCTATCAATTCGTCTTTGGTGGCTGGCCATGGTGCGTCGCTCAAATAAGAGGCTAATTCTAATGTCCAGTACATAGCAATGGTTTGATTTTAAAATTTTTGCAAAAATAGTTTTTCAACTGAATCTTCCAAGTAAAAACTTGCTTATTTCAGATTTATTTTAAAATAGTTTAAAAGTAAGGGCAAAAAAATCAGTCCAATTTCTCTGGAATCCATTTTACCTCCTTGGCTTTTAAATCGTTTGACAATTTTCGTGCCAGGACAAACAAATAATCGGAAAGGCGGTTTATGTAGGACAACACCGTGTCCGGAAGGGGTTCTTCTTCATGGAGGTAGGATATCATTCGTTCGGCCCGTCTACAAATTGTTCTGGCCACATGACAGTATGACACGGTCGTATGTCCCCCGGGGAGGATAAAATGGGTCATTGGGGGCAAAGCACGGTTCATGGCATCGATCTCTTGCTCCAAAAAAGTACTGTCCGTCTCTTGCACCCTGGGAATTTTGAGTCTATTGTCCTTGGTAGGCTCGGTAGCCAATATGGCCCCAAGGGTAAACAGTTTTTCCTGTATTTGGGTCAAGGTGTTTTGGTAATGCGGATCGATTTCCTGGTCGCGCAACAGACCGATCCAGGAATTGAGTTCATCCAAAGTACCATAACTTTCAATCCGGATATGGTGTTTTGCCACCCGCTTGCCCGTGAACAATGCCGTAGTTCCCTTATCGCCGGTTTTGGTGTATATCTTCATTTTTCGTGCCTTCTTTTTCCTTCCATAAACTTTCTGGACTTCCGTTTCCTGGTATTCCTTTTGTTGTAGAACAAAACCACGAAATAGACCAGGGCCAGCCCTCCTAGGATAATATAGATGGTGTTATCCATGATTTTTGAATATTTCCTAAAATTACTTCTTTACAAACGAATGGTAAAATGCTCTTTTGCTTGTTCCTTTCGAAAAAATAGAAACCCTACCCAATAACAATCGATGCTAACCGTAATCTGGGAATGGGCAATGGCCTTTTTCCATTCCAATTGGTTTTTTGGTAGGGCATTTACCAGAACCATACTGTCATTATATAGCCCTTTTTGTTGCATTATACGGATCAATGTTTGGTAATTGAAGTGCTTGAAGACCATGATATCGAAGGGGGGATTTTCATAATTCAGTTTTGGGAATGCCTGTTTCAGTTGACTTTCCAGGGTATTATCATCCGCCACATGAATGTTTTTGCTTCCAAAAAAGGGAATACTCTTAAAAAGGATATCCTCCATCCTGTTTCTGGATAGCCTGGGTTTTTTATAGAGGCATTCCGTTACATAGCGGAATACAAAGGGCGAGTGGATACCGTGTTGATTGGTGGATTTGAGTAAAAACCCCAGGTAGGTAAAAACGGTCGAAAATCGTTGTGCACTTTTCATAAAGCGATAAAACCGGGGCTATCCCCCATTGATGGAAGATAATTCAAACCATCGTTCCGTTTTCTGCTCCAATTCATCATCCAGTTTTCCCAGTTGAATTGACAGGTCATTGATTTCTTCCCCGGATAGGTCGTTTTCGGCAAACTTGTTTTGAAGGTCTACTTTTTGTTCCTCCAATTGTTGGATCTGTTTTTCCAGTTGCTTCAGTTCCTTTTGTTCCAGATAGGACAGTTTTGGGGAATCGTCCTTCTCCTTCCATTGATTTTTTTCTGACTTTGTATCGGATTTCAACTCCCGTTCTTCCTGCAATCGACTTGCTTCGTATACCCTGTAGTCCGTATAGTTTCCGGGAAAATCCTCAATGATTCCATCCCCCTTGAAAACAAATAGGTGGTCCACGATTTTATCCATGAAGTATCGGTCGTGCGATACCACCAGCAAACATCCCGGAAAATCCAATAGAAAGCTCTCCAGCACATTCAACGTTACAATGTCCAGATCGTTGGTAGGTTCATCCAATAGTAAAAAATTTGGGTTTTGGATAAGTACCGTGCATAGGTAAAGACGTTTGCGTTCGCCACCGCTTAGTTTTTCAACAAAATCGTATTGCTTTTTTCGGTCAAAAAGAAAGCGCTCCAACAGTTGTTGGGCAGAGATTTGCCTTCCTTTTTTTAGGGGGATATAGCCCCCAAATTCCCGTATTACCTCAATGACCTTTTGTCCTTCCTTAACCGTGATCCCTTTTTGGGTATAGTAGCCAAACTTGATGGTATCGCCCACTACGATTTTTCCACCGTCCAAAGCGGTGTGGCCCGTTAGGAGATTCAGGAAGGTAGACTTGCCGGTTCCATTTTTACCAATGATCCCAACGCGTTCCCCCCTGGTAAAACTGTAATCGAACTTGTTTAAAATGGTTAGGCCACCATAGGATTTATGAACGTTGTGCAATTCCACAATTTTACTGCCCAAACGTTCCATATTGAGTTCCAATTGTACCTGGTGCTCTTTTCTGCGTTGGTGGCCCAGGGACTTTATCTTATGGAAATCGTCTATTCTGGACTTGGATTTTGTTGTACGTGCCTTGGGTTGCCTTCGCATCCAATCCAACTCTTTTTTGTACAGGATTTTGTTTTTATGCGCTTCTACCGATTCCCTTTCCATCCGAGCTTCCCTTTTTTCCAGGTAATAGCTATAATTCCCTTTGTAGGAGTATATCGTATTATTGTCCAGTTCCAATATTTCATTACAGATCCGTTCCAGAAAATAACGATCATGGGTCACCATAAAAAGTGTGATGTTTTCCTTCTTGAAATAGTCCTCGAGCCATTCTATCATTTCCAGATCCAAGTGGTTGGTGGGCTCATCCAATAGTAAAAGGTCAGGTTTGTTGATAAGGGCATTGGCAAGGGCCAAGCGCTTTTTTTGTCCTCCGGAAAGGGCACCTACTTTTTGATGCAATTGGGAAAGGTTGAGTTTAAAAAGAATCTGTTTGTACTGCGTCTCAAAATCCCAGGCACCAAACCTGTCCATGGCTTCAAAAGCTTTTTGATAAGCTTCTTGATCTTCAGGGTTTTGAAGGGCTTTTTCATATTGCGCCATGATTTGTAGGACTTCACTTTCCGAAACAAAAATGGTTTCTTCAACGGTCAAGTTTGGGTTTAAATTTGGTTCTTGCGGAAGAAAGGATATTCGAATATCCTTTCTTTTGATGACCTGCCCGGATTCTGGTTGGTCCAAACCGGCCATAATGTTAAGAATGGAAGTTTTACCACTTCCGTTTTTTGCGATCAAGGCGATTTTTTGATCCTTATTAATACCAAAAGAGATGTCTGAGAACAAGGTCAGCTCGCCATATGATTTGGAAATGGACTCAACCGTAAGGTAGTTCATTATAGTCTGTACTCTAATTTCTTTTTAGTAAAAATACGTATCGCACCACCAAAATAAGCATCAATGGAATAATCAGGGGCGAAAAGCTTTGTACGCCAAACACCCAGAGAAGTACAAGTAATCCCATACTGCCCAGGGCAATTTTAAGATAGTTGGAAAGCCATGAAAGCTGTCTGTTGAACAACAGTAAAAATGCAACTACGGCATTGGGGGGAAGCAACCAAAGGAAGTTAAAATTGTTTTTGGTGACCAAATGATCCGTGATAAACCATAGGAGTAAAATCAAACAACCGGCCAGGCCTGAAAGCAGGAATAACAAAAAGTCCAGCCATTTGTGCCTGGTCCCATGTTTAAAATCCAAATAGGTAATTACCAGGACAAAACCAAGAAGGGCAATGAACCAAAAAAGGGGAGAGGTCATAAAAGTCCCATGGTCGGTGGTTTCGGGATATTCCAAAACGCTACGCTCCCTTTTTAAGAGGGGTTTCCCGTTTCGCGTGGTATTCCGCAACTGGTGCATGGCGTAATATGGCGAAAACATATGGCCCTCTACGGTAGCCGTTTTATCGGTGACATTGCCAAAGGCCAGTTCAATACCGAAGGCGCCCCAGGAATTGGTGGGTATAAATTCACGTACCAATTGCCTGTAGGAGTGTTTAGGGTCCAAATGGTCACCATTAAACGTGATGGTATTGTCCACTTCCTCCTTTAATATCTTTCCAGTGATGTTGGAGCAATTATTGAACAAGGGATCGTAAAGGTAGTCCCGATTTTCCGGACGATAGTTTTCTTCAAAAAACTGGAACAACCTATTGACTTCTTCTGATGTTAAATCCAAAAGTTGTTCCTTTACCCAACGTTTTTCGTATTCATATTCGAAAAGAAATCGGTCGAACCTACTGCGGCTCAAGGAATAAATGAGTTTTCCCCTGGCAAAATTGAGGTAGAAGTTGGGCTTGTCAAAATCAAAGGTTCCATAATTGTATACAATATCCAGGCCCAAAGCGGAGTCCTGCACCCTAAAGGCCGTATGTCCAAAGGCAGTGTACAATTGATTTCCGGCACCACAAGTGAGCACACTTATTTGGGCATTTTCGGATAATTGCGGAAGGTTCTGTGCCGAATGCCCCCATGTTAAAAGGAGAAAGGGCAGCAGAAACAGTTGTTTGATTCTCATGGATAGCAAATATCAACATATTTGTTATTTGGCGGTCAACTGAAAAAAAATAAAGCCTATTTTTTAGTTTATTTTTACAAAAATCAAATTCAATGAAAACCCATATTCCCAATTTCATTACGTTACTCAATCTTTTTTGTGGTTGTATTGCAGTGGTATTTGCGGTGATGAACCGATTGGAGTTAGCGGCAATTTTTGTTTTTCTGGGGATATTTTTTGATTTTTTGGATGGTTTTGCCGCACGGATGCTTGGGGTGACCAGTGACATTGGAATACAACTGGACTCTTTAGCAGATATGGTGACCAGCGGGGTTGTCCCCGGAATTGTCATGTTCCAATTGTTGAACATGGCCCAAAAGGAGGGTTGGAATTTAGACCTTTTTGGAATGCATACGGATGTTGGGCTATTACCCTTGTTCGGTTTTATGATTACTTTGGCCTCTGCCTATAGGCTCGCCAAGTTCAATGTGGATGAAAATCAGGTTAGCTCATTTAGGGGGCTGCCCACACCGGCAAACGCACTCCTTATTTTGTCCATGCCCCTGATACTGTTGTACCAAAACAATGATGTTTTGAACAGCATTATCCTAAATCAGTGGTTTTTAATTGGATTGACCATCCTAAGTGCCTTTCTATTGAATTCTGGGATCGAACTTTTTGCCTTGAAGTTCAATGGACTTGGATTTAAGGAAAATGGAGTGAAGTATTTATTTTTGATTGGAAGTTTGGTGCTGTTGCTGACCTTAAAGTTTTTGGCAATTCCGATTGTTGTCCTTTTTTACATCCTAAGTTCCTTGGTGCTAAAAAAAGCGTAGCAATACAAGCGTATGAATCCAATTGGGCAACCTTGACTTTGGCAGTGAAGGCATTAAAATTCCAATTTCTTTTTTCGAAGTTCAAAGTTTTGTCCCAAATATACTTTTCGGACCATTTGGTCCTGGGCCAAATCTTCCGGAACTCCTGCTTTAAGTATACCGCCTTCAAACATGAGGTAAGATCTTTCGGTAATGGCCAAGGTCTCTTGTACATTGTGGTCCGTGATCAAGATGCCAATGTTTTTGTTCTTTAGTTGGGCCACAATGCGCTGAATGTCCTCTACGGCGATGGGGTCAACGCCGGCAAAGGGTTCGTCCAACAGAATAAATTTTGGGTCGGTAGCCAAAGCACGGGCAATCTCGGTTCTTCGCCTTTCACCTCCCGATAATAGATCTCCACGGTTTTTACGGATATGTCCCAATCCAAATTCATCAATAAGGCTTTCCATTTTCATGTGCTGCTCTTTTTTGGAGAGGGTAGTGGTCTGTAGTACGCTCAAAATATTATCCTCAATACTCAGTTTTCTGAAAACCGAGGCTTCCTGGGCCAAATAACCAATACCGTTCTGTGCCCGTTTGTACATGGGAAACTCGGTAATTTCCATGTCGTTCAGGTAAATCTTTCCCCCATTGGGTTTAATGAGCCCTACGATCATGTAGAAAGAGGTGGTCTTACCTGCTCCATTGGGTCCCAGGAGGCCCACAATTTCCCCTTGTCGGACTTCCAGGGAAATACCTTTGACCACCCTACGGCCCCGATAGGCCTTCATAATGTTTTCTGCACGTAAGATCATATCTAAATGTCAAAGCTAGTTAAATGGGGGAACCAAATATCCCCTATTGTGATTTCATTAACCTTCATCAAGGGATTCCAGTGCTTCCCAGTATTCATAGGCCCTGCGGAGGTGGGGAATTACAATTGTTCCCCCAATTAAGGTGGCAATGCCCAAAGTTTCCATGACCTCTTCCTTGGAAACGCCCTCCTTTTTGGAACTTTCCAAATGGTATTTTACACAATCGTCGCAACGCAGCACTGCAGATGCCACCAATCCCAATAACTCTTTGGTTTTTACATCCAGGGCACCGGCCATAAAGGCGTTGGTGTCCAAATTAAAAATGCGCTTAATGAGCTTGTTGTTTTCTGCCAACAATTTATCGTTCATTTTGGCACGGTAGGCATTGAATTCTTCTACTTGATCATGCATTTTTTTGTTCTTTTTCCTTCTTCAATTCTTTCTTTAATACCACTTTGGATATGTAAATGCTTACTTGGTACAGTATAAGCACTGGAATGGCCACAACGATTTGGCTGGTCACATCCGGAGGGGTGATTATGGCGGAAAGTATCAAAACAATGACGAGGGCAATCTTTCGATACTTTTTAAGGATTTCCGGGGTCACCAACCCAACCTTTGTTAGAAAATAAATGACAATCGGCAACTCGAACATGATACCACAGGCAATGACGGCTGCCCTAACCGTACCAATATAGGAGGCGAGGTCAATCTCATTGGTAACTTCCTTACTCACTTGATACGTACCCAAAAAGTTAATGGACAATGGGGCCACCACATAATAACCGAACAATACCCCAATAAAGAAAAGTAAGGAAGCCACTAGAATGAAACCACGCGAATGCTTTCGTTCCTTTTCATAAAGTCCGGGGCTGATAAACCGCCACAATTCCCATAAAATATAGGGGAACCCAATAATTACACCGGCCCAGATCGAGGTCCAGATATGTGCAGAAAACTGCCCTGCCATTAATCGGCTCTGAATGGTAAAAGGCAAACTGTCCCCACAAAATTCAGAATCCACCCCAAAAAAAGTAGCTACGGCACAGAAGAACCGGTAGGTTGGGAAATCCAGGTTTTTTGGACCGAAGATAATGGTATCAAAGATAAAGCCCCGCATGACAAAAGCCACGCAGCCTATGAGTACAATGGCCAAAGTGGAACGGATCAAATGCCATCGCAATTCTTCAAGATGGTCCAAAAAGGACATTTCATTGTGGTCTTTAGCAACTTTTGTCATTAGGAAATCCCTTCATTTATGAGGTTATGGAGATGTACTACTCCTAAATATTCTGTGTTGTCCATGACCAATAATTGCGAAATACCATGCGCTCGCAATACCTCCAGGGCTTTTACCGCCAAGACATTGGGGGCAATGGTTTTTGGACTTTTGGTCATAATATCCCTTGCCGTTATGGAGTTGATGTTATCGTATTTGCTCAACATTCTTCGTATATCACCATCCGTCACTATACCTATGACCCTTCCCTTCTCCATAACAGCGGTTACCCCGAGCATTTTTTCCGAGATTTCAACAATGACCTGTTTTACGTTCGCATCTGCCTCGATCTGTGGTTTTAGATTGTTTCCAACAATATCCTCCACCCTGAGATATAGGCGTTTTCCCAAGGAGCCTCCGGGATGGTATTTGGCAAAATCCTCACTGCTGAATCCCCTTAGTTTCAATAATGAAATGGCCAGGGCGTCCCCCATAACCAACTGTGCCGTAGTGCTCGTTGTTGGGGCAAGATTGTTTGGACAGGCTTCCTTTTCCACATAGGTGTTGAGTGCAAAGTCCGATTGCTTTGCCAAAGTGGAGTCCATATTGCCCGTAATCGCAATCAACTTATTGTTTCCCCTTTTTATGAGCGGAATCAACATTTTTATTTCCTCGGTATTACCGCTTTTGGACAGACAAATGACTACATCGTTTTTTTGAATGGTGCCAAGGTCCCCATGAATGGCATCAGCAGCATGCATAAAAATGGCCGGCGTACCGGTAGAGTTAAAGGTGGCCACTATTTTTGAAGCGATCAATGCGCTCTTTCCAACGCCGGTAATAACAACCCTTCCTTTGGATTCCAGAATGCAACGGACGGCGTTTTCAAATTGATGATCTATAAATGCGGCAAGGTTTCCTATGGCCTCACTTTCATTCGCAATGGTTTGTTTTGCAATTTCAAGAATGCTGTTGGAAGTGTTCAAAGTATTTAACGGGTGTTTGGGTTGTTTTACTGAAAGAATGTCTTATATTTAAGTTTACAAAACTAAATAAATCTAGATTGTTCACATAGCGCCGTACCTAAGATTAAACACTGACCATGGCCTTCCAATAACTTCGGTACACCGCTTTTTATGTAATGGATTTACCAAAAATGGGTTTGACGATGGATTTGCAGGGTGCTTTGAAGAAGTATTTTGGTTTCGACCAATTCAAAGGCCTCCAAGAAAACGTAATAGAAAATGTCCTGGACAATAGGGACACTTTTGTTATCATGCCAACCGGCGGCGGAAAATCACTTTGTTATCAATTACCGGCATTAATGAAGAAGGGGACCGCAATTGTGGTGTCACCCCTTATTGCCTTAATGAAAAATCAAGTGGATGCCATACGGGGTGTTTCGGAAGAACACGGGATTGCCCATGTTTTAAATTCCTCGTTGACCAAAACCGAGGTAAGACAGGTAAAGGAAGATATTGTCAATGGGCTTACCAAATTGCTTTATGTGGCTCCGGAATCCCTGACCAAGGAAGAATATGTGGACTTTTTGCAGCAGGTGACGTTGTCTTTTGTTGCCGTGGATGAAGCACATTGTATTTCGGAATGGGGACATGATTTTAGACCCGAATACCGCAACTTAAGGAGCATCATTTCCCGATTGGGCGATGCAATCCCGATTATCGGGTTAACGGCGACGGCCACGCCAAAGGTCCAGGAAGACATTATCAAGAACCTGGGGATGAATGACGCAAAGGTCTTTAAGGCCTCGTTCAATAGGCCCAACCTGTTTTATGAAGTACGTCCCAAGACCAAAAATGTGGATGCGGACATTATCCGATTTGTAAAGCAAAATCAAAACAAATCCGGTATTGTATATTGTCTGAGCCGTAAACGGGTGGAAGAACTGGCACAGGTACTTCAGGTAAATGGTATTAGTGCAGTCCCCTACCATGCCGGTTTTGATGCAAAGACCAGGGCCAAATACCAGGATATGTTCCTAATGGAGGATGTGGATGTTGTGGTGGCCACAATTGCCTTTGGCATGGGAATTGACAAACCGGACGTGCGCTTTGTTATCCATCATGATATCCCCAAGAGTATTGAAAGTTACTATCAGGAAACGGGTAGGGCCGGTCGTGATGGTGGTGAAGGACATTGCTTGGCATATTACTCCTATAAGGATGTGGAAAAGTTGGAGAAATTTATGTCGGGCAAACCTGTGGCGGAACAGGAGATAGGACATGCCTTACTTCAAGAAATAGTGGCCTATGCAGAAACTTCCATGTCACGCAGAAAGTTCATCCTGCACTATTTTGGGGAAGACTTCGATGAAGTCAATGGCGAGGGAG
Source organism: Muricauda sp. SCSIO 64092 (assembly GCF_023016285.1). Taxonomy (GTDB): domain Bacteria; phylum Bacteroidota; class Bacteroidia; order Flavobacteriales; family Flavobacteriaceae; genus Croceivirga. The sequence goes on from NZ_CP095413.1 coordinate 4,539,578, forward strand.
CGGATATGGATGACAATACCAGGAACCCAAAACCCAAGGAAGAAGCCAAGGATAGCTTGGTGAAACTATTACGCGTGGTGCAGGACACCATGGAAAAATTCAAGACCAAGGAAATCGTTAGGACCTTGGTGGGGAAGACCAATGCCTTGATTTCCTCCCATAGAACGGAGGAAAAGGAAATTTTCGGTATTGGTGAAGATAAGGATGAGCAGTATTGGATGGCCTTGATCAGACAGGTCTTGGTCGCAGGTTATTTGCAAAAAGAGATTGAACAGTACGGGGTACTGCATGTCACGGAAAAGGGGAAGGCATTTTTAGCGACCCCGGTTTCTTTCCTAATGACCAAGGACCATGAATACAAGGAAGAAGAGGATTCCAGTATCATTACCAATGGGAAATCCACAGGAAATGCAGCGGATGAGAAACTTTTGAAGTTGCTTCGGGATTTGCGAAAAAGGGAGGCCAGAAAAAATGATGTGCCTCCTTTTGTAGTTTTTCAAGACCCTTCTTTGGATGATATGGCCCTCAAGTATCCCATTACCATGGAAGAATTGCTCAATGTGCACGGTGTGGGGGAAGGAAAGGCAAAAAAATATGGAAAACCTTTTGTGGAATTGATCTCCACCTATGTGGAAGAGAACGATATTGTTAGACCGGACGATTTGGTGGTAAAAAGCACGGGTGCAAATTCCGGTTTAAAGCTGTATATCATTCAAAGCGTGGATAGAAAATTGCCCCTGGATGATATCGCCGCCGCCAAAGGCCTGGAACTTCCGGATTTGATTAAGGACATGGAACAGATTGTCTTTAGTGGTACTAAATTGAATCTTGGGTATTGGGTGGATGAAATCCTGGATGAAGACCAACAAGAGGAGATCCATGAGTATTTTCTGGAGGCCGAAACCGATTCCATAACCGTTGCCATGGAGGAATTTGATGGGGATTATGAAGAGGAGGAACTCCGTATCTATCGATTAAAATTCATGAGTGAGGTGGCGAATTAAAAAAGCCCCGAATTACGGGGCCTTTTTTAGAAACTTTCGGAAAACTCCCCCGACGAACTGATCAGGGCGATGATAAATCCAAAATATAGTATGGACAAAACGAGCATGATCAGTGATAATGCCAATCCTATATAAGAAAGTATCCTTCCCGTCTTCACATTACTGATATCACTGTATAATTCGGGATTTTCATTATACAGTGCTTCGGCACTTTTGGCCTTTACCAGTCCAATAATGCTAAAAATGATGGCAAAGGGTCCACAGCAGATGAGTGAACCCACAATGGAAATAATTCCCATGGTCAGTACGGTACTGGCGCCCGGTAGGGGTTGTTGGCTCATGCTGGATATGGATTATTCGGTTTCAACGCCGTATTGTTCCATCATTTCATTTACCCTTTCCATATATCCTTCCCATCCGCCTAATTGGTTTATTTGATATAAAGACCATAAAAGTGTCAAGACACCCAATACCAATCCTATTATGGTTATAATTTTTGCAGTTTTTAATTGACTGTAATTACTATAACTTTCTGGGCTTGACAAGTAGAGTTTTTCATCTTTTCTCAGCAATATAAAGGCAATTCCGGAGAGCAGTATCCCCCCAATTCCCATGCTGAAGCAACAGCATAAAAAAGAAATGATGGCCAATACCAAAGAAATAGTAACATTCGGTAGTTTTTGTTGTTCCATAATTTAAAGTGTTTAGTGTATCAGTTTTATGATATAGTTGATTAAAATTAAGGCTACGGAAGCAATACTGAGCCAAATGATGGATTGATTGGCATATCTTAAATTGAAAAATTTATTGAGCACCAGTATCAATGCTAGGGGAATTAATGTAAAGACTGCAGGATACATATGAAAAGCGGCGATGAAATCTCCGTTTAATAACAGTAATATCGCCCGCTGTAAGCCACATCCTGGACAGTCAAAGCCCAGCACCTGTTTGGTATAACAGGGGAGCATATAATCTTGAAGCCCCATATAAGATATGTTTGCCGTAGAATCCATGCTTTAACTTTTTGCAGGCTTAAAATACTATTATTTTTAGTTTTGGAGTAATAAGAACATAAAATTTAGGGTCATGGCAGGATTTGAATTGGGGGATAAGGTAGAGGTTTTGGATGAGGCCATTGAAGGGATTGTTACCGCCATTGAAGGAACGGTCATTACCCTTGAAACAAAAGATGGTTTTCCCCTACAATTTCCCAGTTCCCAATTGATAAAATCGGGAAGGGCACTAAATGTGGGAAATTATGAGGCTTTTCAGGCAAAAAAAGAAAAGGAAAGCCCGGAAAAAAAGAAAATAAAGGTACCCAAACCCAAAGAACGCAATGCCCCTAAAATGGAAGTGGACCTGCATATCCATCAGTTGACCAATTCCACCAGGGGAATGACCAATTTTGATATGTTAAACCTACAAGTGGAAACCGCCAAACGCCAATTGGAATTTGCCATTGACAAACGAATTCAGAAAGTGGTCTTCATCCATGGCGTAGGAGAAGGCATACTTAAGGAAGAATTGAACTACCTCTTTAAAAAATATCCAGTTGATTTTTACGATGCCGAATACCAGAAATATGGCCTTGGGGCTACGGAAGTGTACATCTACCAAAATTCCTAGTTGGTTCTGGTAGTAATCGTCCCGAAAACATAGGTTTCTATTTCAGGGGCGTTGTTTTCGTTGGCGTCCTGCACTATAAAGTTACTTAGGGTAAAGGTATGGTCAAAGCTTGGATTTTCCGGTGTGCTATCAGCGCCTTGCACAGTGGCAATGGAAAGAATACCTGAAATGGTAGTAAATGAATTTACCAAGTCGGGGTCATCCGTTGTTAGGGTACAAATGGTTTCATCAGTCACAATTTTTCGAAAAACCCTATTGGTAAACGTGGCTGTTGTGTCATTGACCATATTCCCCAGAGTAACTGTCCTTGGTTCACTGGTAACCTCATTGACCAGAATTGAACTTGGAAACTCCAGACCTATGGCTTCATCATTTATAACTTTAAAAAGCTGTACGTTGGCTCCTTCAGTTCCACAACTGGCTATGACTGAACTGTTGTAATTGGAAAAAACAAGGTCAATACTGCTGTCAACCGTCGTGGTGTAGGTGCCAAAATCCAAACCAGGTTGATCGGTTATTCGTTCTCCGTTATTGCCGAGTAAGGTCAAATCAGAAATACTGATATCATGGGCATAGGTTTTAGTGGCACTGGTTACCGTATCCACGGAAGATATCAAACTCAAAACACCCGAACTTGCCGTGGTCTCTTCCAAAATTGCGGGCGTAGCCGGTGGAATATCACTACAGAAATAGGTATTCGCTACGTTTTCCGAAAAAAGCCTGTAGGTGAGGGTGGATTGATTTGCCAAACTACTCGTTGCGGTATCCGAAGCAGTTTCGCTAGCTATCAAACCAGATTGGAGCTGTAGTATGAGTGCTTCGTCTTCAACTATTTTAAAAAAGAGGGTTCTTTGGATATCCGTTTGATTAAACTGTAAGGGGCAAAAAGCTACTGTGCCTCCGTCAAAATCTATATTTTCAATCTGCAAATCCCCATCACTACAAGCTATGACAGAGAGAAGTAAAAGTGCAACAGTTATTTTTTTCATGAAGTCAAATTTAGGGCAAATTCAGTGCACCCTACTTTAATGACCTTTTTTATTTGGAAGAAATTAACGCAGTATTGGCTATTTTTGGACGATTTTAAATCCATATAGTCGTATGCAAAAAGTGTATTTGGATAATGCTGCCACCACACAGGTTAGGGACGAGGTCATTATAAAAATGCAGGATGCCTTGGCCAACTGCTTTGGAAACCCTTCGTCTACCCACAGTTTTGGAAGATCGGCGAAGACGGCAATCGAAAAAACAAGAAAGACCATTGCCAAATATTTGAATGCCCATCCCTCTGAAATCATATTCACTTCCGGAGGGACTGAAGCGGATAACATGATTTTAAGATGTGCCGTTAGGGATTTGGACGTGAAAACGATCATTACCTCAAAAATTGAACACCATGCGGTTTTGCATACGGCAGAAGAATTGGAGAAGGAATATGGTATCGCTTTGCGCTTTGTGCAATTGGATAGCCATGGAAATCCCGATCTAAATCATCTGGAGCAATTACTGGCAGGGGATGCTTCCAAAAAACTGGTCAGCTTAATGCATGTGAACAATGAAATAGGAAACCTCATTGATATTACGGCGATAGGGATGCTTTGCCGGGATTACGATGCCCTTTTCCATTCAGATACGGTACAGTCCATTGGTCATTTTGAATGGAATGCCCAGGAAGTTCATGTGGATTTCATGACAGCGGCGGCACATAAATTTCACGGCCCCAAAGGGATTGGTTTTGCTTTTGTACGAAAGAATTCCGGGTTAAGGCCCCTTATAGTGGGCGGGGCACAGGAACGGGGATTTAGGGCAGGTACGGAACCCTTTCACAATATTGTGGGGCTTGAAGAGGCCTTTATAGCATCCTACGACAATTTGGGTGACGAAAAGGCCTATGTGACCGAACTCAAAAAGTATTTTGTGGAAAAACTCAAAACAGAGATACCCAACATTGAATTTAATGGCCTTTCCGGCGATATGGAGCGCAGTACCTATACCTTGACCAATGTACGGCTGCCCCTGGATGCCCAAAAATCCCTAATGTTATTGTTTCACCTGGATTTAAAGGGAATAGCCTGCTCCAAAGGGAGTGCTTGCCAATCTGGGAGCACCAAAGGATCCCATGTACTACAGGAAATCTTATCCGAGGAAGAGCTTAAAAAACCCTCCTTGCGATTTTCCTTTTCAAAATACAATACCAAAGAAGAATTGGACTATACCATTGCCGTTTTGAAGGATTTTGCAGCGGGGTAAAGGGTTAGACCTTCTTTTTTCGTTTTTTCTCTTTATCGTAGGGAAATTTTCGGGAAGCCGCTTTCATCATTTTGTCAATAAGTTCATCCGTGTTCTTTCCCGTCTTTTTGGTGATGACCTTTTCGTACTTCCAGAGCAGCTTGCCAGTGGCTCCATCACTGATTTTGATTCCTATCCTTCCAAAATTGGCATTTCCCCTGAAATAGTCCAATAAGCTAAAGTCCGTGGAAACACCTTTGGAAAGTAAAACGTTTAGGTCAAGGGTGCCACTGATTATGCCGTCCACACCAAGAATTTCCGATAATTCCTTTACGGTTTGGACGTCAATATTCTCATAAGTGATGCCATTCCTTAATAATAAGGCATTGGTTTCTTCCACATTTTGAAAATCCACGTTGAATTTCTTACGTTTTTTTCTGCGGGAGAAATAGGTTTCCAAAGCATCCTGCACGGCATAGCCCTCTTTTTTTGCGAGTTCCCTTAACTCATCACTGGAAATGTTGCGCTCCAGTTCCAATTGTGTGATAAAGGGAACAATGGCCAAAACCTCGTGATTCTCGGAAAGCGCATCAAAACGACTGCTTTCAAAGATGTCCTTTTGGGCATTGCCCAAAAAAAACCAAAGGATACAAAAAAAGAAAACCAGTTTTTTCATTATATACCTTAAAACTTCATACGTAATTTAACGTTCAGTAAACGGGACGTCAAAAAATTGGGTACTGCAAATTGTTGTTGGGTGTCAACATCCCTTACCCATGTATTGGTTATGGAATTCTGATTGTTGAAAATATTGAAAATCTCAAATCCCATGTCCAACTCCTTAAACCCATGTAACCAATGTCCGTTTTGGTACCTGCTGTTTCTGTCGGCAAAAATATAGGAAATGCCCAAATCTGCCCGTCTATAATCTCTTAATCTATTCTGAAAATCGTAGGGATCCGCATTGTTTGGGGAACCTCCAGGTACCCCAGTATTGTAGACCAGGTTTACGTACAGTTTCATGTTGGGAATCGTGGGCATATAATCCTGGAATAATACACCCAGCTTCAATCGCTGGTCCGTTGGCCTGGAAATATATCCTCTGTCCCCTATGTTTTCCTTTGTCTGTAAATACCCCAGACTTATCCATGATTCCGCTCCAGGGATAAAGGCGCCATTAAGTCTAAAGTCAAACCCATAGGCAAAGGCCTTGGCAATGTTATCTGCCCTATAACGTATCCTGACATCTTCAACGGTGTAGGTATTTACATTGTCCAGTTTTTTGTAGTACGCCTCACTAATAAGGGTAAAAGGTCTATCGAACAGTGAAAAACTGTACTCGTTTCCAGCAACGAAGTGTATAGACCTCTGCGCTTCCACCTCAGGATTTACCAGTCCATTGATATCGCGTAGCTCCCTATAAAATGGAGGCTGTTGATAACTGCCAATGGCCAATCTGAACAACACATCATTTTCCCAGTTCGGTTTTATGGCAAATTGTGCCCTGGGGCTTAACAAAAATTGATGGTTGCTTTCAAATCCTTCACCGGATATGATCCACTGTTGCGCCCGGACCCCCAAATTATAGTAAATGGCGTTTTCACCCCAGTGGGTTTGGTTGCCGAACTGAAGGAATCCGGAAAAACGATCCGTTCGCACAAAATTGGTCGCCCTTACACTTTCAAAGGGAACAATTGCCCCTTCAAAAGGCTCTTCGGGCTCATTGTTAACCAATCCAGCGTTGGGAGGTCTTATGAAAAAACCAGCGGAATCCAGAAACTCGGCTTCGTTCAATCGGTCTCGAAAATCTTCATGACTATAACGTAACCCCCATTCCAGGGACTTTCCATTTTTTTTGAGTATTCCCCTATGGGTAAGGTTTACGATCAACGCATCCAGTTGGTTTCTTGCCCTATTGAACTGGGAACCAATCCCTCTGCTTTGGGTTACTTCACCTAAGTTTTCACTTCCAAGATTGGTATCGATCTCCCCAAGCTCATAATTGGCAATGACATCTGTAAACTCCTCTTCCAGGGCATGATAAATTGATGAGGTAAAACTGAGTTTGGTGTCCTCATTCATCAAAAAATCGGCCTTTAAAGCTCCAAATTGGGTTTCGTAACTATTCTGTTCCCTGCCTTCATAAAAAACAACCAGGGCCCTGGGTTCCAATAGACTCCCAAAATTGGTCTGTCTGGAAATGGGCTCATTTTTATAGTTGTTTATGGAAATATTTCCCAAAAACCCCAGTTTTAACCGATCACTTATTTGATGGGTCATATAGGTCTGCGCGTCAAAAAAGATGGGGACAACATTGGTAAGGGTCTGTTGGCTATTCACAAATAGGGCATTATTTCGGTAACGAACCCCAGTAATGGTGGTGAAATTCTTTTTTTTCGAAACGGTTTCCAATGTACTGCTGGCACCAAGAAGACTACCCTCTACCGCTATGGAAAAAGATGAAGGTATTTTGTAGGTAATATCAAGTACTGAGGAAAGTTTGTCGCCGTATTTAGCCTGAAATCCGCCTGCAGCAAAGCTTACATTTTCCACTAGGCTACTGTTCACAAAACTGAATCCTTCCTGTTGCGCCGATCGAATCAAGAAAGGTCTGTACACTTCAATACCATTGACATAAACCAGGTTTTCATCAAAATTTCCACCACGCACATTGTATTGGGTGCTCAGTTCATTGTTAAAGGAGACCCCGGGCAAAAGTTTCAAAATATTCTCCACTCCTGCATTGACTCCCGGTATTTTTCGGACGATTTCCGGGGTGATCGTGGTGGCGCCGGTGACACTGCGTTGTCCCGTTGGAGTGACCTTTACTTCGGCAATTTGGATGGTCTTTACGGCCATCACCGGATTGAACTCAAAAATTTCATTGGTGGTCAAAATAATGTCCTTTAAAACAACATCTTCATGACCAAGATGTGAAAAGACAATGGTCATTCTTTTGTCCGCTACCAGTTCAAGGAGATAAAAACCATTGTCGTTTGTTGTTGTTCCTGTTCCGGAAACGGAAATATTGACATTGGCCAAAGGTTCTTGTTGCTCATTGAGCACATGACCGGACACGACCGCAGTTTGCCCAAATGAAAACGATACCATTGAAAAAACGGCGAATAGGACGACTAGGAAATCGGTCCATCTGCTATTTTCTAAAGAAGGTTTCTTCAAAAGTCGTGGTATTGCCTACATTATCGGTAACGACTACCTTAAGGTCACATTGCGTTTGTTCTACCGTTTTATCGTCAAAATTATAGGTAATGGTCTTTCTTTTGGGTTCGTATTCCATTAAAATCCATTCCCCATTTAGGTAGGCATCGTAGGAGCGGATGCCGCTTAAGTCGTCCGAAATGGTCAGACTTAGGTATCGGTAGTTGTTGAGCCATTGATTGGGCTTAAAATTTCTTGGATTTACTTTTGGGGGAACCGTGTCCTTTGCCAAGGTGTATTTACCAAGGCTTCTTGTTCTGGTGGTAAACGTATTGCCCCTTTTGTACGTCTTGGAATATCTGGGTTTTAAGTCATCATTTAAATGAGCGATAAAAAGTTGCTTTTTTTCCTCCGGATCTATTTTTGAAACATCAAAAGTGAGGGTGAAATTTCTGTGCGCGGGAACCGTTTTGTCGTGTATTGCAATGGTATCCCTTCCTTTTTTCAAATTAATATGGAAGTCCCGATAAAACGTACTTTCGGGAAAATACACTTTTGCCGATTCCAAATCATAACTATTGGGTTTGTTGGCAATTAAAAGACTTGCTGTGGAATCCACCGTTTTGGAAGGTTTAAAGGATCCTTTCTTTCCAAGAATGGGAATCATAACCTTTGTTTGATTGCCCTCAAAATCGGAAAGTAAGAGCTCCACATTATAATTCATGCCCTCTTGTATGACCAGTTTGCCATTGAGATGGAGGTGGTTATAAATATTGAGTTTGTTATAAGGTTCCTTAAATACCTTTTGGATACGCTGTTGGTATTTGCTATAATGGCAAAAGTCGATAAGGGTATTGATATAACGCGTCTCCCCAAAAGAGAAGGTTTCAAAATCATATTCGGTATGGACTTTTCCATTGACCGATTGCCTAACGGAATATATCCCATTTTTATTGGCGGCCATGTCCTGACGGTCAAAACCATTAAATCCAATACCTATGGTCCCTATGGCGGTAAACTCATCGGCCAAAAAGGAACCATCCGACTGTCTGGTAAAGTTCAACTGGACCCTATCTGCACTTTGATTGATATGGGAATCCTTGGAGAGGGGGTATCCAAAAAGTCCAATGAGTTCGGGGTTTGTGGCATCCCTTACCTCAAAACCATACAATAGGGGGTTGGTGGGTTTCTCCGTAACACTGTTCCTGATTTCAAAATGAAGGTGGGGCCCAAAAGAGCCCCCGGTATTTCCCGTGTAAGCGATAATATCACCTTTCTTTACTTCGAGTTGACCATATTCGGGAAATGTCTCCACCTCATACTTTCTTTTGCCATACTGTACCTCCTTAATATGGTCTTCGATAGTAGGCCCAAATTTTTGCAAATGTGCGTATACGGAGGTGAAACCGTTGGGATGGGCTACGTACAATGCCTTTCCATAGCCATATAATGAAACTTTGATTCGGGTGACGGTGCCATCTGCTATGGCGTAAACCGGTAATCCTTGCCGTTGTTGGGTCTTGATATCAATACCGCTGTGAAAGTGATTGGAACGCAATTCCCCAAAGGTGCCGGACAATATCAAGGGAATATCCAACGGAGATCTAAAGACGTCCTTAGGGTACTTTTCCTGGGCATTTAAACAAAAAACAATAAAGTATACTACACAGGCGAATCGTGTTCCCGTCATGAAGCTCATAGATTTACGTTTCAAAAGTAACCAATACCCAACAATATCAAAACCGGTGCCAAACTGAAGGGCAATTCCTTGTGGGCTTGGAAGAATATTGCAAAAAGAATTGCTCGGTTGATCAAGGTTGGTTAACTTTGTTTGAATACGCATTGCAATTTGCAGATGGGTGAACTTATTGAAATTGTCGATTCCTTAGAGAATAAGATTAGTAAACTCCTACACCGTTTGGAGGTGCTCAACCAAGCCAACGCCAAGTTGAAAATGGAGTTGAACAATGTATTGGAATCGCATGAAAAAACTAAGATTGCCCTAGCGGAATGGGAGGAAAAGTATGAATCCTTAAAGCTTGCAAGTTCCATGCTAGGCAGTAATACGAACAAAACAGAAGCTAAGCTCAAAATAAATACCCTTATCCGGGAATTGGACAGTTGTATTGCACAGTTGGCAGAATAGGGTAAAACATATGGATGAAAAGCTCAAAATAAAGCTTTCTATTGTTGATAGGGTGTACCCGTTGACCATAGATCCCAAACAGGAGGAGGGGTTACGGAAAGCAGCTAAGAACATAGATTATTTGGCTAAAAAGTTTGAGCAGAATTACGCTGTAAGGGATAAGCAGGACGTTCTTGCCATGTGTGCCTTACAGTTTGCATCCAAAATAGAGCAGAGTGGAATAAATGAATCCGAAAGTACCCAAGAGGCCAAGAAGAGATTAAAGGCCTTGGACGAATTGGTACACACCAAATTAGGTGCGGAATAAGTTCTTTAAAATATATTGTTACTGCCCACATTGGTATTATTTTTTTGACAAACTCAACACTATTACAATTAAAAAGGGTGAGTTTAGGTTGTAAAAGCAGGCCTTACCTGTATAAGGATCCTTGAGCAGCTTGTTAGCCCTAAACCTGTTTATTGGAGTTTGTACAGAACTTCAGCCGATGTGGGCTTTTTTTTTAAACCAAACTCAGTAAAATGGATAATACCGTTACACTTATTATAGCGGCAGTGGTGGGTCTGGCAATAGGTTTTGCCATAGTTAAGATATTGCAAAAGGGGAGCGCTGCAAAAACAATTTCAAACGCCAGGAAAGAGGCATCAAATATCATAAGGGAGGCCAAGAAGGAAGGAGAGAACATTAAGAAGGATAAGATTTTTCAGGCTAAGGAAAAGTTTCTGGAACTCAAAGCAGAGCATGAAAAGGTCATCATTGGAAAAGACAAGAAAATAGCCGAGGCTGAAAAACGGACTAGGGACAAAGAGTCCCAAATAAGTAATGAACTCTCCAAGAACAAACGACTGAACGAGCAGTTGGAGAGTCGTTTAAAGGAGATTGAGTACAAAAGTGAAATTTTGGACAAGAAAAAGTCCGAAGTTGAAAAATTACATAAAAGTCAGGTACAACAATTGGAGGTCATCTCCGGACTTTCTGCCGAAGATGCAAAAGCCCAGTTGTTGGAATCCCTAAAAGAGACGGCCAAGACAGATGCCATGGCCTATCTACAGGGGACATTGGAGGAGGCCAAACTTACTGCAAAACAAGAGGCCCGTAAAATAGTCATTAACACTATTCAACGTATTGGAACCGAAGAGGCCGTGGAAAATTGCGTTTCGGTCTTTAATCTGGAATCGGACGATGTAAAAGGACGGATTATAGGTCGGGAAGGCCGAAATATCCGCGCCATTGAAGCCGCGACCGGAGTTGAGATCATTGTGGATGATACCCCAGAAGCAATTATTCTCTCGTGTTTTGATTCCGTCAGGCGTGAAGTTGCCCGTTTGTCCCTGCACCGTTTGGTGACCGATGGTCGAATCCACCCTGCCCGAATTGAGGAAATCGTTAAAAAGACCGAAAGGCAAATCAATGAGGAAATCATTGAGATAGGAAAGCGAACGGTCATCGATCTTGGTATTCATGGGTTGCACCCAGAACTGATCAAGGCCGTGGGAAGAATGAAATACCGATCCTCCTACGGTCAAAATTTATTGCAGCACTCCCGTGAAGTGGCCAAACTTTGTGGCGTAATGGCGGCCGAATTGGGATTGAACCCAAAATTGGCCAAGAGGGCCGGCCTTTTGCACGATATAGGTAAGGTACCCAACTCTGAGGCTGAGGTAGAAACCCCACACGCCATTTTGGGAATGAAATGGGCACAAAAATTTGGGGAGAAGAAGGAAGTCTGCAATGCCATTGGTGCCCACCATGATGAGGTTGAAATGACGAGCCTCATTTCTCCGGTTGTCCAGGTTTGTGATGCCATTAGTGGGGCAAGACCGGGAGCAAGAAGACAAGTTTTGGATTCCTATATTCAACGATTAAAGGACTTGGAGGATATTGCCTTTGGCTTCAACGGTGTGCAAAAAGCCTATGCCATACAAGCCGGTCGGGAACTACGTGTTATTGTAGAGAGCGAAAAAGTAAGTGATGATCAGGCGGCAGAACTTTCCTTCAACATCTCACAAAAGGTGCAAACGGATATGACGTATCCCGGCCAAGTTAAAGTCACCGTAATTCGGGAAACACGATCGGTGAATGTAGCGAAGTAGGAAATAGGGAACTACCTGTCTGATTCAACAGCCTACTTTCCGTTCTTGTCCACCATAACCAAGTTACTATCATTCTATCCCATAGGGTCAGAAAACTACGATTTGTGCTTTATGTGAATACGATGAAATAGAATTAGTATAAATTGATTTTATCGTAAGAATTCGAGGCAAAAAATACTTTTGGTTTTTGTATTTTTACGGAAATACCAAATTCTTTAAAAATAATTCAACATGGCATTTGATATTGATATGATCAAAAGGGTCTATGCCCACATGGGGGAACGTGTGGACAAGGCTAGGAAACTCCTTGCTAGACCTATGACTTTAGCAGAGAAAATCCTTTATTCCCATCTATGGGACGGAAATCCTACTACGGTCTTTCAAAGAGGCAAGGATTATGTGGATTTTGCCCCGGACAGGGTAGCTTGCCAAGATGCTACGGCCCAGATGGCACTATTGCAATTTATGCATGCTGGGAAGCCCAAAGTTGCCGTTCCCACTACAGTTCATTGCGATCACTTGATTCAAGCCAAAGTAGGTGCCGATGCCGATTTAAAACGTGCCAATGAAACCAGTAATGAAGTGTTCGACTTTTTGGAGTCGGTCTCCAATAAATACGGGATTGGATTTTGGAAGCCCGGAGCAGGTATTATCCACCAAGTTGTCTTGGAGAATTATGCTTTTCCAGGGGGTATGATGATCGGTACCGATTCCCATACGGTAAATGCCGGAGGGTTGGGAATGGTCGCTATTGGGGTTGGGGGAGCAGATGCCGTTGACGTAATGGCGGGAATGCCCTGGGAACTAAAATTCCCCAAACTTATTGGAGTAAAATTGAAAGGAAAACTTTCGGGGTGGACCGCTCCTAAAGATGTTATTCTCAAAGTGGCGGATATTTTGACCGTAAAGGGAGGAACTGGGGCCATCATAGAATATTTTGGAGAAGGTGCCTTGGCCATGTCCTGTACCGGTAAGGGTACCATTTGTAATATGGGCGCAGAAGTAGGTGCTACTACCTCCACTTTTGGTTATGATGAGTCCATGGACCGTTACCTTAGGGGTACCAACAGGGCCGATGTTGCTGATGCCGCTTTGGAAGTGAAAGAACACCTAACCGCAGATGCCGGGGTTTATGATGAACCGGAAAAATACTTCGATCAGGTCATAGAAATAGATTTGAATACCTTGGAACCCCATTTAAACGGGCCCTTTACCCCGGACTTGGCGACCCCTATCTCTAAAATGAGTGAGGCTGCAAAAGAAAACGATTGGCCATTGAATGTTGAGGTGGGCTTAATAGGCTCTTGTACCAATTCGTCCTATGAAGATATTTCAAGGGCTGCTTCATTGGCCAAACAAGTAGCGGACAAAAACTTAAGAACAAAGTCCAAGTTTACCATTACCCCAGGGTCGGAACAGGTTCGTTATACAATTGAAAGGGATGGATTCATTGATACCTTCAACAATATTGGCGCTACGGTTTTTGCCAATGCCTGCGGACCTTGTATTGGGATGTGGGATCGTTATGGTGATAAAGCTGCAGATGGTCCCAGAAATACCATTGTGCACTCCTTTAACCGAAACTTTGCCAAAAGGGCGGATGGAAACCCAAATACCATGGCCTTTGTAGGTTCTCCGGAACTGGTCACCGCCATCGCCATCGCCGGCAGGTTGGATTTTAATCCAGTTTCCGACAAACTGATCAATGAGGATGGTGAAGAAGTCATGTTGGACGAACCAAGGGGGTATGAACTACCGCCAGAAGGCTTCGCTGTTGAGGATGCGGGATACATTGCTCCCAAAGAAGACGGCAGCCAGGTAGAGGTAATCGTTTCCCAGGAGTCACAGCGTTTGCAACTTTTGGCTCCTTTTGAGCCCATTCAACCTGAAAGTTTAAAGGGAATGAAATTGCTTATTAAAGCATTTGGAAAATGTACTACGGACCATATTTCCATGGCGGGCCCATGGCTTAGGTACCGTGGTCACTTGGACAATATTGCCAACAATACGCTTATTGGAGCCGTAAATGCCTACAATAAAAAGACCAATTTTGTCAAGAACCAATTGACAGGGGAATATGGTGCGGTTCCAGATACCCAGAGGGAATACAAGAAAAATGGAATTAAGACCATTGTGATAGGGGACCATAACTATGGAGAGGGCTCCTCACGTGAGCACGCAGCCATGCAGCCTCGTCACCTGGGTGTAGCTGCCGTTTTGGTTAAATCCTTTGCAAGGATCCATGAGACCAACCTTAAAAAACAAGGGATGTTGGGCCTCACTTTTGCCAATGAGAATGACTATGATCTGATTCAGGAAGATGATACGTTCAACTTTGTGGACATAGTGGATTTTGCACCCGGAAAACCGTTGACCATTGAGGTGGTCCATGCCGACGGTAGCAAAGATATTGTAATGGCCAACCATAGTTATAATGATGCACAGATTGGATGGTTCAAAGAAGGTTCTGCCCTAAATGTGATTAAAAAGGAGAACGCCTAACCCAAATAAAGTGATAACCCAAAAAACTCCTGATTCGTCAGGAGTTTTTTGATAGTACATAACCCAATTCATTATGACCAAAAAGAAGACGTTCCTTAATGTCCTGCTCATTCTTGTTGTTCTCGCTTTTTTTGTAACCCCACTTGGTCATTATGGGAAGATTTTTTTAAATCGACTTTTCTCCTTCTCTCCAGATGTTATTGAGGTTTCCAAGCGGGAACAACTACCGGATTACAACTGGCGGTTGAAGGACGCCGAATGGAACTTTTTTAATTTTGAAGCATCAAGGGGTAGGGTAGTTTTTATCAATTTTTGGGCGTCTTGGCGCCTACCTTCCGAGGCCGAACTTTCAAGTATCCAATCCCTATATGAAAAATACCGGGGTAAGATTGACTTTTACATCATTACGGATGAGGAGAGGCCCCCTGTAGAGGAGTTCATGGAAAAACAGCAATTCACCTTCCCATTGACCTATCTTATTATTGGCGATAGGGCGCCCCTGGAAATTCCCAAACCCCCATATTCCTATCTCATCGATAAGGAGGGCTTTATCGTTGTTGAACAAGAAGGTATAGCGGATTGGAACACCTCTAAAGTCCATGGGCTTATTGATGGGTTGTTGCTGCAATAGGCCAATTCCTATTTTACGTAAAAATGTGATGCTTTTGCTTCTCCCTAAATCATATCTTAGCTTATGGAGCCATTGGACGAAAAAATAATGGGACAGCTAACCACCATAAGCTTTTTTAGGTTTACAGGCCTTAAGGGAAAAATATGGGCATTTGGTATGATGCAGTTTGCCCATGCGCGAATGCGGCACGTTAAGGGAATGGAATTCTATAAACTTATGGGTACCGGAAAAGCCCAGTTCAACCCATTTCCGGATTGGTCCGTGTACGCCATACTACAGATTTGGTCAAATGAAGCTGCTGCAGATAGGTTTTTTTCGTCGAACGGACTCTTCCACCATTACCAAAAAATGTCAAAAGAGCATTGGGTTTTATATCTTAGGAACCGAATTGCCCGAGGACATTGGGATGGCTCAAATCCATTTAAAAAATCCGAAACCCTGACCGATCAAATTCCCTATGTGGCTGCCCTGACCCGTGCCACGATCAAGACAAGGTTTTTGTGGAAATTCTGGAGATTTGTCCCAAAATCCCAAACGGAGCTCTGGGGGAACAACGGTTTGATGTACACCAAGGGGGTAGGGGAGGTCCCATTTCAACAAATGGCCACCTTTAGCGTTTGGAAAGATGAAGCTTCTTTGAATGCATTTGCCTATCAGACCCAGGGCCATGTAAAGGCCATTGGGAAGACCCGGGAATTGGGATGGTATCGGGAAGAGTTATTTGCGAGGTTCCAACCCTATAGGTCCATTGGAACATGGAATGGGCAAAATCCCATTCCCGGTTTAACTAAATAGGGAATACCATAAAGTATCCAAAGAACACCATTTGAGCCAAAAATAAATGCAGACTAATATTCGTGTTCCCCTCCATTTTCGTTTTTTGGAATACGATTTGGAATATAAAGGCGACCAAGAACCATGTGATGTAGTTTTCCAGGGGAACGTGTTCCCCAAAACTCCAAAAGTCAAAACTTGGGGCACTCTGCTCCATTAAAAAATCCAGAAACACCATCAGCAACGCTCCTATGGTTCCCCTAAACCAAATGTTTTTGGTGGCTCTTTTTGAAAGCTCCCCGGTAATAAAGGTCAACAATGCCCAATTTATTCCAATAAAGAGGGGAACGCCGTCCACTTTATAACCCAGGTTCTCACCGTAATCATAACTGCCGAACAGTAGGGAATAATTGGCCCCCAGCCACTCCAGGAACATTCCGATAAAGAAAAACAATCCAAAAACGCCCCATTTTCTTTTTGAATCAAGCGGATAGACCCAAATAAAAAGTGCGGTGCACACCAAAAGATTTAAAGGGGTTTTTGGAATAAACCATTCCTTATGGCCCAATGCAATTCCGATGATACCGCTACTATGAAAAAGCCAGATAAGGAATAGGGATAGATATATTTTTTTGGAAATAACATGCTTCATAGGGCAGGTTTTTTAACCAGGTCCGATACTATTTTGGCCGAAAGCAGGCAAAGGGGTATTCCCCCTCCGGGATGCACGGAACCACCACAGAAATAAAGCCCCTTTATTTTATTGGTAAAATTGGGATGTCTTAAAAAAGCCGAAAATTTGGAATTGCTTGCAGCTCCGTATAATGCTCCTCGGTAACTACTGGTATTCCCTTCGATCCCTTTGGGTTCCAATATCATTTCTTCAACAATATGGTCCTCTAGCGTACAACCCAATATGGAGTTGAGTTTTTCAATAATCCGCTTCCTGGCCTGTTGTTTTAACGTTTTCCAATCCTGGCCATAATCCCCAGGTGTATTGATCATCACAAACCAATTCTCGCATCCTTCCGGTGCATCTTTGGATTCTTCCTTGGAAGTAATGTTTATGTAGACGGTGGGGTCTTCAAACAATGTCCTTTTATTGAAAATACAGTCAAATTCGGATTCATAATCCGCACTAAAAAAGATGTTGTGCAAGTCGAGCTCAGGGAACGTTCTTTTTATTCCCCAGTAAAAAATGAGGGCAGAGCTGGAACGTTCCTGCTCCAGAACCTTCTTTGGCTGGACTTGATCCACAAGAAGTTTTTGGTAGGTAGGGAAAATATCCATATTGCTCACCACAACGGAGGCACTTTCCTCACCGGAAGGGGTTACCACCCCAGAAACCTTTTTGTGCTTCACAGCAATACGCTCTACCGGGACGTTGAACTTAAATTCCACACCAATTTCCTTTGCCAAAGTGTATAAGGACCTTGTTATTTGATGCATTCCCCCATAGGGAAAGTAGGTGCCCAAATCCATCTCCAGATGTGGTATCATGGACATGATTCCCGGGGTTTTGTAGGGAGACGAACCATTGTAGGTGGCAAATCTGTTGAACAGCTGTACCAACTTTGGATTTTCAAAGAATTTGGAGTTCCAATCGTTCAAACTTTCATCAATTCCCATTACCCCGATTTTAGTGGCGGCTTTTAGGGTTTCCAAAGAAAGGTAGGTGCTTAGTTTGTGAAGGGATTTCTCCAAAAAGACACCTTTGGTCAGTTCGTACTTTCGTTGGTTGCCATTTAAATAGGCCAGCAATTTTTGGGGAGGTTCATTAAACTTTTGGGATGCTTCGGTAATGAATCGTTCCCTTGTGGATGCCGCGGAAAATGTGGTGCCATCTTGCCAGAAGTAATTACAGATGGTTTTCTTCCTTTTGTAGTCAAAATAATCCTTGGGATTCTTTTTGCATAGGAGAAAAAGCTCATCAACCAGCCATGGCATGGTAAACAGGGATGGTCCCATATCGAACCGAAAACCATTTACCGTTTTTTCATGAAGTTTCCCTCCGGGATAGGCATTGGACTCAAAAACGGTTACGTGATGGCCCTTGGCCCTAAGACGTATGGACGTTGCCAAACCTCCAATTCCGGCACCAATGATCACTGCCTTTTCAAGCATTATTTTTTGAAGTACTTAAAGGGAACCACCAACATACCAAAATTCTCCCCATCTTCCTTGCCCAGGTGCTTATGGTGTATTTTATGGGCCCGTCTTACCCCCCTTGCATACCAATTATTGGCACTCCTAAAAAGTTTAAAACGCTGGTGGATAAAGATGTCGTGAACCACAAAATAGGCAATTCCATAAGCCAAAATACCGAAGCCCAAGGGCCAGCCATACCAGAATGGGGTGTTATCCGCAATCATTAAAAAGGACATGCTTACCACCGCATAAAAGAGGAAGAAAGCATCGTTGCGTTCAAACCAGGAATCGTGGTCCTTATGGTGATGGTCCTTGTGGAGGCTCCAAAGAAAACCATGCATAATGTACTTATGGGTAAACCACGCCATAAATTCCATAAAGCCAAAGGTTCCCAAAAAAATGAGTATACCAAGAAAGAGTTTCATACTTACACCAAATGTAACTTATAGTTTACATAGGATTTGGCCAAAAGCCCAATTTTTTCATAGTTGGGAACACGTATCCGTGTGTTTTTTATCTCGAGTGGTGGTGTCTTTTTGAGTTTGGCCAATAACCTTTTGTAGTACTTAAAAGCGGTATAGACACCAAACTTGGCTTCTGGTGGTAATTTTTCTATTCCACTGAACCCTTTGGCAAAATCTGCCTCAATTTCCGCAACAATTCTTTTTTTGGAAGCTTCATCCAGTTCCAATAAATTGGTATTGGGGAAATACGACCGTTCCAAGAGTTCGTAATCCGCTTTTAAGTCCCTAAGGAAATTCACTTTTTGAAAAGCGGAACCCAAGGCCATCGCGGTATCTTTTAGGGAGTTGTATTTTTCCTTGTCCCCGTTCACAAAGACACAGAGGCACATTAATCCTACCACATCGGCGGAGCCATAGATATACTCCTTATATTCTGCTGTAGTGGCGTATTCCTTTTTTACGAGGTCCATGCGCATACTTTTCATAAATGCCTCAACCAGGTGCATGGGAATGTCATAGCTGTGGAATGTAAATTGAAAGGAATTTAAAATGGGATTTAAGCTGATTTTATTTTCCAGGGCACTGTAGAGTTCCTTTTCAAAATTATTGAAGAGGGTTTCCTTGTCGTAATCATGGAAGGTGTCCACGATTTCATCGGCAAAGCGGACAAAACCATAAATATTGTAAATATCGTTCCGTATTGAGGTTCCTAGCATTCTGGTGGCCAATGAAAAGGAAGTACTGTAAGATTCTGTAACGAGCTTACTACAGCCGTAGGAAACGTTATCAAATATAGCTTTCATTTTCAACAGTTTTTTAGGGTTAGTTCAGAGACCAATTTTCCAGAAATTAGGGAAGGGGGTACTCCTGGCCCCGGAACGGTCAATTGTCCTGTGAAATAGAGGTTTTCAACTTTATTACTTTTTAGGTTAGGTCTTAAAAATGCGGTCTGTGCCAAGGTGTTCGCCATACCATAGGCATTGCCCTTGTACGAATTGTACTGTTCCACAAAATCGTTCACACAAAAGCTTTCCTCGAATAAAATGTTTTCCTTCACGGACTGTTCCGTACGTTTTTCAAAACGGTCCATGATAATGTCAAAATATTGGTTCCTTAGTTCCTGGGTATCCTCCAGGCCCGGTGCAATGGGAATTAAAAAGAAGCCGGCCTCACATCCCTCGGGGGCCATGGTCCCATCTGTTTTGGATGGAAAATTGGCATAGAACAAAGGCTCGGACGGCCATTTGGGATGGTCGTAGATTTCTTCGGCATGCAGCTCAAAATTCGTGTCAAAGAATAGGTTGTGGTGTTCTATCTTTTGCAGCTTTTTGCTGAAACCCACGTAAAATAGGAGGGAGGATGGGGCATAGGTCTTTTTGTCCCAGTAGCGTTCTGAATATTGTCTGTATTTGTGGTCCAAAAGGGTTTCGGAATGATGGTAGTCCGCACCACTGATAACAATATCGGCAACAATCCTATTCCCTTTGGAAACGATTCCACTTACCTTTCCTTGGGCTACTTCAATCTTTTCTACCGGGCTGTTTGTATAAAAACGGACGCCAAGTTCTTCCGCCAGACTTTTCATGGCCTTTATGATTTCGTACATGCCCCCTTTTGGGTGCCATGTCCCAAGACCAAAATCGGCAAAGTTCATAAAGCTGTAAAAAGAAGGGGTCTTACTGGGTTTTGCCCCAAGGAACAAAACGGGAAATTCCAATGTTGAAATCAATTTTGGATTTTGGAACCTTTTTCTGACTTCTTGACTAATGGACTTAAAAAATTGGTCTACCCGTAACACCGTGTCCTTGGTGACCAACTCCAATGGGGACAGTCCCGGTTTAAGGACAATTTTATTGATAGCGATATTGTAGTTGTCCTGCGCTTTCCCTATGAAGCTTCGTAAGGGTTCACTGCTTCCCGTTTCAATCCGTTCGAACTCCTCACATATTTTGTCCATGCAGTCACCAATGGTGATCACATCATCGGAAAAGAAGATTTTATAGGCGGGGTCCAATTTATCCAGTTGATAGTAATCCGAAGTGGATTTGCCAAAATCAGAAAAGAATTTCTCAAAAATATCCGGCATCCAATACCAACTTGGTCCAATGTCAAAGGTGAAGCCATCCTTTTGAAGTTGTCTGGCCCGGCCACCAACGGTTCCGTTCTTTTCAAAAACGGAGACCTTGCATCCGGATTTGGCCAGATAACATGCCGCCGAAAGGGAGGAAAAACCCGAACCGATGATAACAACCTTTTTCATTTTTTTGTAAAAGCGATTACATATGACTCATTAAACGCTCAATGGAATTAAACGTCCTAATGGACTCCGGAAGGTCTTCGTTCAATAAGTGCTGTACTTGGTGTCCCAATATCCAAAGTTTGGAATTGCCCAGGGAGTTCACATCTTTTTCAAAGTTTTCAATGTACTTTTCTATTTCGTCCTTGGTGGGCGAAACAGTGAAGTAGGACACAAAATGCACATTTTCGTAGTACTTAATAATGTCCACAAGGTTTTCAATGGGCATGGTCTGTCCCAAATAGATGGCTTTGTACCCTTTTAGATTAATTTCATAATTCAGAAAGAGCAGTCCCAACTCATGGATTTCATTCTCCGGGAGAAACAGCACAAATACCTTGTCCTTCCGGGTAGGTTCAATAATTTGTAATTTCTCCGTATTAATGTATATCTTTTGTTTGATGAGATTGGTAATAAAATGCTCGTGGGACGGACTAATGGTATCCGTTTGCCAAAGCAGTCCAAGCTCATTCAATAAGGGGATAAAGACCTCAATGAATATTTCCCTAAAGGAACGTTCTGCCAATAAACTATTGTACGTATTAAAGAAAAGGGCTTGATCAAAATTGATCATGGAGAGCTTAAAGGCATTTATGGCATGGCTCTTTTCGCTGTTTTTGGCCACAATTTCACGGACCAGGACCGGAATTTCACTTTCCGGTATTTTGGCGATTTTTGAAATCTTATAGCCGTTATGGTAAAGCAGGACTATGTTTAATAATTTTTGTAGACTTTTTAAACTATACGTCCTAATGTTGGTGACGGTCCTTTCGGGGGAAAAAAGATTGTAGCGCTTTTCCCATATCCGTATGGTATGCGCCTTGATTCCTGAAAGGTTCTCCATATCACGGATACTAAAGGATTTTTTAACGTTGTTCATTTTTTATCTGGAATCGTTAAACAAATCTACAATTTAAATCCTTCCAAGTTGATAAACAAGCGTTAAAATTTAACAATTCACCGTATTTACGGCCTATTGGACAAAAAAATCCCTTGGAAAACCAAGGGACGAGTGTTGTGTCCAAGAGAAGAATTTATGTATTTTTGCCCACCTAAAATGCCCACGTGGTGGAATTGGTAGACACGCTACCTTGAGGGGGTAGTGGGAGCAATCCCGTGGAAGTTCGAATCTTCTCGTGGGCACAAACCTTCGCTTTTGGGATTTCATGTCTACATCCTCTACAGTCCAAAGTTTGACAAGTATTATGTCGGCCAAACCATGGCCCTGACCAACCGTTTGGATCGACATAACTCGGGTCTGGTCAAATCCACAGCACCCTACCGATTATGGAAAGTGGTTTGGACCACCGAAAAGGATTCCAGGGGAGAGGCGATGATACTGGAGCGGAAACTTAAAAACCTTTCCAAGGCCCGACTGCAAAAGTTCATCGAAAAGTATAGTGGAAATCCCGACGATGGCTCCACCATATCGGGATGCTGACAGGTAAACCTCGTCAGCATTCGAATCTTCTCGTGGGCACAAACCTCCGTTTTTGGGATTTCATGTCTACATCCTCTACAGTCCAAAGTTTGACAAGTATTATGTCGGCCAAACCATGGCCCTGACCAACCGTTTGGATCGACATAACTCGGGTCTGGTCAAATCCACAGCACCCTACCGATTATGGAAAGTAGTTTGGATGACCGAAAAGAATTCCAGGGGGGAGGCCATGATACTGGAGCGGAAACTTAAAAACCTTTCCAAGGCCCGACTGCAAAAGTTCATCGAAAAGTATGGTGGAAGTCCCGACGATGGCTCCGCCATATCGGGATGCTGACAGGTATGCCTCGTCAGCATTCGAATCTTCTCGTGGGCACAAACCTTCGCTTTTGGGATTTCATGTCTACATCCTCTACAGTCCAAAGTTTGACAAGTATTATGTCGGCCAAACCATGGCCCTGACCAACCGTTTGGATCGACATAACTCGGGTCTGTTCAAATCCACAGCACCCTACCGATTATGGAAAGTGGTTTGGACCACCGAAAAGGATTCCAGGGGAGAGGCGATGATACTGGAGCGGAAACTTAAAAACCTTTCCAAGGCCCGACTGCAAAAGTTCATCGAAAAGTATAGTGGAAGTCCCGACGATGGCTCCACCATATCGGGATGCTGACAGGTAAACCCCGTCAGCATTCGAATCTTCTCGTGGGCACAAACCCGGAATGCTGACAAGAAAAGCCTAGTCGGCATTCCAATCTTCTCGGGTCATTAAAACTAAAAGACCATTTTATAGCTAACAATAATGTGAACGGACCAGTATGGCGGAGTCAACAAGGTATTCAATGTTTTTAGAGGTGAAAAAACAGATACTACCAAAAGAACCACAACAATATTGCCGTGGTTCTTTTGGTTTATTTGCTTTACCGCCAGTGTAAATTTAGCAGTAAGGTGGGAACGCGATACGCTTTGCTAATCGGGCACTAACTGGGCAGGAGGGTAATCACAGCAAAACCGCCATTTCGGCGGTTTTTTGCTTGATGTTTTAATTTAAAATATCGCTTCAGAATTTGGCGCTAGTGCCATTCATAATGTTTTTGAGTTCATTGATTTTATCTTCAACGGCTTTACCCAGAAATTTACCTTCACTAATATCGAGTAATCGACTTATATAATTTTTATCCATAAAAGAGAAGAAGTCATGATTGATTATCATATTGAAAACTCTCATATGACTTCTGTAATCCATGGTTCTTTTTAAATTTTCCAAGAGCTCTACAAGATAGGTTAGCCTGTTTTCCTTATCATACAACATTAGATTCATCAACATTTGGTTTCTAACAATAAGACGTTCCTTGATTCTCTTGTTAAAGTCTCTCAATCTATCAAATGACGACTTCCTCTTGGAATAATAAATATCATATGTTTCTACTTGGAAGTCTAAAACACTTAATTTTATGAGGTAATGATTGGAGCACACAAGCAAACCCATAAAAGAATCAAACAGTTCATTATCTTCTAGTTTTAAATCGGAAGCCAAATCAACTAATGAAGACACAATCCAATAATCTGAGCTCTTTTGGATATTTTTCTTTATAAATTTTATAAAATAAGCCTTATCCTCGAAATTGTAAGAGACATCGTTTTCGTCTAAAAAATCAATCTTCTCGGAAAGTGAGAGCTGTTCAAATTCTATTATGGAAAAGCTATTTTGCATCTGTCAAATTATCTTCTTCCTGTTCCAGTTCCTTTTTCGGAACCTTTCTTTTGCTTATTTCTCTGTCCACGAGCTTTTTGCTCTTTTTGCAATTTACGCTTTCTAGCTTTCCCCCTGCTAGCGCTCGTTTGCAACGAGTGCTATAGTAGCAACAATTTATGCCAAAAAACCAATCTCATCTATTTCCAGAATAGTATGATCACCCGCAAAATTCCGTGCACTACTATATTTTCATTCCGTTGGTTCAGTAACAAAACCGGATTCAACTGGATTGTTGTGAACATAATCAATCTTCTGTTTGATGACAGATGTGCTCCAAAGCTCAATGGGCTTGTTATGGTGTTGCCAAAATTGATATTTTGATATGTTGCCTTTCTTTTTCCCGCCATGTTCAAACATCCAAAGCAACCATTCTTTTCTACTCTCTTGTGGATTTTCCTCAATGGCACGGATCATCTTCTTCGCAGTGTATTTTTTGAAATCCCTTAACAAAGCTGTTGGATTCTCATTGGAATCCCGAAATATGAAATGAATATGGCTTGGCATAAAGCAGTAGGCATACAGTTCCAACCCCTTTTCCTTTCGACAATAATCAACACTGGTAGCCAAAACCTGAAAGTATTCCTCCCGTACAAAAACATCCAACCAATATACAGTGGCAAAGCTTACAAAGTAAGCGGCCGTCGGATTCTGGAATTTGTACTTTCTGCTCATATAGTTCTAAAAATACAAAACCATGACTTTTACTCAGAACCATTTTTTCTGGTATGGCACCCGTCACAGACGAGCGCTAGCGAGGGGGTAACAAAAAAGCCACAACATAAGTCATGGCTTCTTTTGGGTTTTTTATGTTTTTTGCCTACTCGATACGGCACTCGTCAGAGACGAGCGCTAGCGGGGGGGAACACCCTATGTTGACAACTTAAAATATGCCGCATAAAATTTTAACATTCATAGGCTTGGTTTTATCATAGAATACGGGGGATACGCTTTGCTGATTGCGCACAAGTAGGGAATGAGCACAACGAGTACTGAGCCGAGAATAGCAACTAAATCCAGTTATATAACCTCCAGTTATTTTCCAGTTTTTCTATTAATAAAGTATCATTCCATACCCCCCACGGAGACAATTTTTTTTGCTCTTCCGTTAACGTTTCAACAGATTCCCGTTCCCAGGTTTCTGAGTTTACAATATGCCATCCCTCGCCAAACGGATTTTCTGTCCTGTAATATTTCGGGCACGAAAATTCTTTATCCAAAGCAACATTGCCTACAAAAGAAACAATGTTTTTTTTGTGTGCGGCCTTTAAAGGAAAATCAAGATAAAAATAATCTTCGGATACTACCATTTTTTCAATTGACTTAGGCTCTTCTTGAAATAAAGAATAAAACACTTTTATCTTTTCAACTTCAGAAGTATCCTTGGGATATTTTACAAATTGTAAGTATGCTTTACCTTTCGATGTTTCTAATTCAAAGAGATCTCCTAATTCTATCTTTTTTTTTAGCTTCATAAATATTTATTTTATACCGATTGTGCTCAATAATTCATATCCTCTTTTTAGAGCAGCCGCATACTTTGGATTGGTCTTCGCAATACTATTTATTTTATTGAGTAGTTGCCCTGTTTGTCCCGATTTACCCCCTAATTTATAGATTTCTATTAAAGCCTGTTCCACTGCACGCGCATCAGCTTTAGTGAGGTTTTTCAATAAAGGTTGAATTACAAAACCTCTTGCTCTTAAATGTTCGGCTGCTCTTCTAGCAAAATTATTGGTAATCCCAACATATTTAAAACCTTTGGCACCTTTAGCAAAGTAAACTACATATTTTGCCGCATTTTTAAGCCCTCCTATTAAAGGGGATACTTCGAATTCCATGGGATCTACCTTGGCAGAAAGAAGAAATCCATCTGGCAATACTTCCAGGGAACTAGAAAATAAGTCATCCATCTCTAGATAATCTCCAACTTCATAGTTTTTTCCTTTTTGTTCTTTTCCTATAACATTCTCAGCGGTTCTTTCATTAAGATATATATTATCATCCCCATCATCTTTAGCATCAATTATTTGCCCTGTTTCATCAACGACTATTGATGCATCAGATAAAACCGAACGAAAATCACTAAACTTTTCGTTGAAATGCTCGTCGTTTGCTTCATGAATCTCATCAGTATCGGCCCAAGGAAACCGCCAAGATCGCATCCCGTCAGGATCAATATAATAGATAGGATTGTTAAAGGCATAGTTATATGGACTGTGCCGACGCATTTCCTCTGCCAAGGGGTCTATGCTCATCCATCGGCCCAATTCGGGATCGTAACTACGGGCGCCAAAGTCATAACTATCCCAATCCCAATTGTCTTCATATTGTTTATCCCCAAATTTCCATTGTTGCCCCACACTATTTCCCAAAGCAGTTACACCATCATTATATCCCTTATGCTTTAGACCAAAGGGGTAGTAGTTGTTTTCCTCAATAATTTCGGTGACATTGGGGTCCGTACTTACGGTGATACTTCCATCCCCATTGGCATCGGAATAGCTGAGGCGGACATTTTCCAGATGATCGGTATACTGATACACATAGTCGTACCCTTCCGCTCCGTTGGGGGTCACATACCCTTCAGATATAGGGAAAAAGGAAAGTGCCCCATCGGTATACACAAACCCATTGGAATACTCTGTGACTGCACCATTGCTCACTTCCTTTTTGAGTCGATTTCCGGAGGCATCATAGGTATAGTTGATTCGTTGCGAACTGCTATGGTTAAATTTGATTTCCTTGGGTAAATCCAGATGATTGTACGTTATTCCGTTATGAGAACCGGTACCTATAGCCTTGTTCAGATCCCGAATAAGATTGCCGTTGGGATCATAATGGAATTCGTTAGCTTGATCGACCCCATCCGTAAACCCATACGTATCGTTTCCGTTATCCAGCACTTTGATTAATTTGTTCGATGAACTACTGTAACCAAAAACCAATCTGTCCATATCTGTAAAAATGGAACCGCTGTTTTGCCACCCATTTCTGTCCAACTTGATTAAGTTACCATTCTTGTCATAATCAAGATTGGAAACTGAATACCTTCCATTGGTAAAAGTTGCACTCTTTATTCTATCCAATGCATCATAGCTATAGGCATACCACCGTAAGGTGTTGTCATTTTTTGATTTCCACGCTACCTCGGCAATATTGCCATTGAATCTTGGTGATGCACCATGGTCCACTTCATTGTAGTTTACTTTAAACCCAAAAAGGTCATTCCCTAGATTACCGGGATCATTAAGCTGTCTAAGCCATCCCCTTATGTTGTATTTGTAATCATAAGTTTGCAATGGACTGGCAGCGGTATGGCCCACTTTTTTTGCCCGTAGGTTTCCCAACGCATCATAAGAATTTTCGGCGATGAGTTCCGAACTGGCGACACTTGAAATCTTGGCTGAAAAACTAATGGTGGCCGTAGCTTTAAAATGAAAACCAGAGGCCAATGTTATGCTATTGGATGCAAGTTCGGTAACACTGCTGGTAATGACCGTATCGTAAATTGGGTTGGTAGGCAAACTGGGGTCCACCGTTCCACATTCGGAAATGCCATCCCTGCCTATGCATTGTTTATGCGAAAGCAACCTGTCCCATTCGTCATAGGTGAATTTATCAATGATTACAATCTCTTCTGCGCTTCCTTTTTGATGTCGATGTTTGGTCTGTTGTATATTTCCTGTGAAGTCCAAAAGGTGTTCCACTCTGTCCGTTGTATTTAAAAAGGGATTTTTGGCGGCCGAAAAGATTTCCCTTCCTTTTTCGTCATATCCCAGCACATTTGTGATCCATTCATTGCCATCCAACACCCTTGTCTTTGTAACTGTAGGTAAACCCTGTATTTCTGACGTTATTGTTTGGTTGAAAACGGAAGAGGGTATGCCCAACCCATCCATATCCACATAGGCGTCATAATATGTAATGGAGTGCAATTCGCCTATGCTGGTTGTGGGAAATGCGTTATTGGTATAGTACAGGGACGTGTTATCAATGATAATGGTATTGTCTTGTTTTTCTTCCCAAAGGACGGTATGATTGTCCACCACAGTTTGAAGACTCCCCCGATTTGAATCGCTGTCAAAAAAACCCGTGTACAGTATTCTCCCCAAAACATCGTATTTCGTGAACAACCATAGCTCCCGTAGGGCCAAGTTTGCATCCTGTGTAAGAACCGGTTGGTCCAGTTTGTTGTACACTATGGATTCCCAACCCCTTCCAGGCAATTTCTTTTCAATTAATCGGTTTCGCTTATCGTATTTGTATTGGTAACACAATTCGTTCAATTCGGTAGTGGAAACGCCATCGGCAATATTCACTTTTGGGGTCACAACAAATGTCAAATTATCATAATCGTCATATATATAATAGGTGTCATGGGGGATTTCGTTCTCGTAGTTCCGTTTTAATACCAACATCCCCTGTTTGTCCATAAATTCCTCTCTGGTCCGGTCCTTTAAGGTTCCGGAATGATCTTCGTTACGGTATACATTTTTAATCAAAGTATTTACCGCATAGTATGAAGAACCACTGGCAACTAATTGGGGTTGCTCTGTATTTTCTCCCGTGAAACTTACGTCGAACAATCGTACTTCCTGGGCATCATTTAGGAGGTATTCAAACTCCTGTTCATTTCCACTTCCCATCCGCCAATCCCGTCCGGGTGCCGATATTTTCTCTACCCGGTTTAACGGGGATTTACCATATCTTTTATCGCTAAAATTGGGATAGGAATAGTCATAGTCTGAATTCGAATAAAAATCGTCGCAAAAACTGCTATGGGCTCCGGCGGATTTCATACCGTTACTTGTCGAACTAATACAGGGTAAAGGCTCTAGGGATAGCCTTCCAATTTTGTCGAATTCGGTGTAATTGACAATGTCCTGCTGCTGTCCACCAGCCCTAACATCGATGCGTTGTTCCGGCCTTCCCATACCGTCAAAATAAGTGACCGTAATGTTCTTTTCACCAGCACCTACGGTACCTTGTTGCCCTGGTTGTACTTCCTTTTTGTAATGTGTGGTTTTTATATAGTTTTCCGTGCTCGTTTGACTCCAAGCCATTGAAGAAATTAGTAGCGCAAAAACCAAAATTTGAAGATGTTTCATGCTTTCCAGTTTACTAGCTTAGTTTTTATAATGGTATTCGTTTTCCGATACAATATTCCCCTCACTATCCTTTATACTTTCCAGACGATTAAAAGCGTCATATTGATAATACACGGTATAGCCTCGAGTATCGGTCATGCTGGTCAATCCCACCAACGGATCGTAGGTATAGGTCATAAGTTTTACTTCCTTACCCGAACTTTCCAGGCTTTGTCTTAATTTGGTCAACCAACTTCTCAAGGTGTTTTCAGAACTGGCGCTCACATCCAAATCCGCATAGTCCGATAGGTCCTGTAGCGTTTTCCCATCGGTGGCCATATACCTATTGTTGATCTCATCATAGGTCATTTCCCCTTCAATTTGGGCAATCGGATATTGCAATTCGTAACCATAGACATATACTACATAAGAACCATTCGATTTTGAGGCTTGTAAAAGGTTGCCCAGATTGTCATATTTACCGAGCACTACACGTTCTTCTAATGCATTTATTCCTTTGGCGTCCTTAACGAACTCCGGTAACATCATGCCATTATCGGGGTTTTTAAACAAAGTCCGTTGTGAGTGGATTCGTACCCCATCTTTTAGCCGATCGGTCTGGACCACTGTACCTCTTTGATGGCGGTTGTCCTTGTTCAGTTGGGCGATATTCAAGCGATCGGTTGTGGTAATTGTTTCTCCCGGCAAGCTGGAGTTCGAGATTACATCGTCCGGATAATAGTACTCCTCCCTAAGCACATCACTTTTACTATCCACGGTCTCCTTGGCGGTTAGCTGATGATGTTTTGTACTGTTATGTTCATATGTATACACCGTTGATAAGCTTTTTGGGGTTCCGGAACTATAATCATACTGCGTTTTTGTCTGGGTGTGCAATACATTCCATCCCGCCAAATGATAGTAACTTCCGATACGACCTCGATACCCGCCTCCAGAGTGCAGCGCAGGAATTTTTTGGTACTCCTTTATCTCGTAATTATTCTCCTCGGCGAGTTCTAAATTTCCTTGTGAATCATAAATCTCTTTCCGCAACAATTTGCCTCGGTTCCAATCATAATTGGGATTGGGAGGGAAAGGATGGTAGGATGACCGTTCCGTAGCCATATTGATGTCAAATGCCTCATAATCGGTGATGGTGTTCTTATAGATATATTCCCCGTTCGTACTGGACCAATCCTCTTGCAATACGCCAAAAGAGGCCGGTACGTCATAAAAATATTTGGTATAGCCCAACCATCGATATGGTGGACTAAAATCATCCTCTCCGCTATAAAAAACTTCTTCGACTTCTTCATAGCCAACAAACGACCCATGGGTCATAGCCAACTCATTTTGGGGGAGAGAAAAAAAAGTACTCCGATAATAATCTTGGCTACCCGTAAGTGCGTGTTCGGCAAATTGCGGAAGTGCCATAATTCGCCCCGAGTCCGTCCCATTTTCATGCTTATATTTAAAACGGCGTATATAAATTCGATCATCGCCATCCACCCGCATATGCGGATCTGTTTGGATGTATTCTATTCTTAACCCACCCGCTTTCTCACTTTTACCTTCCAAATAAAAAGTGTTCAGTTCGTTGACAATTGTGACATCAACCCCGGTAGGGTAGGTAATGCCCGTTAAGGATTCTGCTTTGGTACCCCCCAAACTAGGGCTACGATCGACTGCCGTAGCTATGACCCCATCCCCGTCTGCATGGTCAAAAATCCATTCGCTGCCCGAATATGTGGTTCTAGGGTATATGGAATATCTTGACAAACGGGTGGACGAGACCGGATCGGTACCATAATACCATAGTTTGGTCAAGCCATATCCATCTACGGTATTGGGCTTGTAGTAGCCCCAATAATCAGTTTGGTTGGACATTTTATTGGGCAAGGACGCATTATAGTAATGAAACTGATGGGTGAGTGGCTGAACACCGGATACTCCTTGATTCTGGATTAAGGAATTCAACCGTAGTCTTTTGTACAACGGCTTGTCAATAGTCGGTAAGGAACCGCTATAATCAGTGGCCAAATTGTACGTGGTGTTAAAAGTCCACTTCGTGATTAAATCGTTGGTATGGGATTTTACCTCTATGCGGTCCAATCGTCTGGAATTTGAGGAATTTAAGACCGGATAACTACTCGAAAAACCCGAAAGAATATCCTCCCTAACGCTACCAGCCAGAAAAACCACTTCCCCACCCTTCCAACTAATTCTGGATAACCGTTTACCATGGATTTGGCTAGCGGAATGGTCAACACTGGATATAACAGGGAAGAAAAAGCTATTCTCTTCATCATAATCAAAGTCCGGAAGGGATTCTTCATATCCCGTTTGTTGGATGTTGGGCGGACTCTTTGTAATCATGTCCTCGTCAACATAGGTAAAAACAATTTCCTCCAAGCTATTGAGATTGACAATCTTGGAGAGTTTCCATGTGGAATTATGGGGATTTCCCAAATACGTGTTGAAGTCAGCAGTACTAATGTAGGTCCGGTTTCCTGAATTTGGGTCCCAATTAGACTTCGCATAGCCATTTCCAGGGCTGTATGTAGGGCTGAAGACATTATATTGTCCGTCTTGAAGCCAACCTCCTGCATCCCCTGTAGTGTAGGTTTTGGTCAACTCGGCACTTTCAAAAATGTATTTTATCCCTTCAGGAGTGAGTACATCAAAGCCTATGATTTTTTTGTCACTACCATGCCGGGGGATGATGGTAAGGTCGGATACCGTTAAATTGATGATCTTACCTTCTTCTTCAAATACAAACTTTCCGGTGTAACCCCCAAAATTGTAATAAAAGATATCTGGAGAAGCATCGCGCCTTCCTTGTTTTGTCCTTGCAATGAGGTTAGAACAGACTGAATTGTAATGTTGGGAACAGGATTGGTCGGAAGAATTTCCATTTAAATAAGATATCATGGCATTAATTCGATTTGGACTAAATAAATGACCTACATCCTCATGGGCACGGCCATAGTATACGATGCCACTATCATGAAATGATAGCGTTTTTTTTAAATCATCGGGTAGCCCAACAACTTTTCTTGAGATGGACCCCCCAGCGGCCAAAGACCAGCCTAAACCGACCCATGAGGCTTCTTCACTTACTTTGATTCCCGAAGGGTGATAGTTTAATGCAATTGGAACTTCCATTCCCGCATACGATATCGTATAAAGGGGAATAGCGATTTCCGCCACTCCGGTATAGGGCTTCACCGGTACGTCTACATACTTTTGTAGTTCCGCTGTATTGGGAGCCACCGTATTTTTATATACCATGGTGCGGTAGGAGTCCGAAATATCGTCATCCGCCTGTCCCGGTACTTCAAAAGGAATCAGCCCCATACCCATAAACAATAGTAATATGAATGTTTTTTTCATCTGTTGATTATTTAATTCAATTAGTAATTAGTTGTTTTTTTGTTCCAAGATTTGGGTTATTTGCTTTTCAAGTTTCTGGATATTCTCAAACAGCAACCGATTCTGTATTTTCAATTCCTTAATGCCCTCAAGTTTTTTTTCTTGTTGTATGCAGTACAAGGTCAACTCCTCAATCTTTTCCAACAAAAGCTTGTTCATTTCCCCCAGTTCAATACCATTTTCTTTCACTTCTTGGGCAGATGGAATATTGATAAGGTGGCCCTTTTCCTTGATGTGTTTTTCCACTTCTTGCAGCGTGGGGAGATCATAGTCTTCCTTAAAAACATAATCTGCCCAGCCGGTTTCTACTTTGATTTCTTCCGCAAGGATTTTGCCTTTTACCGCTAGTTTATAGGTACCGGGATTGGTGGTTCCAATGCCTAGATTGGAAAGGAAATAGGAGTTGGTTTTCCCGAATTCCCAGATTTGCTCAAAATCGGCAAAGTCCACTTTATCTGTCGAATTGTTCCAGGCATGGTTATACCCTTTAAGTTTTCCATCCACATAATCAAGTTCCATGACCAATGCCGCTCCAGGACCCCAATTGGGAACAAACATGTTTTTATTCCCCAAACTGCCAATATCTCCATAACTGCTATAATCCAGAATAGCGTTACTGCCAATCCAACTGCTATTGGATAGCCCAAAATTTCCTAAGGTCAGGTATGATCCGACTCGTATTTGGGTCCCTCTGAAATCATCAGTTACCCAATTTCTTTGGAAATAGTGGTATTTACTGTTTGTCCCTAGGGAATATAACGGAGTTTGAGCGCATACCCATATCGGGAAAAGCATGCTCAGTACGATAAAAGACTTCATTTTCTTAAGTGTTTAATAGATTTTTTGATTTCTTCATTTTCCTTTTTTAATGCGATTACATAAAGGGTCAACTCCTCAATTTTTTCCAACAAAAGTTTGTTCATTTCTCCCAGTTCAATCCCATTTTCTTCCACTTCTTGGGCAGTAGGGATATTGATGAGATGCCCTTTTTCTTGGATGTGTTGTTCCACTTCTTGCAAAGTGGGTAGATTATAGTCTTCCTTAAAAACATAATCTGCCCAGCCGGTTTCCACTTTGATTTCTTCTGCACGGATTTTTCCTTTTACGGCCAGTTTCCAATTACCTTCAATGGTTTTGGTCCCTATACCCACATTGCCATTTCCTATATTGATTACAAAGGTGTCCCATCGGTTCCCCCCTTGGGCGGAATGCCATGGGGCAATACCAAATTGGTTTTCCCCAAAGTTTTCCGAAAATCCCATATCCACACCGATGATATCCCCATCTTGTCGCAGTTGTATCATTGGGTTATCGGCTTCATTATTGTTATCGGTATCCGCTTCCAATCTAAAAATGGCGTCCCCCGAAGTTCCACTACTCACATTAAATAGGCTCTTGGGTGTTGTTGTTCCAATCCCGATAAAGCCATTATTGTCCAGGGTTATCCCTTTTTCGGGGTTCACACCTTTGCTTAGGTGAAATGTTTTTTTCTGGTTATCGATCCATAATCTGGAGGTAATTTCTCCCGAATTTGTCCATAAATTAATTCCTTGTTCAGGCCCATTTCCATAGATTTGAAGTTTGCCGTGCGAAGGACTTGTGGTACCTATACCTGCGTTTCCATTAGGTGGGAAATGATTTGTTTGAGCATTTATTAGATAGCTAAGTGCACATACCAGTAAGAGCATCATTCTTTTCATTCCATGCAATTTTGAATTAGTTTTTTCATTTCTTCCATTGATTTTTGTTGTAGGGCCAACTCCTTTTCTATACTGCTGATCTTCGAATTTTTGGCGAGCAACAATTCTTGTTGTAAAATCATGTATAAAGTCAACTCCTCGATCTTCTCCAAGAGTTTCATGTCCATTTCGCCCAGTTGAATACCATTGGTCTCGAGTTCTTTGGCCGAGGGGATATTGGGCAAATGCCCGTGTTCTTGAATGTAATTTTGGACTTCTTCCAGGGATTTGAGGTCATACCCCTCCTTAAAGACATAATCCGGGGCGGGAACGGTAAGGTCTACCTGGACCTCTTCGGGATGGATATCCCCTTTTACGGCAAGTTTGGCATCTGGAGCAGTGGTGCCAATGCCTACATTGCCAAACTTATTTATGGTCATGTGGGTAATGGGATAGCCAATTATGGATGGCAAGGTTCCCAAACGAAGATTTCCCCTAACGCCATCAAAACGCACTTCGGCAGAATACTTATCGGGGTCTAAATCGGATGTGCCGTTAGGTTCATAAGAGTGGTAAAAATACAATATGGCGTGACCTCCCTGATGAAACGCCATGGAGTTACCAATCTGTAACTTATCCTGTGGGGAGGTTGTTCCAATGCCGATATTACCACCAGATTTGACGGTCAACCATTCTTTGGTGGTAGTGGCATCTTCAAACACGCCCCAGCGATCACCCATAACCATACCACTGGCCCAAACACCGTTGGTTGAATTGCTTTGAAATAAGCTGACATTGTTGGGGGAATTTAAAACCAACTTTCGGTAGCTCTCGATCAAATCCTGCGCCGTCACTATGGTGGAAAGCAAAAGTGACAGCATAAGGGAAAGCGTTTTCATAGTTTTGTTTTTAAGATTGATTCCAGTTTTTCGAATTTTCCCCCATATTCCCTATTCCTGTTTTCCAACTCAATTACATATAGGGTCAGCTCTTCAATCTTCTCCAAAAGCTTCATATTCATTTCGCCCAGTTCAATACCATTGGCCTCCAGTTCTATGGCCGAGGGGATATTGGGCAAATGCCCGTGTTTTTTGATATAGTTTTGGACTTCTTCCAGGGATTTGAGGTCATACCCCTCCTTAAAAACATAATCGGGAGCGGGAACGGTAAGGTCTACCTGGACCTCTTCGGCATGGATATCCCCTTTTACGGCAAGCTTGGCGTCCGGGGCAGTGGTGCCGATGCCCACTTTGCCGTTATAGGCCAGATAGAGATCATTTTCCCCATAATTGATCCGTCCAAATTTCGCAGTTTCAATAACGGGATCCCCGCCATTGGGCAGTACGCCATCCAGAATAACACCCCCTGTCCAGGCCGACTGATCCAAAAACACCTTTAGTTGGGGAATTGCCGCAGTAAAATTGACTTCCAAGTGGGCTTTTACCCCATCCGAGCTGATACGGGCTTCTGACCAATGCCCACCGTCACTGAGGGAGACCAGATTGAGCCCTCCATAGGAAGACCATCCCTTAAACCATGAAATCTTGGCCACCCTTGGTTGGGAAGCGCCTCCTTGGGTCATCAGGACAACTTCGTTATAACCCCTGCCATAGGCACCATCCAATCGCGCCACCCGTTTCCATCCCGGTGCATCAACCTCTACCGTTTTGTTGCTATGATGTTGTGGGAAAATACATTGGAACATAAGATAGGCTACCAATAGACATACATTTTTCATGGCTCGTTTGCTTTTAAGAGGTTCTCTAATTTTTTTAATCGTTTTTCTTGATGGTGGACCAAATTGTATAAAGCTGCTATTTGTCCATCCTTTAGAAGTAGTTTTTTCTCCTGTGACAAGATGTAAAGCATCAACTCCTCAATCTTCTCTAAGAGTTTCATGTCCATTTCGCCCAGTTGAATACCATTGGTCTCGAGTTCTTTGGCCGAAGGGATATTGGGCCTATCCGTATAGATATGACCAAGGGAGGTAATAAAAGATCCTAGTTCAATGGTTCCATGATTGGTGGTAAAGGTGTGTTTGGTAAATTCGTTGTAGGCGACCTGTGCGTTTGCCAAAAAGGACAAAAGCAAGGTGCCAATGGGCAGCACGGCCCGGTAGGTGGTTTTCATATAGCGCGTTCTTCGTTAGGCGGATGATTTTAAAAGAAAAATCGTTTATAAAAGAAAGATTAATCTTGTTAAATTTTTATGATAAAAATCATAATACCCTATTTTGTTTGTCGTCATCAAACTATCCTTTAACCAGTGTGAAGTAGCTCGGTTGCTTCGCTACGGTAATAGCAAAACTTTTAAAAGGGTAACACTGCAGCGGTACAACCCTATCGGCCTTTGGTGGTTGGATTTCCCGGTCGCTTCGCTCCTTCGAAATGACGCTCTCAACATAAAGGTCATTTCGAGCGTATGTGAGAAATCTCGATAACAACAAAACCAAAACTTACGTCCATAGCTTCAACTAAACTTTTATGGTTTGTGATGCCCTGGCAGTACAGCCCTGTCTAGCTTTTTCGGGTATGGCGGGGCAGTGGATATAGCAGTTGAACCATGGTTTTACCGCCATGAACGTAAGGTTTTGGAAAGTTTAACCTAAAGTCTTGGAAAGATGAACTTAATGTCTTCGAAAGATGAACTTAAAGTCCTAAAGGGTTGAAGTTAGGTTTTGGCAGCAGTACAACCCCGTTGGCCTTTGGTCGGTACTGCGGAGCAGCGTCATTGGAAGGTCCAAAACCTATTTTTTCCAGAGGTAATTTGTAAAACCCAAATTTCCAGGGATCTGCCTATAGGAAGAGGGGGGCTTTCTACAATAACAAGGATGTTGGAACTAAAAAACCCCGTAAACTTTAATTTATGGGGTCTTAAAGTGACCTGACTGGGGCTCGAACCCAGGACCCTCTCCTTAAAAGGGAGATGCTCTACCAACTGAGCTATCAGGTCATTAAAAAAAAACGTAACCCCATTGGGTTAAGCGGGTGCAAATATACAATCCTAAATTTATTATTCAAGTCATTTAATGATAAATTTGATGATTTAAGAAACATCATAATCATAAGGAATGAAAGTTGTTCTGTTGGGCTATATGGCAAGTGGAAAATCCAGTGTGGGTAGGGCATTGGCAAAACGGTTGGATCTTAGTTTTTTAGACTTGGACGAGGAGATTTCAAAGGCCGTGGAAATGGATATTCCTGAAATCTTTTCACGTAAAGGGGAGATTTTTTTTAGGAAGAAGGAGGCGGAGGTCTTGAAGGAAGTTTTGATGCATACCCCCAACATGGTCCTTTCGGTGGGAGGGGGCACCCCTTGTTATGGACGTAATATGGAACTGATCGACCAACTCAGTGATCGGTCCTATTATTTAAAACTTTCCATTGGCAATTTGGTGCAACGGATTGTAAAGGAACGGGAACACCGGCCCCTGGTAAAGAATATTCCGGAAGCCGATCTTCCCGAGTTTATTGGAAAACACCTTTTTGAACGATCTCCCTTTTATGCGTTGGCCACACGGACCATTGTTGGGGATCAAAAAACCTTGGATAAGGTAGTAAAAGAGATTGCGGATGACCTAGTCTAAATACACGCGATACCTTTTTGAGGTAAAGTCCACCGTAATATGTTCATGTAGGGATGTGGACAGGGAGATACCTTTATAATCCGCTTTTACCGGGTATTTTTTATGGTTCCTATTGACCAAAACAGCGGTTTTTAACTGCTTTAGCGGCGTTCTTAAAAAGTAATGGACCCCGTAGATCAAGGTGGTGCCGGAATTGAGAACATCATCGATCAATACCACACTTTTGTTTTTATAGGTGCTTTCGTCCAGGGAGGTTTCCACCCCACTTTCCAGGGGATTTTTTTTGTCCATGATCACCTTGCAGCGTGTGATGGTGGCATCGGTTACCCTATCCAATACCTGCGCGATCCGCTTTGCAAAAAGCACCCCGCCCCCTTCAATTCCAGCGATGATGATCTCCTTTTCATTGGGATTGGCCTCATAGATCTGATAGGCAATTCTATTGATGATATGCTGGATTTGCTCATGTCCTAGAATTTGGTTCGTCATGGTAACGCTTTTTTCAAAGGTAATCAATCCGCTCCATCGGCCGTTTTAAAATCTTCGTCGGTGAGGTATTCGTCAATATCCCGTCTGTCCTTTTTTGTGGGTCTTCCCGTGCCTTTTTTCCGGTAATGGTCTTTGGCAAATTGCAGTAGTTCGTTGTGTTCAAATGCCTCTTTTGGGGTGGTGTCCTTGCGGTACAGTTCCACCAATTTTGCCCCAACACGGCTTTCCGGAATGTCCAATACCGTAAGTTGATAGTCGATCTGGTTTTTACGGACCGTGATCTTATCCATGGGGTAGACTTCCCTTGACGGCTTGACCACATCGCCATTAATCCGTACATGCCCCTTTTTGCAAACGGTGGTGGCCAGGTTCCTGGTTTTAAAATAGCGCGTGCACCAAAGATATTTATCGATACGCATAAAAAAAGCCCTAATCTTTAGGGCTTAATATTAAAACATTTTTTTGACTTAATTTGAAAGCTTGACGGAACTGATTCTATCCCTCCAATTTTTTCCAAAAAGCCCATTTCTAACTTGTCTAAGTTTGCGAAAACCTCGAACTTCTCCATTTCTTGCATCCAAAACAATTGAACTGCCCCTGTGGTTAATATCTTCATAGAATCTAGCGAAGGCATCTCTCACCAATACAGATTCCATAA
The DNA here is from genome assembly GCF_023016285.1 of Muricauda sp. SCSIO 64092. Classification (GTDB taxonomy): domain Bacteria; phylum Bacteroidota; class Bacteroidia; order Flavobacteriales; family Flavobacteriaceae; genus Croceivirga. Next base: position 4,578,777 of record NZ_CP095413.1, read on the forward strand.
TATCATTGGGGTTACTTCTGTTTGTCACAGTAGAGATTGGTCTATCTCCATAATGGCATATTACAGGTCCCTGGCCGGGAGCTAACAATGAACTGGACCAAGCGCTGGATGTGAAGTCATCCAGTCTCGTCTCCTGCAATCCATCTCCCGTTAAATAATGAGCGCAATTGCTAATCCAGTCAAATCTTTTTCTACTATCGTAGCAACAGTCATAGTACAATTCAAGATTAAATGATGTGAAAGGAAATGACTTAGCCGAAGTTGCACTTTCATTTTTGGTCGAACGCAAGGGATTTCCAATTTCCTGTAAATATGTATGCAACTCCAAATCATTTCTGAATAGAATGATGTTTGCATCATCCACAACATATTCGATATAATTTTCATTTTCGGATATAAAATGGTCTACCAGAATGGAATTTTTATCTTCCAGAACTATTAATTCATCGGTTTCCGTTACTTCAAAATCCACTTTTAACGTTTTTCCATCCAGGGTATAGTGAATACTTTCAATGTTTGGATTTTCTTCAGAGGGGTTGTCCCCATCAGAAGTACAGGAGGCCAAAAGGACAAGCAGGGATGCGATAAGAATTTTTTTCATAATCATAAAATTTAAGATTTAAAGCATTAAAAATGTAGTTATTTTCGTACATAAATAGTGATAAAAATCATAAAATAGAAATTTTTCTTATAGTATATGGAGAAAAAATTTCGTTTTTGATTAAAATTTTCTGTATGACTATACCATGCGTACACCCAATAAATGTTAATAAAACAAGCACAAGGTTTTGAAAATTGTATCTTAGGCCGCTTAAAAGATCGTAGAGGAATGAAGAGATATTTTTTGCTGTTGGGTGCGGCTATTTTGGTATCTAGTTGTGGAGATGATGACGGCCCTGGTGGTATTCAGCTTGCAACTACAACCTTGGCCGAACAAATAGTAGAGGACGATGCAGCAATTCTGGACTATTTAGAAACCCATTTCTATAATTATGAGGAGTTTCAAAATCCACCGGAAAACTTTAATTTCAGGGTTCGGATTGAACCAATTGCAGGGGACAACTCGGACAAAATCCCTCTTTCACAACAGGTTTCTTCGGCAGTAATCAACGTCAGTTCCAATGAAACTACTTTCCCGTTGCCAGGAGAGGAAACCGATGTACCACATACCTATTACTTTTTACAAATTCGGGAAGGTCAGGGTCCTAGTCCTACTGTTGGGGATTCTACCTTGCTCAAAGTTGAGGGGCAGTTACTGGATGGTTTTGTTTTTGATAGTACTGCGGATTTTGGTTGGCTTCCATTATATGAAACCCCCTTAAGAGGCTTCGCAAATTCTGTGGCACAGATGAAAGGAGGTACACCTGAGGGTATTGTGGTTAATCCTGACGGGAGCTCCCAAATTACGGATAGTGGCATAGGCCTTATGATCATTCCTTCTGGCCTGGCCTATTTTAATCGTCCCCCTGATGGTACGCAGATTCCATTATTTGCACCATTGGTATTTACTTTTGAATTGGGTTTGGTAACAGAAAATACGGATACGGATAACGATGGGATCCCTAATATGGAAGAAGACTTGGATGGGGATGGGTTTTTATTTAATGATAATACAGATCTTGAAAGTGAGATAGAGCGTGGATTACAAATTGCCTTTCCCAATTTCCGAGATCCGGATGATGATGGGGATGGCGTTTTAACACGCGATGAAATATCGGATGAAAACGGAAACATCATTTTTCCCTATCCGGATACGGATAATGATGGCACCCCGGATTATTTGGATTTCAATATTCTTAGGGAACCGGGAAATTAAAATAGAAAAAGGAGGTGTCTAAAAAGTCGCAACAACACTAAAATGTCATATTGAGCGCAGTCGAAATACATTGATATTCCAAGCCAAGGTTTAATTTTCTCGACTACGCTCGAAATTGTAATAGTACAGACTTTTAGACACCCCTTTTTCGTTTTCCGTTTTTTCCGGCCTACAGTTTTAAACTAAAGCTTAGGATCAACTGATCGGGCCGCGTATCCACCCGGTCATCCACATTGACAATATTGGAGTTGATAAAGCTGATCTCATTTTCAGTAAATCCCCTTTCGTATCTAAGATCGATGCCAAATTTTCCCAAGTTGACACCGGCGCCAAGATTGAAACCCAAGGTCAGATCATTGTCGATATCATCTATGGTGACATCGTCAAATTTACTGTTAAGGATGTATTGGAAGGATGGACCGATAAAGGCATGTAAGGGGCCAATGATCTTGGTTCCCACAAGCAAAGGCACATCCAATTTTTGAATTTTCAGGTCCCCTTCATCGTAACCGGATGTGGTACTGGTGTACACCAATTCCGGCCTGAGATAGATCCTGTTTCCCAACTTTCCATAGACCCCAACGTGGAAACCGGCGTTTCGATCAGGGTTTTCAAAGGCATTTTCTACAGAGTTAAAGTAATCACCGTTACCATTGTAGTTCAATCCGGCCTTGATTCCAAAACCCGATCCCGCTTGCGCATGCAGTCCATAGCCTACCAAAATAGCGGCTACAATCAAAAGTGTTTTTCTCATAATGTGTTTCGTTTAATGAATTATGATGAAAAGGGTATCAAAGACGATACCAAAACCTATTTTCTTTTCAACACTTTTAAAACGGCGGCTTCAATGGCTTTATTGTTGAGCCCGTACTTCTCCATGAGCTGGTCCGGGGTACCACTTTCCCCAAAGGTGTCCTGGGTGGCCACAAACTCCTGAGGTGTAGGCTGATGGAGTGCAAGGGTTCTTGCCACACTTTCACCCAGTCCCCCAAGAAAATTATGTTCCTCTGCGGTAACGATACATCCCGTTTTTCCTATGGAATCCAAAATGGCCTTTTCATCCAAGGGTTTTATGGTGTGTATGTTGATGACCTCACAGGAAATGCCCTGGTTTTCCAGATTTTCGGCCGCAAGCAATGCTTCCCAGACCAAATGTCCCGTAGCTACGATGGTCACATCCGTTCCCTCATTCAATAGTACGGCCTTGCCTATTTCAAACTCCTGGTCCACCGGGGTAAAATTGGCCACTTTGGGACGACCAAAACGGAGGTAGACCGGCCCGTGGTGTTCCGCAATGGCTATGGTCGCCGCTTTGGTTTGGTTAAAATCACAGGGATTGATCACGGTCATCCCGGGCAACATTTTCATCAATCCGATATCCTCAAGGATTTGATGGGTTGCTCCGTCCTCACCCAGGGTAACACCGGCATGGGAGGCGCAGATCTTTACATTTTTATGGGAGTAGGCAATGGACTGCCTAATTTGATCATAGACCCTACCTGTCGCAAAATTGGCGAAAGTAGTGGCGAAGGGAATTTTTCCGCCAATCGTTAAACCTGCGGCAATCCCCATCATATTGGCCTCGGCAATTCCCACTTGAAAAAAACGTTCCGGATTTTCGTCGATAAAGGTTTCGATCTTGAGCGATCCCACCAAATCGGCACATAAAGCGACCACATTTGGGTTGGTTCTTCCCAGTTCCGTCATCCCCGCACCAAAACCGCTGCGGGTATCTTTCTTTCCTTGATCTGTATATTTTGTCATTGCTATAGGTTATTCCCATTTAGGGAATGGATTTTAATTAAAGAGTTGTATTAGTAGTCGCCCAAGGTTTCCGGGTTTTGGGCCAATGCGGTTTCCAATTGTTCGTCATTTGGGGCCTTCCCGTGCCATGCATGGGTATGCATCATAAAATCTACACCATTGCCCATCATTGTGGTCATCACAATACAGACCGGTTTTCCTTTTCCGGTCCTTTGTTTCGCCTCTTTTAATCCTTCGATGACCTGCCCTAAATCGTTTCCATTTTCAATTTCAAGGACATCCCATCCAAAAGCCCTGAATTTTTCGGGAACATCCCCCAAAGGCATCACTTTTTCGGTTGGACCGTCAATTTGTTGCCCATTGCGATCTACCGTCGCAATGAGGTTATCCACTTTATGTGCTGCAGCAAACATAATGGCTTCCCAATTTTGTCCTTCCTGCAACTCCCCATCCCCATGAAGGCTGTATACCAGATGATTGTCCTTGTTCAGCTTTTTTGCCAAAGCCGCTCCCAGGGCAACGGACATTCCCTGACCCAGGGAACCACTGGCCACCCGTATCCCGGGAAGTCCCTCATGCGTGGTCGGGTGTCCCTGCAGTCTTGAGTTGATCAATCGAAAGGTGTTGAGTTCCTCCAGAGGAAAATAACCGCGCCTTGCCAGTACACTATAGAAAACCGGGGAAATGTGACCGTTGGAAAGGAAAAACACATCTTCACCATGCCCATCCATATCAAATCCTTCTTTCAGGTCCATTACTTCATTGTACAATGTCACAAAAAACTCGGTACAACCCAAAGAGCCCCCGGGATGACCGGAATTTACCTTATGGACCATCCTTAAGATGTCCCGTCTTACCTGAACCACCAGTTCTTCCAATTCAGAAATCGTTGCCATGTATTATTTTTATTAAGGTACCAAATGTAACCGCAATCCTATCTTTTAGCAAATGAAATCCCTTCATTTTTATTAGAGACTATCAACAGTAAACTTTATTTGTTTGTTAAGGGAGTGCTCAAGCGGAGATGGCTATATTTGCTCCTTAAATTTTTTGTTTGAAATTTAACCTTCTTCATACGGATACCCACACAAAGGCCAGGGCCGGTGAGATTCATACGGGGCACGGCACCATCCAAACCCCAATTTTTATGCCGGTGGGTACGGTGGCCTCGGTCAAAGGGGTCCACCAAAGGGAACTAAAAGAGGATATCGCACCGGATATCATCCTTGGAAATACCTATCACCTGTACCTAAGGCCCGGCATAGAGATTATGGAGAAAGCGGGAGGGCTGCACCAATTCATGGGTTGGGATGGGAATATATTGACGGACAGTGGAGGATATCAGGTATATTCCTTATCGGGAAATCGCAAAATAAAGGAGGAAGGGGTAAATTTCAAATCCCATATTGACGGTTCCAGCCATTTTTTTTCGCCGGAACGGGTAATGGAAATCCAGCGCTCCATAGGAGCGGATATTATTATGACCTTTGATGAGTGTACCCCTTATCCCTGTGACTATGCCTATGCCAAACGTTCCATGGATTTGACCCATAGGTGGTTGGATAGGTGTTTGGACCATTTGAAAAAGGTACCGGAAAAATACGATTACCCCCAGGCGTTTTTTCCCATTGTACAGGGTTCCACCTATAACGACCTACGCAGGCAATCTGCAGAGTATATTGCCAATACCAATGCTTTTGGGAATGCCATAGGAGGACTTTCCGTTGGGGAACCGGCAGAGGAAATGTATGCCATGTCGGAAATTGTCTGCGATATCCTCCCAAAGGAAAAACCACGTTACCTCATGGGGGTGGGAACCCCGATCAACATTTTGGAAAACATTGCCTTGGGGATTGATATGTTTGACTGTGTGATGCCGACGAGGAATGCGAGAAATGGCATGTTATTTACTGCGCATGGTACCATTAACATCAAAAACAAAAAATGGGAAGATGATTTTTCCCCAATTGATGAAATGGGTATTACGTTTGTGGACACGGAGTATACCAAAGCCTATCTGAGACACCTTTTTGCGGCCAACGAATATCTGGGGAAACAGATCGCTACCATTCATAACCTGGGATTTTATCTTTGGCTGGTGAGAACGGCCAGGGAAAAGATCATCAACGGGGAGTTTGAAACGTGGAAGACCCAAATGGTAAAACAAATGGATAAGAGATTGTAGTGCTGACCATATTGGATAAATACATATTAAAGCGTTATGTCGCCACTTTTTTGGGGATTTTGCTGCTGTTTATCCCTATTGGTATCATGATCAGTTTGGCGGAAAAGATCGGCAAAATCATAGATAACGAGGCCCCCCTTGGAGAGGTAATTATGTTTTATGGCAATTTTAGCCTGGTTTTGGGGAACCTGTTAATGCCCATATTGCTCTTCCTGTCCATCATTTTCTTCACCTCCAAACTGGCAAGCAATACGGAGATCGTGGCGATGTTGAGTTCAGGGATTTCCTATCGGCGGTTTCTACGACCCTATTTCCTTGGGGCAGCTATTGTGGCCGTCCTTATCTTTTTTATGGGGCAATTTATAGTGCCCAATGCCAGTATTGGCTTTAATGAGTTTGAATATAAGTACTTTAAGAAGGGAAGACAGACCCGACAGACCACCAATATCTTCAACCAACTGAACGAAAAGGACTTTATTTATGTAAGCAGTTTTGATCCCGATCGAAAAATTGGTTACAATTTCACCTATGAGCGTTTTGATGGGGATGATGAGTTGGTCTTTAAGATAAGCGCGGCCAATATTCGATGGGTGGAAAAGGACAGTGTGTACCGATTGACCTCCTATACAAAACGGAAGATAAGGGAGGGGCATGAACTTGTGGAGACCAAAAGAAGGTTGGATACCCTGTTTACCTTTCAAATAGGGGATCTGACCCCCGTCTCCTATGTGGCGGATACCAAAAACCTATTTGAACTCAATGATTTTATAGAAGACCAGCGCAAAAAGGGGGCCGCCAACATCAACACCTATATATTGGCCAAATACAAAAGATGGGCCCTGCCCATAGCCGCATTTATCCTTACCATAATTGCGGTTGCGGTTTCCTCGGTGAAGAGAAGGGGCGGAATGGGCTTCAATCTACTGGTGGGCATAGCTTTGGGGATGGTCTATATCTTTTTTGACAGGATTTTCGGCACCCTGGCGGAACAGTCCGGATTTTCGCCATTGCTGGCCGTTTTAATACCAAATGTTGTTTTTGGTGTCATAGGGCTTTACCTGCTTCAAAAAGCAAAAAGATAGCAGTTTGCACTTTAAATAGGGTTGGGGAATACCTTGTGACAAATCTTCCAATAGTTTTTATATTTGCCTCACCAACCAAATAATCAAGATCGTTTTCATGGAATACTTGGAATTTGAGCTTCCCATAAAAGAATTGGAGGAGCAACTCGAGAAATGTAAGGTGATTGGGGAAGAAAGTGACGTGGACGTTACCGAAACCTGTCAGCAGATTGAAAAGAAGCTCGCCGATACAAAAAAGGACATTTACAAGAATTTGACTGCATGGCAGAGGGTCCAGCTTTCAAGGCATCCCAACCGTCCCTATACCATGGATTACATCAACGCCATTTGCGGGGATTCCTTTTTGGAACTCCATGGCGACCGTACGGTTAGGGATGACAAGGCCATGGTAGGTGGTCTTGGTAAGATCGGTGACCAAAGCTATATGTTCATTGGACAACAAAAGGGGTATAATACAAAGACCAGGCAATATCGAAATTTTGGTATGGCCAATCCGGAAGGCTATCGCAAAGCCTTACGGTTGATGCGTTCCGCAGAAAAGTTTGGCATTCCCGTTGTCTCTTTGGTCGATACCCCGGGGGCCTATCCCGGAATTGAAGCCGAGGAACGCGGACAAGGAGAAGCCATTGCTCGAAACATTTTGGAAATGACCCGACTCAAAGTGCCCATCATTGTGGTAATCATTGGTGAGGGAGCATCCGGAGGCGCTTTGGGAATTGGAGTGGGGGATAAGGTACTGATGTTGGAAAATACCTGGTATTCCGTCATTTCCCCAGAATCCTGCTCTTCCATTCTATGGAGAAGCTGGGAATATAAGGAACAAGCGGCCGAAGCCCTTAAACTGACGGCCACGGACATGAAAAAACTCAAGCTTATCGATGAAATTGTCCGGGAACCGCTGGGAGGTGCCCATAGTGATCGGGACAAGGCCTTTGATATTGTCAAGAAGAAAATTGCTTTACATTTTGAGGAGCTTAAAAAGTTATCACCAAAAGATTTGGTACGGATTCGAATGGAAAAATACGCCAACATGGGTGTCTTTAATGGCTAAGCCCTATGTTTCTGTTTTTTAGAAATCGATTACTGTATTACTTTTCCTATTTTTTGCGTTGTTAACACATTTTATAAGTTATCAACAATACTTTTGTTGATGACAAGTGAACATCAGGAACCTAAAACTTAAAGTTAACTAAAGGTTAATTCCATACTTTCGCAGACATGGAGAACACAAACCCAATTGTTGGTCGTCGCATAGACAAATCTACGATCATAAACTTGGAGCGCGGTAAAATACCACCTCAAGCTGTTGATTTAGAGGAAGTTGTATTGGGAGCAATGATGATTGACAAAAAAGGGGTGGACGAGGTCATTGATATTTTACATCCCGATGTGTTCTACAAGGATGCGCACCGCTTTATTTATGAAGCCATCTTTACACTTTTCGAATCCTCTGAACCAGTGGACTTATTAACCGTTTCCGCCCAATTAAAGAAGGAAGGACACCTAGAGGCGGTGGGCGGTGATTTTTATTTGATCAGACTTACACAAAAGGTAGCCTCCTCGGCGCATATTGAGTTTCATGCGCGAATCATCCTTCAAAAATTCATTCAGCGGAGTTTGATCAAGATTTCAAACGAGATCATTGAGGATGCCTATGACGAATCCACCGATGTTTTTGACTTGTTGGATGGTGCGGAAGCCAAATTATACGAAGTCACCCAGGGCAATCTCAAACGTTCGGCGGAGACGGCCCAGAATTTGGTAATACAGGCAAAGAAGCGAATTGAGGAAATTTCAAACAAAGAAGGATTAAGTGGTATCCCCTCTGGTTTTGATAAAGTGGATAAGCTTACCTCGGGTTGGCAACCCAGTGATTTGATTATTATTGCGGCCAGACCAGGTATGGGTAAAACAGCCCTGACGCTATCCATGGCCCGAAATATGGCCGTAAATGCCGATATTCCCGTTGCCTTCTTTTCCCTTGAAATGTCTTCCGTACAATTGATTACCCGGTTGATTTCCTCGGAAACCGGACTTTCCTCGGAAAAACTAAGGACAGGAAGACTGGAAAAGCACGAATGGGAGCAATTGAACGTTAAGGTAAAGGCTTTGGAAAAAGCACCGCTCTTTATAGACGATACCCCCTCATTGTCCATTTTTGATCTTAGGGCCAAGGCCAGAAGATTGGAATCCCAACACAAAATTAAACTGATCATCATTGATTATCTGCAGTTGATGACGGCCGGAGGTAGCCAAAAAGGGGGAAATCGGGAGCAGGAAATATCTACCATTTCAAGGAACTTGAAGGCGTTGGCCAAAGAGCTCAATGTTCCGGTAATTGCGCTGTCCCAATTATCCCGTGCCGTGGAGACCCGGGGAGGTAGCAAGCGCCCGATTTTATCGGATTTAAGGGAATCGGGAGCCATTGAACAGGATGCCGACATTGTTTCCTTTATCTATCGTCCCGAATATTATAAGATTGAGGAATGGGACGATGAGGATCGCACCCCTACACAGGGTCAAGCAGAGTTTATTGTGGCCAAACACCGTAATGGAGGATTGGATAATATTAGGTTAAAGTTTATTGGTAACCTCGGTAAATTCGATAATTTAGATGAGTTCGACTCACCTTTTGAGTTTCAATCCAAGATGAACGATGATGATGAAAACCCGTTCAATCCCACATCTTTGCCGAGTGCCGATCAGGCTTTTGGCAGTGCACTCAATGAAGGTGAAGAGGATGATATTCCCTTTTAACACATTCCGAACGCATGTGAGGAATCCCTTCATTACTGCACTATTCTTGTTTGTTATACCCTATACACTATCCGCCTCTGTGATATTGTTACCCATGGATGCAGAGAGCCAAAAGAATCATTTAAAGGCTTATGGCATCACTTTTTGGGTATTGAACAAACAACAAAAAGTACAGTGGTTGCTGAATTATCGTGGGGGCTCCTTTTTATTGCCGGATGGGGAAGCCATCAGAAAGGAATGCCAGATACGGGGAGTCTCCTTTGAAGTACTTTCCGATGCACAGGCAGAGTCCATTTTGGATGAAATCAGCAGTCCGTCCCAAAACCAGGATGCGGTCATTTTGGAGAAAGCACCAAAAATAGCGGTGTATTCCCCAAAGGACAACCAACCCTGGGATGACGCCGTAACCATGGTCCTTACCTATGCGGAAATACCCTATGTGACCATTTATGATGAGGAAGTCCTGGACGATAAGCTGGCTTTATATGATTGGCTGCACCTTCATCATGAGGATTTTACAGGACAGTATGGAAAGTTTTATGGGGCCTACCGTGCGGCACCTTGGTATATTGAAGGAAAGCGCCTGGCAGAGGAAAGGGCTGTCAAATTGGGGTATTCCAAAGTTTCGGAGCAAAAGGGTGCCGTAGCTGAAAAGATCAGGAGATATGTCATAGGTGGGGGCTTTATGTTTGCCATGTGCTCCGCCACGGACAGTTTTGATATTGCCCTGGCAGCAAACGGCGTGGATATATGTGAGCCCATGTTCGATGGTGATCCCTCGGAAGCAAACTACCAGGGAAAACTGGACTTTTCCCGAACTTTTGCGTTTACAAACTTTTCACTGGAACGAAATCCCTTGAAATATGAGTTCTCATCCATTGATATGACCGGAAAACGGCGGAATGTCCCCAGGGAGTCCGATTACTTTTCCTTAATGGAGTTTTCAGCCAAATGGGACCCGGTACCCACGATGCTGACCCAAAATCACACTGCATTGATCAAAGGTTTTATGGGACAGACCACAGCTTTTGAACGCTATGAAGTGAAACCGACCGTCATGGTTTTGGGGGAGTGCAAACTCAATGGCGAGGCCCGTTACATTCATGGCATTAAAGGGAAAGGATTTTTTACCTTCTACGGTGGTCATGACCCGGAAGATTATCAACATCGGGTGGGGGACCCCAAAACGGAATTGGAGCTGCATCCCACTTCCCCGGGATACCGATTGATTCTCAATAATGTATTGTTTCCGGCAGCGCGCAAAAAAAAGCAGAAAACCTAATAGTTTTTTTTAGTTACCGGTCCGAATAAAGGGAAAAAGGGGGTCAATCACGTGTATATTGCTCGATGATTTTTTTGTGCTCCGGAAATTTACCGATCAACCCTTCCCTGGAACCCAATACGAAATCACCAAAATCGAAGCCCGGAGCTACAGTACAGCCTACCAATGCATAACTGTTGTCATCCATGACACTGGCTGCGAACCAATGTCCTTTTGGCACTACTAACTGTGGGCTCTGACGGTTTTCAATATCATTTCCTATAACATGTTCCAAATGTATACCGTCTTCTGAAATGGTATGGAGCTTTATGGGGGAGCCCAAATAGAAATGCCAGATTTCGTCTTGGTTGATTTTATGAAAGGCGGAAAAAGCAGCTGAGGTCAGCAGAAAGTAAATGCATGTGGAATAGGAACGACTGCCTTTAAACTCGGATGGCAGCCCATCGGCATTGATTTCACCCGAACTTCGGTAGGTCTCCTTGAAAAAACCTCCTTCGGGGTGCGGTTGCAAGTCCAGTTTTTGAATGAGTTCCTTTGCAGTCATCTTATCCATATGCCATTTTGGGGTTACACCAGTTTTTCCAAAATGGTTTCAACACCAAACTCATTATTGCTGGTGGTTTCATAGTTGGCTACCTTTTTTACATCAGGATGGGCATTGGCCATGGCAAAACTGTGCTCTACCAGTTGTAACATTTCCAGGTCATTGAAGTAATCGCCAAAAACGAGAACTTCATTGGGTTGTATCCCCTGGGCGTCCATTACCCTTCCCAATGCATTTCCCTTATGGGCATCGAGATGGTTTAAATCCAACCAATTTTTTCCGGATACTTTGACTTTGAGCTCACTTTCCAGATGGGCCATTTGAGGATAGATGTATTCCTCGGCACTTACACCGTGATATACCGCTATTTTGATGATTTCATCATCCACGTTGCCATAATGATCGACTATTTCAAAGGCGGAATAGTACTCTTTAAGCTGTTCCAGGGATACAATGGATTTGGTATCAAAATAGGATTTGTACTTCCCACACAGCATGGCATGGGCACCGTCAATTCCGTCCACAATTTGTAGAAGTTCCCCTTTCAACACTTGGTTTATTGGCGTGACCGATACCTCTTCCTCCTGCTTTTTTATCAAAGCTCCATTTTCGGCAATAAAGATGATGTCATCCTGTATGGAGTCCAATTTACTGACCATACTATGGTATTGGCGACCACTGGCTGCAACAAATAGGATACCTTTGTTTTTCAATGCTTGAAAAAGTTCAAAAAAACGGTCACTTACTTGATGGCTGGAATTCAAAAGAGTTCCATCCATGTCAGTGACCACCATTTTAATCTGTGACAAATCCATAGGCTTAAATTCAAGCTGCAAAGGTAGTCGGATAAAGGGGAATCAAGTAAAGTTTAGATTAAATTGTCCTACTAAATAATGCAGGAACCGGGTCATCCGGATTGTACACCTATGCAACCATAAAAGTGTTTTCCCATGAAATTCCATCAAAAAGAAATTCGGCTCAAGCCCTATTCCCGAGGCTTCCATTTAATTTCCAATGAGCTTTGGCAAGCCATTCCGGAACTTAGGACCATATCCATGGGTATGCTCCATGTTTTTATCAAACACACTTCTGCAGGCCTTACCATTAACGAAAATGCGGACCCTACCGTAAGGATTGATTTTGAAAACCATATCAACACCATGGTGCCGGAAAACCAATCGTACTACATCCATACGATGGAGGGACCGGACGATATGCCCGCCCATATTAAGGCTTCGCTAATGGGTTCTTCCGTACAAATACCCATAACCGATGGAAAGCCCAACCTTGGTATTTGGCAAGGAATATATTTATGTGAACATCGAAACCATGCTTCCGGGAGATGTCTGGTGCTGACCGCTTTTGGGCAATAAAAAACCCGCTCATAGAGCGGGTTAACGTAAGTGGGATATAGTTTATGTAAAATTGTTATTTCACCTTTTCAACAATGGCCTTGAAGGCATCTGGATGGTTCATGGCCAAATCCGCCAAAACTTTACGGTTTAGCTCAATTCCATTGGATTTTACCCTTCCCATAAACTGGGAGTAGGACATTCCATGCATTCTGGCACCAGCATTGATACGGGTGATCCAAAGTGCCCTAAAGTTTCTCTTTTTATTTCTTCTGTCGCGGTAAGCATACTGCATTGCTTTCTCTACCGCATTTTTGGCTACTGTCCAGACATTTTTACGTCTTCCAAAGTACCCTTTGGCTTGCTTCATTACCTTTTTTCTTCTGGCTCTTGAAGCTACTGAATTAACTGATCTTGGCATTTTTTAATCTTTTTTTGTAGCGGGCGTCCTCCAACGGAACTTTAATGGGCCCGACTCCAGGGTTAAACATTACTTAAACCGAAACAACCGCTTACTTTAATCGCAATTGTTCTTTGATACTGTTGACATCCGACTCATGTACTAAGGTAGAGTGTGTCAATCTAAGCTTACGCTTTTTTGACTTTTTGGTCAAAATGTGACTTTTAAAAGCGTGCTTTCTTTTGATTTTACCAGAACCGGTAAGCTTAAACCGCTTTTTGGCACTGGATTTTGTTTTCATCTTTGGCATTTTTCCTCTTTATATATTGAGCCAATACTTTGGCTTCCCACTTACTTTTTTGTGTTTTTGGGGGCAATGAACATGGTCATTCGCTTACCTTCCAATTTGGGCATCTGCTCCACTTTTCCATACTCTTCAAGTTCCTGTGCCAAGCGCAAAAGAAGGATTTCCCCCTGATCTTTGTACACTATGGACCTTCCTTTAAAGAATACGTAGGCTTTTAGTTTTGCTCCGTCTTTAAGGAACTTTTCCGCATGCCGTTTTTTAAACTCATAATCATGGTCATCGGTCTGTGGTCCAAATCGGATTTCCTTTACGATAACCTTGGTTGCTTTGGCCTTCATGGCCTTCTCCCGTTTCTTTTGTTCGTAGAGGAACTTTTTGTAATCTATTATTTTACAGACTGGCGGATTAGCTTTGGGAGATATTTCAACTAAATCCAATTCCAGTTCCTCTGCCTTTTGCAAGGCCTTTTGTATGGGATAAACACCCATCTCTACGTTATCGCCCACTAAGCGCACTTCGCGAGCGGTAATTTTGTCATTGATATTGTGGGGGTTCTTGTTTTCCCTTCTTGGCTGGGGCCTTGATCTTCTTCGTATTGCTATGGTCTTTACTTTTTAAATTAAACTTTGATTTTTTAGAACGACTTTAAGGTACTATTTATTTCTGTTGAAATCAAATTGACGAACGTGTCAATCTTTATACTCCCCAAATCTTCACCACCATGCCTTCTGACCGCAATAGTTTCTTCCTCAACTTCCCGCTCTCCTACGATTACCATAAAGGGGATTTTTTGCATTTCGGCTTCCCGAATTTTCTTCCCTACGGTTTCGTTCCTATTATCAATGAGCGCGCGAATTTCGTGATTTTCCAATGAATTCAAAACTTTTTGCGCATAATTTTCGTGTTTCTCGCTGACCGGCAACACAATAGCTTGTTTTGGAATAAGCCATAATGGGAAATTTCCACCAGTATGTTCCAACAATATCGCTACAAAACGCTCCAAGCTTCCGAAAGGTGCGCGGTGGATCATAATAGGACGATGCAGCTCGTTGTCACTACCCTTATAGGTAAGGTCAAATCGCTCCGGTAAATTGTAATCTACCTGAATTGTTCCCAACTGCCAGCTTCGACCTAGGGCATCCTTTACCATAAAATCCAGCTTGGGACCGTAAAATGCGGCCTCTCCGGCTTCTATGCTATATTTAAGCCCTTTGTCCTCAGCGGCTTCAATAATTGCCTTTTCCGCTTTTTCCCAATTTTCTGCATTGCCAATATATTTTTCCGGTTTTTCCAAATCGCGAACGGATACTTGGGCAGTGTAGTTGTCAAAACCTAAGGAACTTAAAACATATAGGGACAAATCAATTACATTTTTAAACTCCGATGCGAGTTGGTCTGGAGTACAGAATATATGGGCGTCGTCCTGGGTAAATCCCCTAACCCTGGTAAGCCCATGTAGTTCACCACTTTGTTCATAACGATAAACCGTGCCGAACTCGGCATAACGCTTTGGAAGGTCTTTATAGCTCCAGGGGCTGGCGTTATAAATTTCACAGTGATGTGGACAGTTCATGGGCTTTAACAAGAACTCTTCTTCATCTTTTGGCGTATGTATGGGCTGAAAGCTATCTTCCCCATATTTGGCATAGTGGCCAGAGGTAACATAAAGCTCTTTCTGTCCAATATGTGGGGTAACCACCATTTCGTAACCTGCTTTTCGCTGTGCTTTTTTTAGAAAATCCTCCAAGCGCTCCCTTAAAGCAGCGCCTTTTGGAAGCCAAAGCGGAAGTCCTTGCCCTACCTTTTGGGAAAAAGTGAAAAGTTCCAATTCCCTGCCCAGCTTTCTATGGTCCCGCTTTTTCGCCTCTTCCAAAAGCTCCAGATATTGGGTCAATTCCTTTTGCTTTGGAAATGAAATACCGTAGACCCGTGTCAGTTGAGGATTGTTTTCATCCCCTCTCCAATACGCGCCGGCAGCATTCAATACTTTAAAAGCCTTGATCATACCTGTATTTGGAATGTGCCCTCCCCTGCACAGGTCCGTAAATGTACTATGGTCACAAAAGGTAATGTCCCCATCTTCCAGATTTTCGATGAGTTCCACCTTGTATTCGTTCCCCTCTTCCTTATAATAGGATAAGGCATCTGCTTTGGAAACTTCACGCATCTTAAAATCATGTTTCCCACGGGCAATCTCCAGGGCCCTCTTTTCTATTTGGGGAAAGTCCTTTTCGGAAATGGTATGCTTTCCAAAATCAACATCATAGTAAAAACCGTTTTCTATGGCGGGCCCAATCGTCAGTTTTATCCCTGGGTACAACTCCTGAAGGGCCTGTGCCAAAACATGCGAAGAAGAATGCCAGAAGGCTTTTTTGCCCCCATCATTGTTCCATGTAAATAAGGTCAGTTTTCCATCGGTCTCCAACGGGGTGGTAACTTCTATGGTGTTTTCGTCATATTTTGCGGATATTACATTGCGAGCAAGACCTTCACTTATAGACTTGGCTACTTCCAAAGGAGTACTTCCTTTTGGCATTTCTTTGACCGCACCATCTGGTAGGCTTATTTGTATTGTTCCCACTATTTCGGTTGTTTAAACAGAGGGCAAAGATAACATCTCACCTAGAAGTATCAATAGAAAGAAACACTGAAAGTAATGGAATACGATATGCTGGCTATTGATTCATCCATTCCAAAAACGACAATGGGATTCATTATGGTTTTAAACAGCTGTAAGTCAAAGTGTTGAATTTTTTTTAAAATTTTATCCTCAAACATTTTGTTGGGGCGGAAAAAGGTATCTATATTTGCACCCGCTTTGCTGGTAAAGCAGGGTAGATTCCTTGGAACGGCGGTCCATTTTTGGGTCGGAACAACGGGAAGGGGGATAAGTTCATTGGGATGATGTACTACGACAGCGTAGAATTAAGACAAGAACCATTTTGAAGCTCTGGATCGGGTTTTCGGTCGGGTGTCCCGGAATAGTCATAAAGTACTATCAACGGTACAACGATGGAGAGTTTGATCCTGGCTCAGGATGAACGCTAGCGGCAGGCCTAACACATGCAAGTCGAACGGTAACATAGGTTGCTTGCAACCTGATGACGAGTGGCGCACGGGTGCGGAACGCGTATGGAACCTGCCCCTGTCAGGGGAATAGCCCATGGAAACGTGGATTAATGCCCCATGGTATCCCGACCCTGCATGGGCGTCGGGATTAAAGATTTATCGGACAGGGATGGCCATGCGTACCATTAGCTAGTTGGTAGGGTAACGGCCTACCAATGCAACGATGGTTAGGGGCCCTGAGAGGGGGATCCCCCACACTGGTACTGAGACACGGACCAGACTCCTACGGGAGGCAGCAGTGAGGAATATTGGACAATGGTCGGAAGACTGATCCAGCCATGCCGCGTGCAGGATGACGGCCCTATGGGTTGTAAACTGCTTTTGTACGGGAAGAAACCCAGGTACGAGTACCTGGTTGACGGTACCGTAAGAATAAGGACCGGCTAACTCCGTGCCAGCAGCCGCGGTAATACGGAGGGTCCGAGCGTTATCCGGAATCATTGGGTTTAAAGGGTCCGTAGGCGGGCCTGTAAGTCAGGGGTGAAAGGCCACGGCTCAACCGTGGGACTGCCTTTGATACTGCAGGTCTTGAGTCATGGTGGGGTTGCCGGAACATGTGGTGTAGCGGTGAAATGCATAGATATCACATAGAACACCGATCGCGAAGGCAGGTGGCCAACCATGTACTGACGCTGATGGACGAAAGCGTGGGGAGCGAACGGGATTAGATACCCCGGTAGTCCACGCCGTAAACGATGGACACTAGCTGTGGGGTCTTCGGACTCCGTGGCCAAGCGAAAGTGATAAGTGTCCCACCTGGGGAGTACGTTCGCAAGAATGAAACTCAAAGGAATTGACGGGGGCCCGCACAAGCGGTGGAGCATGTGGTTTAATTCGATGATACGCGAGGAACCTTACCAGGGCTTAAATGCAGTCTGCATAGGGTAGAGATACCCTTTTCTTCGGACCGACTGCAAGGTGCTGCATGGTTGTCGTCAGCTCGTGCCGTGAGGTGTCAGGTTAAGTCCTATAACGAGCGCAACCCCTGCCGTTAGTTGCCAGCATGTAAAGATGGGGACTCTAACGGGACTGCCGGTGCAAACCGAGAGGAAGGTGGGGACGACGTCAAATCATCACGGCCCTTACGTCCTGGGCCACACACGTGCTACAATGGCCGGTACAGAGGGAAGCCACCCCGTGAGGGGGAGCGGATCTACAAAGCCGGTCTCAGTTCGGATCGGGGTCTGCAACTCGACCCCGTGAAGCTGGAATCGCTAGTAATCGCACATCAGCCATGGTGCGGTGAATACGTTCCCGGGCCTTGTACACACCGCCCGTCAAGCCATGGAAGCCGGGAGTGCCTGAAGTCCGTCACCGCGAGGAGCGGCCTAGGGCAAGACCGGTAACTAGGGCTAAGTCGTAACAAGGTAGCCGTACCGGAAGGTGCGGCTGGAACACCTCCTTTCTAGAGAAAGCGGGGCGTCCGGCGGAGTCCCGTTCCGGGCGGATAGGTGGTCCTTGTCCAATTTTGCGCTGTCGTATTGCATTTTCCTTAATGGATCGTTGAAGCAGTCTCGTAGCTCAGCTGGTTAGAGCGCTACACTGATAATGTAGAGGTCGGCAGTTCGAGCCTGCCCGAGACTACAAGGTCGGGGAACGGCGAGAGGCCTGTGCTGGGCGCAGTCGAAGCAAGCCTTCCCGAGGCTACGAAGTTCATTGAGGGGTATTGAACAGGAAATTCTGGAAGTTGGGGATTCTGGCATTCTGAATTCTGAATTCTAAGTTCTGAATTCCGGGAATGGGGAATTAGCTCAGCTGGCTAGAGCGCCTGCCTTGCACGCAGGAGGCCACCGGTTCGACTCCGGTATTCTCCACGAAGCCCCCTCCGGCTCCCCCCAAGGGGGAGAGTTGAAGGGAAACCTTCCCCCCTTTGGGGAGATGCCCTAGGGGCAGAGGGGCTTAAGGTTCATTTTGGAATACTGAAAGGGAAATGGCAGCATGGTGCCAGAGCGTCCCGACCATTGGTCGGGAAGGCCACCGGTTCGACTCCGGTATTCTCCACGAAGCCCCCTCCGGCTCCCCCCAAGGGGGAGAGTTGAAGGGAAACCTTCCCCCCTTTGGGGAGATGCCCTAAGGGCAGGGGGGCTTAAGGTTCATTTTGGAATA